>DATHUW010000001.1:0-2557 GCA_035461825.1 Gemmatimonadaceae bacterium
GATCGCCACGCCCGGTCCTGAATACTGGACGGAGGTGATCCCGCACCGCTCCGACGTGATGCTCCAGGACGCGACGGCGTTCGCGAACCACCTCGTGCTGTACGAGCGCGCGAACGGACTGCCGCGCATCCGGATCCGGCAGTACGCGTCGGGCCAGAGCGTGGACATCCCCTTCCCCGAGCCGGTCTATTCGGCGTTCCCGTCGGTGAACCGCGAGTACGACTCGCCGCTCTTCCGCTACTCGTACGAGTCGTTCGTGACGCCCAGCTCCGTGTTCGACTACGACACGCGCACGGGGAAGAGCACGCTGCTCAAGGAGCAGGAGGTGCTCGGCGGCTACGACCGGACGCAGTACGCGAGCGAGCGCGTGTTCGCGACGGCCAAGGACGGAACGAAGATCCCGGTGTCGCTCGTCTACCGGAAGTCCACGCGGCGCGACGGCACCGCGCCGATGCTCCTCGGCGCGTACGGGTCGTACGGCGCATCGCGCAACGTCGGCTTCTCGTCGAATCGCCTGAGCCTGCTGGACCGCGGCGTGGTGGTGGCGACGGCGCACATCCGCGGCGGCGGCGACATGGGCAAGGCGTGGCACGACGCCGGGCGCATGCAGCACAAGATGAACACCTTCACCGACTTCATCGCGGTGGCCGAGCATCTCGTCAGGGAGCGCTACGGAGCGCAGAGCAGGCTGGTGATCGAGGGCGGGAGCGCAGGCGGCCTGTTGATGGGCGTGGTGACCAACCTTCGACCCGACCTGTTCAGGGCCGTCGTGAACCACGTGCCGTTCGTGGACGTGATCAATACGATGCTCGACGAGACGCTGCCGCTCACCGTCGGCGAGTTCGAGGAGTGGGGCAACCCCAAGAAGCCTGACGAGTACCGGTGGATCAAGGCGTACGATCCCTACACCAACATCGCGCGCAATGCCTATCCCGCGATCCTCGTCAAGACGTCGTTCAACGACAGCCAGGTGATGTACCACGAGCCGGCGAAGTACGTGGCGCGGATGCGGGCGATGAAGACCGACTCGAATCCACTGCTGCTGGTGACGAACATGGGCGCGGGGCACGGCGGCGCCTCCGGGCGCTACGACCGGCTGCGCGAGATCGCGCTCGACTACGCGTGGATGCTGGATCAGATGGGGGTCGCGGCCCATCCCACGCCCTGACGATGGCGAAGCTCGGCGACATCGTCGCGCGGATCATCGTCAGGGATCTGCGGGCGCTCCGGCGCGAGCTGGACGCCTACCCTGACGAGGAATCGGTGTGGGCGGTGCCGCCAGGCATCGCGAACTCGGCCGGCACGCTCGGGCTGCACCTCGTCGGGAACATCAATCACTTCATCGGGGCGCAACTCGGGCGGACCGGCTATGTCCGCAACCGCGACGCCGAGTTCGCCACGCGAGGAACGTCGCGCGCGGAGTTAGGCTCGTCGATCGACGCGACGATCGCCATGGTCGAGGCGACCCTCCCCGCGCTGACGGAGGAGCAGTGGGCGGAGCCGTTCCCGATCGAGGCCGGCGGTGCTCGCGTACGCACCGACGACTTCGTCATCCATCTGGCGGTGCACCTCGGCTACCACCTCGGCCAGGTGGACTATCATCGGCGGCTGACCGCGGCGCCGGGCACGGTCGGGACCATGGCCATTCCTGAGCTGGCGACGGCAACGCGGGCGTCGAGCCCCTAGTTTCCGAAGGTGTGTCGACCGTGCGAATCAGGCGCGGATGACGCGGGAATCTGCGGCACAGATTGCGGTCACCCCCGCCCGCCATGCACTTTCCCTGGCTCTCACGACCCGCGCGGCCCTCAACGCGGCACCCGTCGGCCCCGTAACCATCAAAGAGTTGCCGCCGAACGACTTAGGCGCCCATTTCTCTGCGCCCGCGACCCGCCTCCACCGGACCCGATGACCTTCCGCCAGCGTCGCATCTCGCACGTCCTCGGCTTGATCGTCTTAGCGACCGCTCCGCTCGCCGCACAACAGCGAAGTCAGGGCGCCAGCGAGGCGACGCAGTTCCCCGCTCCTCCCCCATCGGTCGATCCCCGCATTTATCAGATCGTCGCCGAGTCGTCGCCGGAGCGGATCGAGGCGGACATTCGAAGGTTGGCGGGGTTCGGCACGCGGAACACCTTCAGCGACACCGTCTCCGCCACACGCGGCATCGGCGCCGCCCGGCGCTGGATCAAGGACGAGTTCGACCGGATCTCCCAGGCCTGCGGCGGGTGCCTCGAGGTGCGCTTCCAGGAGGCCATGCATGGCGAGGGCGAACGGCGCGTCAACGTCGTCAACGTCATCGCGACGCTGCGCGGCACGCAGAACCCGAACCGCTACGTGATCATGAGCGGCGACATCGACTCGCGCGCGTCGAACACCTTCGACGGCCAGTCCGATGCGCCGGGCGCCAACGACAACGCGTCAGGCATGGCCGGCGTCATCGAGGCCGCGCGTCTGCTCGCGAAGCATCGCTTCGGCTCCAGCATCATCTTCGTCGGACTTTCGGGTGAGGAACAGGGCCTCTGGGGCGGGCAGACCATGGCCGCCGAAGCGAAGGCGCAGG
>DATHUW010000002.1:0-48451 GCA_035461825.1 Gemmatimonadaceae bacterium
CGCGCCGCGCGCCCGCGCGGCGCGGTCGCGGCCCCGCCTGCACGGGCGGCACGTCGTCGGGGTCGGCGCGAAGCAGACGCTCGCGCGCCAGCCGCATCCGGCGCACCGCCGCCGTGTCCACCGCCGTCTCCCATACGACGAGCCGCGGCGGCTGGTCCCGCGACCGCACGACCGCCGCGATGAGCGAGTCGTCAGGCGAAACCGACGGAGCGCCGGTGCCGTAGCGCAGCGCGAGCAACGTGTCGCCCGACACGAGACCGGCGGCGCGCAGCGTGTCCTCCACCGCCATCGCCTCGGCGGTCACTTCGGCGGTGAAGCGTCCGTACAATGTCTGCGGGGAGTCGCCGAACACGCCAGCGAACGCCTCGGCGAATCCGCGGTCGTGGCGGGCGCTGAGCCGCCGCCAGAGGTGCACCATCGCGGAGTCGCCGGCGCGCGCCGCCAACCACTCGAGATAGGCGGACCCCGCCAGATAGGCCATCGCGCCGCCGGCATAACCCTCCAACGCGTCGAGCTGCCCGTAGCTCGGCAGCCGGCCCTCGAGCGCGCGCTGGCGGAGCATGGCCGGCCGCACCGTGCCGTAGGGCCGGCCGCTCCCCGTCAACGCCCCCTCGACGAGCGTCGCGTACCCCTCGAATACCCAGCGCGGCGCCTTGAGCGACACCGGACTCGGCGTGACCGGCAGCAGCGAGAAGAGAAACCCGCGGAGCGGATTGCGCGAAGGCCTCGTCAGGTGCGCGAGGTGCGCGTACTCGTGTACGGCGAGCATCTCACCCCACCCGCGCGAGTGCCCGATGGTGGACGTCGGGTCGGGCGGCGTGGGCCAGAGGAGGATGGAGGGCGCACCGAGCACCGGCCACGCGGATCCGTTCGAGCTGTTCGTCGGATCGTCGACGATGACGTGAATGCGCGTCGCGGGCGACCAGCCGATATAGCGAGAGACGGCTTCGTGCACGGCATCCATCCGGCGGGCGACATCGAGCGTCCAGCGCTCCATCTCCGCCGGGTAATGGAACGCGAAGTGGGCGGTGGACGTCGTGCGCCAGTCCAGATGCGGGCGCGCCCGGTCGGGCAGTTGCGCCCCCACGCCGGCGGCGCACAGCAGCGCGAGCCCGGTCGCCGCCGCGGCGGCGCGGCGCGGCCGCGCGATCACCGGTCCGACGAGGTGGCCCGCCTGACGACCTCCGGGATGTCCGCCGGTGCCCACATGCCCTCGACGCCGGTGCGGCTCACCGCATACACCACCGCGCGGTCGGTGCCGGGCGCGAGCGGGAGCCGGCGCCGGTCGCCGGCGAGCGGGATGAGATGCCACGACGCCCCGCTGCGCAGGTGCACGATCCAGAAGCGCACCGCCGCATCATCGCCCGGCTCGATGACCAGCGAGCGGCCGCTCGCATCCTCCGCCACGGCGAGCGACGGCGCGACCGGGATCCGGGCGTCGAGCCACGGGGTGGGCGGCACGAGCGCGGGCTCCGCATATGGCCCCCCGCTGAGCGAGTCGGCCAGGCCGCGCCGGTTCTCCATCAGCGCGCGCATGCTGAAGTGCACGTTGCCGAGCGCGCCGTCCGCATCTCGCGTTATGCGGATCTGCTCGAGGATCTCATCGGCCTCCCACTGCGCGGTCGCATCGCCGACCCGGCTCGTGTAGTTGCCCGGCCAGACGTGCCGGCCGTGCGAATTCTCCCCGATCCACCAACCGAGCAGGCGGTCGTACGGCTGGGCGGGAGCGCTCACGCGCCAGTAGAGCTGCGGCGTCACGTAGTCCAGCCACCCCTCGTTCACCCACCGCTTCGCGTCGGCGTAGATCTCGCGATAGGCGTCCAGCCCCGCGACACCGGCGGGGTACCCGGGGCGCCAGATCCCGAACGGGCTGATGCCGACCTTCACCCACGGCTTCTCGTGCTTCACCGTGCGGTAGAGCTGCTCGACGAACCGGTTTACGTTCTCGCGCCGCCAGTCATCGCGTGCCAGGCGCCCGCCGCCCCGGGCATAGCGCCCAAAGGTCTCGCCATCGGGGAACTCCACCACGCGTCCGCGGCGGTCGCGCTCGCGGTACGGATAGAAGTAGTCGTCGATGTGGACGCCATCGACATCGTAGCGGCGCACCACGTCGGCGATCACCTCGAGCACGTGCCGCTGCACCGCTCCATCGCCCGGATCGAGCCACTGTAGCTCGCCGTAGCGCCGCACCGACTGCGGCATCCGGCGCGACACGTGGCGGCCAGACGCCGGGCGCGGGCTCGGCGTGCGCGCACGGAAGGGGTTGAACCAGGCGTGTAACTCGAGTCCGCGCGCATGCGCTTCGTCGATGGCAAACCGCAGGGGATCGTAGAACGGCGCGGGCGCGCGCCCCATCTCGCCGGTGAGCCACTCCGACCAGGGCTCCAGCGCGGATTCGTAGAAGGCGTCGCTGGCCGGCCGCACCTGAAAAATGACGGCGTTCAGGTTGAGCGCCGCCGCTCGATCGAGAATGGCGATGAGCTCCGCCTGCTGCGCCTCACTCGTCAGGCCCGGACGCGACGGCCAGTCGATGTTGCCGACGGTCGCAACCCAGGCCGCGCGGAACTCGCGCGGCAGCGGCTGCGGCAGCGCCGTCCCCGCGGGAGCGGGTCCGAGCTCGTCAGGCGCGAGCCCGCCCGCTGGAGCCGGCTCGACCGCGGGCGCCGGCAGGGGCGCAGGCGCCGGCGGCACGTACGCGGGGCCGCAGGCCACGGCGGCGCAGAGCGTGAGAAGCGGATATCGGCGGAGACGGCGTGGGAACATGGGGGCCTGTCTAGGGAGTGCCACGGGGGAGCGGCTCGGGGAGATCGGCGACGATGAACGCCATCACCGCCAGCGCGGCGACGCAACGCGCCACCTCGGCCGGATCGAGCTTGTCGATCGTGTCCGCGTCCGTGTGGTGATACCAGAAATAGCGAGTGCCATCCACCTGCAGCCCCATTCCCGGAACCCCGAGCGCCATGATCGGCCCGATATCGGCGCCGCCGCCCGGGCGGGTGATGGTGTCCGCGCCGATGGACGCCAGCAGCGATCCGATCTCGCGGACAATGGCGAAAGCGGAATCGCTGCCGGTGAAGCCGAATCCGGTCGGTCGAAACACGCCGGCGTCGGACTCGATGGCCAGCACGTGACGGTCGAGCGCGTCGCGATGCGCGTCTCGATAGGCGTTCGCGCCGCGCAGCCCGTTCTCCTCGTTCGTCCAGAGCACGACCCGGACGGTGCGCCGCGGCCGGAGACCCAGCGCCTTCATCAGCCGCACGGCCTCCCAGGCAGCCACGCTCCCGCCGGCGTCGTCCATCGCCCCGGTGCCCACGTCCCACGAATCGATGTGCCCGCCGAGCACCACCACCTCGTCCGGGCGCTCGGAGCCGCGGATCTCCGCGACCACGTTGCGCGACGGTACGTCGGGCAGGGTCCGGGCGCTCATCGTGAGGGTGACGCGCACGCGCTCGCCGCGCTCCTGCATCCGGCGGAGCATCATCGCGTCTTCCACCGTAATGGCGGCGTGGGGAATGCGCGTCACCGCGGAGTCGTACCGCATGCCGCCGGTGTGCGGCGTCTGCTGCGAGTACGGCGTCACCGAACGAACCAGGCTCGCCACGGCCCCGGCCCGGGCCGCTTCCACGGCGCCGCTCGCTCGATAGGCAACGGTCTGGCCGTAGGTGGTGAACGGCACGTCGAACAGGACGATCTTGCCGCGCGCCTCGCTCGCGCGTGCGCGGAGCTCATCGAACGAGCCCACGACCAGCACGTCGGCCGTGATGCCCTCCGGCGGCGTCGCCATGCTGCCCCCGAGGCCGAGCATCGGGAGCGCGCGGGGCCGCGGCGACACGAGGCGCAGCGACTCGCTGCCGCGCACCCACCGCGGCACCATCACCGGCTCTCCGCGCACGCTCTCGAGTGAATCGGCGCGCATCTCGGCCAGGATCCAGTCGATGGCGCGCTCCAGGGACTCCGAGCCACTGAAACGATGGCCGAACGCGTCGGTGAGCAGCGTGAGGCGGGCGAACGCGGCGCTGTCTCCCACTGCAGCGCCGATCAGGCGATCGGCGGTTTCGCGGTAGCGATCGGCGATGCGCTCCTGCGCCCCCGCCGGGCTCGCGACGAGCAGCAGGAGGACCACGAACGGGCGCAGGGAACGGAGCATGAAATCGGAGAACGGGAGGAGCGGAGCGCCCCGGACGGGCGCGGCCGAGTTCGTATGCAGTAGGAATAGCGGCCGTGTCTGCCGTGCGCCACCGAGGACGCGCGCGTGCCCGGCACGGATAATGACGAGTGGCGCCCCGATCACTTCACGGACGAGATCCCATGACAAGGCGACTGCGCCGCCTGTCGCTCGCGGGCGCCCTGCTCGCGGCGGCGTGCGGCGGCGGGGGTGAGGGCGATGTGGAGGCCCCGAGCGAGACCGCTGCCGGGGCCACCTCTGTCGCGGCGGACTCGGCCAGCCCGGCCGGGATCACGGCGGACATGGTCGCGCTCGGCAACGAGCTCTATCACGGCCGCCAGGCGAACGCGATCTGCTACACGTGCCACGGGATGGACGCTACCGGCGGCCCCGGCAACCTCGGTCCGAACCTCACGGATGCGCAGTGGCTGCATAGCGACGGCAGCTACGGCGGCATCCTGGGAACGATCCGCGCGGGTGTCGCGCAGCCTGTGCAGGCGCCGGGACCGATGCCGCCGATGGGCGGCGCCGCGCTCACGGAAGAGCAGCTGCGAGCGGTCGCGGCGTACGTGTACTCGCTGACGCACCCCGAGGTCCCGCAAGCCGACGTTCGCTAGGCGGACCGGTCCGAGGGGTGGGTCAGCGCCGGAGCGGCGCGCGAGCGCTCGCCGGTTGCCACGGTCGTGGCGAGCGGAGCTGTCGATCGAGCGGATGGCTGCCGAAGCGCTTCGAGGCAGCCGGCGCCGCGCCGCTCGAGCGCCTGCCGAGCGCCGGGGGGCAGGCCAGCCAGGCGTCCCCGCTCGAGCGTGCGCTCGGCCTCACGCACCAGCACCTCTTGGCGCCCGGGCAGGACCAGCGCTCCGAGACGCTCGTACGAGTCGAGCAGCCGCGCGAGGATGGCCGGGTTGTCGCCCCCGTAATGGCGGATCTGGCCGAAGGCGATCTCGACCGCGCGCTCGAAGGTCGTTATGCGGGCGAGGAGGCGCACGGCGCCGTCCGGGCCGATGCGCGCGGGCACCGGCTCCGGAACCCTGCCGATGCGCGCGAGAATCTCCGCCAGTCGGTCGATCGACAGCTGCGCCGTCGTCGGATCGTTGATGCCCGGTGACAGGGCGCGCACCGCCATATCCGCAATGACGGTGATGCCAAGCTCCACGTCCTGCTCGGGCGTGCGCTCCTCGCCGAGGAGAAACGCCTCCCGCACCGCCTCGATGACTTCGTCGGTGACGGCGGATACCGGCCATACGCTCGCGAGCGGCTCGCCTTCGAGCACGAACGCGCCGATTGGGGGCTCCATGCGAATGGTCATGCGTCCGACGTCCGAGAGCTCGAACAATCCCTGCCCGTGCACCGCGAGCAGGTACCCGCTCCGCGCCGCCAGCACCGTGGCCGCCGGTGCGCCCGGCGCGTCCGCCGCGGTGTCGGTCTCCTCCTCGCCGATCTGGCTCGGGAAGAGCTGCTCGACCCGGTGCATCGTATGCTCCGTCTCACGCGCGAGGATCACGCCGACCTGAATGGACCGCGCGGCGTGGTCGATGAAGTAGATGAGCGCCGCGATGCTCACGAGCACGAGCAGGATCGCCAGCGTCACGCCGACCTCGGGCACGAAAGCGGCGCCTTCGTCGTCCCCCGCGGTCACGGTGCGCAGCACCATCACCGAGTATGTGAACGTCCCGATGAAAATGCCGAGCACGATCTGGTTCGAGCGGTCGGCCATGAAGCCGCGCAGCACGCGCGGCGTGAACTGGCTGCTTGCCAGCTGGAGGGCGACGACGGTAACGGAGAAGACGACGCCCGTCACGGTGATCAGGCTTCCCGCCACCGCCGACAGCACACCGCGCGCACCGTCGGCGCCGCCGCTGAACAGAATGCCGCCGAGCGCGCCCCCGGCCTCCCATCGCGCATCGAGGCGGACGATGAGCAGCGCCAGGAGGATGGCCCCCGCCGTACTGAGTGCCGGGATGAACCACAGGCTGTCGCGCACCCCGGACCAGAGGAGCGAGAGCCGCGTGGCATTCGCGTGCTCGGCGTGGTGCCGGTGCTTCGGGGTCGGAGGCATGGCGAACCCCGGGGGGTGCATTACACGTGCCGGGCGGCACGCCGTTGCGGCGCGCCGCTCAGATCTCTTCGTTCACCACGGCGCGCAGCGTCGCCGCATCGATGTTGCCGCCGCTCAGCACAATGCCGACATGCTGACCGGCGAAGTGCTCCGGCTTCGCGAGAATCGCGGCGAGTCCGGCCGCGCCTGCCCCTTCCACGAGCGTGTGCGTCGTCGAGAGCAGCAGTCGCAGCGCGGACGCGATCTCGCCATCGGTCACGGTCACGAAGTCCTCCAACCCTTCGAGTAGCGCGGGGAATGTGGCCTCGTAGGCAGCGCGCGTCGCCAGGCCGTCCGCGAACGTGCGCACGGTCGGCCGCGTGAGCCGCGTTTTCGCATGCCACGAATCGTGCGCCGCGGACGCGCCGGCGGCCTGCACGCCGATCACGCGTGTGCCGGGCCGGCGCTCGCGGAGCACCGTCATCGCGCCGACCGCCTGGGACCCGCCGCCGACGGCGATCACCATGCGATCGAGGCGGGGCGCCTGTTCCACGGTCTCGAGCGTGAACGTGGCCGCGCCTGCGATCACTCGCGGATCGTTGGTCGAATGCGCGAGCGCCACCCCTCGCTCCTCGACGAGCCGCGCCGCCACCTGCACCGATTCGTCGTAGTCGCGCCCCTCCTCGACCAGCACGGCGCCGTAGCCGCGAATGGCCGCGTTCTTCTCGGGATTGTTGTCGGTCGGCACGCAGATGGTCACTGGCACGCCGAGCAGTGCACCGGCGTAGGCAAGCCCGAGACCGTGGTTCCCCTTGCTGGCCGCAACGACACCACGCCGTCGCTCGTCAGGCGAGAGTGCGGTCATGAGCGCAAGCGCGTTGCGGATCTTGAACGCGTTCGTGGGATTCAGGTTCTCGTGCTTGACGAGCACGCGGACGCCGTGCCCCACCGCGGCGTCCAGCACCGGATAGGTACGCACCGGCGTCGGATCCAGGTGGGGCGCGAGGCGGTCTCGAGCGGCGAGCACGTCGGCGAACGTGATGGGCCAGGTGGCCTGCGCTGTGGTCACGGGATGCGAGGGTGGAGGGTCGCGGTGATGATGCGCCGAGGAAGCGCGGTGCGACAGTGCACCGCCGTCGTTCCGTCGGGACGCGGCGCGGATGGCACACGGCGTGCGGCCCGACGCGCCTCGCGCAGTCACACGCCATTCGCACGCGGAGCATCCCGATGAGCGATCATGCGAGCTCGCGCAGGGAAGGAATGCGCTGGGGCGTCGCGGCGATGGCGGGGGTCGTCGGCGGCGTGATCCTCCTGGTCCTCCAGATGCTCCTGGAACCCGTGTTCGTCGGCGGCAGTCCGTGGGGTACGCCGCGCATGATCGCGGCCGTCGCACTCGGCACCGAGGTGCTGCCGCCCCCAGAGACGTTCGACGCGGGGGTGTTCCTGACGGGCGTCGTGCTCCACCTGGCGATGTCGGCGCTCTACGGCCTCGCGCTCGGCGCGATCACCCACGGCATGTTCCTCGAGATGGCGGTGATCATGGGCGCCGTGTTCGGTCTCGCGCTGTACGTCGTGAACTTCTACCTGCTCACCGCGCTGTTTCCCTGGTTCGCCGGGTCGCGCAACTGGGTGACCGTCTTCTCGTACATCGTGTTCGGCCTCGCGACCGGGTGGATCCTCGCGAGCCGCCACACGAGGCGACCGGCGTACACGCGGCTCTGACGAGCGGCAGTCCGTCCACGCCGAGGCGTGGCCGGTCACGGGACCGGCCCCGCGCGTACCTAACGCCGAACGTCCCGCAGGACGGCCATCGCGGCATGGTATCCGCACATGCCGTGCACGCCGCCCCCCGGAGGGGTGGATGCCGAGCAGAGATAGACGCTTGGCAGCGCCGTCCGATATGGGCGGCGCACCGAGGTCGGCCGGCGGAACAGCTGGGCGAGCGTGTTCGCCCCCCCACCAATGTCACCACCCACGAGATTCGGGTTGTGCGCCTCCAGGTCGCGCGCCGTCATGACGTGCCGGGCGACGATGCGATCGCGGAAGCCCGGCGCGAACCGCTCCACCTGCGCCTCGATGCGCGCGTGCACGTCCGTCGCGGACGCGTGCGGCACGTGACAGTACGCCCACACCGCCTGACGACCGCTCGGCGCGCGAGTCGGGTCGAACTGCGAGGGTTGCGCGAGCAGCACGAACGGGCGCTCGTGATGCTCCCCGCGCCAGGGCGCGCGCTCGGCCGACACGACCTCCTCCAGCGTTCCACCCAGATGTACGGTCCCGGCCTCGCCGCAGCGGGAGTCGGACCAGGGCACCGGACCCTCGATCAGCCAATCGACCTTGCACGAGCCCGGACCGTGGCCGTACGCGGCCAGCCGCTCCGCCGCGCCCGAGGGCAGCGTCGACCCGGCCATTCGCAGCAGCTGCGTCGGGGTGACGTCGAGCAGCACGGCCCGCGCCGGCTCCAGCTCGGCGAGGGATGACACCGGGCGGTTCGTGTGGATCTCCGCGCCGAGCGAGCGCAGATACGAGGCGAGCGCGTCCGCGAGCCGCTGCGCGCCTCCCCGTGGAAAGGGCCAGCCGACGACATGTCCCAGCACCCCGAGCACGGCGGCGACCGCCATCGACGGCATGCGCTCGAGCGGCAGCATGCTGTGCGCGGCCAACCCCGCGAAGAGCGCGCGCGCCGCCGAGGTCGTGAATCGCGAGCGGATGAACGGCGCGGCCGCGCGGGCCGCCACCCGGCCGAAGCGCGCCATCACCAGCGGGCTCGCGGAGAGGTCGAGCGGTCCAAGGATGGCCGGCGCCAGCACGGGCCAGTCGGCGACGAGCGGTCCCATGAGCGCTCGATAGGCATCGGCATCGCCGCCCAGGCCTACCGCGGTACTGTCGATGTCTCTGGCGAGGACCGCTGCCGGGGCGTCGTCGAGTGGGTGCGCGAGCGGCACCAGGGGATGCACCCACTCGAGTCCGTGCGCGGCGAGCGGCAGCGTGCGGAAGAACGGTGAGCCGAGTCCCAGCGGGTGGACGGCGGAGCAGACGTCGTGCACCGCGCCGGGTATCGTCAGCGCCATCGACCGGAGTCCGCCTCCGACGCTCTGCGCCTGTTCGCAGAGCAGGACGGACCATCCCGCCCGCGCGAGCGTGATCGCGGCGGCGAGACCGTTCGGTCCGGCACCGACGACGATCGCATCGTACCGCGGGCGCTCGCCCGCCCGTCGGGCCGTGTCGGTCGTCAGGCGTTCACGAGCTGTGGGTGATCCCGATGACGAACGGCGCGGGCGAATCGCTCACCCGCGCCGTGCCGCCCTCGCGCATCAGGAATCGCGCTCGTTGGAGCGACGCTGGATCGAGAAGTCGCGCGATTCATCCTCGTCGCCGTTCACGATGAGCTTCAGCTCGTAGTCACCTTCGGGGAGGGACTCCGTGCCGAGTGAGAACCACGCCCACTGCTCTCCGGCCGACGAGATCGTCTTCGTCTCCTCGTGGATGAGCGAGTCGCCCTCGGTGAGCCAGCGCGCGGTCAGCGGTACCGCGTTCGCGGTGCCCTCGATGCGCACCGAGACGTAAACGGAATCGCCGACGGTGAAGTCGTTGATGTCGTCGGTGATCCGCATGTCGGCGCCGACGGCGCGGCCGAGGCGCACCTCTTCGATGTCGAAGTCGTTCGTCGCGACGTCGCCCATGGCCGGGGTCGTCTCTGTATCCAGATCCATGTCCGTGCCATCGTCGCAGGCAGCGAGCCCTGCCGTAAGGCAGACCATCAGCCCGGCGGCGGCCAGTCGAAGCTCTCTAGTCCGAATCATACGTAACCTCCGTAGCAAATCGCGGGAAAAGCGCTCGCCGGGCGCCAATTGCGCCAGCCCGGCCTCATCGGGTGGAGGCAGGAACCGTACCGATCGCGCCTCTGGCCGAAGGTTCGTTTCGCCCTTCGGCAGCCAGCTCATCGACGTGCGCTCACCGGATGCGGCGTCCCGGGCAGGTACTGGATGCCCTGGGCGCCTGGGAGCGACGCGCGACTCCACGCGAGCGGCCTGCTCACCCAGCCTGGATAGTCGGGCTCCCGACGCCCGCCCCAAGTGACTCGATCTGGCGCGAGGTACCGGCAGCCATGGCGCCCTCGCCCTCCGTCCCCCGCTACTGCCGGCACGCCGCCCCCAGCGGCGGCCGCGGCTGGTCCACCACCACCCGCGCATCGAGGTTCGCCACCCGCAGTCCGACGTCGTGGATCAGCTGCGTCACGTTCGTCAGGTTCTCGTAGTTGATGTACTGCGGCTCGTCGGTCAGCTGATGATAGTCGCGATGGTCGCCCGTCGAGAAGAACACGACGGGGATGCCGTAGCGCGCATACATGTAATGATCGCTGCGGCAGTAGTACTGCTCCGGATGCCCACTCGCGTCGAACTGATAGTCGAAGACGAACGGCGTGCGCCGCTCCTTGTTGACCTCCTCGACGAGATCGCCGAGCTGCGTCGACAACCGGCGCGAGCCGATCAGCTGCAGATACGTCGGCCCCCCGTTCGGGATGTCGTCGGCGCCGCCGCGGCCGATCATGTCGATATTGAGCTGCGCGACGATCGAATCCCGCGGCACGGTCGGATGCGCGGTGTACCAATCGGCGCCGATGAGTCCCTTCTCCTCCGCGGTGTGCCACACGAAGAGCATCGATCGCCGCGGTTTCTGCGCGGCGGCGGCCATCGCCTCGGCAATCTCGAGCACCGCAACGGAGCCGGAGCCGTCATCATCCGCCCCGTTGTAGATCGAGTCGAGCCGGGTCGGGCGAATGGCGCGGAGGCTGTCCACGTTCACCACGATCTCCCGCCGCTCGGCCGCGGTGAGCGATCCGCCCTTGGCCTGTGCGCGCCGCTCCACCTCGGCGTTGAACGCACGCAGCGAGTCGTGGTCCACCGGCGCAGCCGCCACGCCGTCGTGGTCGCTGTGCGCGCCGATGGCCACGTACTGGCCTGAAAGCGCCGGGTCGCTGCCCGGCAGCACCGCGATGACGTTGCGCGCGGGGACCGAGGCCTCGGCGTAGGCGAAGTTCACCCGCGCGGGCGCGCCGGTGCGTCCCGGCTGCGACTGCTCGACGGTGGCGCCCAACACGCGCGCCGCCGCCTCGCCTGACAACAGCATGACCGGAACGGTCGCGGCCTGCTGCTCCTGCCGGAGCGAGACCTGCGGGCGGCGCAGGAAGTTCGTGTACGCCTGCAGGAGCTGCGGCGGCGCGACGATCGCCATCGCCGCGGCATGCTCGTAGCGCGCGCCCTCGCGCATCATCGTCAGGCTGATCGGGGGGCGCGGCGCGTGGAGCACCACGAGCCTGCCGCGCGCCGCATCGCGAGCGATCCACGTGCTGCTGTCGTGCAGGACGCCGCCGTACACCGGGGTCACCTCGGTCGCGGCGCCCGCGCGCACGGGCACGACGTCGGTCCACAGGGTGAGCGCCTCGCCGCCCACCGTGACGGTGCTCGCCTCATCGAGGGCTCGGCGCACGAGCGGCACCGCCTGGAAGTATGTCCCGCTATCGCCGGCGGGCTCGAGGCCGAGGCGCCGCAGCTCGGCCGCGATGTACTCGATGCTCT
This sequence comes from Gemmatimonadaceae bacterium, assembly GCA_035461825.1. GTDB lineage: Bacteria > Gemmatimonadota > Gemmatimonadetes > Gemmatimonadales > Gemmatimonadaceae > JALZIF01. The sequence continues at coordinate 11,783 of DATHUW010000002.1, forward strand.
TGAGGTGTCCCTCGGTCCCCGCCTCGCGACCCATCATCGAGTCGTCGGCGAAGATGAACAGACGGGTGCGGAGGTCGCCCTCCGTGATCCCCGCGGCAGTGGGGCGTGGCTCGTGCGAACGCGACGGGTCATGCTGGGCCGCGGCGAGGGCCGGCGTGAGGCAGGCGGCGAGCGTCACCAGGGCGCTCGTCAGGTATCGGTGTGTCATCATCGATCGTGTCGGTAATCGCGGTCAGGGCGAGAGCCGGTAGCCGGCCTTCCAGACCGTCAGGATGTGCCGCGGATTGGAGCTGTCCGCCTCGAGCTTGCGGCGCAGCTCGGCGATGTGAATGTCGACGGTGCGCGTCATGACGACGGCGTGATGGTCCCACACCTCGCGCAACAGCTCGTGCCGGCTGGCGACGGCGCCGCGGCGACGGATGAGCGCGAGGAGCAGATCGAACTCCTTGGGCGTCAGCGCGACCGCCTCGCCGCCACGCACCACGGTGCGCGAAGCGGGATGCACCTCGACGTCGCCGAAGGCCTCGACGGCAGCCGGCGCCGGCGCGCGGGCGCCGCTCGACCGGCGCAGCAGCGCGGCGACGCGGGCGCTGAGCTCCAGCCGCCCGAACGGCTTGGTGACGTAGTCGTCCGCGCCCAACCGGAACCCCAGCACCTTGTCCGCTTCCTCGCCGCGCGCGGTGAGGATCAACACCGGCGTCTCGTCCTTGTTCTCGCGCAGCGACCGGAGCACCTGGTAGCCGTTCATTCCCGGCAGCATCAGGTCGAGGATGATGAGGTCGGGTTGCGCAGCACGCACCCGATCGAGTCCCGCCAGCCCATCCGCCGCCACGTCCACCGCGTAGCCCTCGATCTCGAGCGTGGCGCGCAGGCCGAACGCCAGGTCGGGATTGTCTTCCACGATGAGGATGCGATGCGTCATACCGGTTGCCGAATGGACGAATCGATCGAGGCGGTTCGCTCCGCATCGTCAGGCGACTCCGCCTCCAGGCCGAGCTCCACGACGAACCGGGCGCCGCCGCCGGGGTTGTCCTCTACCCACGTCCGGCCGCCGTGCAGCGCAGCGAGGTCGCGCACCACCGCGAGCCCGATGCCGCTGCCGCCGACCGCGGAGCTCGCGTCCCGCTCGAGCCGCTCGTACGGCTCCCAGATGCGCTCCGCGTCGTCGTGCGGAATGCCGGGGCCGCGATCGCTCACCTCGATCCGCAGCGCCTGCGGCGTGCGCGATGCCGCTACGACCACGTGCTGCTCCGGCGGCCCGTACTTGACCGCGTTGTCCAGGAGATTGAGCAGGACGCGGCGCAGCGCGTCACGGTCCAGATCCGCCGACATGCCGGCTTCCACGTTCATCGTCAGGTTCACGGCCCGCGCCCGCGCCACCGGCGCGAAGAAGTCGAGCACGTCGCGCACCTCCGCGGCCACGTCCACGCGCTCGCGCGCGATGTGCTCATGCTGCCGCTCCTGCCGCGAGAACGCCAGGACATTCTCGACGAGGTACGTCAGACGGCGCGCCTCCTGATCCATGACGCGTGCGGCGCGCGACCGCTCCGCATCGGACCGCAGCGATCCCGTGTGCAGCAGTTCGGCGAACAGGCGGATCTGCGTGAGCGGCGTACGCAACTCGTGCGAAACGCCGCTCACGAAGTCGGAGCGCAGCCGGATGAGCTCGTGCTGGCGCCGCAGCTGCACCACCGCGCCCACGAGCAGCGCCGCCGTCAGCACGAACAGGCCGAGGAGCAGGGGCCATTGCGAGCGCGGCAAGCCGCCGACCACCAGGCGGCCCGCAAACTCCGGCCGGAGCGCGACCGCGAACCGCAGCTCGCCGAACTCGGCATCGAGGGTGTCGTGCCCCACGAACGCCGCGTTCTCCGGCGGCCCGGACTCGTACAGCAGCGCATCGTCTGCCGTGCGCACCGCCACCCGGAGCACCGAATCGTTGGGCACGTCGCCGACCAGCGCGCGCGGAAACAGCGGCTCGTCGCGCAGCGTGCGCGCCAGCAGCGGCGCCGCGAACGCCTTGGCCGGCTGCACCATCCCGTACGTGACCACGGGCGACGCATCGTAGTGGCGCGACAGCACATAGGCGACCACCCACGACTCCCCCTCGCGGTCATCGAACAGCATGACGTACGAGTCGTTCGTCAGGATGACGTTGAGGCGCTGGAACGGGGAGCCTGAAGAGCCGAACGAGAGCGGCATGAAGCCGGGTGGGCGCTCGAACCGGCGCTCGTGCGCGGCCACCGTGTCGCGGACCCACGCCGCGAGCGACTCCCCGAGGGGCCGGTCGAGCACGAACGAGCTGTCGCGCCAGTCGTATCGGAAGAACCGCGCGGAGGTGTCGATGCACTCGCAGTACATCCCGCGCTCGCGCGCAAGGTCGGCGAACTCCTCTGGCGTGGGCTGCGCCGAGCTCGGCCGCTCCGGGTCCACGCGGGTGACCGGCGCGATGAACGGCGTCACGATGGCAGGCAGCAGCGTGTTGCGCGCACGGAAGCCGTACTCCCATGCCGCGAACTTGGCGTAGTCGCTGAGCGTGGCCTCCGCCGTCGTGCGCCGCGAGCGCTCCGCCTCGTACCCCTTGTACGCCAGCGCACCCACGAGCACGAGCACCACCACCAGCAGGCCGATGGTGTACGGGGCGATCGCGAACAGGCGGGGACGACGGGGCACGGCGTGAGCGTGGGAGCACGGGGGCGGCGCATCCGCCCGCACGAATATACCGGCCGGGCGTTCCGGCCGTGCCGTGAACCCTGTACGGAAAGTGTCGGGAGGTCGGCCCGCCGAATCGCCGTCCCCGCGCGCGACGCTCGCTAGGTGCGCTGCCGCCCCACGAGAACCAGCACCACCCCGGCGGCGATTGCCACCCCGCCGAGCCACATGGGGATCGCGACCCGCTCCTGCGTTTCGGCGGTGGCCTCGATCGGACCGATGTCGAGCACCTCGCGCTCCCGCGTATACGAGAAGCCCCGCACCGCCAGCGCGATGATGCCGGCGACGATCAGCACGATCCCCACGATCACGGTTGGACGCATCCGGCGCTCCGGGTTGGTTGTCGCTTCGTAGCAAGGCACGATGCGTTCCGTCGCGCCGGCCGGGGAGGCCCGGCACAAAACCCGGGGTCCATCCGTAGTGCCCAGCGGCCGGACGGCACGCTGTCGCGTCACCGTCCGGCCGCCGTTACTTTGGAGGCGCCCCACCCCCAAGGGGCTCGGCCCCCTCCCCGACCCGAGTCCGATGACCGCCTCCGCGTGACGCCCGCCCGCTGGATCCTCGCCATCCTGTCGTTCGCGGCGGCCATTGGCGCATCCATCTACGTCATCTACTCCAGCTGGCCGGAGCACCGAAATCCGGCCATTCTGCCGTTGTGGGCGCACGCCGCCTGCGCGGCCGTCGCCTGCCTCGAGGTCCTGGCCCGCGGCGTCAAGCTCAAGCTCGCGGCGCTCGCCCTGAAGATCCCGCTCGATCTCAACGCCGCCGTCCGCACCTGCGTCGGCGGCGACTTCGGCGCCGCGATCACCCCCGCCCGGAGCGGCGCCGAGCCCGCGCGGTTCCTCATCCTCGCCGAGGCCGGAGTCAAGCCGGCCGACAACCTCCTCCTGCTTTGGGTCGAGCTGTCGCTCGAGATGCTGTCGCTCGCCCTCGCCGTGATCGTCTTCGCGATCGTGTTCAGCGACGCGGGGTTGGCGCTGCAGGGCGTACTCGCCGTCGTCGGGATCTACGCCCTGTTCGTCATCGGGTTGGCCGTGATCGGCGTCGCCCTGGCGCGCCGTTCCGAGCACGGTCCGCCGCGCTGGCTCGCCAGGCTCGGCGTCGTGAACAGCCGATGGGAGACCGCGCAGCGCCTCCTGCGGCGCGTGCGCGAAAGCACCGAGGCGGTGCGCCATGCGCACTGGGGGTTGGGGATCGCCGCCTATCTCGTCTCGCTCGTGCACGTCGCGCTGCGTCTCGCGGTGCTGCCCATCATCGTGTACGCCCTTGGCGCCACCGAGGTGCCGCTGGCCCCGCTGGTGCTGTGGCCGCTCGCGCTGTTCTACGGGGCGGTGGTGGCGCCCGTGCCGGGGGGCGGCGGCGTGATCGAGCTCGGGTTCCGCCACTTCCTCGGCGCCGCCATCCCCGCCTTCCTGATCGGCGCGTCGCTCGTGTGGTGGCGCTTCTACTCGTTCTACATCCTCGTGATCATGGGCGCCCTCGCGGCGGGCAGGACGGTGATGCGCGCCCTGCGCGACACCGGCGAGCTCGCCGAGACGGCCGCGGAGAACGAGCTGCAGTCCGCCTGACGAACGAACCGGCGCCTAGCGAGAAGGGCAGGGCACGCGCTGTACCGTGACCTCGGCCCGCCATTCGGCGACGCCCGGCAGCTCCGGCGACGTCGCCACGCCGAAGCGCAGCGCCCGAGAAGCCGTCGGGAAGCGCACCATCACCGTGCGACCGTTCACGGGCAGTCGGATCGCGACCGAGTCGTCCATCGCGAGCCGCCATCCGAGCTGGCCGGTGTCCGCGGCGGGCGGCACCACCAACGGCTGCGACGGGATCCGGAACGCTCGGAGCGACTGCGTACCAGGCGGGGCGGCCTCGTCGCCCGTCTCGGCGAGCCTCACGACGTTCGGCAGCTCGGGCGCGGCACCGGCGCGCGTCTGGTCTACCTCGAGTGCGTAACACCCGGCGAGGTCGCGCGCGGTCTCGGCGAACATGCGACTGCTCACCACCGGCGCCATCGCCGCCGCGGCGCCTCGTCGATTCTCGGCGGAGGCCGGGGCCGGCGGAGCCGGGGCGTCCGCGAGCGACGCGACCCTGGGCTGAGCAGCGACCTCGACTTTCATGGCGCTCTCGGCCTGCGCCTGGCGGGTTACGCGGGTGACGCCAAGCTCCTCGCGGGCCCGCAGCATCATGGTCCCGACAGAATCCGGCGCGGGCGCGGCGTTCGCTCCGGCCGTGGCACCCGTAACGCGAGCTGCCACGCCGGTGGATTCCGCATCCGCGCCCGGCGAAGCCTCCGGCGCACTCGACACGCGCTCGAACCGCTCTGCCGTCGGCGCCTCGGCCGGTGATTGGACTACCGGCGCGCTCGGCTCGACGGGCGCCGCCGCCGGCGCTGCGTCGCTCGCGACGCTGTCCGCCGCGAGATAGAGCGGCGCCGCGGCCTCGGACCGCAGCGCGGGCGCCGCTGCCCAATGGCGCGTCACCGTCCAGGTTGTTCCCACGGCGACGATGGCCATAGCCGCGGCGATGCCGATGCCCGGCCGTCGCCACCACGATCCGCGACGCCCAGCGGGGCGCGCTCCCGCCCGGACCGGCACCACGCCGACCGGCGCCGAGTCCAACGACGCCAGGATGCGCGACGCGCCCGCGATCATCCCACGCGCCTCGGCCACCCGCGCCGCGCACTCGGCGCACGTCGCGACGTGTTGATCGAGCGCGTGCCCGTCGTCAGGCGACAGCGCGCCATCGAGCCAGGCGTGAATCGTTCCCTCGTCAGGATGCCGCATGCGATGCTCCCGCGCTCCCCTGGAGCGCCTCGTACGCCTCCACCAGCCGGCGGCGTGCGCGCGCCAGCGTCGTGCCGATCGAGCCCACCGAGAGCGACAGCGCCTCGGCAATCTCGTGATAGTCCAGGCCTTCCTCGCGCATCAACAGCGCCTGCCGGTCCCGCTCGACCAGCGCGCCCAGCGCCTGACGGGCCACGGCCGCGTCCTCCGCCCGCTCGACCGCGGGCGCGAGGTTCTCCGCCTCACGCGCGCGCTCCTCGGCCTGCAGCAGCTGCAGGTGATGCCGGCGGCGCGTGTCGCGCCGCGCATCGTCACGCACCAGGTTGTTCGCCACGGTGAAGAGCCAGGCCCGTTCGTTCGTCAGGCGATCCTGGCGGAGCGCACGCAGGAACGTCTCCTGCGCGAGCTCCTCCGCCCGGTCGCGGTCGCCCAGCTGGCGCGTCAGGAAACGCACCAGCTGGGGGTGGTACTCGCGGAACAGCCGCTCCAGCTCCGATTCGTTCACGTCCTCACCAGTTCGTCACGATGCGCTGCAGCTCCGCGTCGGTCAGTCGCTCCACGCCGTCGACCGCCGTTTCGAGCACGATCTGCCGACCGGCGATGCGCACCCGCTCGCCAAGGCCGAACGCCTCGCCGAGCTCCGGCAGCCGCTCGACGAGCGCGAACCACGCCGACGAATACGGCCGCACCTTCACTACCCGCACACCCGCCCGCTCGATCCCGTCGGTCCACACCCCGTCTCGCAGCACGAACGTCCGGTTCGTCGCCTGACGAATGGACACGGCCGAGTCGGCGACGGCGATCTGCAGCGACAGGGCCGAGAGTGACTGCGCATCGCGCTGCGCCGCCGACGCCCGCGCCTGCTCGAACCGTTCGCGGCGCACGGCCTCCGCCGACGGGGCTTGCGCCGGGACGGACCGCGCCGAGTTGCCCACGACGCCCCGGACTTGCGCGTCGGCCAACACCCCCGGCTCCGGCACGAAGTACGACGTGAACTCGGTCGGAATCCCGTAGCGCTCCCCGAGGTCGCGGATTTCCGCATCGATCTCCGCGGAGCCGCCGTTCGCGCGCTTCTCGGCCGCCAGCCAGCCCACGCGCTGCGTGGCCCAGAGTCGCGGCACGAAGGCGTTGTCGCGCGTCCGCTCCGGAATACTCACGCGGGTTTCCCAGCGCACCGGTCCATCGGCCGTTTCTCCTTCGAACACGATGCGCGCCGGTCCGTGGCCGGTGGTGCGCGCCAGGACGACGAGGTCCTGGCCCGCGAACAGGTCGTGCGGGCCGGCGGGGTGCACGCCGTGCAGCCGGACCCCTTCGCCCCGCATCCGCAGCGACGTCGCCACCGGACTCGTCAGGCGGCTGGCGACCACGTCCACCGCGCGCTCGGTCGATTCGTCCGGCCGGACGAAGGTGGCCGTGCCGCGCCCGCCCAGCGCGAGCTGCTCGAGCAGCGATACGTTGACGTCCGCGCCGAGCCCGAACGTGAAGACGCGGGCGCGACGACGCAGCGCCGTCGCCCGGGCAGCGATCGCCGCCGGGTCGCGCTCGCCCACCGTCGGCTCTCCGTCGGTGACGAACAGGACGAGCGCCAGTCGGTCCGTGTCCTCGCGGTCCCCGAGCGCCGCCTCGAGCGCGCCGCTGATGTTGGTCGAGCCGCTCGCCTGCAAGGCATCGAGGTACTCCTCGGCCGCACGGATGTTGGCGCGCGTCGCGGGCGTCCACGACGAGCGAAACTCCCCCACACTACTGGCGAAGTCGATGATGCGGAAGCGATCGGCAGGCCCGAGCGTCGCGAGCAACTGTTTGCCGGCGGCCCGCGCCTGCTCCATCTTCGCGCCGCGCATCGAGCCGGAGATGTCGAGCACGAAGGTGACGTCGCGCGGGGTCGCGCGGGGCGGCAGCGCCGGCGGCGCCAGCGTGATGAGCGCGAACCCATCGCCGCGGCCGGGCGCGTGCGGCAGCACGGTGATGGCCGCCGAACGCCCACGCCGCACCGGCACGAGAATCGTGACCTCCCGTGCGTCGCCGCGCGTTTCGGCCAACCAGAGCCGGCCCTGTTCCTCGAGCCGGAGGTCGTGGGTCGGCGAGTAGGCGCGCCCGTACTCGGGCACGCGTGGATAGGTCAGCGTCAGGCTCGTCCGCCCTTCGCTTCGGCGCGGCGCATCGAGTCCCGGGCGGGTGGCAGTGCCACGGAAGTGGTCGACGCGCAGGGCATCGCCCTCCCGCTGCGCCACCATCTGGTAGCGCACCTGCACGCGCTTGCGCTCGCCTGGCGCGATCGGGAAGATCCGCGTGCGCAGCAGCCCCCGGCCCATCCACTCCACCAGCGCCGGATCCTTCTGCCGCCTGACGATTTCCTCGTAGATGCGGCGGGCCTCGCGGGCATCCAGCGTCTCACCCGTGACCATCTCGCCGTTGATCTCGAGCGCGAGGTCCTGGAATGCCGCGCCCGCGGGAAGCGGGAACAGATAGTCCGCCTCGCCGACGCGCGCGCCACGATTGACGAACACTTCCTCGATGTCGTAGCTCAGCACCCCGTCGGCGAGCCGCACGCGGACATCGCTCGACACACGCTCGATGCCGCCCGGTCGGGCGCATTGTTCCACCGGCTGCGGACAGGGTCGCGGAAGGATGCGCCCCTGGGCGGTCAGGGCGCTGGGCAGGACGAACAGCAGAACGGCGAAGGCGGCGCGCATCTCGTGGCTCCTGGAATGTCGTGTCCAGGAGTGAGACGCCGCCGCCGGCAGGACTTGCACACGCGGGGCGCGGCCCGCCCGCGATCACTCGTCGTGAAGCACCGCGGACTGCTCGCCGGACGTGCGCGGCGCGCGCTCGATCACCCGGACCTCGAGGAGGTTGGCATCCGCCCGCCCCAGCATCTTTTCGAGCGTCTCCCCGGGCTCGCGCACCGCCCAGCCCAGGGAGAACGGCACCGGAGCGGTGCGCAGCGCCGCGATCTGCAGGCGTCGCGCGACCGACTCCGTATGCGTCCCCGCGTCCCCCTGCATCAGAATGATGAACTCGTCCCCGCCGATCCGGATCACCGCCTCCTCCGCGCGCACCTGCCGCATGAGGAACCGGCTCATCTTCACCAGCACGTCATCGCCCGCCTGGTGGCCGTAGCGGTCGTTGTACTGCTTGAAGTGATCGATGTCGATGAAGATGCAGCCCCAGTGATCGTCAGGCCGACCCTGCATCCGCTTCTGCGCCTCGCCGAGGTAGCGGCGGTTGTAGCAGCCCGTGAGCGGATCGCGGATGCTCAGCTCGATCAGCTGACTTTCCAGCTTCTTGCGCCCGGTGATGTCGACGAGAATGCCATGGTAACGGCGCTCGCCGGTGACCGGGTCGCTGAACACGTAGGTGGTGTCGAGCACCGTGCGCATCTCGCCGTCCACTCGGCGGATGAGGAGCTCGAACTCGCGGACGGTGCCATCGCGCTCGAGCAGCTCCAGCTCGCGGCGACGCTGGTCGGGGTCCGCGACGAGCTCCTGAGCGCGGACGTTCGCCAGCTCGTCGAGCGAGCCGACCCCGACCATCTCCAGGAACGCGGGGTTGGCGTCGAGGATGCGGCCGTCCGTACTCGAGATGTAGATCCCCTCCCGGAGATTCCGGACGAACTCGCGGAGGATCTCGGGATCATTGAGCGTGCGGTCGCCGGCCGCGGAGGCCGCATGGTTCCGACGCCCGACGCCCCGCATTCCGGTGATCTGAAGCTGCCGCTGCAACGGTCGCAAATGACGCACAGATCCTCTCCCCTCGCGTGAGCACTCCACCCTTCCCCGCCACCCGCCGGCAGGCTCAACAACAAGATGCGTTCCGCGCCCCCGCCCGGGTCGCATGCTCGGACGTCGTGTGGCGCGGACCACATAACATTCGTGGTGGCAAGGACTTCCACGACGACCCGTCCCTGTCTACGAGTCGTCCCCGCCCGCCGTCGATTCGGCCCGGTGCGGCACGCCCGCCACAATGCCCGGTGTGGAGAAGCGGCGGCGCTTCTGCTCGTACATCAACCCGTCCGCCCGCGCGAGCAGCTCGTCGAGCAGGCAGGGCGTGCCCGCCGCGTGCCGGGTGCTGCCGACACTGAACGACAGCGCGTAGGGCCTGTGCCCCCGGGAGTTGCGATCGGCCACGTGGCGCCGCAACCGGTCGACGAGCGCCTCCGCCGCCAGGGGCGACGTCTCCAGCGCCAGGACGGCGAACTCGTCGCCGCCCATCCGCGCCAGCACGTCCGATTCCCGGAACGTCGCGCGCAGAATGTCCGCGGACTCGATCAGCGCGAGGTCCCCCTCGCGGTGCCCGAACGTGTCGTTGATCTCCTTCATCCCATCCACGTCGAGAAAGACGTGCACCACGTCCCTCGACAGGCGCTCGGCCGTCTTGATCTGCTGCCTGGCGAGCGAGATGAAGCCGCGACGATTGTACAGGCCCGTCAGCTCGTCGACGAGGGTCTTCGTGTGCAGCGCCGTGCGCACGTGCTGCCGCTCGATGGCGAACCGTAGCGCGCGGGAGAGCGCCACGCCGTGCTCGATCTGCCCGCGCACGATCGCATCCTGCGCGCCCATCCGGATCGCGCGGATGGCGAGCTGGATGTTCGGCACGGGCGACAGCACGACCAGCGCGAGTTCCGGGGTGTGCTCCTGCAGGGCGTGCAGCATCTCCAGCTCCGCGCCCTCGGTACCCGCCAGCGTCAGGATCGCGACGTCGAACGCCGCCTCCGACAGCCAGCCCAGCGCCTCACGAATGGTCGCGGCGTGCTCGACCTGCACCCGCTCGGATTCGGCGTCGATCAGCGCGACGTCGAGCCAGGCCGCCGTCGACGCATCGCCATCGACGCACAGCACCCGCATTGGGCGCGCCGCGGCGGCATCCAGAAGGCGTTGCATCACGCGTCCGCTCCGTCACGAGACCCGAGGCACGCGGCGGCCGCGCGCCTCACGCCGCCGGCAGCGCGCCCGCCGCCAAGCCGTATTCCCGAAGCTTGCGCGCGAGCGTGGGCCGCGAGATGCCGAGGATCCGCGACGCCGCGCTGCGATTCCCGTTCGTGAGCTGGAGCGTGAGCGAGATCGCTTCGCGCTCGATGATCGCGAGGGACTTGCCGCCGGGGGGCACCCGGATCTCGCCGCCGCTCGCGTTCATCCGCCCCATGGCGGGGATCGCCGTCCGGTGCTGGATGAGCAGATGCTCCGCGCCGATCGCGTTCGACTCGCTGAGGATGGCCGCGCGCTCCACCACGTGCTTGAGCTCGCGGATGTTGCCCGGCCAGGAATGCGCGCGCAGCGCGGCTATCGCATCCGTCTTGAGCGCCTTGGGTTGCAACCCCTGCTCGGCGGCGACCTGCTCGAGGAAGTGGCGCGCGAGCAGCAGCACATCGTCGCCGCGCTCGCGCAGCGGCGGCAGCACGATGCGGAATACGTTCAGGCGATAGTACAGATCCTCGCGGAACTCCAGCCGCGACACGGCGTCAGGCAGCGACTCGGTCGCCGACGCGACGATGCGGCAGTTCACCCGGATCTCCTCCTGGCCGCCGACCCGCCGGATTCGACGGTCCTCGATCGCGCGAAGCAGCGGCGCCTGGAGGCGCTGCGGCAGCTCGCTGATACCTTCGAGAAACACCGTGCCCGCTCCCGCCAGCTCCAGCATCCCCCGCTTCTGCGTGCGCGCCTCGCTCGTGGAACCTCGCTCGTGACCGAAGAGCTCGGACTCGAGCAGATGCTCGGGGACCGATCCGCAGTTCACGATGATGAAGGGCTCGCCGTGCGTCAGGCCGGCGTAATGCACGGCGCGGGCGAGCAGTTCCTTCCCGGTTCCGGTTTCCCCCAGGATCATCACTGCGGTCAGCCTGGTCGTGGCAATCTTGCGCGCGAGCTCCAGCGCCTCGCGAATGGGGGCGCTTTCACCAACCACGTGGTGCACGCCGCTCTCGATAGCCATGCTCTCGGACATCGGGAAGTCGAAAGGGTTACGGTTTCGGCAGGGCGGCCGGTGGGAATCGGCGGCGAAAGGCGCCGCGCGACATGCAGACGATGGACGACTGGAGGGGGGTCGCGGCCACGGGCTGAACCGTTCCGCGCCACGCTCCGCTCGCCGCCGGAACGAAAGCAACGCGCGTGCCTCGCCATAACTCCATGGTACATCGAGAGTTAACGTAAATCACCCGCCCTGTTCGATCGTGCCCCCTGCAACTTTTCGCGCGCTTTGCAACACCGTGAACCGCTTCCCCGGGCAGCTCCGCGGCGCGCGCCGACGGCGCGGGGCACGTGCGTTGCACCCTTCACGGCCTCGGCAAGTCACCGAGACCACGCGGAGGAATGCATGGCGGAGCGTGAGCGGAAGGGCCGCGGCGACGCGGAAGGCCCGACCGGTGCGGGGCAGGAGGCGCGGCCGGACCAGAAGCCGTCGCGCACGCACGAGAGCGGGTACGGTGGCCGGGGGGGCGAGCCGAAGACGAGCTCCGACCAGCGCGAGCCCAACGAGCCCACCGGGAAGGAGCCCGCGTAGCTGCGATCGGCGGGCGGAGCCATCGCCCGCCGCTGGATCACCTCACGGTCGCGCGCCTCGGCGAAGCACGCGGCCGGCCCGCGCGCCCGTGAAGCGTCCGTCGTCCACGGCGATCCGGCCGTTCACGATCACCCACGGAATGCCCGCCGGATACTGGTGCGGGTCCTGGAAGGTCGCGCGGTCGGCGACGGTCGCCGGATCGAACACCGCCAGATCCGCCGCCATGCCCTCGGCGATGCGCCCGCGGTCCGGGAGCCCGAGCGTCGCCGCCGGCAGCGCCGTCATCTTCCGGACGGCGTCGGGAAGGGTCAGCACGCCGCGCTCGCGGACGTAGACGCCGAGCACGCGCGGAAAGGTGCCGTATCCCCGCGGATGCGGCACGCCCTCGCCGGGCCTCGATAGGCGTCCATCCGATGCGATGCTCGTCCAGGGATGCCGCATGATGGCCTCGACGTCGCGCTCGTCGAGGACGTGGTAGATCCCGCTGCCGCCGCCCCGGAGCTGCGCCTCGATCACCAGCGCCGCGGCGTTCTCCGGCGTCGCGGCGATCCCCTCGCGGACCACCCAGTCGTGCAGGGTCTTTCCCTCGAGGGTGCGGTCCCAGCCGACGCGCGCAAACTGCACCCGTCGCAGGTCACCGCCGCCGCGATCGTTCAGAAGATTGAAGACGATGCCCCGCGTTATGCTGTCGCGGAGCGTCGGGGTGGCCGCGCGGCGCGCGAACGCGGTGTCGCCCCCCTCCAGCGCCCACGTCGGAATCAGCACCGCCAGCGACGTCGATGTCGCGGTGTACGGGTACTGATCGATGCGCACGTCGAGCCGCGCAGCGCGGGCCGAATCGACCATGGCGAGCGTCCGGACGCTCTGTCCCCACATCTGCGTCCCGACGGCCTTGTGATGCGTCAGCACCACGCGAACGTCGGCGTCGCGCGCGATGCGGATGGCCTCGCTCACCCCTTCGAGCAGGCCGAGCCCCTCCTCACGGAGATGCGACGTGTAAATGCCGCCGGAGTCGGCCGCCACGCGCGCCAGCGCCACCACCTCCTCGGTCGTCGCAAAGGTTCCCGGCAGATAGCGCAGTCCCGTGGACATGCCGAACGCCCCCTCCGCCATTCCCTGCGCGACCATGCCGCGCATGCGCTCGAGCTCGTCAGGCGTCGGGGCCCGGTTCGCGAGTCCCATCACCTCCCGCCGGATCGTGTTGTGGCCGACCAGGAACGCGACGTTGAGTCCGGTGCCCACGCGTTCCGCCGAGTCGAGGTACGCCGCGAACGGCCACGGCCCGCCGCCGTCCGGCCCGCCGACCGCCGTGGTCACGCCCTGCCTGACGGAGCTCTCCGCGTCGGGAAGCCGGAGAAGGGGATCGAGGTGCGCGTGGAGGTCGATGAACCCGGGCGCGACCGTCAGTCCCGACGCGTCGATGACGCGCGCGGCGGCGGAGCGCTCCATGGGCAACCGCGACACGGCGACGATGCGGCCGCCACGAATGCCGACGTCGGCTCGATAGGCGGGCGACCCCGTGCCGTCGAGCACGTCGCCCCCCGCGATGAGCAGGTCGTACGATGGCGAGTCCGACCGTGGCGTGGCGGCGGGCGCGCACGCGGCCAGCGCGGCGACGGCAGCCCAACGGACGATTCGTTGCATAGCGCTAAGAAATGAGGTGCCGGGCGGGGGGTGGCGCGCGTCGTGTACCGTGGTGATACTGGAAGCCCCGCCCCCCACGGGCAAGTGTCCGGCGCACGTGACTTTCCGTGCCGCCGCCCCGTCTGCCTTTCGGGCCGTCCTCCACCGTCTCTCCATGCGCGTTCCCGTCTCCGCCGCCATCGCCCTGCTCACTACGCTCGCGCCACTCGATGGGCGCGGGCAGGCGGCGGCGTCCGATGCCGTGGAGTACCCGGATATCGTCCACCGCGTGTTGACTCGGGGCATCGAGGCCGGCGGGTTCCCCGGCGCCGCGGTCGCGTTTGGTACTCGCGATTCCGTGCTCCTGCTCGGCGGCGCCGGCCGCGCGGCCTGGCACGCGGACGCTCGGCGCGTCTCCGCGCGCGGCATGCGCTACGATCTCGCATCGCTCACCAAGGTCGTCGCCACGACGTCGGCCGTCATGCTCCTGGTGGACGATGGGCGGATCAGTCTCGACGACCGCGTCGCGCGCCATCTGCCGGAGTTCGGCGGCGGCGGCCGGGACGCCATAACGATTCGCGACCTCCTGATGCACCGCGCGGGACTGCCGGCTGGACCGCGCCTCGGCGGCGCTGACACCCCCGCGCAGGCGCGTCGCGCCGTGCTGCGCACGCCGCTCGCCTATCGGCCGCGCGCGCGGACGCTGTACTCCGACGTGGGACCCATCGTGCTGGCGCTGCTCGCCGAGCGCGTCGCCGGGGAGCCGTTCGACCGCCTCGTGCAGCGGCGCATTTTCCAGCCCCTCCGCATGGGCACGACCGGTTTCCGGCCGACCGCCGGTCCGGCGGTCGCGCCGACCGCGCTCGGCGAGGCGGCGGTCCACGATCCCAACGCCCGCCGACTCGGCGGCGTCGCCGGGCATGCAGGGCTCTTCTCCACGGCGGCGGATCTGGCGCGGTTTGCGCGGATGCTCCTCCGGGGCGGTGAGCTGGATGGCGTCCGGATCTTCCGCGAGGAAACCGTCGCGTCGTTCACGTCGCGTCAGGCGGACGGCCGGCCGCTCGGTTGGGATTCCTGCGTCGGGGGCGGACGCTGCGGGCTGCGCATGTCGGATGTCGCCTTCGGCCACACGGGATTCACCGGAACGTCGCTGTGGCTCGACCCCGAGCAGGGTGTGTTCGTCATCGTGCTGACCAACGCCGTGCTCGCGCCGCACGCCTACGATCCGATGGCCGTGCTCGCGGATGTCCGCGCGGACGTCGCCGATCTGGCGGTGTGCGCCGCCGCCGGATCCGACGTGCCGTCGCCGCGCCTGCGATCGGAGATCGGCATCAACTGGTTCCACGCCGGCGCCGCGCCGGTCGCGCTGTCCGGCAACTGACGCGCGAGCGTATTCCCCGATGGGAATCCAGTCGTAGCTTCCGCCCTCCACAAGCTTCGCCACCTCGTGCAGCGTTCCTCGCGAAGCCAGTCATTCCCGAGGGCCTCGTGCGGAAGATCCGCGAGGCGCTGGAAGCTCTCGTGGCGAGTCGATGACGATCCCCCCCGAGCGCATTGCCTTGCTCGAAGGCGCGACGTAGGTTGCCTCTCCTACCTGCGGTAAACCCTCACCCCACCGAGTCCGACATGAGCCTCCGCCCTCTTCGGCTCCTGCCGTTCCTGTGCGCGATTCTGACGGCGATGATGCTGGTCGGGAGTCTCGCACCCTCCCTCCTGGCGCAGGATCCCCTCCCGTCGGGCCAGGACACCACCACCGTGCCGCTCTCCGCGCAGCAGCCCGAAGCGGCGCAGCAGGAGGCCAGCGGCTTCATGGCGACGGTCGACCGGGCGGTCGGCCGGGTAAACGGTTGGATCAGCGCGTTCTTCTTCGCGGACGTCCTGTTCTGGGACGACGAGCACGTGCTGCCGCTCGCCGTGTTCTGGCTCGTGCTGGGCGCGCTCTTCTTCACCGTCCGGATGGGGTTCATCAACTTCCGGGCGTTCGGCCATGCTATCAAAGTCACCTCCGGCAAGTACGATGATCCGAGCAACACCGGCGAGGTGTCGCACTTCCAGGCCCTGGCGACGGCGCTCTCCGCGACGGTCGGACTCGGCAACATTGCCGGCGTGGCGATCGCGGTGAGCATCGGCGGTCCGGGCGCGAC
This sequence comes from Gemmatimonadaceae bacterium, assembly GCA_035461825.1. Lineage (GTDB taxonomy): Bacteria > Gemmatimonadota > Gemmatimonadetes > Gemmatimonadales > Gemmatimonadaceae > JALZIF01. The sequence goes on from DATHUW010000002.1 coordinate 27,531, forward strand.
GTTCTGGATGATCGTCGCCGGCCTGCTCGGCATGACATCGAAGTTCACCGAATGCACGCTCGGCCAGCAGTATCGCGAGGTGCGCCCCGACGGCCGCATCATGGGCGGCGCGATGTTCTACCTGTCGAAGGGACTCTCGGAGATGAACCTGCCGCGGCTCGGCAAGGTGCTCGCGGTGATGTTCGCGATCCTGTGCATCGGCGGCTCGATCGGCGGCGGCAACTCCTTCCAGGTGAACCAGTCGCTGAACGCCTTGCAGGAGACCGTGCCGATCCTCGGGGAGATGCCATGGATCTACGGGCTGGTGATGACGTTCATGGTCGGCATCGTCATCATCGGCGGCGTGCGGCGCATCGCGCGGGTGGCCGACAAGATCGTGCCGTTCATGGCGGTCGTCTACGTCATCATCTGCATCCTGATCATCTTCGACAATTTCGGGAACATCGGCGCGGCGTTTGGCACGATCTTCTCCGGCGCGTTTACCCCCGAGGCGGGCTACGGCGGATTCATTGGTGTACTGGTTACGGGATTCCAGCGAGCCGCGTTCTCGAACGAGGCGGGCGTGGGCTCGGCCGCGATCGCGCACTCGGCGGCGAAGACGAAGTACCCGGTGCGCGAGGGGATTGTCGCGCTGCTGGAGCCGTTCATCGACACGGTGGTGATCTGCACGATGACGGCGCTGGTGATCGTGTTCAGCGGCGCCTACATCAACCCCGAGTACGCCGACATCATCGCCAACCGCCAGGGCGCGGCGCTGACGTCGCGAGCGATGGGCGAGCACTACGCAATGGTGCCGTACATCCTGTCGCTCGCCGTGATGCTGTTCGCGTACTCGACGATGATCTCGTGGTCGTACTACGGCGAGCGGTGCTGGGCATACCTGTTCGGCGACCGGTCATCGACATCGTACCGGATCTTCTTCCTCGTCTTCACGTTCCTCGGCTCGATCATCACGGCGCAGAACGTGCTCGACTTCGGCGACCTGATGATCCTCGGCATGGCGTTCCCGAACGTGCTCGGCCTGTTCCTGCTGCACGGCAAGGTGCGCGCGGAGTTGAAGGACTACTGGGGCCGGCTGAAGCGGGGCGAGCTGAAGACGTACAAGGAGTACATGGCGGACTCGAACCGGGCGGCCTGAGGAGGGTCGAGGGACGAGGGTCGGCGGGACGGGGCACCAATCGAACGGGGCACGCTGCCGACCGGTGGCGTGCCCCGAGTCCTCTTCCGACCCTCGCCCCCCGTCCCCCGCCCCCTTATCGCACCACGATCTCGTTATTCCCGCGATCCACATCCGGAAACCGCTCCTCCGGATCGATCGCGATGCGTTCGATGCGCGGCGAGTCGGGGATCCGGATCACGTGGCGGCGCGCACCGCCTAGCCAGACCTCCACCGGCACCTCCATCCGCTCCACCGCGCCGCCCGCACGCGTGATCGCGAGGCGGACGGGCATCGGGGCCAGACCGCGATCCTCGATCACGAGCTCGACGCTGCCGCCCGCGCGACGCGCGGAGGTCAGCGCCTGGTCGAGCGTCCACGTCTCGAAGAACCAGGTGCGCCAGAACCAGTCCAGGTCGCGCGCCGCAACGTCCTCGAACGTGTTCCACAGGTCGTACGGCTGGGGGTGTTTCTCCAGCCAACGGCGGCCGTACTCCCGATAGGCGCGGAGAAACACCGAATCGCCGAGTATCGCGCGCAGCGCGACGAGGTTGGTGGCCATCTTGTCGTAGCTCGCAATGCCGAACGCGGGGGTACCCACCGGGTACAGGTCGCCGTGCCGCATGAGCTCCACCTCGCCGACGAGGCCGGCTTCGCTCGCGCTCCCCTGTCGCGCCAGGTTGAGGTAGTTCTCGCGCGAGAGGCGCTCGCGGTCGTACGGCGCGAAGAACTCCTGCATCGCCTGCGCCTGGTTGAACCGCGTCAGGCCCTCGTCCTGCCACGAGTAGCGCTTCTCATCCGATCCGACGCGCATCGGGAACCACATGTGCGCGATCTCGTGCACCGTCACCGAGTAGAGGCCGAGCGTGTCGCGCGGGCCGCCGATGCACGTGATCATCGGGTACTCCATGCCCGCGCAGCTGGTCACGCCGTCCACCACGGTCATCTGCGGGTACGCGTATGGCCACAGGTATCGCGAAAGGAACTCGATGGAGTGCTGCCCGTATCGCGCCGAGTGGCCCCACGCCCACTGCCGCCGCTCGGGCCGGTAGAAGGCGTGGATCTGCGCGCTGTCGGCCCGGCCATCGCCGTCCGCATCGCCGGCGACCGCCATGGTGGCGTCCCAGAGATAGGCGTCGGATGCCCCGAAGGCGAAGTCGCGTACGTTCGTCGCGGTGAACCGCCACGTCAGGCGGCCATCCGCATCGCCACGCGGGGTCGCGCGCCCGACGCCGCGCTCGTCGTCGCGCACCACGCGCACGATGCCGCGTCCACGCGCCGCGGAGTCGAGCCGCGCGCGCACCTGCGGCGTGAGCACCTGCTCCGGGTTGCGCAGCGTGCCGGTCGCGCCGATCAGGAATCCGGCGGGCACCGTGAGCGACACATCGTAGTCGCCGTAGCCCATGTAGAACTCGGCGTTGCCCATGTACGGGTCCGTATGCCACCGCCGGTCCACGTCGTCGTACACGGCCACCTGCGGGTACCAGTACGAGACGAAGTAGACCTCCCCGTCCGTCCCACCGCGCGGCGCGCCGTCAGGCGGAACCGTCAGGGCCCACTCGATCGCCATGCGCACCGAGTCGTTGGGCAGGAGCGGGCGCTCGAGCGCGAGCCGCAACATCGTCGACTCCACCTCGTAACCCGGGCCCCTGCCGTCTTCGGCGACCGTGGTGAACGCCCGCCCCTCGACGGCGACGGACCGGACGTCGACGGCGCCCACCACCGGCACCAGCTCGTTCCGCATGCCGGTCGGGGCGAAGAGATTGTTGTACAGTTGCAGATACACCGCGGCGAGCGTGTCCGGCGACCGGTTCAGGTACGTGATGATGCCGCTCCCGTCGAGCCGGGCCGTCGCCGGATCGAGCGTGGCGCTCAACTGGTAGCGCGCGTATTGCTGCCAGTAACGGGGGCCCGGACGACCCGTGCGCGTCCGCGTGCCGGCGTCCACGGCGGCGGCAAAGGCGCGCGTCTCGAAGACGGGGTACGGTCGCGGCCGCGCCGGCGCCTGGGCCGACACCGGGGCCGGCGGCGCGCCCCCGCCGCTCGCGCACGCGGTGGTGACGAGGAGCATCCAGAATTTCGTCAGGCAGGGAAGCGGGCGCAGCGCAACGCGCATCGATCGAATGGTTGAGAGAACGCCGCGGGGCCGGCGACGACCGGCGTGCGTCCCTCAACTTGTCCGCCGGTCGCCGCGAGGCAAGGCCCGCGGCGAACCCATCGCGATCGGCGTGTGTACATTGGAGATCATGTCGCGCCTCGTCGCATACCTCGTCGCTGCCGTGCTGCTCGCGCCGTCCGCCCACGCGCAGCGCGCGAACCTGCCCGTTCGCTGGACGCCTGAGCGCCCGCCGCCTGGCACGCTCCTGCGCATCTCGGCCGCGGCGCCGGACTCGTCCGACATGCTGGTCCTGAGCGGATCGGTGGCCGGGCAGCCGCTCCACTTCTCGCGATCGGGCGATTCGCTCATCGCCTTCGCCGGCGTGCCGCCCGATCCACCGGACACCGTGCAGCTCGCGCTGTGGGTGGCCGATGAACTGGGCGCGGACTCGCTTTCAGTGGCGATCCCCGTGCACATCGAGCCCGCCCCCAGGGCCGCCACGGGAGAGCGGCTGCGGGTAGCCGAGCGGTTTTCACGCCAGCCGGATTCGGCGACGGCCGCGCGGATGGCCCGCGAGTCGGCGCTGGCCATGGGCGTCGCCCGTCGCGCGCACGAGACGCCGCGCTTGTGGGAGGAGCCGTTCGTGCGCCCGCGGGCGAGTCGCATAACGAGTCGCTTCGGCACGGGCCGGGTGTTCAACGGCGCCGTGCAGAGCCGCCACCTGGGCGTGGACCTGGCGGGGGCGACGGGGGCCCCGGTGCGCGCCGCGAACCGCGGCGTCGTGGCGCTCGTCGCGGACTTTTACCTGGCCGGCACCGCGATCTACGTCGACCACGGCGAAGGGCTGGTCACCGGCTACTTCCACCTCAGCAAGGCGGAGGTCGCGGAAGGCGACACCGTGGCGCGGGGCGCGGTGATCGGCCGCGTGGGCGCGACCGGGCGCGTCACGGGACCGCATCTCCACTGGATCGCCCGGTACGGCACGGTGACGGTGGATCCGCTGTCGGTGGTGCGGGCGACCGAGGGGGGCGTAGGGGATAGGGAATAGGTGATAGGGGAGGGTGCCAGGGGTTAGGGGTTAGGTGTTAGGGGCGATGACGCAATGAGATCCCGGGCCGCGTTTTCCCGTTTCCCGTTTCCCGCTTCCCTGGCCCTGGCCCCTGACCCCTTCTCCTATTCCCTCTCGCCTTTTCCCCCTCAGTCCCCCCTCCACCGCCACCCTAACGCGCCGAGCTCCGCGCGCACGCTATCCACCTCCGCGCGCAGCGGCGGCGCCGCGGCACCGCGCATCCCCAGATACTGGCGGTAGGCGCGCGCCGCGCCCTCCCGATCTCCGGCCGCCGCGGCCAGCCGCCCCTCCAGCCGCAGGTAGCTCCCCAGGTAGCGCGGCCACCCGCGCATGTACGGCCGGCGGCGCACGCTCGCCAGCGCACGCTCCGCATCGCCGAGCCGCTCGTAAAGCCGCGCGATCGCCAGGCTCGCGTACGCCCGCGCATCGCCGAGGGAGGGGCCCACCGCCACCAGCGAATCCGCGCGCTCGACGAGCCGCGTGGCTTCGGGGAGCCCCCGCGCCACCGCCGAAATCGCCTCGATGAGCGCGGCGCACGCCGGCGCCGACGCCTCGGCCGACCCCGGCGAGTCCCGCAGCACCCGCAAGGCGGCCCGCGCCCCCCGCGTCTGGCCCGACCACGCCAGCCACTGTCCTGCCACGCACGCGTCCTCGGAGGCGAGGGCGCGCGGATCGTCCGCCCCGAGCCGTAGCACCGCGGCCGCGGCCGCCGCACTATCCCCACCGCCGTAGAGCGCGTCGAGCACCCGCAGCCGCGCGGCCTGACGCGAGCCGGGCTGTCCATCATCGATCTCGGCCGTCAGGCGCAGCGCCTCCGCGGGCGCGCCTCGCAGCAACGCCAGGCTGTGCGCGCCGAGCACCGCCTCCCGCCGATGCGCCAGCCGCGCCGCCCGAGCCCGCAGCTGCTCCAGCGCCAGCGCTCCGTCGTCAGGCGCGACACCATCGTGCTGGCTCGACAGGGCGATCCACCGCAGCGCGCTCGCATCCAGCAAATCGAACCGCCCGCGCAGGCGCGCGAGCGCCGATTCGTCCTGCAGCGCCACCGCGATCCGCCACCGCAGGAAGTCGCTCGACGGAGCGTCGGGCGCCTGCTGGATCGCCGCGGCAGCACGCTGTCGCATCGCCGTCCGATCCCCGGCCCGCATGCGCTCCAACGCCTGATAGACCAGCGGCGGCACGAATGAAGGGTCCAGCTCGCGCGCGCGCCGGAACGCCGCCATCGCCCGCTCCTCCGAGCTCTGGACGCCAATCGCCCGTCCGTCCGTGAACAGCCGCTCGCCCAGCTCGTGCCACACCTCCGCGCGATCGGGGGCCAGCGCGGCCGCATGCTCCCATGCCGCGATGCGCTCGGCCAGCGACGATGAGTCCGGATACCGCGGCCCCGCCATCGCATCCAGCAGCGCGCGGTCGCGCTCCGTCAACTCGCCGCGCGCCCGCCACGCGAGATCCACTCCGCGCGCCTGGTCCGCGCTCCCGTCCACCCGGTCGGCCGCGAGCGCCAGCCCGAGCCCGGCCATCGCGAAGCCGCTGTCCCGCTCCACCGATTGCGTGAACAGTTCCACCGCGCGCGGGTAGTCGCCCTGTCGATAGGCTGCCTGGCCGGCGAGGAACGCGCGCAAGGCGTCGAGCGAGGTGGTCGTGTGACTCGCCAGGCGCTCGCGCTCCCCCGCCTGCCCCGCCAGCAGCTGGCCGGCGAGGCGATCCACCAGCATCGTCAGGCTGTCCGGCGGCCCCTCCGCGCTCGCCTGTCCGCGAACCACGCCGTCCGGGACGCCGTACAGCGAGGCCGTCACCACGACCTTCGACGCGGTGCCCACCACGTGGCCCAGCAGCAGCTGGCCCGCGCCCAACCGCTCGGCGATCCCGAGCGACTGCTCCAGCGGCAGCTCCGACTCGGCCGACGCAGCGCGTCGCCAGGCGCCTAACACCGTGGCCGGCTCCGCCGCGCGAGCCGCGCCGATCTCCGTCAGCTTCACGGCGAGCAGATCGACCAGCCCCTCCCGGAGATACCGAAGCGCGGGGTCGGCGCCCGTCACCCGGAATGGCGCGACGGCCACCAGGTCCGGCTGGATCGGCACCGACGGGATCTCGCGCATGCGCGTCAGGGCCGAGTAGCCCGCCACGGCCAGCAACAGCAGGCCAAGGCCGATCGCGGCGAGCCGCCAGCGCGAATGCGATCGCACCAGCGCCGGAGGCGTGGCGATTGGGGTCGCGCGCTCGACTGGCCGACCGCTTCCGCCGGTGTCGCGCCGAAGCTCGGGTTCCTGCAACGAGGGCGCCGCAGCAGGCTCCGCGAGCCCAGGACCGCCTAACGCGACCACGTACGGCGCCACCCCACCCGGAGGCGTCGGGCGCCACTCCGGGTCATCGCGCAGGCGCTCGACCAGCGCCAGCACCGCGCTGTCCGGCTCCGTCTCGAGCTCGTCGCGCACCAGCGCCTCGTGCACGCGCGCATACTGGAGCGCCCGCGCCCGATCGCCGGACGCCGCCAGCGTCGCGATGAAGTCGGCCGCCACCCGGCCGTTGAGCGGCTCGTGCGCCGCGAGCTGTCGCCGCCACTCGACCGCGCGCCGCCAATCGCCGGAACGCTCCGCGCTCGCCGCGAGCTGCTCCAGCGCCTCCGTGCACCGCTCCGCGAGCCGCGCCCGCAGCGCCGAGGCCCACCGCTCGAACTCCGGCGCGCCACTCACGTGGAATCCCTCGAGGAACGGGCCGCGATGCAGGCTCGCTACCGTCTCGAGTTCGCCCGTGTCGGCGGCACGCTCGAACTCCGCGAGGTCGCTGCGAACCTCGTCTGGGTTGAAGCGCAGGTCCTGGCCGGCGTCGAGCAGCTCGCCCGCGTCGAGCGCACGCCGCATGTGATAGAGCGTCTGGCTCAGCGCCTGACGGGCACGCTCCGGCTCCGAATCCGTCCAGAGCGTTGCCAGCACGCGCTCCCGGCTCACTCCACGGTCGCCGCCGCTCGCGATCATCGTCGCAACGGCGAGCACGCGCCGCTGGGCGGCGGCGCCCGTCACGGCGGAGCCGTCTCGCTCGAAGCTCACGCCTCCAAACGTCCTCAAATAGAGCATCGCGCCCCTATCTGAGATTCATCTGAAGACACTCTGACTACGCGCGTGCATCTTCGTCGCACCTTTGGCGCGCGGCTGGGGGGCAGCACGCGTTCAAAGTATCGGGCGGCGAGGTGTTCGGCTACGAAAAGCGACACCTCCCGTCCGTTTCCTTTTGTGCCCATCTTCCGGACGTCATCAACTTAGCACACGGCTCCCATCGGCGAGAGGGACCGGCTCGCGCCGCATTCCGCTCCGCATCCGAGGACAGGCATGGCCGCCACGCCTTCCAGCTCCCCCGCGCTGATCCAGCGCGTGCTCCGCCCCTTTCATCAGTTCGCGCACACCGAGTCGTCCGGCGGCATGGTGCTCCTCGCCTGCACCGCCGTCGCGCTCATCTGGGCCAACTCCCCGTGGGCCGACAGCTACTTCCACCTCTGGGAGTTTCCGCTGGCCATCGGGGTTGCCGACGCGGAGATCCGGCTCTCGCTGCACGCTTGGATCAACGATGGCCTCATGGCGGTCTTCTTCCTGCTGGTCGGGCTGGAGATCAAGCGCGAAGTGCTTGTCGGGGAGCTGGCCTCGCTGAAGCGGGCGGCCTTTCCCATCGCCGCCGCGGCAGGCGGGATGGTGGTGCCGGCGCTGTTCTACGTGGCCTTCAACGTGGGCACTCCCGAGCTGCACGGGTGGGGGATTCCGATGGCGACCGACATCGCCTTCGCCCTCGGCATTCTCGCGATGCTCGGCTCGCGCGCGCCGCTCGGACTCAAGATCTTTCTCGCGGCGCTGGCGATCGTCGACGACATCGGCGCCGTGCTGGTCATCGCGCTGTTCTACAGCGGCACGCTCTCGACGACGGCGCTCCTCGCGGCCGGAGGCCTGCTCGTGCTCCTCATCGCCTGCAACGCGGCGGGCATCCGCCATTCCGCCGTGTACTCCGTGCTCGGCGTGCTCCTCTGGTACGCGGTGCACGAATCCGGCATCCACGCCACCGTCGCCGGCGTGCTCCTCGCGATGACCATCCCGGCCCGCACGCGCATCGACCCGGCGGAGTTCCTCGAACGTGGGCGGGCGATTCTCGACGAGTTCGCGCAGACCGGCGTGTCCGACGCCGAGAACGTGCTCACCAGCCCCGCGCAGCAGGAGGCCATCCATGCGCTGGAGAGCGTCGCCGAGGACGCGCAGGCGCCCCTGCTGAAGATGGAGGACAAGCTCCACGGGGTGGTGGCGTTCGGGATCATGCCGCTGTTCGCGCTGGCCAACGCCGGGGTCGTGCTCGCGGGCGCCGGCAGCGCGTTCGGGAGTCCCGTCACCCTCGGCGTGATCGCGGGTCTCGTGTTAGGCAAGCCGATCGGCGTCACGCTGTTCGCGTGGGCGGCCTGGCGCATGGGCATCGCCTCGATCCCGGCGATCACCTGGCGCCAGGTGCACGGCGCAGGCTGGCTCGCCGGCATCGGCTTCACGATGTCGTTGTTCATCGCGGGACTCGCCTTCGAGAGCCCGCTCACGCTGGATGCCGCGAAGATCGGCATCCTCGCCGGCTCGCTGGTGGCGGGGACCGTGGGGTGGGTGCTGCTACGGGGAGGCCCAGCACCGCGGATGGCACCGGAGCGCGGCTAGAAACGCGGAGGCGTGCGCCGCTCGAACCGCGGCGCGCGCCTCCGATACGGCCCGACCGTGCCTATCGCTGCCTGACGCGGAGCGGCCCGTTCGTCGTGACGACGCGAACCGTCGGGCCACCGTCGCCGATCGTCGTGGTGATGTGGCGATCGATCCGGCCCTGCAGCGTCATCGGGTAGTCGATCACCATCGGGCCGTTCGTGGTGCCCGTCTCCAGACGCGCGGAATAGCGCGACGGGATGCTCAGCGTCGCGGGGCCGTTCGCCGTCTCCGCGTCGAGCCCGACGCCCTCCCACCGGCTACCGGTCAGGTACACGGCAAGTGGCCCGTTTCGGGCGCGGGCGCGCACGTCGCCCGCGACGCCATCGAGCGTCAGCGGGCCGTTGCGCGCACTCAGGCTCATCCGGCCGTTCACATCCTCCACCGACATCGGGCCGTTGATCACCTCGAGGCGGAGGTCGGTGCGCCGCGGCACGCCGATGTGAAAGCTCACGTACCACGATTCGCGACCGTTCGTCTCGGGGCCGTCCGCGCTGATGCGGTCGCCGTCGATGCGGATGCGGACCTCACCGGCGATGTCCCGCGCCGCCGATTCGGAGCGCGCTGACGCCTGGATCCGCGCGTGCACCACCACACTGTCGCCATCCCAGCCGTACACCGCGACGCCGCCGTTGCGGTGTCCCTCCACCGACAGCGAGCCGGTGGAACGGAGGCGCTCGATACGCACCTCGCAGTGCCGCTCGCGATCGCGATCGCGATGCTCGTTGCTCCTGCACCGCTCCAGCCAGTCCTCGTCGGACCGCTGCCCCTCGAGGGGGAGTGCCATAGTGCACAGCGCGGCCGCGGCCACGCTCATTATCATGTTTACGCGCATCGTTCTCTCCGGAAATGTGCCGCACCGCCGCGCCCTCCCGAGGCGCTCCAGCGGATGGGACATTTCGCCGCCCAACGGGGTTTGAACACGGATCGCGGAACCAACGCGACGATCGACGAATTGGAGGTCGGCGCGACGCGTGGCACCCCTTCCGCGGAGTGCGTTCCGCGGCCATGACTACACGACCCGGAGCCGGAGCGTTCGATGACCGACAAGATCGACAGAAACGACGACGAGTGGCGCAAGACGCTCACGCCGGAACAGTACCATATCTGCCGGGAGAAGGGGACGGAACGCGCCTTCACCGGCAAGTACTGGGACTCGAAGGACCCGGGGACCTACCGCTGCGCGTGCTGCGGGAACCCGCTGTTCAGCTCCGCCGACAAGTACGATTCCGGCACGGGGTGGCCGAGCTTCGTCCAGCCGATCGCGGGCGACGCCGTGGAGACGCAGTCGGACAACAGCTTCTTCATGCGGCGCACGGAGGTGATCTGCGCGCGGTGCGATGCGCATCTCGGGCACGTCTTCCCTGACGGACCAGCCCCGACCGGCGCCCGTTTCTGCATCAACTCCGCCGCCCTCGAGCTGAACCCGCAGGATGCACCCTCGCCGAACGACGCCCCCTCCGAGCGCTAGCCGGCGCACGGGCGGAGGGGGCTGCCGTGCGGTCCTCCATCCAACTGCGCTGCCTCTCCCAGGGCAGGCGCTGGTAAGCGTTTCGTGGACGACGATGCCGCGCCCCCGACCGGGGGCTATTTTTTACCATTGGCCGGGGCCCGCTCCCCGTTCCTCCTGTTCACAACCACCGAGGTCAGCCTATGCATCGCGCCCTCTGGAGGGCGGCCGGCGCGCTTGCCGTCGCGTTCGCGGCTGCTCCACTCGTCGCGCAGGCTCCCGCGAAGGTGCCGATCGAGCGCTACACGCTCGACAACGGCCTGACGGTGATCCTTGCCGAGGACCATTCGGCGCAGGTCGTCGCGGTCGACGTGTGGTACGACGTCGGCTCCCGCAACGAGGCGATAAACCGCACCGGCTTCGCCCACCTGTTCGAGCACATGATGTTTCAGGGCTCGGAGAACGTGAAGAAGGCCGAGCACTTCCAGTACATCCAGCGCGCCGGCGGCTCGATGAACGGCAGCACCGCCGAGGACCGCACCAACTACTTCCAGGCGTTACCGTCCAACCGGCTCAACCTGGGGCTCTGGCTCGAGGCGGATCGCATGCGCTCGCTCGCGGTGACCGACTCGAACTTCGCCAACCAGCGCGAGGCGGTGAAGGAAGAGCGGCGCCTCCGCGTGGACAATCAGCCGTACGGCTCGGCGATCTTCGAACACTCGTACGCGATCTACGATTCGACGACCTGCTTTCCATATTCGCACTCGGTCATCGGATCGATGGATGACCTGAACGCGGCCAAGACTGCGGACGTCCAGGCGTTCTTCGACATGTACTACGCGCCGAACAACGCCACGCTCGTGGTCGCGGGTGATTTTCAGCCGGCCGAGGCGAAGAAGCTGATCCAGCAGTACTTCGCCGGGATTCCGCGCGGCACCACACCGCCGCCCGTCGAGTGCAACGCCACTTTCAACAGCGGGGCCAGGGTCAAGCACGTGCACGATGCCCAGGCGAACTTGCCGGCGAGCATCAAGGTGTACCGCGTTCCCGCGTACGACCACGCGGATTACGCGGCGCTCGAACTGCTGGCCACGATCTTTGGCCAGGGCGAGAGCTCGCGGCTCAATCGGGAGCTCGTGCGCGAGAACAAGGCGGCGGTGCAGGCGGTGACGCTGCTCAATCCCTTCGGCCCGCGCCGCGGGCCCGGCGTCTTCCTGAACCTTGCCATCGCCAATCAGGGTGTGAAGCTGGATTCGGTGGACGCGCTGGTGGCGAAGCAGATCGCCGGCCTCGTCTCCGGCGGCGTCACTGACGAGGAGCTCACCAAGGCGAAGAACATCTACCGCGCCAACGCGATCAACTCTCGGCAGATGGCACTGCAGCTGGCCGAGTCGCTGCAGCGGGCGACGATGTTCCTCGGGTCTCCCGAAGCGCTCAATACGGAGTTGGCGCGATACGACGCGGTCACGGTCGAGGACATCCGGCGGGTGGCACGCACGTATCTCACACCTGAAAACTCGCTCACGCTCCTCGTCAGCTCGGAGGTGATCCAGTGAAGCGCCTGACTACGACGCTCGCGCTCGCGCTCGCTGCTTCGGTGGGCGCGCTGGGAGCGCAGGAGTTCCCCAAGACGCCCCCGGCGCCCGAGGCGATCAAGCCGGCGGAGTTCCCGCCGTTCCAGGAAGTGACGCTGCGGAACGGCGTGCGACTCATCGTGATCGAGCGGCGCGATCTGCCGGTGCTCTCGATCTCGCTGTCGTTCCCGGCGGGTTCGTTCTACGATCCGGCCGGAAAGTCCGGCCTTGCGGACATGGTCGCCGGGCTGCTGACGAAGGGCGCCGGCACCCGCTCGGCGAACGAGATCGCGGAGGCGATCGAGTCGGTCGGCGGGAGCATCAACGCCGGCGCCGGCGCCGACTTTCTGACGATCCGCGCCGATGTGCTCTCACCGAACGCCGACCTCGCGTTCGGGCTCGTGGGCGATGTCGCCGTGCGTCCGACGTTCCCGACGGAGGAGGTGGACCTGCTGCGCCAGCAGACGCTGTCGGCGCTCCAGCTCGAGCGCAGCGACGCGGGCGCGCTGGCGGCGCGGTTTTTCGCACACGGGCTCTACGGTGAGCATCCGTACGGCATCCGCCCCACGGAGACGACCGTGCAGGCGATTACACGCGACGACCTGCTCGCCTTTCAGAACGCGCGGATCAAGCCCCGGGACGCGCTGATGGTCGTCGCCGGCGACATCTCGCTGGCCGACGCCCGTCGTCAGGCGGAGAGGGCGCTGGCCGGATGGACCGGCGCGCCCGCCGCGGCGGGAGCCGCGGCCGCGCCGCCGATGCGCGAAAAGACCGAGCTGCTGATCGTGCACCGCCCCGGCTCGGTGCAGTCGAACATCGTCGTCGGCAACACCACGTTCCTGCCGACCGATCCGATCTATTATTCGGCGAACATGGCGACGCGCGTCCTGGGCGGCGGCGCGGACGCGCGACTGTTCATGATCCTGCGCGAGCAGAAGAGCTGGACCTACGGCGCCTATGCCGGACTGCAACGGCGCAAGGGTCTCGGCGCATTTCAGGCGACGGCGGAAGTCCGGACGGAGGTGACGGACAGCGCGCTGGTCGAGTTGTTGACACAGCTCCGGCGGATCGGAGCGGAAATCGTGCCGGCCGAAGAGCTGGCGAACGCGCGCAGCGCGGCGGTTGGGTCGTTCCCGCTCACGATCGAGACCACGAACCAGATCGCGGGGGCGGTCTCGACGGCCAAGCTGCTCGGCCTGCCTGACGACTACCTGCGCATGTACCGCACGCGGCTCGCGGCGGTCACGGCGCAGCAGCTCCAGGATGCCGCGAGGCGGGTGATCCGTCCGGATGCGGCGCTCATCGTCGTCGTGGGCGATGCGACGCGCATCTACGATCGTCTCAAGGACATCGCGCCCACGCGCATCGTGGACGTCGAGGGCGCGCCGATCGAGCCCTCCGCCCTGACGGTGGCCGCCGAGGCGCTGCCCCTCGACGCGTCGAAGCTCGCGGCGCGCACGGACAGCTTCACGATCCTGGTGCAGGGCAATCCGTTCGGCTTCCAGAAGTCGACCCTGACGAAGACCGACGACGGCTTTCTCTTCGTGGAAGAGGCGCAGATCGGCCCGATCATGAGCCAGAAGACGGAGGTCACGCTGTCGGGCACCGGCGAGACCCGCACGGTGACGCAGGCCGGCAAGGTGCAGGGCCAGGACATGAAGATCGACGTGACGATCGCGAACGGCCGGGCTACCGGCTCGGCGACGACGCCCGGGCCCCAGGGGATGAAGAGCGTCACGGTGGACACCGAAGTGCCCGGTGGGATCATCGACGACAACGGACTCACGGCGCTCATCCCGGCGCTGCCGTGGAGCGGCACGTCGTCGTGGAGTTTCCCGGTTCTCGCGTCAGGCGACGGTACCGTGAAGACGTACACGTTCAAGGTGACGGGCACGGAGAGCGTCACGGTCCCGGCCGGCACGTTCGAGTCGTTCGTCGTGGCGCTGAGCGGCGGGCAGCAGCCGGCGACGCTGTACATCACGACGGAAGCGCCGCACCGGGTGGTGAAGATGACGGTGGCGGGGGCGCCGATCGAGATGGTGCGAGCGAAGTAGGCTGGCGGGAATCGGGAATCGGGAATCGGGAATCGGCTCGGCCGGTTCCCGATTCCAGTTCCGTAGCCCGATGTCCAACCCCATATCGATCCCTCGCGCGAGACCAGCGCTCTGCGCAGATTCAGGCGCCGTCGCAGCAAACCGGAATCGCCGAACGGGAGTCCCACGTAGATGCAGGGGGGCGGTCGGCTCAGCCCCCACGATTCCCGATTCCCGACCTCATGGATCCCTTCCGCGAACGCCTGGCCGCCGCCCTGGCACCCGCCTATGAGCTCGAGCGCGAGCTCACGGGCGGGGGGATGAGCCGCGTGTTCGTGGCCCGTGAGCGGGCGCTCGCACGGCTGGTCGTCGTGAAGGTCCTGCCCCCTGACCTCGCGGCCGGGGTCAACACCGAGCGGTTCCGCCGCGAGATCCAGCTCGCCGCGCAGCTCCAGCATCCGCACATCGTGCCCCTGCTCTCGGCGGGCGAGCACGAGGAGCTGCTGTACTACACGATGCCGTACATCGAGGGCGAGTCGCTGCGCACGCGCGTCGAGCGCGAGGGCGCCCTGTCGGTGCGTGACGTGGTCCGCATCCTCCACGACGTCGTGGAGGCGCTGGCCTATGCCCACGAGCGCGGCGTGATCCACCGGGACATCAAGCCCGGGAACATACTCACGTTAGGGTCCCACGCGCTCGTCACCGACTTCGGGGTCGCCAAGGCGCTCTCGGCCGCGCTGCCGCACTCCGGCACCACCTCCGCCGGAATGGTGGTCGGAAGTCCGGCGTACATGGCACCGGAGCAGCTCGCCGGCGATCCCTCGGCCGATCACCGCGTCGACCTGTACGCCGCAGGACTGCTTGCCTACGAGTTGCTGTCCGGCACGTCGCCGTTCACCGGCACCACGCCGCAGGAGACGATGGCGGCGCAGCTCACGCGCATTCCCGAGCCGCTCCATCAGGTCCGCGACGATGTGCCGCCGGAGCTGTCGGCGGTCATCGAGCGCGCGCTGCGCAAGGCGCCGGAGCAGCGGCATCCCACGGCGCGCGCGATGCTCGACGAGTTGGAGCGCGTCACCACGCCGCGCGGCGCCCTGCTCACCGGCGCCGCCCCCGCGCGGCGCGACCCGCTTGGCCGCGGAATGCGGTTCGCGGCCATCCTCGCCGTGGCGGCGGTGATCGGGGTGACCACGCTGGTCCTCGTGCGCGGCGAGGAGCCGCCGGAAGCGGCTTCGGCGGCCGCGGCACCTGACGCCGCACTCGCCGCCGATTCGACGCCGGCGGCCGACTCCATCGTCACGCTCGGCGACACGACCGGCCTGACGCCGGTGAGCGGCGCTCGAGCGCCGGTGGTGCTCACCTACGAGGACTCGGTCGCCATCGCGCGCGCCATGCAGCGCCGGACGAACACGACGGGCCCGATCGATCCCGAGTCGCTGAAGGTCGTCTTCCAGCGCGCCCTGTCCGACTCCGCGCTGCACGTCGCCGACGCGATCCGCAGGCAGGTAGAAGGGTTGCAGGCGGAGGGATGGGCCCGCGACCTCCGGACGCGCGTCCTGGTCGCGCCGCAGCTTCCACCGGCGCCGGCAACCCAGCCGCGGGTCGTCATCGCGGACCTCGTCGATGGCACGCAGGCGCAAAACCTCGGCCCCAGCCTTCGGGTGCTCACCGACTCGCTGCGGACGCACCTATCGAGAGGGACGTCACTCGAGGTCGTGGATGGCGAGCGCACGCGGGCGGTCGCGTCGAGCGTCCCGAACCACGCAGGCGTCGGCTACACCCTCCGCGCCGACCTGATGGTCACGGGCCACGTGGTGCGCCGCGGCGATTCCGTCGTGGTGCAGGCGCTGGTCAGCGACCTGCGCCGTGGGCGCGTGGTGCAGGCGTCGAGCGACCCTGTGCCGCCTGACGATGCACTGGCGGCCCTCCCGTCGCTGCTGCGGAGGCTCCGCCCGCGCGTCGAAGCGATGGCACGGGCGAGCCGGGTGCCGGACGTGCGGCAGGTCGAGGTGACGCCGCCGGTGGCGCCGACACCGCGAGCCCCGACGCCACCGTCCCGCGAGCCCGAGCCGGCAAGACGTTAGGTCGGCGCGGTTATTCCGCCCGGCTCACCACCAGCGTGACGCGATAGTTCCGCGCCCCCGGGTCGTCGGAGGAGTAGGGATACGGCTGCAGCCCCTTCACCTGCACGCGGTACCCGAACCGCGTGACCGCGCGAGGTTGCAGCTCCGTGTGCAGGGTATCCAGACCGAAGAACGGCGCCTCGGACAGCGGGCTCTCGATGCGGAACGTCATCGCCGCATCCCCCTGCCACACGCAGACGACGTCGGCGGGACAGCGTGAATCGCTGGCGACCGCGAGGAAGGTGATGAGGACGAAGCCGTCGCCGATCGATGCCCGCTCGCCGCGCGCGAGCGTGAACTCGACATCGGTCGAGACCCGCTTGGGGTGCGGCTCATCGTCGCTGGGCTCGGCCGGCGGCCTGGAGTTGCCGCACGCGATGGCCAGGGCAATCAGCAGGGCGGAAATCAGCGCACGCACGGTCTTCCTCCGCGGTAGGAGTGCGCTGGAGAGACCCCGGATCAGGAGGGGGCGTCACCGCGGGCGCGACGCGGGACGCCCCAGCGCGGGAGCCGCAGCATGCGGCGCACGCGAAAGCCACTCGCCCCCGTCCCCCGTCCCCCGTCCCGCTTAGTTTCCCCCCATGCCTCTCCTCCTCGGCGCAGACATCGGCGGCACGAAGATCGGGATGGTTCTGCTCGGCGCCGACGGGGAGGTCCTGGACGCCCACCAGCATCCGACCGAGGCCGATTCCGGATCGGATGCCGTGCTCCAGCGCATCGAGAGCTGCGCCCGCACCTGCTTCGCCGAGCGGTTGCCGCACATAGCGGCGCTCGGGGTCGGCGTCGCGGGACAGGTCGATGCGCAGACCGGCGCCGTCCTGTTTGCGCCGAACCTCGGCTGGACCGACGTGCCGGTCGGCGAGCGGCTGCGCGCCGCGCTGGGATTGCCGGTGGTCGTCACGAACGATGTGCGCGCCGCGACATGCGGCGAATGGGCGGCGGGTGCCGGGATGGGAGTCGACGACATCGTGGTGGTGTTCGTGGGCACGGGCATCGGGGGCGGCGTGGTGAGCGGCGGACGGCTGCTGACCGGGGGCAGCAACACGTTCGGCGAGCTGGGACACGTGCCGGTCGTGGTAGGCGGCCGTCGCTGCCGGTGCGGCGGGACGGGATGCGTGGAGGCCTATGCGAGCGGCTGGGCCATCGCCGAGCGGGCCCGCGAACTCGTGTACGGCGACCCGGAACGCGGCGCGGCGCTGCGGCGGTTGGCGGGGGTGCCGGAGCGCATCACTGCCCGGACCGTGACGGCCGCCTATCGTGAGGGCGATGCGGCGGCGGGGGAGCTCGTGGACGACGTCGCGCTCCACCTCGGCACGGCGGCCACCGGTTTCGTGAACGCGCTCAACCCCTCGCGGCTCATCCTCGGCGGTGGCGTGGTCGCGGGGCTCCCCGAGCTGGTGGAGGCGGTGGACCGGGTGGTCCGCGCGAACGCGCTCGATGCGGCGACGGCGCGACTGCGGGTGGTCCGTGCGGCGTTAGGTTCGACGGGGCCGGCGATCGGGGCGGCCGCGCTCGCCCGCGCGGCGCTCGCCGCTCGAGACGAGTAGGTGTCCGGATCGGCGGCTGCTCCACGCATTCTTCCCCGCTAAGTTGTCTCACCCGGCCGCCTTCCGCGGCCGCGATTCGTTGGAGAGGTCCCGTGCAGGGCGGAACCGAGTATCAGAGCGTCGTCCCACCGCACGCGCGCACGCTCCGAGGCGAGGCGCGTGCGCTCGCCACGCTTGCCGTTCCCGTCGTGGTGGTCCAGGTCGGGATGATGGCGATGGGGGTGGTGGACACGATGATGATCGGCCGCGTGTCCGCCACGGCGCTGGCGGCGGTCGCTCTCGGCCACCTGTACTTCTTCATCAGCGCCTCGTTCGGCATGGGCACGCTCATGGCGCTCGACCCCATCGTGTCGCAGGCAATGGGCGCGGGCGACCAGCTCGCCGTGCGCCGCGGCATGCAGCGCGGACTCGTCCTCGCCGTCTGCCTGACGATCCCGATGACCATCGTGTTGTGGCTGGCCGAGCCCGTGCTATCGGTGCTGCGGCAGCCGCCGGGGGTGGTGCCGATTGCCGCGGGCTACGTGCGCGCGTCGATTCTCGGCATGCTGCCGTTCCTCGTGTTCACGGTGCTGCGGCAGTCGCTGCAGGCCATGAAGCGAATGGCCCCGATCGTCTGGACGATCATCCTCGCGAACCTGGCGAACGTGCTGCTCAACTGGATGCTCGTGTACGGGCGGCTCGGCGCCCCGGAGCTCGGCGCGGTGGGAACGGGATGGGCGTCCAGCATCAGCCGTGTGATCATGGCGCTCGGACTGCTGGCGCTCGCGTGGCACGGGCTCCGGCCGTACCTGCTGCCGCCGCGCCGGGACGCCCTGGCCATCCTGCCGCTCGTCAGGATGCTTCGCGTCGGCGCTCCCATCGGCGGGCAGTTCGTCCTCGAGGGTGGGCTGTTCACCGTCGTCGCCCTGCTGATGGGCGTGCTCGGGCCGATCGAGGTGGCCGCGCATCACGTCGCGCTCAACATGGCCGCGCTGACCTTCATGGTGCCGCTCGGGATCTCCGCGGCGGCGACCGTGCTCGTCGGACACGCAGTCGGGCGCAACGACGCGGAGGACGCGCGAGGCGCCAGCAAGGCGGCGCTCGTGCTCGGGACGGGGTTCATGGCGACGATGGCCGTCGTCATGCTGACCATGCCCGAGCTCCTCGCGCGCGCGTACACGTCGGACCGGGCCGTGATCGCGCTGGCGGCGGTGCTGATCCCGATCGCCGGCGTGTTTCAGGTGTTCGACGGGCTGCAGGTGGTCTCGATCGGGCTGCTCCGCGGCCTCGGCGATACCCGGACGCCGTTGATCGTCAACCTGCTTGGTTTCTGGCTGCTCGGCCTGCCCGTGAGTCTCTGGCTGGCGTTCCGTCTCGACTACGGCCCGCGTGGCCTGTGGTGGGGGCTGGTGGTCGGCCTGGCGGCGGTGGCGTTCGCCCTACTTTCACGCGTGCGCGCACGGCTGAGTCAGGAGATGCGGCGCCTGGTCATCGACGAGGAGCAACTGAACGCGGAGTTGCGGGTGGGGTGAGGCCGGGCGCGACCGTGCGCCGGGAGACAATGGTAGGCTGCGCGCGCGCGGCGTGCCGCGGGCGTCCGGAACGGTACGGGTCGCAGCGTTGGGGAGCGGCCGTCATTCGGTATCGCGGCGCACGCCGCGCCCCCCCACCTTCGCGCGCCGCCGGGACGCCAATGCCTCCTCGCAGGCATCCACGTCGGCGAGGCGCTGCGCGCAGGGCCGGTTCGCCGACGCCGAGCCGCGTTCATGGCTGGATACGAGCGCTTCCGGACGCTGACGCCGTTCAACGCGAACTGGCGTCGACGGCCCTGGCGGCCGCGCGCGGCGGCGCGACGCGCTAGGGCGGGGGGCGGAGGCCGCCGAATATCGAGCGCTGATCGATTGCCACAGCGAACCGGATCGTGCAAGGGCAATTAGTGCATCGGCCCGACTCGTCCACCGCTGCCTGCGGTTCCCGGGCTCGCACGTGGCTCTGTCGTCGTGAGCATGCGGCAGGTCGCTCTGCGCCCCTCGGCGCGCCCTCAGCGCACTCCGCGGAAAAAAGGAACCGATGGGCGCGACGCGAACTGGCGATGCCGCCGCGCATCGTGATCCCTCACGGCTCGGGGCTCGGACCCTTGCCCGAATCGCCGCCCCGCCCATTAAGCTAGTAGGGCACACGCGTACAAAACCGCTGCGATTCGACGCCCGACCACGGAGAAATGACCTCGACGTTCCTGCGTTTCGCGCTGACCTCCCTCGCGGCAATCGGTGTTGCGTCTTGTGCTCGCGCCACCAGTGGCGCCAGCACGGCGCCAGAACTGGACAGCGCGCGCAATGGCCAGCTGGAGGCGATCTATCGTGCGCGCCTCGACAGCGCGCGCATGCGGTTCACCCCGGCCGACGTGCACTTCATGACGTCGATGATCGCGCATCATGCGCAGGCGGTCGTCGCCGCTCGGATGGCCGAGTCGCATGGGGCGAGCCCGTCGATCCTCACGCTCGCCGGTCGGATCATCAACGCCCAGCAGGACGAGATCGCGACGATGGAGCAATGGCTGCGCGACCGCCGTCAGCCAGTGCCCGAGCTGCACATCGAGGGCACGTCCGTGATGATGCACGGCGGCATGCACGTCCACATGCCCGGCATGCTGACGGCCGAGCAAATGCGCCAGCTCGACGAGGCACGAGACGCGGAGTTCGACCGTCTGTTCCTCGCGTACATGATCCAGCACCATCGCGGCGCGGTCACGATGGTGCGGGATCTGTTCGCGACCGACGGCGCCGGCCAGGATGAGGAGGTCTTCAAGTTCGCGTCCGACGTCCAGGTCGATCAGTCCACGGAGGTCGCGCGGATGGAGCTGATGCTCGCGGAGCTCACGCCAGCCGACCGCACGCCATAGCCGTCTCGTACTCAACCCTCAACGGTACAGCGTAATTCCCCCAGCCGCAGGACAGGGCGCTCCTTTCACCATCAGGCTCGCAATGCACGTGACCCGATTCCTCGCATCTCGTATGTCGCATCGCGGCTCCATCGCACGTCGCACCTCACACGTCGCCCTCCTGACGTCGGCCGTCGCGCTCGCCGGCTGCGCGCAGTCCGCCAGCATGAGCACCGAGGCGCCGGCGCCTGACGTGGCGATGTCGGCGTCGCCTCCGAGCCCCGACCCACGCATCGGGCTCC
>DATHUW010000003.1:0-21683 GCA_035461825.1 Gemmatimonadaceae bacterium
TCCCTGATCCCTGATCCCTGATCCCTACCTGAACAGCCTGCTCCAGAACGACCGCCGCGCCGAGATGTCCTCCAGCGCGTCCTGCAGGTCCTCGTCGTAGTCGGCGCGGGTCGCCACGTCGGCCATCGAGATGATCCCGACCAGCCGGTCGTCGCGCTCCACCACCGGGATCCGCCGCACCTGGTGCTCGCCCATCAGGTGCACCACGTCGTGCAGGTCCTCGTCAGGCGTCACCGCCTCCACGTCGTCCGTCATCACGTCGCGCGCCGTCGCCTCCGCTGGCGACTCCTCGCTCGCCAGCGTGCGCATCACGATGTCCCGATCGGTCACGACGCCGAGGAGCCGGCCGTCGGCTTCGCACACCGGCACGATGCCGGTATTCTCGTCGCGCATGATGCGCGCGACTTCGCGCAGCGACGCGTCGGGCCGGACCGACCGCGGATTCGAGGTCATGATGTCCCTGGCCAGCACCGGCTCGCGGCGCCAGCGGCCGCGGCGCTGCGACTCGTGACGGGACGACTCGCGGCGCACGCCGTAGTCGCCGTATCCCATGCGCAGCGGAACGCTGGCGTCCCCGCCGGGCGCCCATTCGCCGGACTCGTAGCCCGGCTCGTATCCCCGCGCCTCGCCTAACTCCGCGTAGCCGCCGGGCTGCGTCCCTTGTCCTTCTCCGGCGCGCAGGTCCGCCGGCAGCCCGCGGTGATGCGGCGCCCGGCCCTCGGTGTACGGGCCTGCGTCGCGCCGGCGCGCCTCACGATTCTGCCAGTCGCCGGCATACGCGCCGCCCGAGGTGCCGTGCTCGCCGCGCTGCCGCTCGAACTCGCCCGTGCCCTGTCCGTAGTAGCCGCGCGACCCCTCGCGCAACGACCGATCGTAGCCGCGGACGCTGCGGCCGCCGTATCCGCGATCGCCTGGCGAGTCGAACCCCCTCGCGGCGGCGCTTTCGCCACCGCCGCTCGCGTCGTGACCGCGCAGGCGGTCGTAGTCCTCGGACGGATTCAACGCATCACGGCTGGCGCCGCGCGGACGCACGGAGCCGCGCCGTTCCGACGCGCGGGCGAAGAAACCGCGCGTCTGCGATGCGTCCGCACCCTGACGAGACTCCGCGTCCTCACGAACCCCTTCTCTCCCGGCGCGCTCGTCCCGGCTCGCTCCCCTCGAGGTCGACTCGTCGAGCCGGTTGCGCTCGCTCTGCTCCTCCTTTCCTCGTGCCACGTTGGCCTCCTGTCGCTGCATGATCCTGGCGCGCTCCACGAGGCGCGCCGAAGTCACCAAGGGGGGCACGTCGCATGCCATACCCCCACGAGCGCGCCGGACACCCGAAAGCCGTGCTTCGCAGGTCCGCGTGCTTCGATCCATGGGCTCGAGTGCCGCCGACTCGGAAGCCGCTCATCGCGGTTTGTCCCGCGAGCGCCGGCCGGCGTATCTTGTCCGCGCACCCACGCCACCCGAGCCCGATCATCATGAGCGCGAGCGACACGCCGATCGTCGGCGTCATCATGGGCAGCAGGAGCGACTACGAGACCCTGGCGCCTGCCTGCGAGATTCTCGAGGAGCTCGGCATCCCGTTCGAGAAGCGGATCGTGTCCGCCCATCGAACACCCGAGTGGATGGCCCGCTACGCGACCGAGGCCGAGTCGCGCGGGCTCGAGGTGATCATCGCGGGCGCCGGCGGCGCGGCGCACCTCCCCGGCATGGTGGCCGCGAACACCATCCTGCCCGTGCTCGGGGTCCCGGTTCCCGCCACGACGCTGAACGGGCTGGACGCGCTCATGTCCATCGTCCAGATGCCCAAGGGGGTGCCCGTCGGCACGCTGGCGATCGGCAAGCCGGGGGCGGCGAACGCGGGGCTGCTCGCCGCCTCGATCGTCTCGGCGTCGCGACCGGAGTTGCGCGAGCGGCTGCGCGCGTGGCGCGTGGCGCGCACCGACGAGGTGCTCGGACAGGACCTGCCGTGAGCCGTCCGATCCCGCCGGGCTCCACGATCGGCATCTTCGGTGGGGGGCAGCTCGGCCGCATGACCGCGATGGCGGCGCGCGCGCTCGGGTATCGGATCCACGTGCTCGACCCGGAGCCGGACTGCGCCGCGCGCCCGGTCTCGGACCTCTGCATAACGGCGGACTTCGACGACCCGCAGGCTGCCGCCGAGCTCGCGAAGGGGAGCGACGTGGTCACGCTCGAGATCGAGAAGATCTCGCAGCCGAGCCTCCACGCAGCGGCCCTCTACGCACCCGTGCGGCCCGGCGCGCACGTCCTCGAGATCGTGCAGGACCGCGGACGGCAGAAGGCGTGGCTCGCCGCGCAGGGCTTTCCGATGGGCGCCTATCGCGACGTGGCGACCGAGGAGGAGCTGTCGGCCGCCGTCGACGCGCTCGGCGGTGCGGTGTTCGCCAAGTCGTGCACCGGCGGGTACGACGGACGCGGTCAGGCGCTGGTGCGCGCGCCTGACGATGCACATGCGACGTGGCGAGCGATCGGCGGCGGGCCGGCCGTCGCGGAGCGCGCGCTCGACCTCGAGCTCGAGCTGTCCGTGATGGTCGCGCGCACGCCGAACGGCGAGACGGCCGTGTTCCCCGTGGCGCTCAACCACCACGAGGAGCGCATCCTCGCGTGGTCGGTCGTGCCAGGTCCGCTCCCGAACGGGATCGCGCAGCGCGCCACGATGCTGGGGCGCGAGATCGCGGATGCGATCGGGCTCGAGGGGCTGCTCGCCGTCGAGATGTTCCTGCTCCGCGACGGCACCGTGCTCGTGAACGAGCTCGCGCCGCGCCCGCACAACTCCTTTCAC
This sequence comes from Gemmatimonadaceae bacterium, assembly GCA_035461825.1. Classification (GTDB taxonomy): domain Bacteria; phylum Gemmatimonadota; class Gemmatimonadetes; order Gemmatimonadales; family Gemmatimonadaceae; genus JALZIF01. The sequence goes on from DATHUW010000003.1 coordinate 2,789, forward strand.
GCGACCGAGCGCGCCTGCATCACGAGTCAGTTCGAGCAGCACGTGCGCGCCGTGTGCGGCATGCCGCTCGGCAGCACCGACGTGGTCGTGCCCGCGGCGATCGTCAATCTGCTCGGCGACCTGTGGCAGGACGGGCCGCCGCCGTTCGAGCGCGCCCTTCGCCTGCCCGGCGTCCGGCTGCACCTCTACGGCAAGAAGGGGGCGCGTCCCGGGCGGAAGATGGGACACCTGTCGGCGATCGGCAGCTCGCCTGAGGCCGCGGTGGAGCGCGCGCGCGAGGCGATGTCCCTCCTCGAGCATCCGCATCGCGTCCGCGACTGATGCCGGACGGCGGAAACACGAGCGGCCCGGCACGCGTTGGCGCGCCGGGCCGCTTCCCTATCGAATCGCTACTTCGCCGCCACGCGCGAGAACGTGCTGGTCGAGCTCTGCGTGATCGGGATCGTCATGTTCGCCGCCGGCACCGACACGCTCATCTGCGCATCGTTCTTGATCTGCCCGCCGAGCAGACCTCCCGCCGCGCTGACGTAGACCTTGCCGGCAACGGTGCCGGTGCCGTTGAGCAGGAGCTCGTTGCCACCCTGCTCGCCGTCGCCGGACATCGTCAGCGTGCCGTTGCGCTCGAGGATGATCGCGCGCTGGCCATCGATCGTCGTGTCGCCCGCGACGGTCGAGGTCATGACGACCATCTGCTTGATCTCGAGGCCCTGCGTCTGGATCGTGTCCGCCAGGGTGTCGACGACCGACGCGCCCCGGGCCGAGCCCGTCGGCAGCCGGACGAAGAACGCCCGTAGGCTGCGGAACTCCGCTTCGGTCGTTGCCGAATCCACCGGCGCCGAGAAGGTCAGCACGCGGCCGGCCGGCGACACGGTCCCTGTCACGGTCTTGCCCACCAGCTTGCTCTCCGGCTCGGGGGCCGGCCCGCTCGACGACTCCGTCTTGGACGAATCGACCGTGATCGCGAAGCCGAGCGCGTCGCCTGCCTGACGATCGAGCGTCAGCGTGATGTACTGCGCGGCCGTCCGGTGTACCTCGTTCGTCTGCCCCATCGCCTCCTGCTTCTGATGGAGCTCGGTGTTCAGGTGGTACGCGAACGTGCCCGGCACGTACGACAGGTCCTGCGCCTGCCCCGGCAGGGCCAGCGCCGCGGTCAACGCCGCGGCAATCGTGAGCTTCAGCTTCATGTCATCCTCGTCTACGTGAGTGTCACCCGCGCGTTCGGCGCCGGGCCCTGAAGAATAGCGACTTTCCGGAGCCGCCGCCGTGGGGTACGGCATTCGATTATGCTTCCGCCTGTCATGGCTCGACCAGCGTCCCGCGCCTCCTCCGTTCCGACCATCGAGCCCGAACGCCGCGCGCGCTTCGGGCGATTGCTTCGCACATGGTATCGCAGGTCCGCGCGTGATCTGCCGTGGCGCCGCACGCGTGACCCGTATCACATTCTCGTGTCGGAGCTGATGCTCCAGCAGACGCAGGTGTCGCGGGTCCTCGACAAGTACGCCGAATTCCTCGAGAGGTTTCCGACCATCGAGAGCGTTGCCCGCGCCCGGCCACGAACGGTGCGGGAGGCGTGGAGCGGGCTCGGGTACTACGCCCGCGCCGAGAATCTGCACCGTCTGGCGCGGGCCGTCAGCGCCGGCGGCGCCGCGGAGATTCCGTCCAGCGTCGCGCACCTGCGCGCGCTTCCGGGCATCGGCCGCTACACCGCTGGCGCCGTCGCGTCGTTCGCGTTCGAGGAGCGTGCCGCCCTCGTGGACACCAACGTCGCGCGGGTGCTGCGACGCGCGTTCGCGCCGGGCCTCGCCAGGCGGGGCGGCGGCAGCGAGCGCATCGTGTGGGGCATCGCCGAGCGCATCCTGCCGCGGACGCGGCGCGCCACCTACGTGCATAACCAGGCGCTGATGGAACTCGGCGCGCTCGTGTGCACGGCGCGCGTCGCGCACTGTGGCCGCTGCCCGGTCCGCGCGGCGTGCAGAACGGCCGCGACCGGCTGGCGTGAACAGGGCATGCGGATATCTTAGCTGCACCACCACCTTCATACCCGGAAACGTCGTGGCACCCACCGAGCTTCGCCCGCGCAGCGCGACCGAGATCCTCGACGCGGCTTTCCAGATCCTGAAGCAGCAGTACGGCACCTTCGTCGTGCTCGCCGCGCTGGCCTATCTGCCGTACATCGTCTTCATGATCGTGATCAGCGCCTCGGTGGCCGGGGCGCCCCCGGACGAGGTGAGCATGGCGGCGGCGAGCTCCGCACTGCTGTCCCTCCCGATCGCGCTGGTCTGGTTCCCGGTCGCCGAGGCCGCGGTGCTCGTCGGGGCGTCGGACGCGCTGCTCGGGCGGCCCGTCGACGCGGGGTCGGCGCTACGGGCCGTGTTCTCGCGATTCGGCAGCGTGCTGCTCGCGGCGCTCATGAAGGGCATGCTGGTGATCCTCGCGACGCTGTTCTTCATCGTGCCGGGGGTGATCGTCTGGCTCGGGCTGTTCGCCACGCCCGCAGTGGTGGTGTTCGAGCGGCTTGGCGCGGTGGAGTCGCTCGGGCGGTCGTGGAACCTCGCGAAAGGGCTGAAGGGCAAGATCTTCGGCGTCATGGTGCTCGCCTATCTGGTGATCTTCGCGATCCAGATCGCCGTGGCGATGATCGCGGCGCCGCTGGGCGTCAACGACATCGTCGCGAACATAGCCGCGTCCGTGCTCGTGATCTTCGTGTACCCGCTGATCGGTATCTGCATGGCGCTGCTGTACTACGATGCACGGATCCGCAAGGAAGGCTTCGATCTGCAGGTGCTCGCCGGCGAGCTGCAAGGCACCGCCTCCGGTTCGCCGTACGCGGGAGCCCGTTGATCCAGGGGGGCCGCCTCTCCGATGCCGCGTTGCGCGACACGCTCGACATGGTGTTCGCCGGGCCCGAGTTCACGCACGTCGCGCGCGAGACGATCCTCAGCCGGATCCTGAACTGGGTCGGCGGGCTGCTGCGCGAGCTGATGCAGATCACCGGCGGCTCGCGGCTGCTCTACTACACCGTGCTGCTCCTGGCCATCGCGCTGATCGTGGCGGTCGTGGCGCGCGTCGCGTACATCGCCTACTCGCGCGGCGCGTTCGGCCCGCGTGGCGGCCGCGTGCTCGCGGGCGCCACCGGGGGTTCGGCGGAGGATCCGTGGACCCTCGCGCAGCGCCTCGCCGCCGAAGGCGACTACACGGCCGCGGCGCACGCGCTCTATGGCGCCGTGCTGCAGAGCGCCTCCCGCGACGGCCTCGTCAGGCTGCACCACGCCAAGACGATCGGCGACTACCTGCGCGAGCTCCGAGCGCGGGCCTCGTCCACGATTCTCCAGACCTTCCGGGAGTTCGCTCGCGGCTACGAGTACGTGGTCTACGGCGTCGGCGAATGCGACCGTGCCCGGTACGAGCGGTTGTTCGGGCTCGCGACGCGCCTGATGAGCCATGGCTGAGGCGGAGAGCGACACGATGCGCCTGATGCGACGCGTAGGACGCGCGCTGCTCACGCCGTGGTTCGTGCTGGGGCTCCTCGCGGCGGTCATCGTGTTCGGCGTGCTCATCACTCCGGTGCAGCCGGCCGGCTACAGCTATCCCCGCCTGACGACGCATGCGGCGGCCGACGGCGGCGCGATGGGCCTCTACCTCGCCGCCGAACGGCTCGACTGGGACGTGGAGCGCCTCGAGCGCCCCATGCGCCGCGGCGCCGACTCCGACGCGGTCTACGCCATCCTCCAGCCCCCGGAACCCCTGACGAGCAGCGACGTGAGCGCGCTACTGGCGGCGGTCTGGAACGGGGCCGGTCTGCTCGCCGTGCTGCCACGCAACTCCGCGCTCGGGGACTCGCTCGGCGTCAACGTCCACCGCCGTACCGCCGAGGAAACCCGGGTGACGCTCGCCGGCCCCCTCGCTCGAGCCAGGCCGGACCTCGCCGAGCCGCAACCCCGTCGCGCGCGGGAGAGCGATCCCGATCGCGTGATGCCCATCGCTACCCGGGTCCTGGAGTTCGACCGGCCGCAGTCCGGGATCGTCAGGCTGCTCGCGCTGCCAGGCGTGGCCGACTCGTCCCGGGCGGAGACGCGCGACCCGGCCGATACGAGCCGCAGCGCTGCCGTCGCCGCCGCGTTTCCCTACGGGCGCGGGCGGGTCGTCGTCGTCTCCGATCCACGTGTGCTTCGAAACGTCGAGCTCGAGGAGACCTACGCCGGCATCGTCGCGGTGCGGCTCCTCGAGCACGCGACGCCCCCGGGCGTGCGGCGGCTCGTGTTCGACGAGTATCACTTCGGGTACGGGCAGCGCGCCTCGTTCACCGGGCTGCTGGCGCGCGCGATGTTCGGGACGCCGGCGGGCCGCCTGACGCTGCAGCTCGCGCTGGCCGCGCTCATCCTGTTGCTCGCCGTCGCGCCACGGGCCATCGTGCCCCGCGCACGGGCGACGATCGAGCGGCGCTCGCCGCTGGAGCACGTGGGCGCGCTCGCGCGCGCCTACGAGCAGATCGACGCGACGCAGACGGCCACGCGGCGGCTCCTCCGGGGACTTCGCCGGCGCCACACGCCGCTCGGCTCGTCGCCCTCCGACGATGCCTATCTGGAAGGGCTGGTCCGCCGCCATCCGGCGATCGCCGGCGACGTCGCGCTCGTGCGTCGCGCGCTGGAATCGTCACTCGCCGAGCAGGAGTTCACCGACGCCGCGCTCGCCCTCGAGCGCATCGAGCACACCGTGTATCCCACTCCCGAACTCGTGACGACATGACCCTGGTCCAACCGCTCGGCGGCGAACGCGTGGCGTCCGTCATGCAGCAGGTGCGCGAGACCGTCGCGCAGCGCGTCATCGGCCAGGACGCCGCGATCGACGAGGTACTGGTCGCCTTCCTGGCCCGCGGCCACGCGCTCATCGAGGGGGTACCCGGCACCGCGAAGACGATGCTCGTGCGCGCCGTCGCCGGCGCCCTGAACGCGCGCTTCGGTCGCATCCAGTTCACGCCGGATCTCATGCCGTCGGACATCACCGGCATAACGATCCTCCGCGACGAGGGCCGCACCCGGGAGTTCGTCCCCGGCCCGATCTTCACCGACCTGCTGCTGGGCGACGAGATCAACCGGGCGCCCGCCAAGACCCAGGCCGCGCTGCTGGAGGCGATGGCGGAACGGCAGGTCACCGTCGACGGAACCGCGCGCCAGCTCGGCGACCTGTTCACCGTGATCGCCACGCAGAATCCGGTCGAGTACGAGGGCACCTACCCGCTACCGGAGGCGCAGCTCGACCGCTTTCTGCTCAAGATCCGGATCGGATATCCCGCGAAGGAAGCCGAGCTCCGGATGCTCGCCAACTACGAGCGCGGCTTCGACGCCGAACGCGCGGCCGACGTCGTGCCGCCGCCGGTGCTCTCGGAGGGGGAGTGCCGCGCGCTGCGCCAGGCGGTGGACGGGGTGAAGGTGACCGAGGAGGTGCGCGAGTACATCGCGGCGATCGTCCGCTCGACGCGCGAGGACACCGCGCTCACGCTCGGCGGATCGCCCCGCGCTACCGTCGCGCTGTTCCGGGCCGCCCGCGCCGCCGCGCTGATGGCCGGCCGGGACTTCGTCACGCCTGACGACGCGAAGGACTACGCGCTGCCGGTGCTGCGGCACCGGGTCGTGATCGCGCCGGAGCTGGAGGTGGAGGGCCGCTCGGCCGACGACGTGCTGCAGGGACTGCTGGCGCGGGTGCCGGCGCCGCAGTGAGTCGCTGAGCGGCACGGCCATGTCTCTGCGGTCGATCCCCTTTCCCACCCGCCGCCTGGCGATCGCCACGGCGGCCGTCGCCATCCTCTGGCTGATCCCGGGTCGCGCGGGGATCGTGCTGGCGGCGGGCGCGCTGCTCGCGGTGATGATCGCGACCATCGTCGATGCGGTGCGCCTGCCCCCCGCGTCAGGCGTGGACGTGGAGCGGCAGATCCCCGACTCCGTCGGGGTCGGCGACACGGTGGAGGGGGAGTACGTGCTGCGTTCCCGGTGGGCGAGCCCGGTGAAGGTCGCACTCTACGACGCGCCAGGGGCGGGGGTGATCCGCCATCGCGAGCCGCCGTTCGCGGTGTCGCTTCCGCCGCACGGCGAGCGCATCGTGCCGCTCGAGCTGGAGGGGCGCCGCCGCGGCAGCTGGCCGCTCGGCCCCATCGCGCTGCGCGTGCACACGCCGCTCGGACTCGTGCAGCGCACGCTCCGCTACGACGAGGGCGACGCCCGCATCGCGGTGACACCCTCGGTGACCGGCGTCAGGCGCTACCGCCTGCTCACCCTGCAGCACCGCATGAAGGACCTGGGCGTCCGCAGCACGCGGCGCCGCGGCGAGGGCACGACCTTCTCGCACCTCCGCGAGTACCAGATCGGCGACGACCCGCGCCACATCGACTGGAAGGCGACGGCGCGCCGCCGGCAGCTCATCGCCCGCGAATACACCCTGGAGCAGGGGCAGACCGTCGTCATCGCGATCGACCTTGGCCGGATGATGACGCAGTTCGCTGGCCCGCTGCCGCGCCTCGAGTATGCGCTCAACGCCTCGCTGGTGCTCGCGGATGTCGTCGCCAGCTCGGGCGACCGCGTCGGCGTCATCGCGTTCGACGACGCCGTACGCGCCTTCGTGCCGCCGCTGGGCGGCCCGGGCGCCGTGCCACGCGTGCGCGAGGCGCTGGTGCCCCTCCGCGCGACGATGGTCGAGCCAGATTATGCGCTCGCCTTTCGCACGCTGACGGCGCGCCATCGCAAGCGTTCGCTGATCGTCCTGTTCACCGACGTGATCGATGTGCGCGCGTCGCAGGCGCTGATCTCGCATACCACGCGCAGCGTCGCCAGGCACCTCCCGCTGGTCGTCGCGCTTCGCAACGAGCAGCTCCTCGCTGCCGCAACCACCCCCTCCGCAGGGCGGCCGGCCGCGCTCTACGAACGCGCGGCCGCCGAGGAGCTCCTCCAGGCACGAGACGAGGCGCTGCTGCGCATGCGGAGAGCCGGCGTCTCCGTGCTCGACGTGCCGCCCGAGGCGATGACCGCGCCGGTGATCAACCGCTACCTCGAGCTCAAGGCGCGCGCGTCGCTGTAGGCGAAGCGCTCCGCGACGTCGTCGTCGGACCCCCGGCGGCCCAGCGAGAGGAAGAGCGCAAGAAACACCGCCGTCACCGCCGACACGGCGAACTTCCACTCGATGGGCCACACGCGAGGCGAGATGAACCCCTCGATCGCGCCGGCGACCACGAGCAGGAGCGTCGCCCCCGCGATGAGCCGGATGGCCCGGCGGCCGCGCACGACGAGCGCCTCGCGACGCGTCACCGCGCCCGGGAGCAGGATCGCCGACGCGAGGTGGAAGGCGCCGCCGCCCGCCACGCAGATGGCGAACAGCTCCAGCACGCCGTGCGGCGCCACGAAGGCCCAGATCAGGTGCCCCACGTCCATGCTCGCGAACAGCCCCACCGCGCCGCCGATCATCACACCGTTGAAGGCGAGCAGGAGCACCGTGAGCACGCCCGCCGTCATGCCTGACGCGAACGCCGCGAAGGTCACGCCGATGTTGTTCGTCGCGACCTCGCTTGCGAGGAGCGGCAGCGGCGCCTCCTCGTCCTTGGGCAGGTAGCCCTCCCCGAGCGCCTCTCGGGCGCGCGCGCTCTCGGCGCGCTCGATCATCCCGGCGGGCATGAGCTCATAGGCGAGCTGGGGCGAGCGCACGATTGCGAGGTAGGTCGCGACGGCAGGCCCGAACAGCAGGAGCGCGGCGAGCGCGATCTGCATCCACGAGCCGCGAATCTCCGCGGGCACGGCGCTCGTCAGGTAGCGCCACGCGGCACGCCCCGGCGATGACCGCTGCCGGTACAGCAGATTGTGCCCCGCCGCTACCAGGCGGCTCAGGTTGTAGATCGCGTCGTGCTCGCGTCCGCCCGACGCCGTGCGCAGGCGCGCCAGATCGGTCGCGACCTCGCGGTAGCGCGCGACGAACTCGGTGACCTCGCGCTCCGACATCGCGGCGAGGCCTCGCTGCCGTGCGCGCGCGACCCACCCCGAGAACTCCTGCCACCGCGCCGAGCCCCGCGCCACCAGCGCGTGCTGCTCCCGCTCGGCGCCGCGTGCGCCGCGCGCCGCGCCGCCGCGGGCCCGCGCCAGACGCTCCCGCTCGTACAGCTCGATGAGCGCCGCGAGCGGCGTCGACGCCTGCGGCAGACGATCCTCCAGCCGGTGCGCCATCTGCTCGGCAATGGCGTAGCGGTGCGTGGGGTCGAGCGCGTCACGGCGACTCATGTAGCGCTCGAGCAGCTCATACTCCGACCCCGTGAGCAGCGCCGGTTCCGCGGCCGCATCCTCCCGCTCCACGAGGGGAGCCGCCGCGTGATGCACATGCTCCCGCACCACGATCGTCCCCGCCGCCATGTCGCCCAACCGCTTTCCCGAGCGCGACACCAGCGCCACCGTGAGGCCGAGCAGGCCCGTGGGGAACGGCTGCATGTCGAGGAGCCGCACGATGTTGCGCACCGCCGACGCGGCGAGGCTCACCGAGTATCCGCCGTCCTGCACCACGCGAAGACCCAGGACCCGCTTGCCGGGGGTCTGGCCGTCACGCAACCCCTCGAAGAGCACGTAGTAGCCCCAGAACAGCGCGAACGTGGCGATCACTCCAATCGCCAGCACCCACGCGCCTTCGCCGAGCAGTCCCACGCCGGGAGCGATCAGCAGCAGCCACGAGGCGAACAGGACGAGGAGGATGATCAGGGCATCGATGACCGCGGCGGCGGCGCGCGACCCGATGCCGGCGATGGTCACCGTCACGGTGACCTGCTCCGGCGTCTCGATCTCGATGACCTGGTCGAGCCCGCTCGTCAGGCGGGTCGTCGTGGCGTCGCGCGTCTCTGGGCTCACGGCTGGACCGCCACTATTCCTTCCTGGACGCCGCCCGACGTCGGCGGCGGGTCGATCGCGACGGCGGACGGCACCGACGAGCCCGGTCCAGGGTACGCGCGCACGCCCCCCACCCCCCGTGGAGTGCGGTCCCGCAAGGGGCCGGAGCGTAAAGAGCAGAGGCCGACGGCTGCGATCTGGGGGGGTAGGTAATGCCCATTCCTCGCGACTGGGGGGGGACCGGTGGGGGCGGCGGAGTGCCGCCCGTAGGATAGCGTGCAGGGGTCGGCGGCGAAACGGCCCGTCGCGGAACACCCCACGGCGGGACGTGCAAGGGGCGATGGCGACTGGCCTAACGGAGCGCCCGGTCCGAGACGGGACTCGGCCGATGGGCTCTCGCCACTCGCCCGTCCATACGAAATGCGAACCTCCGCCGGGACGCTGGACAGGCGAACGAGCGTTAGATTTTCCGGACGCCGCCGCGCCGCGGCGAAACACCGTCCGGAGCCCCTCATGCGCCGACCACTCGTCATGCGGCTCGCTGCCGCGCTCCTCATCGCGTTGCCCGCGGCGCTCGCCGCGCAGGAGCCCGCGCTCCCCGACACGACGCCGTCCGCGTCCCTCCGCCGTGATCCGGCGATCCTCCACGGATCCCTCGACAACGGCATCCGCTACTACATCCTGCGGAACACGCGCCCGGAGAACCGCGCGGAGCTGCGGCTCGTCGTCGACGCCGGCTCGGTGCTCGAGGACGACGATCAGCTCGGCCTGGCGCACTTCGTCGAGCACATGGCGTTCAACGGCACGCGGAACTTCCCGAAGAACGAGCTCGTGCGCTTCCTCGAGTCGATCGGCATGCGGTTCGGCGCGGACCTCAACGCCTACACATCGTTCGATGAGACGGTGTACATGCTGACCGTTCCCACCGACACCGGGCGGTACCTCGAGCGTGGCGTCGAAATCCTGGCCGACTGGGCGCACGGGCAGACCTTCGACTCGGCCGAGATCGAGCGCGAGCGCGGCGTGGTCGTGGAGGAATGGCGGCTCGGCCGCGGGGCGGGACGGCGGATCAGCGATCAGCAGCTCCCGGTGATCTTCCACGGCTCGCGTTATGCGCAGCGGCTGCCGATCGGCGAGCGCGGCACGCTCGAGAGCTTCGCGCCCGCCGTGCTCGAGCGATACTATCGCGACTGGTACCGACCCGGCCTCATGTCCGTGGTCGCCGTCGGCGACTTCGAGCCGCGCGCCGTGGAGTCGCTGATCCGCAGCGCGTTCTCCGGCATCCCGGCGAAGCCGGACGGCCGCCGCCGCGAGCTGTACGAGGTACCCGCGCACGACAGCACGCTCGTCACCGTCGTCACCGATCCCGAGGCCACCGCGTCGTCGGTCGCGCTGTACGTCAAGCGTCCTGCGCGCGAGGATACGACCGTCGGCAGCATGCGCCGCTCGCTCGTCGAGCGGATGATGACCAGCATGCTTAACGAGCGCTTCCAGAAGCTGGGCCTGTCGCCCGACGCGCCGTTCGCCGGAGCGGGCGCTGGCCAGGGCTCGTTTGTCCGCTCCGCGGAGGTCAGCCTGCTCTCCGCCACCGCGAAGCCGGGGAAGATGATCGAGTCGCTCGAGGCACTGCTGACGGAGGCGGAGCGCGCGCGGCGCTTCGGGTTCAACGAATCGGAGCTCGAGCGCGCGAAGGCCAACATCCTGCGCGGCTACGAGCGCGCCTATCAGGAGCGCGACAAGATTCCGTCGGGCTCGCACGCCTCCGAGCTGGTCGACCACGCACTCGGCGAGAGCGCCGTGCCGGGGATCGCCGCCGAGTATGCGCTCGCGCGCCATTTCATCCCGCGCGTGGGCCTGGCCGAGGTGAACGCCGTCGCACGCGACTGGCTGTCCGCCCGCAGCCGCGTAATCGCGGCGTCGGCGCCGCGCAGCGACTCGGTCCAGGTCGCCACCGCCGAGCAGCTCCGGCAGGTCTTCGAGCGGGTGCAGCGCGCGGAGATCGCGGCGTTCGTGGACACCGTGGCTGACGCGCCGCTCATCGCCGAGCTGCCGGCGCCCGGCCGCGTCACCCGGTCGCGCACCGTGAGCGAGATCGGTGTGGAAGTCTGGACGCTCTCCAATGGCGCCACGGTCATCGTCAAGCCGACCGACTTCCAGGATGACCAGATCGTCTTCTCGGGGTACAGTCCCGGCGGGAACTCACTGGCGCCCGACTCTGCCTATCGGAAGGTGGCGTTCGCTGATTACCTCGTGAGCACCGGCGGCGTGGGCGCGCACTCGATGCTCGACCTGCGAAAGAAGCTCACCGGGAAGGCGGTGAGCGTGAGCCCGGGGATCGGAACATACGAGGAGCGGATCGACGGCAGCGGCTCACCCAAGGATGTCGAGACGATGTTCCAGCTCATCCACCTGTACTTCACCGCGCCCCGGGTGGACTCGGTCGTATTCTCTGCGCTCAAGCAGAACATCACGGCGACGCTGGTGAACCGCGGGAAGAACCCCAACGCCGTCTTTTCCGATACGATCTCGATGACGATGGCGCGCTACCACCCGCGGTCGGCGCCGCTCACGCCGGCGCGCCTCGACTCGGTGGACCTGCGGCGCTCGCTCGACCTGTACCGCGACCGGTTCGCCGATGCGAGCGACTTCACGTTCATCTTCGTCGGCACGTTCACGCCGGATTCGCTGCGGCCGCTCGTCGAGCGCTACATCGCATCGCTGCCGGCGCTCGGCCGAACGGAGGAGGGGCGCGACCTGGGCATTCGCCCGCCGGAAGGAGTCGTCGAGAAGACCGTCCGGCGCGGGCTCGAGCAGAAGGCGCAGACGGTCCTCAGGTTCACCGGTCCCGCGACCTATTCGCCTTCGGAGCGCGCTGCCATGGCCGCGCTCGACGCCGTGCTCGACATCGAGTTGCGCGACCGGCTGCGTGAGGCGTTAGGGGGCACGTACGGCGTGAGCGTGAACGGCTCGATCAGCCGCGTCCCATGGGAGCGGTACGAGCTGTCGATCAGCTTCGGCTCCGATCCCGGCCGCGTGGAGGAGCTGACGCGCGCCGTGTTCGATCAGATCGACTCCGTCCGGACGCGCGGCGCGAGCGACGACGTCCTGTCGCGCGTCCGCGAGATTGCCCGCCGCAACCACGAGACGCGGCTGCGGGAGAACGGCTTCTGGCTGGGGCAGCTCGGCGCCCGCGACCGCGATGGGGAGCCGCTGGAGTCCATCCTCACCCAGGCCGAGCGACTCGCGGCGGTCACCTCGGACGCGATCCGCGATGCGGCACGCCGCTATCTCCAGACGAATCGGTACGCGCGGTTCGTGCTGCTGCCGGAGGCCGAGGGCGCCGCGCCGACGCCCTAACGCTCGCCCGCGAGCCGGTGGAGCACCGCGCGATCCAGCCGGTGCCCGCCGGCGAAGCGCACCACCTCGTGCGGAATGCCGGCGGTGCGCAACCGGTCGCGGGCCGCGGCGACCGCGTCTTCGCTCACCAGGGGGTCGCGATCGCCCGCGACCAGCGTGACGTCCGTGCTCGAGAAGCGCGAGGCGAACTCCTCGAGCGCCAGATCGTGCGGCAGACCGCCGGCCCATAACGTCAGCGCGTCGACCCGCGCGCCGCCGAGGCACAGCCAGCGCACCACGGTCGCGACGCCTTGCGAGAAGCCGAGCGCATGCGTACGAACGCCGGGGGACAACTCCGCCAGGATCGAGGCGCAGGCAGCGTCCAGATAGGCGACGTAGTCCGCGATCTCCGCCTCGCGGTCCTCCCTGGTCATCCAGGTGGCGCCCACGCGGCGGGTGTCGGCGCCGGCCTCCAGCGCGTCCTTGTAGAAGCGCGACAGCGCCTCGGGCGCAACCACCAGCCGCTCCGGCGTGGCGACGGGCTCCAGATGCCTGACGAACTCGGACGCGAGCTGACCGTAGCCGTGGCAGGCGAACCACACCTCGCGTACGCGCTCGTCCGGCTGGCCGAGCAGCTGGAGGCGGGCGGTGCGGGTGACGGCGAGATGTCGCTGGTTCACCGGCGCGGCGGAGCGAGAGGACCCGGGCAGGCGGGCGTCCATGTGCGCGCGGGAGCGCCCCGGTCGGGGGCGCCGGTCAGTTCTTGTGGCGGAAGGTGATGCGTCCGCGGCTCAGGTCGTACGGCGAGACCTCGATGGTCACCCGGTCGCCCGCGAGCACGCGGATGCGAAACCGCCGCATTTTGCCGGCGAGGGTGGCCAACAGATCGTGCCCGTTGGCGAGCGCGACCCTGAAGGTCGCGTTGGGGAGCACCTCGGTGACGGTGCCCTCGAGTTCGATCGATTCTTGCTTGGCCATACGTGCGCGTGTCGGACCGGCGACGCGTCAGGCTCGCGAGGAGCTCGGCGCGCGGCGCGAGTCGCGACTAACGATCGCTCGAGCGGGTACGCGACCGGCGGCGCGCGGCGGACGCCTTGAGCTGGCGCGCCTCGCTGGGCTTCACGTAGTAGCGCTTGCGGCGCAGATCCCGCAGAATCCCCGAGCGGGCCATCTTGCGCTTGAACGCCTTGAGCGCAACCTCGATCCGATCGCCATCCTCCAACAGAACTTCGACCATGCTGTTCTCGACCTCCTGAATGGTTTCCCGGCGGTGGCACGGGGACAACGAGCAGCGGGGCCACCTGGATGTCTCCCGGGTGGCCCCGCACGCGTTCATCCACCGCGGTGGAGACGCCGACTGCGGAGCGCCCGTCGCACTGCGCGGCGGGTACTCGGAACGCGGCCCCGACACCGGCGCCACAGACGCACCAAGCTACCCCCTCGGACGCCCGCGGTCAACGTGGCGTCACCCCCCCCGTAGCTCGGTCGCCTCGGCCACGCGTCGAAGGGCCAGCATGAACGCGCCCGTCCGGAGGGGCACCCCCGCCCCGTCGGCCTCGTCGGCCACGTCGGCGAAGGCGCGCCGCAGGGTGGCTCGCAGCATCTCGTCCACCTGCTGCTCCGACCATCGGACCCGTTGCGTATTCTGGGCCCACTCGAAGTACGAGACCGTCACACCCCCGGCGTTGGCGAGAATGTCGGGAACGATCGGCACCCCGCGCGCCTCGAGGGCCTCGTCGGCCACGGCGCTGACCGGGGCGTTGGCGCCCTCGATGATGAGCCGGGCCCGCACCGCCCCGTGGTTTCCTTCATTGATGGCGTTCTCGAGCGCCGCCGGGACGAGCACGTCGACGTCGAGGGCCAGCAGCTCTTCGTTGGAAATGACCTCGATGCCGCTCGCCCCGTGAATCCCCTCCGGCGTCGCCGCCGCCCGCATCAGGCCGGGCACGTCGAGGCCGTCGCCGCGGAAGATACCGCCGCGGACGTCGCTCACGGCCACGACCCGGGCGCCGGCGGCGGCCAGGAAGTGCGCGCTCCAGCTGCCGACGTTGCCGAACCCCTGGACGGCGACGGTCGCCCCCTCGAGGGGCCGTCCGAGCCGCGCCATCGCTTCGGCGGTCGTGAGGGCCACCCCGCGGCCGGTGGCCGAGAGCCGCCCTAACGAACCGCCGAGCGCGAGCGGTTTGCCAGTGACCACGCCGGGGGTGAACCCGCTGAACTTCGCGTACTCGTCGACGATCCACGCCATCACCTGGGGGTTGGTGTTGACGTCGGGCGCGGGGATGTCCTCGTTGTCGCCGATGAGCCGGTGGATCCGCCCGACGAACTTTCGCGTCAGGCGCTCCAGGTCCTCGCGCTCCAGCTCGGCCGGGTCGCAGTCGATGCCCCCCTTGGCGCCGCCGTAGGGGAGATCGACCACGGCAGTCTTCCAGGTCATGAGAGAGGCCAGCGCGCGCACCTCGTCGAGATCCACGCGGGGATGGTACCGCAGCCCCCCCTTCATAGGCCCGCGCGAGTTGTCGTGCTGGATGCGGTAGCCGTGGAAGGTGCAGACGCGCCCGCTGCGGAGCGTGAGCGGCAGCTCGACGGTGACCTCGCGGTAGGGCGTCTTGAGCGCGAGGCGCAGTGGTTCCGACAGTCCGAGCTGATCGGCGGCGCGGTCGAACTGGCGGTTGACGGCCTGGAAGGGAGAGAGGTCGGGCATGCGGGAGGGGCTGGGGGTTGGGGGTTGGGGGTTGGGGGTTGGAGTCTGGGGTCTGGGGTCTGGGTCTCGGGTGTGGGGTTCAGCGGTTGGCGCCTGAGATAGTAACGCGATGCGAGAATCTCGCCATCGCGCATGGATGCAAGCACTGGGGGGGACAGCGATCTCGAACGGATACCCCAAACCCCAAACCCAAAACCCCAAACCCTCGAATTCGCTAGGCACACCCTCCTGCCACGCCGAAATCCGCTCCGCGCGCTTGCGCATCGGCCATCCCCGATCCGATCTTACACGCAGCCCGGCCACCACGCGCGGCGCCCGTGCGCCGCGCGCCACCTTCACGCGCGTGCCGTGACCGTATCCCGACGGACGATCCTCTTCGTGATGATGGCGGGATTCGCGTTCGTGCTCGCGATCCCCGCCCTCGTCGGCTTCGCCGCCAACTGGCTCTGGTACGCCGAAGTCGGCTACGAGGTCGTGTACGGCACGCGCATAACGACCGGCGGCCTGCTCTTCGTGCTCGCCGGCGCCCTCGCCTTCGCCGCGCTGTACCTCAACCTCCGGTACGCGCAGCGCGGCCTCGTGCCCGATCCGATCGTCGTCCGCCTCACGCCCGTCGCCCCGGCGCTCGACATCACCGACCGGGTGCGCCGGCTCGCCTTCCCCATCTCCGCGGCCCTCGCGTTCCTCATCGGCGTCGGCGCGGCCGGGAACTGGCTGCTCGTGCAGCGCGCGCTCCACGCCGTGCCGTTCGGCATCGCCGACCCGATCTTCGGCCACGACCTCGGCTTCTACATCTTCACGCTCCCGGCGCTCGACATGGGGCTCCGGTTCCTGTCGACGCTGCTCATCCTCTCGCTCCTGCTCGTCGCGCCGCTCTACTGGCTGCGGGGCGACCTGATCCTCCCGCCGCGCCGCGCGCGCGTCGAGCCGTCGGCGGCGATGCATCTCGGCGTGCTCATCGCCGGGCTCCTGCTCGTGCTCGCGATCCGCACCTGGGCGGTGCGCATTCCCGGTCTTCTCTATTCGACGACCGGCCCGCTGGTCGGCGTGAGCTACACGGACCTGACCGCGATGCGGCCCGGCCTGCACGCGACGGCCATCGTGGCCCTGATCGGCGCCGTGCTCGTCATGGTCGGCGTCTTTCGCCAGAAGCTCGTGTACTACACGGCCATGGCGACCGTCGGCTATCTCGCCGTGTCGCTGCTCGCCGTCTGGCTGATCCCCGCGACCGTGCAGCGGCTGCTGGTCGCGCCCAACGAGCTGTCGCGCGAGGAGCCGTTCCTCCGCCACCACATCGCGTTCACCCGCCGCGCCTGGGGGCTCGATGGCGTCACGATCCGCGACCTGAGCGGCGACGCGGGCCTCAGCCTCGCGAACATCCAGGCGAACGGCCCGACGATCACGAATGTCAGGCTCTGGGACCGCGACCCGCTGCTCCAGACCTTCGGCCAGCTGCAGGAGATCCGCACCTACTACGACTTCGTGTCGGTCGATGACGACCGCTACTGGATCGACGGCACCTATCGACAGGTCCTGCTCTCCCCGCGCGAGCTGAACGTGCAATCGCTGCCGACGAGAACCTTCATCAACGAGCACCTCACCTTCACCCACGGGATGGGACTCACCCTGAGTCCGGTCAACGAGGTGACGGAGGAAGGGCTCCCGGTGCTGTTCATCAAGGACCTGCCACCGCGCTCGAGCGTGTCGCTGAACGTCACGCGGCCGCAGATCTACTTCGGTGAGCTCACGGCAAACTGGGTGCTCGTCAACACGAAGCAGCGCGAGTTCGACTTCCCGTCCGGAGACGAGAACATCTTCACCCGCTATGAGGGTACGGGCGGCGTCCAGCTGTCGAGCTTGTGGCGGCGCGCGCTCCTCTCCTGGCACTTCGGCTCGCTCAAGACGCTGCTGTCGACGGACCTGACGTCGGAGAGCCGGGCCCTGTTCAACCGGAACATCATGACGCGGGCCCAGCTCGCGCTGCCAATGCTCCGGTTCGACCGCGACCCGTATCTCGTCGTGACCGACTCGGGAACGCTGGTGTGGATCGCCGACGCGTACACCTCGTCCGAGTACTACCCGTACGCGCAGGGGCTCCGCGACGGCACGACCTACATGCGCAACAGCGTCAAGGTCGTGATCGATGCCTATCACGGCAGCATCACGGCGTTCGTCGTCGACTCGATCGACCCCATGGTCAAGTCGTACGCGCGCATCTTCCCCGGCATCTTCCGGCCGATGGCGGAGATGCCGGACGACATCCGCCGGCACATCCGCTACCCCGAGGACCTGTACCGGGTGCAGACGGACGTGTACGCCACCTATCACATGAACGACCCCGAGCTGTTCTACCATCGCGAGGATCAGTGGCAGATCCCCACGGTGGCGAAGGCGGACCGCTCCGATCCGTTCATGCGACACATCATCATGCGGCTGCCGGAGGAGGAGGACGCCGAATTCATCTACATGGTGCCGTTCACGCCGCGCGGCAAGGACAACCTGGCGGCGTGGATGGTGGCGCGGAACGATGGCGAATCCTTCGGCGAGCTGGTGGTGTATCGGTTTCCGAAGCAGAGCCTCGTGTTCGGTCCGCGGCAGGTCGTCAATCGGATCAACCAGGACACGGAGATCGCGCGCCAGATTTCGCTCTGGGATCAGCGCGGCTCCGAGGTGATCCGCGGCGAGCTGCTCGTGATCCCGATCGAGGAGTCGCTCATCTACGTCCAGCCCGTCTACCTCCGGGCCGAGGGCGGGCGCATTCCGGAGCTCAAGCGGGTGGTCGTCGCCTATCAGAACCGGGTCGTGATGGAGGAGACGCTGGACGAGGGGCTGGAGCGACTCTTCGGCGAGGGCGCCGGCACGCCGCGCCGGCCGGAGCTCGCCGCCGCCGACACCGCGGGCGCCGAGCCGCGGGAGCCCGTGGTCGCCGCCGAAGTCGCGCTGGTCTCCACCGACGCCCTGACGCGCCTCCAGCGCGCCCGGGATCACTACGAGCGGGCGCTCGCCGCGCAGCGGAGCGGCGACTGGGCCGCGTACGGCACCGAGCTCCGCCGGCTGGGCGAGCTCCTCCGTCAGGAGGACGCCGCCACGGAGCCCCCGCGGTGATGCCGCTCGCCGCCCTCGCGGGCGCCGCCGTCGTGGCGGCGGCCGCGATCGCGCCGGCGCTCGAGGCGCAGTCGCTCCGCGGCTCGCGGGCGAGTGTCGCCCGAATGCATCGTCAGGCGACCGCGCACAAGCTGCACTTCTACCAGACCGCCGCCGGCGTGGAGCGCGCCGCGTCCAACGGCCGCTTCGTCGCGCTCGAGCCGAACGACCATTTCGGCCTGTTCGGCGTGAGCTACCCGTACGCCAAGCCCGCCGTCCGCGTCTTCATCGAGCGCCTGGCCGAGCAGTACCACTCGGCGTGCGGCGAGCGGCTGATCGTCACGAGCGCGATCCGCCCGTCGTCGGAGCAGCCGCGGAACAGCACGGAGCGTTCGGTGCACCCCACCGGCATGGCGGTGGACCTCCGCAAGCCGACCCAGCGCCGCTGCCTGACGTGGCTCCGCCGGACGCTGCTCTCCCTGGAGCGCGCGGGGGTGATCGAGGCGACGGAGGAGCGCCGCCCGCCTCATTTCCACGTCGCGGTCTATCCGACCCAGTACGCGGCACACGTCCAGCGCCTGACGGGCCGCCCGCTCAACCTGGCGACGGCGACGGGCACGTATGTCGTGCGGCGCGGCGACACCCTCTGGCACATCGCCCGCCGCCACGACACGACGGTGAAACAGATCGTGGAGCTCAACGACCTGTCGAGCGAGCGGATCCGCGTGGGCGAGAAGCTTCGGGTGCCATCGGGATGAACCGAGGAGTTAGGAGCTAGGAGCTAGGGATGGTGTGCGTCGTTTGTGAAGCTCCCATCGACGCTCACGACCCCTAGCTCCTAGCTCCTAGCTCCTAACTCCTCGTTTCATCCCGATGGCACCCGAAGCTTCTCGCCCACGCGGATCCGCTCGCTCGACAGGTC
>DATHUW010000004.1:0-4510 GCA_035461825.1 Gemmatimonadaceae bacterium
GCAAGACCAACCGCGAGGCAGGTGCCGCCCTCTTCCTGAGCCCCAAGACGATCGACTTCCATCTCCGCAGCGTCTTCCGAAAGCTCGGCATCCGCTCGCGCGGCGAGCTGATCCGTCACTTCGCGACCCACCCGCGCTAGGCGGGCTCCCGGGCGCCCGCCCGCCACCTCGACAGCAGGTCCAGGCACTCGCCCGAAGCGAACGCGGACGCTCGTCTCGCACGATCGGCGGGCGAGCGATCCACACTCTGAAAGGAGATGCATCCCATGAGGCAGATCACCCGTCGCCCGACGTTCTGGCTCACGTTGGCGGCCGCCGTGGCGATCATCGGCGGTGCCGCCTACGCCGCCGTCCCGGGCTCGGACGGCACGATCAGCGCCTGCGCCGACGCCAACGGGCGCCTACGCGTCGTCGATGCCGAAGCCGGGGCGAGTTGCAAGACGAGCGAGAAGACGCTCGCCTGGAACCAGCAGGGACCGCATGGCCCGCAGGGCTCGCCCGGCATCAGCGGCTACGAGGTCGCCCAGGGGCTGTCGGCAAACGACTCGTCGAGCCCGAAGCAGGCGTTCGCCCAGTGTCCCGCCGGCAAGCGCCCGATCGGCGGCGGGGCACGGGCGTTCTACCTGACGTCCAGCGGCGAGTTCTCGGTCGCTGAGCTTGCGATCTCCGGCTCGAACCCGGCGGGGCCCAGCCTGTGGGTTGCCACGGCGCACGAGGTCATCCCGACGACCACTCCGTGGCTCCTCCGCGCCTACACGATCTGCGCGACCATCAACTAGTCCGCACGTGCGCTGCGGTGCCGCGGGAGACGGCCGCGGCTACGCTCGAACTGCTTGCCGCTAAGCGAAAGGAGGCGACGTGCAACGCGATATGCGACTCGTCGATGGAATCCACCACATCACCTTCCTGACAGAGGACATCGAACGCCTCTCGGTCTTCTACGAGCACGTGCTCGGCGCGAGGAAGACACTCGACCTGACCGAGGAGGGTGTCCGCCACGTCTTTCTCGAAGTCGGGCCGACGACCGTGCTGCATCCCTTTCAGCTCCTCGACGGGCGGCCGCTCCCGGACGCGCCGGGAACGATGTTCCAGCGCGGCCGCGTCGACCACTTCGCGTTCCTGGCCCCGTCGGAGGCGGCGTTCCGGGAGATCCGCAGCCGCGTCGAGGCGGATGGCGTGGCCGATGGAGACGTCCGCGACATGGAGACGATGTGGATCATGGCCTTCCACGATCCCGACGACTTCTACGTCGAGGTCATCTGGCGCAAGCCTGGCCTGCCCGATTCCGCGACGCTTGTCCGTGCCGACTGGACGACCGTCGAGCTCGCGTGATCCGACCGCGGAGGGAGCAAGATGAGGATCACGGGAATCGTCTGACTCGGAGCGCGCACGGAACGGTTTGCCGAGATGCGCGACCCGCCTGTTCGCGGTGACGCTGACGGCCCTGGTCGGGACCGCGAACTCCGGCTTCAGGCCGATCGTCACCTCGCGGAGATCTTCGTGATGTCGCCGCCCGAGGTGCACCTCGGTCATCCCGGCAGTGTGGAAGCGCTGGGAGGGCATTGTGCGCCTTGTTTCATGGCGTTACGTGATGTCAAGCCCGGCAGCCAGCATCCGCAAGCGCATCCTCAGAGCTTGGGCGGGCTCGGGGGACATTCCCGCACGCTGGCGCAGTGCGGCGGCGCCGTTCGTCGACCTGATCTGATGCAGTCATGCAGCTGCGCGGAGTGGTGCTCGTCGAGGGCACGAGCGACCGCCGCGCCGTCGAGACGCTTGCGCGTCGCCGTGGCCGCGACCTCCAGGCCGAGCGCGTCGCCATCGTGCCGATGGGCGGCTACGGGAACCTGCCACGCCTCCTCGGGCAGTACCGCGATCTCCGGCTCGCGGGGCTCTATGACGTCGGGGAGGAGCGGCATTTCTTGCGCGCGTTGGGGTGCGACGACCGCGGCGAGCTCGAGCGCGTCGGGTTCTACGCCTGCACGCGCGACCTCGAAGACGAGCTGACGCGAGCGGTGGGGACGGATGGAATGGAGCGCGTGCTCGCGGAACAAGGCGAGCTGCGCGCGTTCCGGACCTACCAGAAACAGCCAGCGCACCGTGGCCGGCCGCTCGAGGAGCAGCTGCACGGCTTCATGTGGAACCGCAAGCAGAAGTACGCCGTGCTCTTGGTGGAGGCACTCGACCTCGAGCGCGTCCCGCGGCCGCTCGACCGCGTCTTGGCGCACGTCGAGCTCGGCGCACGTGGGGGAGACACGCGGTAGCAGAGAGGGGCTGAACATCACGTTCGCGCTTGCCACGCAGATCATGGAGGTCGAGCGGCACCGCGGCTCATCGTTTCCGGAACGCTGGCCCGGCCGACACTGTGGGCCGGCCCGCGGTGTCTCGGGAGGCTGGTCAGTCGGTCAGTTCGAACGGCGGCACCAGGACCGCGCCGTCGCAGCGTGTTGTGTCCAGGCCCTTGGTCGTGCGGCGCTCGACGAAGTCCGCCATGATCTGGTCGACGCAGCCGCCGATGCCGAACTGGTGCCCGATGTGGGGGAGGACGACGGTGCGGCTGTCGGGGAAGTGCTGCTTGAGGTCGGAGAGGTTCGTGACCGGGTCCTGCGGGTCGGCGCCGCCCGCGAAGGCGAGCACCGGCACGGGGCTTGGTGCTGGGAGCGTCCAGAGCGAGCGTGGCTCAGCGCGCTTCGGGACGGGGGAGCAGGCGTTCTGGAACGCCGCGATCCGGGCGGTCGTATAGCTGTCGAAGTCGGTGTCCCACGGCCCCTTCGCATCGAGCCCAGCCCACGGCTCGTTGCACCAGATCGACGAGGACATGAGGTCCAGGTCGACGTGGAGGTCTCCTGAGCCCGCTCGCTCGAGGGGCGCGTAGTCGCCGTTCGCGGCGCTGCTGACGACCAGGGGGATCGAGACCGCCTTCTCCAGGTCGAGCAGCATGACATGGACGATCAAGGCGAGCTCGTCGCCCGTCATGCCGTTCTCCGGGTGGGCGTTCCACGCCTTCACGAGGGCGCCGAACTGGCGCTCCCAGCCCGGAAACGCCTTTCGGCAGTCGGGCTGCGAGGCGCAGAGCCTTGCGAGCTGTTCGAGGGAGCGCTGGGCGTTGACGGCGTAGCGGTCGAAGAAAGGCACGTCGATCGCGGTTCCCGCCGAGAGGATGAGCGTGCGCACGGAGGAGGGATCAGGTAGACCTGTGCGGCGGTGGCGCCGTAGGAGCTGCCGATCACGTCGAGCTGCCGGTACCCGAGCGCCGCCCGCACCGCGTCCAGGTCGTCCATCGCCGTCCGCGTCCCGTACTGGGTCACGTCGCCGCCGTTCGGGCTCGATCGCCCGGTGCCGCGCTGGTCGACGAGCAGGATGTCGCGAAACGTGTTCAGCGTGCTCAACTGCTGGCTCAGGTTGGCCGCCTCCTCGGTGGCAGGCTGTCCCGGCCCGCCGGCGAGATACGCGACGGCGTCCTCTCGGGCCGGCTGCAGGAACGCAGGCAGGACGACGACGTAGAGCCCGATCGTGGGCCCGTTCGGCTGCGCGCGGTTCTCCGGGACGACGAAGCTGCCGCAGCGGGCGTCGATCCCCTGCACCACGCACGGCTCCGGAGGCCACGTCAGGCGCGCCTGGTCCGAAAAGAACCCTCGCTCGATGCCGACGCCGAGGCCGGCCGCGGCCACCAAGCCGACCCCAAGCCACACAACCCACCGATACGGCTTATGAGCCCGATGCGGCACCGGGCGCGCACCCGTCGACATAGGCGAACCTCCGCCCAGACAATCCCTCGAACGCGCGCGATGCGCCATCCGGGCGCGGACGGATCCTGCATCAGCGGCCGCACGGATTCTGCGTCTCGCCGCGCTCGCGATCGTGCGTGATCGTCCCGGCGCATTTCGAGCTCGATCTCCGAACGTGGGCTAGGGGGCGCGTTCGGGCGGGCGGCATGTCTGCGTTCGCCGTCGACCCTCCTAACCATGAACGTGACGAGGGGCCGGTTCATGCGGCTTTCCGCGCAACCGTGCGAGTTGGACGCCCCCGCTAGTCGTCGCGCATCGTCGCGTCTGTCATGCCCGTGCGACCTCGACGCGACCTCCACTCGCGCTGCAGCGCGCGCAGGTCGGCCAGCGGCCCCAGGTGCCGGAGCTTGTCCGGGTTGACGATCGAGCTTACGCCCTGGATCTGGCCCTCGGCCACGTCGAGGGACATCACGCCGACCAGCCTGCCCTCGCCGTCGAGGAACAGCGCACCCGGTTGCCCGTTCACCTCCTCGCGGCGCATAGTGATGCCGAAGCGGGTGAGGGCGCGCAGGCCCGCGAACAGCGTGCGGGCCACCTGGGCGCGGCCGTGGAGCGCACGCGCGAGGGCGGGTGCCTTGCCGCCGCCGTCGCCGCGGAGCACCACGTCGTGGGCCAGGAGTTCTTCGAGCCCGTGCAGATCGCCCTCCTCGGCGGCGGCGAAGAAGCGTGTCGCGAGCTCCTCCCGCTGCTCGCGCGTGGCCTCGAACCGGGGGCGCCGCTCCTCC
>DATHUW010000005.1:0-10449 GCA_035461825.1 Gemmatimonadaceae bacterium
CCCCGTGTGCGGTACATCTTCGGCGGGCTTGAAGATCACCGAGTTGCCGCACACGAGCGCCGGGAAGGTCTTCCACGTCGGGATGGCCAGCGGAAAGTTGAACGGCGTGATGAGTCCGGCGACGCCGATCGGTCGCCGGAAACTCATCGCCCACTTCTCGCGCAGCTCGCTAGGCACCGTGTGCCCGAACAGGCGTCGGCCCTCCACCGCCGCGTAGTACGCCGTATCGATCCCCTCCTGCACGTCGCCCCGCGTCTCCGCGAGCGGCTTCCCCATCTCGCGGGTCATGAGATCGGCGATCTCCTCCTTCCGTTCGGTGAGGATGTCACCGACGCGGCGCAACACGTCGCCGCGCGCGGGCGCGGGCGTGCGCCGCCACCGTTCGAACCCCTCGAGCGCCGACTGCGCGGCGCGGTCCACATCCTCGGGACCGGAGAGCGGAAAGCGGCCGATTGCGTCGGAGGTATCTGCGGGGTTGCGGTTCTCGAAGTACTGGCCGGTCGATGGCTCGACCCATTCGCCGGCGATGTAGTTCTTGAAGGTCTTCATTAGATAGGAGCTAGGAGCTAGGAACTAGGAACTGGGGCTGGGAACAGAGTACGTGGGGCGGCGGGGCGCCGGGGCGCCTCCGGGTCCCCCGTACAGGGACGGCTCCCGTCGCGCCGGCTGCCGGCCGGTCACTCGCAGAGCCACGTCGGCGGCGCGTCGCCGGGCGTCTTGGCGTAACCTACTCGCGGCAACACCTCGGACGCGCCCACGACCAGGCCCCAGATCATGATCGCGAGGGAGAGCACGTGCGCCGCGCCGGCGCGGTGGCGCCAGGACCAGACCGCGCTCCACATCCCCGCCCCGGCGATCAGCGCCGAGGCCCCGAGATACAGAAACAGGTTGACGCCGCAGGCGATCGAATACTCCGCATGCGGCCAGAACAGGATCCCGACCGCGAGGGCGAGCGCCAACCCCAGACGAAGGTAGAGCGCCCACTTTCGCGGCGGCCGCCCCACGCCCGTCACGGCCGGCGGCGGAACGGGCGCGGGCGCGACGCCCTTGTTCGTCCCGGGAGCGACGGGCGCGGGCGCGTTCGCCTTCATCAGCTCCTCGTCCGAGATGGACGCGAGCTGCTTGTCGATTTTCGCGAGCTCCTTGTCCCAGTCGGTGCTCATCTAATGCTCCGTGTGCGTGTCGTTCGGATGGAGTATCGCCCGCCGTCTCATCGCCGATCGAGGCCGGTGCTTCCTTTCACCGCAGGGGACGCGCAGCGGATGCAGGGGTCACGGTCCCGATCGGGCACTCTCGGCGGTAACGCAATGTCTCGTCGCGATGGCACGAAAGAATATGGAACCACACGCCTAACTAGCCAGGTTAGCGATCTCCTCTGCGTCCGCTGCGCATCCTCAGCGCCCTCTGCGGTAGAACGAACCAGGATCCGACCACGATGATGAACCGGTCGAGACGCGACAGGCCACCAGCCGCCGAGCGCCTCACTCTCGCTGCAACCCGTACCGCTCGATCTTCTTGTACAGATTCGACCGCGGCATCTCCAGGCTCCGCGCGGTCTCCGCCACGTTCCAGTCCATCTCGCGGAGCTTGGCGAGCAGGAAGCTCCGCTCCGCGGCTTCACGGAACTCGTCGAACGTCTTGTACTCGAGCAGGGATCCGAGGCTCGTCCCCTCTGCCGCACGGCGACCGAGGAGGCGGTCGACGTCGGCCGCCGCGATCCGGTTCGTCGTCGTCAGGATCAGGAGCCGCTCCACGGTGTTCCGCAACTCGCGCACGTTTCCGGGCCAATCGTAGCTCGTCAGGCGCTCCATCGCGTCCGGCGCCACCGCCCGCGGCGCCATCCCCTCCCGCTGGGTCAGCAGATTCACGAAGTGCTGCACGAGCGCCGGGATGTCCTCCTTGCGGTCCCGCAGCGGCGGCACCGAGACGGGCACCACGTTCAGCCGATAGTACAGGTCCTGCCGGAAGCGGCCCTCCGCAATCTCGCTCTCGAGGTGCTTGTTGGTCGCCGCGATCACCCGCACGTCCACGGCCGTTGGCTTCGAGCCCCCGATCCGTGTCACCACGCCGTCCTCCAGCACGCGCAGCACCTTGGCCTGCGCCGCGAGACTCATGTCGCCGATCTCGTCGAGGAAGAGCGTGCCGCCATCGGCGAGCTCGAACTTCCCCGCCCGGTCGTTCACCGCCCCCGTGAACGATCCTTTCATGTGCCCGAACAGCTCACTCTCGATCAGCTCGCTCGGGATCGCGGCGCAGTTCACTTCGATGAACGGCGCGTTCAGCCGTGACGACAAGCGGTGCACCGCGCGCGCGACGAGTTCCTTGCCCGTGCCGTTCTCGCCCGTGATGAGCACGCGCGCCGGCGTCGGCGCCACGCGCTCGACGGTATCGATGAGCGCGCGGATGGCGTACGAGCGTCCCACCATCTCGTATCGCGCCTCGACCGTCTCGCGGAGTCGCGTGACCTCGCCATGGAGCTCCAGATGCTGGAGCGCGTTCCGCAGCGTGACCAGGATGCGATCGGTGTCGAGCGGCTTCTCGAGAAAATCGTAGGCGCCGAGCTGCGTGGCCTCGACGGCGGTCTGGATCGTGCCGTGACCGCTGATCATCACGACGGTCGCCGCCGGATCCATCTCGCGGATCTTCTTCAACGCCTCGAGTCCGTCGATGCCCGCCATCTTCACATCCATGAACACGAGGTGCGGCCGGAACCGCTCGTACTCCGCCAGCGCGTCCACGGCGTTCTCCGCCGTCCGTACGTCGTAGCCCTCGTACTCGAGCAACTGCCCCAGCGCGGCGCGAACGCCGCGCTCGTCGTCGACTACCAGGATCCGTCGGCTCACTGCGGCGTCCCCTTGATGAGCGTGACCTCGTTGTTGCCGATGCGGACGTCGCCAATGTAGGGCGGAATCTCCAGCGGCAGCGCGTCAGGCGCGATGCCCTCGGGCCGCGTGCCCTGCCCGATGCGCCGGATCAGCCGCGGAATCAGGGGCGGCGGAACATCGAGCCGGCCAATGCGCAGCGCGCTCACGCGATACTGCGCCAGCCCGGGCCGCACGACCTCCAGCACCCCGCCGAACTGCACCTGCTCGCGATCGTCGAGCATCGACCCGAGTGCACCTAACACCTCACGCCCGCCAAAGTCGGAGAGCCGAACGTTCGCGCGGATCGCCAGCGTGCGGTCGATGGTCGCGGCTTCCGCGTCGGCGGTGGACGGCGGCAGGGACTGCCTGGAGAGCTCCTCGAACACGAGCGCCGACAGGTCGGCCGGAGCGACGTTCTCGTAGACACGCCCCGATCGCTGCTCGAGCCTCGTGACCACGGTGCGCGCGCGCGCCGCCCCCTCGGTCGTCAACGGCGCCCACTGCGCGTCCGCCGCCACTTCGGTCGTCGGCTCGCCGCGATCGACCATCCGCATGATGTCGTCGCGGAAGAACCACGCGACGGCGAGCGCCGCCAGCAGCACCACCGCGCATCCGATCGTTCGAAAACACCCCATTCAGCGCTCCTCCCCATCCCCTAACGGGGCCGCCAATCCGACCGTGTAGGCCGAGCCGCCCGGGCCCGGTCTGCGTTCCATGAGATCCACCGTGCTCACCGCGATCCGGCGATCGAACGCGCACGATCGCACGGCATGCCGGAGCGTGCGCCGCCCGCTCACGTCCGGCTGCGCCCGGAGGCGCCCGAGGGTGATGTGCGGCCGGAACGCTCGCCCGTCCACCGGGAACCCGAGCCCCTCACAGGCGCGCTCCACATCGTGATGGAGCAGCTCCAGGCGCGCGTCCGGCGCCACTCCCACCCATACGATGCGGGGCGCACGGAAGTTCGGAAACACGCCCCCACCGCCGACGTCGAGCGCCAGCGGCCGATGCGCCGCCCCCAGCACCCGCAACCGCTCGCCGAGCAACACTCGGCGCGTCTCATCCACGTCGCCGAGGAACTTGAGCGTGAGATGCAGATTCCCGGGCGTGACCCATGCCGCCGCTCCGACGGCTTCGCGAATCGGCCGCGCTGCCTCGTGGAGCTCGTACCGCTCGGCGTCGGGAAGGTTGAGGGCGATGAAGGAGCGCAACGGACCGGAATCGAGAATGAGCGATGGGATCGGGAATGCGGCGTCGCACGTCCCTCACGAATCGTCGCGCGGCGTCAGCGACAGCGTCCGAAGTCCAAGGCCTTCCGCCATCGCGAGCGTCGCCTGGCGAATCTCCGGCTCCGCGAAGCGCGCCGGAGTGCGCGTGCTCAGCACCGTGACCACGCCCTCCGTGTGGACCTGGGCCTCAATGCCGAGGCGGGCAAGCGCGCGGCAGAGCGCCCCGCCTGCTGCCGCCCGGTCGCTCTCCTCGTCCGCTCGATCGACCGACGCCGTTTCGAGGCCTTTCGCGCGTCCCGCGTCGCGTTTCCCGAGCGTCAACAGCCCTCCCGACCGGAACCCCCGCAGATCCACCGCCGCCCGCACGAACCCGGCCCCGCGCACGGCGCTCGTCAGGCGAGCCAGGGCATCCTCCGACAGGTGGCGCTCGAGCTCGTCAGGCGAGAGCTCGAGACGCGCCAGCGCCCCGTGATGCCGCACCCGGAGATCGCCCGCCACCCCGAGCGCGCGGAGGGCATCCTCGGCCAGCTCCACCTCGCGCAACCGGGCGGGCGTCACCGCGGTGCCGTAGGGGATGCGCGACGCCAGGCAGGGGGCCGAGGGCTGTGACCACGTTGGCAGGCCGCGCGCCCGACTCAACACGCGGATCTCGTCCTTCGTCAGGCCCGCCTCGGCGAGCGGAGACGCCACGCCCCGCTCCCGCGCCGCCGCCATCCCCGGACGGTGCCCCCCCAGGTCGCTCGCGTTCGTCCCATCCGCGACGACCGCGAAGCCGCGGGTACGCGCCAGGGGCACCAGCCGCCCCCAGAGCTCCGACTTGCAGAAGTAGCAGCGGTTGGACGGATTGGATGCATAACGCGGGTCCGCCAGCTCCGCGGTGTCGAGCTCCTCCACCGGAATCCCGATCGCGTCCGCCGTGGAGCGCGCCCCGCGCCACTGCTCGGCCGGAAGTGACGCGCTTCGCCCGATGATGGCGAGAACCCGCGACGGTCCCAGCGCCTCGAGCGCGCACGCCGCAAGATACGCCGAGTCCACGCCGCCCGAGTACCCGATGAGCACCGACTCCTGACGCGCGAGCCAGGCGAGCAGTGCGCGCTCCTTGGCGACGGCCGCCGCGGACGGCGCGGCTGCCGGCAGGGCGGCGATGGTGGACTGGGATCTCACATCGAGCATGCGGAATCTTAGCGAGGAGGAGCGCCGGGGTCGCGGGGGAGGAGGGACAGCGTGGGACACACCGATCGTTATGCTCCACGGGACCGCGGCCCCGGCGACTGCCCACTCCTCCGCACACCCCATTCCCTCGCCGCGACGCTCCACCGCCGCCACCACGGCAGCCGCGCGAATCGGAGGCTGCGGACGCACTGCCGGAAGGCCGCCAGCATCTCGGTGGCGTCGGCAAAGCGGTCCGCCGGGGCGGGCGCGAGCGCGCGGCGCAGCCATTCCGCCAGCGGCGATGGAAAGGCGTTGAGGTCCACCACGCCACCGAGCTGCCGGGCAAGAATCTGCTTCGGATCGCCTTCGCCGAAGGGCGGCTTGCCGCTCAGCGCGAAGTACACGAGTCCTCCCACGGCGAAGCAGTCGACCGGCGGCCCCTGCGTCTCGCCGAGGAGCTGCTCCGGCGCGGCGAATGCAGGCGTCCCGGTCGCACCGGAGGGCTCGTGCTCCACCGCGTCCGCGATGCCGAAATCCGCGATCCGCGCTCGCCGGTACCGGTCGAGGAGGATGTTCTCCGGCTTCAGGTCGCGGTGGACGATCCCGCTCTGGTGCGCGGCGCTGAGCGCCTCCAGGACCGAGGTGATCTGCGGCACCACGTCGTCGAGCCGCTGCGGCCCCTGTCTCGCGATCAGATCGGCGAGCGAGCCGCCCTCGGCCAGCTCCATCGTGTACCACGTCACGTCGCCGCGGCTGTCCCAGTCGTAGACGGGCACGATGGCGGGATGCGCGAGCTGCGCGGCAAGCCGCGCCTCGCGACGGAAGCGGCCGACCGCGCTCTGGTCCATGGCGACCTCGGGATGCAGGACCTTGAGCGCCACTTCGCGTTCGAGCGACAGATCGCGAACCCGCCAGACGGAGCCGAAGGTACCCCGCCCCAGTGCGGCGAGGACCTCGTACTCGTCGCCTAACGCCCAACGCAGCCGCTGCTCCTGGCTCGCGCCATCGCCCCCGCGGCCGCCGCGCGCCTCCCCCACGCCCGACACCAGCACCGTGCGGCTTCCGATCGCGCGATCGACCGCCCGCAGCAGCGCGGCGACGGTGGGGAACCGGTCCTGCGGATCGGCCGCCAGCGCCCGGTCGAGCGCGGCCGCGACGTCCCCGGGCACCTCGGGACGCACCCACTGGATCGGCGGCGTGTCGACGTTTGGTGGGAGTTCTCCCGTCAGCGCAGCGAACGCCGACGCCGCCAGCTGCCACTGGTCGCTCGCCGCCGTCGGCCTCCAGCTGGTTCCCCGCCACTCGGGCGCCCACGGCACCCACTTGTAGCCCGGCGTGAGCCCCGCCGGGATCAGCGCGGGCTCGACCGTCCACTGCCACCACGCCAGCCAGATCCTCGTGCCCGGCGTGATCCAGATCGAATGCGGCGACAGCGCCCCGTAGGCCGCACCGAGGTCGTGGAGATACGCCAACGCGCTCCCCGTGGCGCGCAGAATCTGCAGCGCATGCGCGAAATCTTCGGGCCCCTCCCGCTGGATCCGCGCCCCTACCGTCTCGCCGACGATCCAGCGCCGCAGGTAGCCCGGCCCCCGTCGCGGATCCCGCTCGCGCACCCAGTAGTGGTACGCCGTGGGGATGCTCGGATGGCTCAACTGCGCCAGGTGCCGCGTCTCCGCCCGGAGCCATTCGTCGTGCAGGGGATCCGGCGCGGTCACGAGCGACAGGGGACGGTCCAGCGCGTCGATGACCTCTTGGAAGTGCCGATGCTCCGCCGCGACCGACTCAGTGCCCCAGCGCCACCCCGGGGGAAGGCGCCACTCCTCCAGGTGCCGCGCCACGCCGCCCGTCACGGTATACGGGCCGAGGGTCTGAATGCGGGACATGTTGGCGGAGGCGATCGGGCGCGAAGTCGTAGCGGGCAGGAAGCGGGCGGTCCTTGCGCGGGGAAGATACTCGGAGCGGCGGGCGGGCGCGCGTCGGCCGATACGGCAGAACGCCACGGATTCGTTTGGGACGCAGTGTCTCCGAGCGGCGGGCCACGCCGCCGCGATCGTTGGTTCCGAGCTCCGACATTCCCGTCATCACCACGGTGTCCTCGCGCCGTCTCCAACACACGCGACACGATGCGATCGTCCGACGTGGTGCCGGGCGCTAGCGCCGCACGTCCGCCACCGGCTCGTCGCCGAACCGGCTCCCCATCAGCACGTCCACGACGGCGCTGGCCGCCGCGTCAGGCGAGAGCAACCGCCCCTCGCGCTGGAGGTCCTCGAACCGTTGGCGGCTGGGGAATCGGTCCTCCGACGTCGCCCGAATCTCCGCCTGCATATCCGTGTCGATGACCCCCGGTGCGACGCTCGCGATGCGCAGGCGCGGCGTGCGATCGAGCGCGACGGCGCGCGCGTGATGATCGAGCGCCGCCTTGCTGGCGCAGTACACGCTCCATCCCGCATAGGCGCGATGCCCCGCCCCGCTGGAGATGTGGAGGATCCGCCGGTCCTCCGCGTCAGGCGTGGCGGCGACGAATGCTGCGGAGAGCGTCAACACGGCGCCGACGTTCACGGCGATGGCACGCGCGACCGCCGCAGGGTCCTGCACCTCCAGCGGTCCGATCGGCTGGAGGAGACCCGCGTTGTTCACGAGTAGCGCCTGCGATGCGCCGGACAGAAACCGCTCGAGCGCGCCCCCGTCCAGCCAGCGAAGCAGCGCGCGGTCGTCGGCCAAGTCGACCGGCGCCTCGGTCAGCGCGCCGCCATGCTCGCTCGCCAGGCGCGCGTTCCCGCCGCGCGAGACCCCGAGGACGCGCGCCTGACGAGTGAGGAGCCGGCGGGCGATGGCCTCGCCCAGCCCACGGGAGTGCCCAGTGACGATGGCGCGAGTATCGGGCATGCGTGCCGGTCCTGTTTCCACAGTGGATGAACCGATCGAGTCGAGCACCTTCCTCGTACGGTCCTCCGACCGATCGCGCATGGTGCACGCGCCCGACCGTGCGCGGCAACCCTTTCGTCCCGCACCGGCGCTGAAGTCTCCTACCCCATCACCGTGGATCGCGAGGCGAAAGACTGCCGCGACATCGCCGCTCGAGCTCGCGGGGGGTCTTGCCCGCTTCGGCCCCCCTGGGACCCGTATGGCGCCAAACGACTGACCCTTGCGCATTGATAAGCGTCAATGTATTTACATCGACACGCTTCAATTCACTTTATCCCGAGTGCAGCCGATGGCCACACGTGCCCTGCCCGTCGCCCAGGACCGCCGCCCAGGCGAACGCTGCTGCGATCTCGACCTCCCGCCAGCCATCTCGACGGCGGAGGCGGAGCGCACGACGGCCGACCTCGAGATCCTTGCCAATCCGGTCCGGATGCAGCTGCTCGACGTGCTCGTCCGGAAGGAAGGGATGGTCTGCGTGTGCGATCTCGAGTCCGCGGTTCCAGTCAAGCAGCCGACCGTCTCGCATCATCTCAGGCTCCTCCGCGAAGCCGGCCTCATCCACAGCGAGAAGCGCGGCCTGTACGCCTACTATCACGTGGACCGGCCGGCCCTCGACCAGCTCCGCGCGCGCATCTCGACCTTTCTGGCTTCGCTCGGCTGAACACGACCGATGGATCGAGCCTTTTTTTGACCAGCTATATCGACGTTCATCGATTTAACCCTTACGCACACCGACCAATGACCACTCCCCAAGGATCCCCCGAGTCGGCCGCCCCGGCCTCCCCGTGCTGCGGGCCGTCCGCCCCGAGCGCCGAACCCCGGCGACCTGACGCTCCGGGCGCGAAGCCCGAAGCGAAAAAGTCCTGTTGCGGCGATCCCACGCCCAATTCCTCCACGGGTGCGTGCTGCTCCGCGCCCGCGGCGGATTGTGGATGCCACACCGATGGACGCCAGCCGGCGGCCGCCCCGTCCGAGCCCTTCGTGGGCACGAGCGATACGACCGCCGCCGTGCGGGGCAGCGCGCCCGCGGAACGCTTGCCCGTCGCCGTCATTGGCGCCGGACCGATCGGACTTTCCGCCGCACTCCAGCTCGTGACGAAGGGCGAGACCCCGATCATTCTCGAAGCCGGCGACCGCGTTGGCGCGAGCATTCGCGAGTGGTCCCACGTCAGGCTGTTCTCGCCGTGGAAGTACCTCGTCGACCCGACGGCTCGTGAGGCGCTTCGGGCCTCCGGCTGGCGCATGCCCAACGAGAACGCACTGCCGACCGGCGGCGAGCTGGTGACCCGGCTGCTCGAGCCGCTCGCCAGGCTGCCGCAGATCGCGCCATACCTGCGGCTCGGCCATCGCGTGCTCGCCGTCACGCGCCGCGGCTACGACAAGGTGAAGACCGCCGGACGCGACGACGCACCGTTCGAGCTCGTGGTGCTCACGCCGTTCGGCACGACCGAGCGGCTGCTGGCCCGCGCCGTGATCGACGCGTCAGGCACCTGGCGCTCGCCGAATCCGATGGGCGCCGGTGGCGTCATGGCCGAAGGCGAGGCGGAGATCGTGGATCGTGTGCGGTACGGCATTCCCGATGTCCTGCACAGTGACCGCGCGCGCTACGAGGGCAAGCGCGTGCTCGTCGTCGGGAGCGGGCACTCGGCGTTCAACGCGCTCCTCGACCTGGCGGAGCTGCGCCGGCACTCGCCGGGCACCGAGATCGTCTGGGCCGTGCGCCGCCCGGACCCCGGCTTGATGTTCGGCGGCGGCCAGAAGGACGCGCTCGAGGGGCGCGGCGCGCTGGGCGGCCGACTCCGCGCGCTCGTCGATGCGGGCGCCCTGTCGATGACGTTCGGCGTGCGCATCAGCCGGGTGGCCGCGTCGCCTGACGGCATCATCGTGGAGGGCGACGCCGGCGCGCGGCTCGGTCCGTTCGACCAGATCATCGTCACCACCGGCTTCCGCCCCGACCTCTCGCTCGGCCGCGAGCTGCGCCTGCGGCTCGATCCCTGGCTCGAGGCGCCGGAGCAGCTCGCCACGCTCATCGATCCCAACCTGCATTCGTGTGGGACGGTGTATCCGCACGGCGCCGGTGAGCTCGCGCACCCCGAGAAGAACTACTACATGGTCGGGATGAAGAGCTACGGCCGAGCGCCGACCTTCCTGCTCCTCACGGGCTACGAACAGGTGCGCTCCGTGGTCTGTGCCCTCGTCGGCGACGAGGCGGGGGCGCGTGAGGTACAGCTGGTGCTCCCCGAGACCGGCGTGTGCCAGAGCGATCGGAGCGCCGGCGCCTC
>DATHUW010000006.1:0-4696 GCA_035461825.1 Gemmatimonadaceae bacterium
GCGCTGGCCGTACTGCACCCCGACGGTGAGATCGGGCCAGATCTCGCGCCGCGCGAGGCGCGTCTGTGCGTTCGCCGCCTCGACCTCGCGCTCACCCGCCAGGATCATCGGACGCTCGGCGGATGCCGCCCCCACCAGCGAATCGAGCGGCGGCACCGAGTCGGGAAACCGGGGAAGGACCGGCGGGGCGACACCCGCCTGTACGGAACGGTCGAGCAGCGCGTTCAAACGCGCGGCCATGGCCGCGCGCATCGTCGTCATGCGTACCGTGTCCTCCTCCATGCGCGCGATCGCCACCTGCGCACGAAGCACATCCGCCTGGCGCCCTTCGCCGACGCGATACATCGACTCCGTCGTGCGGCGAATGTCCTGCAGCAGGCGGAGGGTTTCGCGCGCGATGACGAGTTGGCGATCCGTCCGGTAGAGATCGTAGAACGCCATGGCGACCTCGGCGCGCAGCGCCCACTCCACTTCGTCGGCGCGCGCCGCCTCGGACGCGGCCCGCGCGCTCGCAATGCGTCCCGATTCGCGGAGCTTTCCCGGCGTCGGGATCATCTGCATGAGCTGCAGCTGAACCATACCGAGCGGATCCATTGGTTCGAGGTCGGGCAGCGCGTAGTTCATGAAGCCCAGCTGCACCTCGGGATCGGGCGGGCGCCTGGCCGACGGCACGCGCGCGGCGGACGCTCGGGCAAGCGACCGCGCCGCGGCAATGCGCGGATTGCCGGCGTCGATCGCTCGATAGGCATCGCCGAGCCGCAGGACGTCTCCCTGCGCGGCGATGGGCGCCGGCGCCGCGACGATTGCGAGCGCGAGGCTCACTCCGAGAAGCGCATCGGCACGCCGACGGAGCCGGCCGCGATCGCCTCCGCGATGGAAGCAGACCGCCGAGTACAAGCAGAACCACATGAGATCGGGTCTCCCATTGCGCCCGTGAGCGTCGAGCGGTCACGGACGAGCACCACGGCGCGTGACCCGTTCGGAGGAGATCTCCGGGGAATCACGCGCCACACGTCAGGCGAGAAGACTTACGCGCGGGGAGGGGGGAGCTCGGGTGCGCGGACGGGGCTCGACGGAGCCAGTGGTGCGGCGGGGAATGCGGCAAACGCGTGAGCCGCGACGGCCACCGCGGTCCACGTCGGCGACGTCAGCGCGTTCGCCGCGCAGGCCGGCATCGCGGTGCACCGCGCCGGAGCCGACGAGGGTGCACAACCGTCGGGAAGCGACGCGGCACCGTGCGCATCGGGGCGCGAGAGAGCGTGATCGACGACACCGGCCGCCACCGTGGTGGCGACGCCCGGGCCGCCGCCCTCGTGACCCACGCAGGACGCATCGCTCGCCGTCAGCGTCAGCTGAACGAGCGCGAGGATGGTCAGGATTGCGGCGAGTCTGCGAAGCATGCGGTTCCCGGGTTCCGGACGCGCCCGTCACACGTGCGCGGGGCGCCGATGGGATCAACGTTCGCGTCGACCGCCCGCGCGAGCAGTCGGGAAGGTGCACCCGCCGCGGTAGGGGTTCACCCTACTCGCGTCACTCCAGCGCGCCGCTCCCGCGCACCACGCGACCGGGCTTCGCGCCGGTGTGCGCCCCATTCCGCACCACCGCCACGCCGTTCACCAGCACGTCACGGATTCCCGTGCTCAGCCGGTGCGGCTCCTCGTACGTCGCGTTGTCGATCACCGCTTCCGGATCGAATACGACGATGTCCGCGTACATTCCCTCGCGCAGCACGCCGCGGCCCTGGATGCCCAGCCGCGTGGCGACGGCGGAGCTCATCTTCCGAATCGCTTCCTCGAGCGGCATCACGCGCTGCTCGCGGACGTAGTGACCGAGGATGCGCGGGAAGGTGCCGTAGGCGCGCGGATGCGTCAGGCGGGTCGCGGAATCCGGGTCGAAGCCCCCGGCGTCGGTGCCGAACTTGATCCACGGCTGCCGCATCTGCAGCACCAGGTTCTCCTCCCGCGCCATGAAGAACAGCGACCCGAGCCGGCCTTGCTCCTCGAGCGTCAGGTCCATCACCGTCTCGACCCAGTTCTTTCCGCGCAGCCTCGCGAGCGAATCGAGCCGAAGTCCCTCGAACGGCTTGTTCGCCTCGGACTGGAAGCCGACGACCTTCACGTTCGACGGCGTACTCAACGAGCAGAGGTTCTCCCACTCGCTGGTGTCGGCCAGTACCTCGGCCGTGATCCGCGCGCGGGTCGCCGAGTCGCGGATGTTGTCGAACAGCTTGCCATCGGCCGCGGCCCACGGCGGAAGGCACGCGGCGAGCCCCGTTCCGCCGGCGACATACGGGTACATGTTCGCCTGTACGTCGAGCCCTGCCAGACGAGCCGAGTCGATCTTGGCGATGGCCTGCGCCGCCTTCGGCCAGTTGCGGACGCCCGCCGCCTTCAGGTGGTAGATCTCGACCGGCACGCCGCCGCGCGCCCCGATCGCGATCGCCTCGTCCATCGCCTCGAGCAGCGCGTTAGCCTCCGAGCGCATGTGGGTGATGTAGATCCCGCCGTACGGCGCCATCGCCTTCGCCAGCTCGACCAGTTCGTTGGTGGATACGTAGTTGCCCGGCGGATAGATGAGCGCCGTGCCGATGCCGAACGCGCCGTCCTCCATCGCCTCCCGAACGATCGCGCGCATCGTATCGAGCTCCGCCGGCGTCGCCTCACCCGCAGCCATTCCCTTGGAATACAGCCGCACGGTCGTCGCGCCGAGGAACGAGCCGACGTTGACGCTCGCTCCCCGCTCGACCATCGCCTCCAGCCATCGGCCGAAGCCGCCGGGATTGCGGAACTCGGCGTTGGCGCGCGCGAACGCCGTGTCGCCGAGCGAGTCCGACGCCAGCGTGTACGCGTTGGCCGGCGCGTTCGACTCGGCCTCGCCCATGATCTCCGTCGTTATGCCCTGCGTGACCTTGCTGACCACGCGCCCGTCCCCGTTGATGAACTCGTCGCGCGAATGGCTCTGGATGTCGATGAACCCGGGCGACACCACCATCCCGCGCGCGTCGATCGTGTCGCGCGCCTCGGCGTCGCCGAGCGCCCCCGCCGGCACCACCCGCGCGATCCGCGACCCGCTCACGGCGATGTCGCCGTAGAACCACGCCGCGCCGGTCCCATCCACCACCCGGCCATTACGGATGAGCACGTCGTAACGGGGATCGGATCCGCGCTGGTCGACGACCCGACAGCTTCCGCCGCCGGCGAGGACGAGGACGAGCAGCACGACCTTCGTGGATCGGGCGAGCGCTGGCGGGCGAATCTTCGGCATGCGTCCTGAGGTGAGAGGAACGAGCGTGCGGCGTGCGGGACCGATAGTGCGTGGCGGACGGGTGGCTGTCCAGCGGTGACCACTTCCGGCGAGCGCGACTGCACTGCCGGGCTGGCCCGCGCATGATTTCGCGCTCCCAACCAACGCCTTCCCTCCCGCGGCGAGCGACGAAGCCCGTCTGACCGGCGCGCCCGATATTGTCCTCAAAAGAGGACGATTCCACCCCGAACCGCACGCAGGCGATGCCGGTTAAATCTTTGACTCGCAAGTGATTACGAGGCAGAGTCCGTCATTGGGCCGCGTGGCACCCGGCATGCCTCTCTCGAGGGCAACTTTTGTCGAGAGGCAGTCCGATGTTGAAGCACATCCTGTTCATGAGCGCGTTCGCCGTCGCGGTAGCGGCGAGCCCTGCGGAAGCGCAGGAGCGACGCACCTGCGCCTGGAACGATGCGGAGTGTATCCGCCGCGAGGGGCAGCAGCAGCCTCGGACCGGTGCCGACGAGCGAAGCTGCAAGTGGAACGACGCCGAGTGCATCCGCCGAGAGGTCGAGCGCGAGCGCCGCGAGGAGTCGGAGCGCCGCGACCGCGATCGCGTGTACGACCGCGACCGGAACGATCGTCGCGACCGCGATTGGGAGCGTGAGCGGAACCGCCGAGCGGACGCCGTGTGCGTCGAGCGCAACCGGCGCGGCGAGTGCGCGCGCTGGGAGCGCCGCGGCACCCGCAATCCCTACATGCGCGCGTCCCGGTTCCCGAACATGGCCAGCGCCCTCGCTATGCGGAACGGCCGCGGCATCCCCGGCGATGCGCGTCCGTGGGTCGGCTCGGGCCCCGTGCGCGTCGAGCTCCAGAACCGCGACCGCGATCGCGTCCCGGAGCGCGCCACCATCCGGATTCTCGGCACCAACGAGACCCAGGTGTGGATCGACCGGAACAACGACGGACGGGCGGACCGCATCCTGTTCTACCGGAACGGACGTCTGGTGCACGATCTCAAGTAGCCTGACGGGCGGGAGTGGGGAGTGACGAACGAGCCGGTCGCGGAGCACCGCGGCCGGCTCGTTCGCCTTTCGCGGGGCGCTCCCTCTTCCCGTTGCCCGTCTCCCGCTGCACTGTCACACCACCCCGACACCATTCCCTCGTGCCCCGCTCCCGCCCTCCCAAGGTCCAGCGCTGGATCGACCTCCTCGCGGCGCTGCTCGTCAGGCGTTTCCCCGCGACGTTCGCCGAGCTCGCGCAGGACGTCCCCGCCTACGGCGGCGGCGACAAGTCCCCCGCGTCGCTCATGCGGATGTTCGAGCGGGACAAGGACGAGCTGCGCGCCTTCGGCATTCCGATCGAAACGGTGGTGGATGCAGCCGGCGAGCGCGCCGCCTATCGACTGCAGCACCGCCACTTCTACCTGCCGTACCTCGGCGTCGCCGCGCCGGCC
>DATHUW010000007.1:0-20447 GCA_035461825.1 Gemmatimonadaceae bacterium
GCCGGCGCAGGGCAACGGCGTGCCCATCGACGCCATCATGGGCGCGCCCTTCCCGTCCAGCATGACGGCGGCGCCGTCCGGCGGGCTGCTCGGTTGGGTGCAGAACGACAAGGGCGTGCGCAACATCTGGGTCGCCGCGCCGCCGGACTACCGCGCGCGGCAGCTCACGCAGTACACCACCGACGACGGCCAGGACATCGGCGGACTGGTGTTCACGCCTGACGCGGCCACGCTGTTCTTCGTGCGTGGTGGAGGCGCCAACCGCGCCGGCGACAATCCCAACCCGACGAGCGATCCCGCGGGCGCCGAGCAGGCGATCTGGCGCATAGCGGTGGCCGGGGGCGCTCCGGCGCGCGTCGGACTCGGAAGCGGCGTGTCGGTCTCGCCGAAGGGCGATCAGATCGTGTTCGGCCGCCGCGGGCAGGCGTTCGTTGCGCCGGTCGACGGCAGCGGCGAGCCCACACAGCTCCTGACGGTCCGCAACGGCGCCGGCAGCTTCGCGTGGTCGCCCGATGGGTCGAAGCTCGCGTTCGTCAGCAACCGCGGCGATCACGCCTTCGTCGGGGTCTACGACCTGGCCGCCAGGAGCGTGACCTGGATGGACCCGACGGTTGACCGCGACCTGGATCCGGCGTGGTCGCCCGACGGACGCCGCGTCGCGTTCCGCCGCGTGCCGACCTCCTCGGTACTCAACATGTTCGCGCCCGCGCGCGAGGGCCGCCCGTGGTCGATCCTCGTGGCCGACGCCACCACCGGCTCGGCGCGGACGGTCTGGACCGCGGATGAGGGTCCGGGCTCGGTGTTCCGCGGCATCGTGACGAGCGATCAGATCATGTGGGGCGCCGGCGACCGGATCGTCTTTCCGTGGGAGAAGAACGGCTGGACACTGCTCTACTCCGTCGCGGCGGCAGGCGGCAGCGCGACGCTGCTGACGCCTGGCGAGTTCGAGGTGGAGTACGCGATGCTGTCGCCGGACAAGCGGCACGTCTACTACAACAGCAACCAGGGCGACATCGAGCGGCGCGACCTGTGGCGCGTCGCGGTGACCGGCGGGCCACCGACGGCGATCACCCGCGGCGACTTGATCGAATGGCAGCCGGCGGTGGCGAGCGACGGCGCGACGATCGGATATCTGCGCTCGAGCGCCACACAGCCCGCGCACGCGATGATCCGCCTGGCGAGCGGGCAGGACCGCGCGCTCGCGCCGGAGACGATGCCGAGCGACTACCCGGCCCGACGGCTGGTGCAGCCGACGTCGGTCACCATCACGGCGGCCGACGGGATGCAGATCCCGGCCCAGCTCTTCCTGCCCCCGAACATCCGGCCCGGCGACAAGCGCCCCGCCGTCATTTTCTTCCACGGCGGCTCGCGCCGGCAGATGGTTCTCGGCTTCCACTACTCCGGCTACTATCACGGCACGTACGCCATGAACCAGCACATGGCGAGCAAGGGCTACGTGGTGCTGGCGGTGAACTACCGCAGCGGCATCGGCTACGGGATGATGTTCCGCGAGGCGCTGAATTATGGCGCGCGCGGCGCGAGCGAGGTCTACGATGTGTTAGGCGCGGGACTGTACCTGCGCAACCGCCCGGATGTGGATCCCGCGCGGATCGGACTGTGGGGCGGCTCGTACGGCGGGTTCCTCACGGCGCACGGGCTCGCACAAGCGAGCGACCTGTTCGCGGCGGGGGTGGACATCCACGGCGTGCACGACTGGAACGTCGGCATCCGGACGTTCGTGCCGAGCTATGCCCCGACGGACTCGCTGCGCCGGCTGGCCTTCAATTCGAGCCCGATGGCGTACATCGACCGCTGGCGCTCGCCGGTGCTGGTGATCCACGGCGATGACGACCGGAACGTGAGCTTCAGCGAGACGGTGACGCTGGTGGAGGCGTTGCGTGAGCGCGGAGTCGAGGTCGAGCAGCTCGTCTTCCCCGACGAGATCCACGGGTTCCTGCGCCATGAGAACTGGCTGCGCGCCTATCGGGCGACGGCGGACTTCTTCGATCGGAAGCTCGTGGCGGGCGGCGGAGCGCGGACCGCCGGGCAGTAGGTCGCGCTCTCTTCGCTGAGCGGACGGCCCGCGACGGATGATGCGTCGCGGGTCGTCTCTTTTTTTGTCTTATGTCAGTTGCCGCGTGACCTCGACGCATCGCGTCGGCGGGCTGCTGCAACAGCCTTGAACCACAGAGGGCACAGAGGACACAGAGGGCTGTATGGGGCGCAGCGCTCATCGTTCGAGACGAGTCTCCCGGTTAGGACAGATCGGGTGCTTTCTTGTGAACGGCAACTGCGTTCGTCTGTTCGACTTCCCCGCGCAGACGGCGGTCGCAGCGGTTTTCAGTTGTCCCCGAACGAAGAATGCCGTCCTCTGTGTCCTCTGTGCCCTCTGTGGTTCAATGCTTTCATTCGGAGCCCGGCCGCTCGAGATGGATGATGTGTCGCGTCGGGACAGGCATCGGGTCATGCTGGACGATCTCGACCGGTCCGGATCCAGTAACATCCTTGAACCACGGAGGACGCAGAGGGGCACAGAGGACTGCTGCAGCGTCGATGCATTCAAAACGCTGCCGTCTGTCTTCCTTGAACTTCGAACGTCAGTGCACCAGGTGAGCAGTACCGTGCGTCCTCTGCGTTCTCTGCGTTCTCCGCGTGCCAGGCTGTTGCCCCCGAACCCGATGCCCGCCTCACGCCAGCAGCGACTCCAGCGGAAACCGCTCGTCAGGCCCGAGCAGCGGCGCCCAGAGATCGCCGAGCGACTCCACGCGCGACGGCACCGACATCAGCGTGAAGTCATCGATCTCGACCCCCGCCGCGATCTCCTTCCAGGTCACCGGCGTCGACACCGCCGCCGATGGGCGCGGGCGCGGCGAGTAGACCGACGCCAGCGTCCGCCCCCAGGCATTCTGATTGTAGTCGACGAGCACGCGCCCCTTCGGCCGCTTCGCGACCCGGTACTCCGCCGTGATCAGATCGGGATGCAAACGCGCCAGCGTCCGCGCCACCTCCTTCGCCACCGTCCACACCTCCTTCTGCACCGGGCCGCGCTCGATCGGCACGTACACGTGGATCCCCTTCGACCCCGTCGTCTTCGCGTACGCCGGCATCCCTAACGCATCGAGCGCATCGTGCACCCGCAACGCCGCCTCGCGCACGCGCGCGAACGTCGCGTCAGGCACCGGATCGAGGTCGAAATGCAGGAAGTCCGGCCGATCGTAGTCGTTGCAGCGCGCGTACCACGGATTCAGGTCGATGCAGCCGAGGTTCACGATCCATAGCAGCGTGGCGAGGTCCTGCACCACCGGAAAGTGAATCACGCTCCCCGATCCGTGCGTAATGGCACAGGTCTCCAGCCACACCGGGCTGTGACTCGGCGTCCGCTTCATGAAGAAGAACTCGCCGTGGATCCCGTGTGGATAGCGCTTCATGACCATGGCCCGGTCGGCCAGGTGCGGCAGCAGCGCAGGGGCGACCGCACAGTAGTAGCGGAGCAGGTCGCCCTTGGTGAGCCCGAGCTCCGGCCAGTAGACCTTGCGGAGGTTGGTCAGCCGGACCGTCCGGCCGCCCGCCTCGACCCGGGCATTGTCCGCATCCCGCGGAATGTCGACGGAGTCGCCAGCGGCCGCGGCGGGCGGCGGGGCGGAGCGACCCGGGGCCCGCGGCGCGGCCTTGGTCAGCCTGCCTCGACTCTGGCGACGAGTTGGAGGTGCCATACCGGCCGTAGACGGAAAGTTTGCGCCAGCACCGAACGGATTCCGGGCTGGCCGTGTCTAGGGGAGTGACAGATGGAACGGACAGCGATCGCCCTGGAACCTGCCGGCGCTCTGGACGAGCCCGTACGAATCGAACGCGTCCTCGCCGGCGATCCCAGAGCCGCGCGGGAGCTCTACGATGCGCACGCGCCGCGCGTCTACCGACTCATCTTCCGGCTCGCCGGGGATGCGGATCTGGCCCAGGAGCTCACGCAGGAGACGTTCGTTCGGGCGTTCTCGCGGCTGCGCGATTTTCGCGGCGATTCGGCGCTGTCCACCTGGCTGCACCGCATCGCCGTCAGCGTCGCGCTGAACGGCATGCGCAAGGTGAAGCGGTTCCGCGAGCGCGAGGCACCGCTGGAGCATGCGGAATCGATCGGCGCCCGGCCCTCGGGCATCGATCCCGATCTCCGGGAGCGGTTGGCCCGCGCGATCGATGCGCTGCCGGAATCACTGCGGGTCACGCTGGTGATGCACGACGTGGAAGGCTACACGCACGGCGAGATCTCCGCCGCGCTCGAGGTGCCCGAAGGAACCTGCAAGACGCGGTTGTCCGCGGCGCGCGCGAAGATTCGCCAGGCGCTTGCGCCGTTCAGAAAGGAGTAGGAACCATGCACGATCACGACGAGCTCGACGACACCACCCGCGCGGCCCTCCGCGCCTATCGAACGCCCCCGGAGCCGCCCCTCGACGA
Source organism: Gemmatimonadaceae bacterium (assembly GCA_035461825.1). Lineage (GTDB taxonomy): Bacteria > Gemmatimonadota > Gemmatimonadetes > Gemmatimonadales > Gemmatimonadaceae > JALZIF01. The sequence goes on from DATHUW010000007.1 coordinate 4,447, forward strand.
GATGTGGCGGGCGATCGAGGCACGCGCGTTCGGCGCGCATGCCGCGCCCCGCCGCCAGTTCTGGCGCGCCGCCCCCACGTGGCTCGCCGCAGCGGCGGCGCTGGCCATCGGCGTCGGCATCGGCCGTTATGCCGTCCCGGCCCCGCCCGAACCCGCGACGCCCGTCGCCCCACGCGTGGCCGAAGCGCCGGATCGACTGGGCGCGACCGCGACGGTGCTGTCCGATGCACGGCTCGATGTCCCATACGAGGTCGCGACCAGCCGGTACCTCGGCGCCACGGCGGCGCTCCTGATCGCGCTGCCGGCCGAGGCGCGCACCGGCCAGGTGGATGCGCAGTTCGCGTCGCAGGCGCGTGACCTCCTGCAGACGACCCGCCTGCTGCTCGATTCGCCGGCGGGCGACGATCCGGATCTGCGAGCGCTGCTCTCGGATCTGGAGCTGGTGTTGGCCCAGGTCGCCGGACTGCGGTCGGCGCGTGACCGGCAGGAGCTCGACCTGATCACGGGTGCGCTGGAACAGCGCGATGTCCTGCCGCGACTGCAGTCGGTCGTGGCCCAGATCCCCTTTGCTGGCGATTGAGGAGACTCAGGTAATGAAACAGTGGCTCATCGCGGCGGTCGTACTCGCCGCACTCGTTCCGTCGGCGGACGCGCAGCGGCCGAACGATCCCAAGCCGGTGCCGAAGGCGGAGCCCAGGATTCGCATCGAGGGCGGCACGCACATCGACGTCCACGAGCTCGAGATGCGTGCCCGCGAGCTGGCCGAGCGCGTCCGGAGCAGCATCGACGTGGAGGACCTGCAGTGGCGCGCCCAGGAGATGGCGGAGCGGTTGCAGTCCCACGACTTTTCGGAACTGCAATGGCGCGCCAATGAGATGGCGCAGCGCGCGCAGGAATCGATGCGCGACTTCGATTTCGACCACGACTTCGATTTCAGTTTCGACCACGACTTCGACTTCGATTTCGATTTCGACTTCGATCATGACTTCGACTTCGACTTCGATCACGAGTCCATGCAGTTCGACGCGCAGCTGCTCCAGGAGCGGGTGCGCTCGCAGATGCACGACGCGCAGTGGCGCCTGCAGGACGCGCAGCGCGAACTCCAGCGGGACCTTCGCGACCGCCAGCTCGATCAGAGCAGCAGCCAGCACATCCAGTCCGAGATGGAACTGGCGATGCACGATGCGCAGGACGTTGCCCGGCGCGGCCTCCACTCGCTCGCGTGGTCTGGCGCCGGCGACCTCGGCAACATCGTCCTCGGCGGCGTGATGGAGCGCTTCGAGACCCGGGCGCAGGGCCCCCGTCCCGCCTGGGCGCCGAGCGATCCGGCCGATTCGCTGTACCGCCTGGCGAGGGAGATGCTCAACCGCGGCAACTATCGCCGCGCCGCCGAGCTGTTCCGCGACATCTCCGATCGCTATGCCACGTCCCAGTACGCGCCGGACGCGCTCTACTGGGAGGCGTTCGCCCTCTACCGCATCGGCACGACCGCCGAGCTGGAGCGCGCCCGCGGCGTGCTCGAGCAGCAGCGGGCCCGCTACGCCGATGCCTACGCCCGCAGCGATGGGGCATCGCTCGCCCAGCGCATCGCCGGCGCGCTGGCGCAGCGCGGCGATCGGTCGGCCATCAACGCGGTGACCACCGCCGCCGGCCAGAAGCCCACGTGCGACAAGGAGGAGCTCGCGGTGCGGGTGGAAGCGCTCAACGCCCTGTCGACCCTGGATTTCTCGTCCGCTCGCCCGATCCTCGAGCGCGTGCTCGCCCGACATGACGAATGCACCGTCGGCCTCCGCAAGCGCGCCGTGTTCCTCATCGGCAAGCAGGCGGATGCCTCTGCCGCGCAGCTGCTGTCGAACGTCGTCCGCACCGAGCCCAACGCCGACGTCCGCGGCGATGCCATCCTCTGGCTGTCGCGCGTGCCCGGCGAGCAGACGGTGAACATGCTCGACGAACTGCTGCGCAACAGCACCGACGAGCGCGTGCAGCGGACCGCGCTGCGTGCCCTTGCCGCGCACGAATCGCCGCGGGCGCGCCAGATCGTGCGCAGCACGATCGAGCGCCAGGATGCGTCGGATCGTCTGCGCGAGTACGCGCTCGCCGCGATCAACAGCGAGAAGCCGAACGCCGAAGACGCCGCGTACCTGCGCGGCATCTACTCGCGCCTCACGAGCGAGCGGCTGAAGAAGGCGGTCGTCCGCCGCATCGGCGCGATGGGCGGCGCCGAGAACAACACGTGGCTGATGGGGATCGCGCGCAACAACGCCGAGCCCATGGACATGCGCGCCGAGGCGCTCGGCCGTATCGGCCGCTCGTCCGACATCGCCATTCGGGACCTGACGGGACTGTACGATCAGATGGCCGCCCGCGAGCTCCGCGAGCAGCTCCTCAGCGTCTACGCACGTCGCAAGGAGCCCGAGGCCACGGACAAGCTGATCGAGATCGCGAAGACCGGAACCGATCCGCAACTCCGCCGCATGGCCATCTCGGCGCTCACCCGCAAGAACGATCCGCGCACGACTCAACTGCTTCTGGAGATCATCGAGCCATGACCTCGCTCCGTCTTCTTTCGGGCACCGTCGCCCTGGTACTGCTCGGCGTCACGATCACCGATGCCGCCGCGCAGGGTCTCGAGCGCCGCGTCGCCAGTGCCGGCAACGGACTCGTGCAGTTCAACTATCCCGCGCGCGATGGCGTGTGCGGCAACGGCAAGACCTTCATCAACATCGGCGGCAACAGCTGGCACGGCACGATCAACGATGCGACGCGCCGCGAGGCCTGCGAGCCGGGACCCGTCCGCGTCGTCATGAATCTGGCCGGCGGCCAGGTCGTGTCGATCGAGACGTTCGTGGGACCGCTGCAGACCGAGGCCGGCGCGAACGACCTGGGCGCCGTCTCGCCAGGCGACGCGTCGGACTACCTGCTCGGGCTCGCCGCGCGCGGCGAAGGCAAGCCGAGCCGCGACGCGATCTTCCCGGCGACGCTGGCCCAGGGCGCGCAGCCGGCCGACCGCCTGCTGGCGATCGCGAACGACCGTGCCCGTCCGCGCGAGACGCGTCGTCAGGCGATCGCGTACGCGGGGCGCGAGGTCGAGCGCGGCAACGCTCCGGCCCAGCGCGTCACGAGCGACCTCGTTCGCATCGCCACCGACGCGAGTGACAACTCCGCCGTCCGCTCACGCGCCGTGCAGACGCTGGCGGGACTCGACCGCGGCGAAGGGATCCCGGCGCTGATCGAGCTCTCGCGCTCGGCGTCCGACTCGTGGCTCGCCTCGCAGGCCATGCGGTCGCTCGCGAGCTCGGGTGACCCGCGGGCCCGCGACTACCTGCGCACCGCCTTACGTGGCGGTCGCCTGCACGACGATGTCGCCGCGACGGCGATCCGAGGCATGGGCGGTAACTATGCCACCTCGAGCGATGCGGCCTTCCTGCGCGAGATTTACGCGTCGCTGCAGGGCCAGAAAGCGAAGACCGCCGTGTTCAACGCCCTCGGCGAGATCGGCGGCACCGAGAACCGGACGTGGCTGCTCGCGCGCGTGCGCGACTCGAACGAGAACGCCGACGACCGCCGCCGCGCGCTGAGCGCGGCTCGCAAGGCTGGCGCGGACATCAACGACCTGGTCTCGCTGTACGACGCCGTGGGCGATCAGAGCATGAAGGCGTCGCTCATCTCCCTCTATGGCGGGAGCACGGAGACGGCGGCGACGGACAAGCTGATCTCGATCGCGCGCACCGAGACGGACCGGACGCTCCGCCGCCGTTCGATCTCGCGGCTGAGCAAGTCGGATGATCCGCGCGTGAAGCAGGTGCTCGCCGAGATCGTCGAACGGTAGCCGCGCTTCTCGCTGGCTGGAGAACGGGCGGGCCGGAGCTTCCGGCCCGCCCGTTTCTTCGTCGTCCGCCTACCGGGGGCGGGGCGCGGCCCGTACCTTGGCGTCATGACCCGGGACATCGTCGTGATCGCGACGTACCCATCGGAGATCGAGGCTTCCATTGCGCAGGCGAGCCTCGATGCCGCGGGGATCGACTCCATCATGCTCCGCGATGACGCGTCGGGGATCATCCCGTCCATGTCCTTCCTGAAGGGCGTGCGGGTCGCGGTCCGCGCCGATGACGCGGACGAGGCACGCCGCCAGCTCCAGCTCTGATGCGATCCGTCGGCGCGTTCCTCCTGCTGACCCTCTGCGTTGCCACCGCGTGCGCGCAGCCGGACGCGCCGGCCACGACGCGCGTCGTGGTGCTCGGCACCGGCAATCCCAACTCCGACCCGGATCGGTCGGGCCCGTCGGTCGCGGTGGTCGTCGGCGACCACGCCTACATCGTCGATGCGGGGCCGGGAGTCGTCAGGCGGGCCGGCGGCGCGTATCGCGCCGGTGTCGGAGCGCTCGCCTCGGAGCGCCTGCGCATCGCGTTCATCACCCACCTCCACTCCGACCACACCCTCGGCCTCCCCGATCTGATCTTCTCGCCGTGGACGCTGGGGCGCGACGTGCCGCTCACCGTCCATGGCCCGCCGGGGATCACCGAGATGGTCGGCCACCTCCGCGCGGCGTACGCGGCCGACATCCGCAACCGCATCGACGGGCTCGAGCCCGCCAACACCACCGGCCACGAGGTCGTCGTGCACGAGGTGGTTCCCGGCGTGGTCTATCGCGACGAGCGCGTCACGGTGACCGCCGTCCCCGTGGAGCACGGCGACTGGGCGCAGTCCTTCGCCTATCGGTTCGAGACGGCCGACCGCACGATCGTGATCTCCGGCGACGCGCGGCCGAGTGAGTCGATCGTTGGCGCGTGCAACGGCTGCGACGTGCTGCTCCACGAGGTGTACTCGGCCGAGCGGTTCAAGTCGATCCCGCCGGAGTGGCAGCGCTACCATGCGCGCGCGCACACCTCGACCGCGCAGCTGGCGGAGATCGCGACGCGCGCCCGCCCGAAGCTGCTCGTCCTCTACCACCAGCTCTACTGGGGCGCCGACGACGAGGATCTGTTGCGTGAGGTGCAGTCCGCCTACGGCGGTGCGGTGGTCTCGGCGCGCGATCTCGGAGTCTACTAGACGCGTCCTCCGGTCAGCGGGAGTATCGTTAGGGATTCGTCTCTCTGGGGCGGCGGCACGACCGTGGGAGGCTCGGCGGTTCTTACCGCAGAGGTCGCAGAGGGCCGATCGCCGAGGGCGCAGACGGTCGACCGTGAAACCGGCGGTATCGCGCATGGCTCCCGGCAGCGACGTTTTCGCTTGCTTTGGGGAACCCATTGAACTGATCTCCCGACTGCTGCCTCGTTAAGCGGCTGGACTAACAGCACAGGTCCGGCTGTTCAGTCCGCAACCGACCAGTAGGTACTCTAGCCGTGCGCCCCAGCCGAACTCGCAGCTTGTCGCGCACACGCACCAGGCCACCTGCCTAGCAGGCGACGAATCCGGTCCGCGGCGAGTCTCGTGCGACCTCACGCGGACCTCTGATTCTTCGCGGCAGAAAAGACGCTATACGGGATTCGCTAGGTTGCCGCGGCTGTGAAGGGATCATCAATCACCGCTGTCACTACCAACCCGGAGCTCATCGAGGACGGCAACAACAATAAAACACAAAATACGGAACCCTCGAGCGCATGGCATCGGATATCGCGACGCAATGCCTTTCTGACGATTCGCGCCGCAGTTCCCGGACATGCCGGATGAATCTTCATCATACCGAGCGGAGAACGCGAAGGGCGCGGAGATGCTGCTCGGCATCTCCGTCTCACGCCGACTGCCTGGCTGGGACCCGTGAGTGCATCCAACTCGTCCCGCCAATGACGTTCCCGCAACGGAACAGCGAGCAAACAGATCGCTCCAGGGGAAGCACTTTCGAACGTCGCCGCCAGCGTTCCTCCGCGCCTCCGCGTCTCCGCGCGAACACAACGCAGGCCAGCCAGCCCGACACCGGCGCCCTTACCTAACGTCGGCTTGAATCGGGCAGCGAGGTCGCCTGGCGGCCCGCCGCAATCAGACCAACGCTCCGCGCTGCATTCCCCGGACATGCCGTATGAGCCAAAGGGAAGAAGAAGCGTGAAGCTCCGAACGGAAAGCCGATGCGTCCTCGGCCGCGAGTCTCCTGCGACCTCATGCGAGCCTCTGCGTGCTCTGCGGTAGAGAACTCGAGACCCTGAGCGCCGCCGATGCCGGCGCGGCACAAACCACCCTCGATCCCACGCACGGCACACCGGACGCGTTACGGAGCCCCGCCCCAACCCGTCCTCCAGAGCACCCCCACGCCCCACAAGGAGGCCGCGATGGGACTCGGAGAGTTCCTCCGCAAGCAGTTCGTCGATGTCATCCAGTGGACTGAAGCCGAGGACTCCGTGCTCGCCTATCGATTCCCCATGCGCGACATGGAGATCCAGATGGGCGCCCAGCTCGTCGTCCGCGAGTCCCAAGCCGCGATCTTCGTCAACGAGGGCCGCATCGCCGATGTCTTCGGCCCCGGCCGCCACCGGCTCGACACCGACAACCTGCCCCTCCTCACGAACCTCAAGCACTGGGACAAGCTGTTCGAGTCCCCGTTCAAGTCCGACGTCTACTACGTCTCCACTCGGCTGCGCCTCAATCAGCGCTGGGGCACCCAGACGCCGGTCACCGTGCGCGACGCCGAGTTCGGGATCGCGCGCATCCGCGCCTACGGCACGTACGCTTATCGCATCGCCGACCCGGTCCGCTTCCACACCGAGGTGAGCGGCACGCGCGAGGTGTACGCCATGCAGGACCTCGAGGGCCAGCTCCGCAATCTCGCCGTCACCCGAATGAGCGACACCCTGGCCGGCAGCGGTATCGCCTTCCTCGACCTCGCCGCCAACCAGGTGGAGCTCGGCGAGCAGATCGCGCAGCGGCTCGCCGCCGACTTTGCCGAGCTGGGGCTCGGGCTTGAGGGGTTCGTCGTCGAGAACCTGTCGCTGCCTGACGAGCTCCAGCAACGCCTCGACGAGCGGATCGGCATGGGGATCATTGGCGGGGACCACGCGCGGTACGCGCAGTTCCAGGCCGCCCGTTCCATCCCGGTTGCCGCGGCGAACGAGGGCGGCACGGCCGGCGTCGGCGCGGGACTCGGGGCCGGCGTCGCGATGGGGCAAATGATGACCGATGCCCTGCGAGCTGCCACGACCCCGGGCGCCGCACCCGCGTCGCCGGCGGCCGTCTGCGCGGCCTGCCACACCAGTCTCACCCCCGCGGCGAAGTTCTGCCCGGAGTGCGGCACGAAGCGGAGCTGATTCCCCCTAGTCGCTCGCCGCCGGGGCGGTCATCGCCGCCCCGGCCGTCGGGATCGTCACGCGAAACGTCGTGCCCTCGCCCCGCGCGCTCTCGACGGCGATCGTCCCGCCTAACGCATCGAGCAGCTGCTGCGTGACGGCCAGCCCGAGCCCCGTGCCGGAGATCCGGCGGGCGGGATGAGCCTCGACCTGCCAGAACGGCTCGAAGATGTGCGACAGGTGCTCGGGCGCGATCCCCACGCCGGTGTCCCGGATCGTGAACACCGCCTGCCCCTCACCCGCCGCAATCGTGCAGGTGACCTGCCCGCGATCCGTGAACTTCACCGCGTTCCCCAGCAGGTTGATCAGCACCTGCCGCAGCTTCATCGGGTCGGTCTCGACTTCCGTGTCCGCCGCCTCGGTGCGGATCTCGAGCCCCAGCGCCCGCTCGCGCGCCAGCGGGGCGATGACCGTCTCGACCTCCTGCATGATCTGCGACAACGGCACCCTGGCGAGCGCGACCTGCTCGCGCCCCGCCTCCAGCCGCGAGAACGTCAGGATCTCCTCGATCAGACCTAACAAGTGCTGCGCCGCTGCCCGCAGCCGCGTCACCTGGTCGGCCGCCCGCGCCGGGATCGACTCCGGGATCCCCATCAACATCAGCTCCGCATAACCGATGATCGCGTTGAGCGGCGTGCGCAGCTCGTGCGACATGACCGCCATGAACCCCGACTTGGCCTCGCTCGCCGCCTGCGCCTCACGAAAGAGCCGAGCGCGCTCCAGCGCCTGCGCGCACTGCTGCGCCAGCGCGAGGAGATACCGCCGGTCGTCGTCCGAGAAGGTGCGCGCCGTTGGGAAGCTCAGCCCCAGGACCCCGATGCGACGACCTTCCATCACCAGCGGCAGGGCCGCCCACGCCGCGTACTCGCGCGTGCGGAATCGCCGAACCGCCTCCGGGAATCGGATCGCGCGCTCGTCCGGCGACTCGAGCCACACCGGCTCGCCCGTCTTCGCCGCCTCCACCGCCGCCAGCGGCGTGCCGAGCGGCAGCCGCGACCAGCTCTGCGGCTCGCCCGATGCGTACCCTCGTGAGGCAAGCAGCTCCAGCGAGTCGTCCCGCTCGTTGATGACCGACACGAAGCCCGCCGTCGCGCCCACCGCGGCAATGCTCGCGCGCACGACCACGTCCGCAACCCGGGCCGGCACCAGCGCCGCGGACAGGGCCGCAGTCGCCTCCTGCAGCCGGCGCGTCCGCGCCGCCGCGCGCTCCGCCCGCTCCCGTTCCGCCGTCGCGATCTCGACGGCGCCGCGGAGCGCCTCCTCCGCGCGCTTCCGTTCCTCGATGTCCTCGATCACCGCGATGTAGTACGCCTCGGCCGGCGCCGCCGGCCTGACGAGCGACATCGTCAGCTCGACCCAGACCGGCGTGCCATCCTGCCGGATGCACCGTCGCTCCACCTGGTAGTGCGGAATCCGGCCCGCCAGCAGGTCCGCCTCGAGGGCGCGGTCCCGGTCGACCTCCTCGGGGTGGGTGACATCGCGGAAGCGCAGGCGAAGCAGCGCCTCCCGCGGGTACCCGAGAATCGCGCACAACCGCCGGTTCACGCGCACCCACCGGCCGTCCATCGCCACGTGCGCGACCCCGACGGCGGCCTGATCGAACGTCGCCCGGAAGCGGTCCTCGCTCTCCTGCAGCGCGTCGAGCGCTTCCGCCTGCGCCCGGGAATGGCGCAGCAACGACGCGAGCGTGATCAGCGAGAGCATCACGGCGAGCGCGGTACCGGCGACCGTCGCGATGATCGTCAGGCGGTGCACGCGGCGGTCGGTCTCCTGCCGGGACGTCAGCATCGCCGACTGCTCTGCTCGCATCGCCGCGATCGAGTCGCGCACCGCATCCGCCTCGGGACGCGGCACATCGGCCGCCGGGCCACTCATCGCCGATTCCAGCGCCTCGATACGCGCCGTGATCATCGGCACCAGGATCGTCAGGCGCTCGGACTGCCGAGGGTCGTCCGCGCCCACGCGCAGCGAATCCAGTCCGGCGCGGGCGTCGTTCAGCGATCGCTCGAGCGCGACCGCGAACAGCGTATCGCCGTTCTCGCGGAAGGCGCGCCGCGCGATCGCCGCGTCGCGCAGGTTCGCATCGATCTGGTCGAGCGCGACTCGCACGGACATCGCGCGCACGAGCTCCACGGAGGCGTGCTCGGAGCGCCGGATGCCCACGAGCACCAGCACGCCCAGCGCGATCACGACGAGCGGAAGGCCGACCACGCCCGTCCATCGCCGCTCGCCCCACCGTGGTCCGGAGCGCCGTCGCCGCAGGGGCGGCGCCGGCATGTCGCCGACCGGCCGATCCATCAGTCCCGCCACCGCGTTGATCTCATCTCTTCCTCGCCGACGCGGTTCTCGACGAGCCTACGGCCCGGAAACCCGTCACGCAAGCGGTGCGGCACCAACATCGCATGTAGCGTCCGCATGACTCCGCCACCTTCCGACAACCGGGACGAGCCGCGCCGCCATGGCTCCGGCGTTGCGCGACGACGGCAGGGCACGGCGCGTCCGGTGCGTCGCGGCCCTCGCGTGCCTCCGCGCCGCCGAGCCGCGGGCGCCGGCGCCTATCGCTCCGCTGCGGAACGGAGACTGAGCGCGTTCCGGCGCCGCACGGCGCTCGCCGTCGCCGTCACCGGTCTCGCCCTCCTGCTCTGGGGGATCCCCGAGGGCGAGGGACAATCGCCGGCCGACACCGCGGGGGCCGCCCCGGCTCAGGTCGAATCCGTCATCGCAGACGATACCGTCGCGGCCGACACCGCGGACGTCGACGTCTCGCAGGCCGTCGGCGAGGCGACGGGCACCCTGCGGGAGCTCGCGCGGGGGGCCTATCGAGTTCTTCCCAAGCTCGGCATCGCCGCCGCGCTCCTCCTGTTCGTTGCGCTGCTCGTGCGCGGCATCCGCGCCATCATGCGCCGGGCGGCGCACGGCTGGCAGCGCGCCCAGGCCGTCAGCGCCCTCGCGGCGGTCATCCTCTGGCTCCTCGCGCTTGGCGCCGCACTCGCCATCATCGCCGGCGACGCCCGCGCCCTCCTCGGCTCCGTCGGGCTGGTGGGACTCGCGCTCTCCTGGGCCCTCCAGGCGCCTATCGAGAGCTTCAGCGGATGGCTCCTCAACTCGTTCCGCGGGTACTACCGCGTCGGCGACCGCATCGCCGTCGGCGACGTCTTCGGCGATGTCTACGCCATCGACGTCCTGACGACGACCGTCTGGGAGGCCGGCGGCGAGCACAAGCCGGTCCAGGGTGCCCAGCCCACCGGGGCGCTCATCACCTTTCCGAATTCGGAGGTGCTGCGCGCCAACATCATCAACTACACGCGCGACTTCCCCTTCGTCTGGGACGAGATCACCGTCGGCGTCACGAACGACAGCGACCTCACGCTGGCGCTCGACGCGATCGGCGCCGTCGCGCGCACCACCGTCGGCGACGCAATGCGCGCGCCGGCCGAGACGTACGCGGAGATCCTCCGCCGCTCGCGAATCGCGTTCGAGATCGCCATCGAGCCGCAGTTCTACCTGTCTCCGACCGACGCGTGGATGAACATCACCGTCCGCTACCTCGTCCCCGCCCGCGAGCGCCGCATCTGGGCCAGCCGCCTCCACCTGGCGATCGGCGCGAAGCTGGCCGAGCCTCCATACAGGGATCGCGTGCGTCCGTCGTACCCGCGCATGGAGATCGCCATGCTCGGCTCCGAGACCCCCGGTCAGGCCGCGCCCGGGTAGCGGCATCGGGCCGAGCGAGCAGACTCGACGGGGTTCGCGGGCCGCTGAAGCGAACCGTTCCAGGGCTCGACGCCAGCCAGGCGAGGTGACTGGCGGTCATCCAGAACGTCTACTAACGTCCCATGCGCCGCGCGTCCCGCGCGCCCGCCTCCCCCGCTCTACCCGAATGCCGTTGCCTTTCCGCGTCGCGCGCGCCCTCGCGCTCGCTACCGCCTTCGCTTCTCTCGCCGCGACCACCGCGGCGTCCGCGCAGCAGCCGGTCGGCACCGCCGCCGTGTTCCGTCGCCACTCGGATCGCGTCGTCCGCATCCAGGTCGTCGAGTCGGGATCCGCGGCCAAGTCCACCCTCGGCAGCGGCTTCTTCGTCGGCGACCGCGGGCTCGTGATCACCAACTACCACGTCATCTCGCGGCTCGTCACCGACAGTGCGCGGCACCGCGCGGAGCTCACCGACACACGCGGCGCCACGCACCCCGTGCGCGTGCTCGCCATCGACGTCGTACACGACCTCGCCGTGGTCCAGTTCGACGGCACGCCCGCCACCTGGTTCGATGTGCAGCCGGTCGCCCTCGACCAGGGCGAGCGCCTCTATGCGCTCGGCCACCCCCTCGACCTCGGCCTGACGATCGCGGAGGGCACGTACAACGGGGAGCTGAAGTACGTGCTTTACCCGAAGATCCTGTTCAGCGGGGCGCTGAATCCGGGCATGAGCGGCGGCCCGACCATTGATGCGCAGGGCCGCGTGGTCGGCGTGAACGTGAGCACCGCCGGCAATGAAATCAGCTTCCTCGTCCCCGTCGACCGCGTGCTCGCGCTGCTGCGGCGGGTGGACGAAGGGCGCGCATCCGGATCGGCCCTGCTGAGGGATGCGGCGCTCCAGCTCCGCGCCTATCAGGACAGCTACATCGCCCGGGTCTTCAGCGACTCCGTCAAGCGCGTGACCCTCGGTCGCTTCTCCCTGCCGACCGAGCCCGCCCCGTTCTTCAAGTGCTGGGCGGACGCCGACCGCGATGAGGAGGATCCGTACGAGATCGTCCATCATCAGTGCTCCACCGACGACTACGTCTTCATCTCCGGCGAACAGTCCACGGGGCTGATGTCGCTCTCGCACCGGCTGCTCATCAACAAATCGCTCAACCCGTTCCGCTTCCACGCGCTCTACACGAGCAGCTTCGACCACTCGTTCGACGCCATCATCCCGCACGCCGACGCGCACGCGGTCACGCCCTATCGCTGCGAGACCCGGAACGTCAGGCACGATCGCGTGGCGCTGCGCGCCGTCTTCTGCGTGCGCAAGCACCGGAAGCTCGAGGGGTTATATGACGCGTTCGTGAAGGCCGCGGTTCTCGGCAGTTCGGAGACGGGACTCGTGACCACCCTCTCGCTCTCGGGCGTGACGTTCGAGAACGCGCACGCCCTCGCCCGCCGTTACTTGGAGCAGATCGCGTGGAACGACGAGTGATGGGCGAGGAGCTCGAGCCGCTCCACCCCGGCTCGGACCAGACCGATGCGGCGAAAGCGCCGCAGGAGCCCGAGCCGATGCCCGGCCCCGTCATCGTCGAGCTGCTCGGCGCCCACGGCCAGGTCCGCTACCGCGCGCGCCTCACGACGCTGCCGGCGGTAATCGGCCGCGGATACGATGCGGACGTGCTCATCGACGACCCGCACGTCTGCGCCCGGCACGCGGAGCTGGCGCGCGAGCCCGACGGGACGCTGGTGCTGCGAGACCTCGCCAGTGTGAACGGCATCGGCCGCACGCGGGGGGAGCGCGTGCCGCGTGTGCCGCTCGCCTCCGGCGACCGCGTCAGGCTCGGCCCCGTCGAGATTCGCGTGGTGGATGCCAACCACCCTGTGGCGGCGACGGTTCGGCTCACCGAGACTCGCAGCCTGACGACGGCCTTGACACGGTTGCCGCGCGCGCTCGCGGTGTGCGGCGGCGCGCTCGCCGCCCTCGCGCTGCTGAACTACCAGGCATCCGCCGACGCCGACGCCGCGATTCCGGCGGTACAGGAGGCGGTCTTCGTCGTGCTCGGAGCCGGGATCTGGGCCAGCGCGTGGGCCGTCGCAACGCGGCTGGGCGCCAAACACTTTCGGTTCCTCTCGCACTGGGCGTGGGCGCTCGGCCTGCTGATCGTGGGAATGGTGTTGACGACCGTCGGCGAGTGGGTCGACTTCATCGGACCGTCGATGGAGGCGGGTACGCTGCTGGCCGCGGTCGGGAGTCTGGCGCTGATCCCGGTGCTGATCGCGGGCCATCTCGAGCTCGCGTCGACGATGTCGGCGCGCAAGCGCTGGCGGGCGGCGCTCTCGGTAGGCGGCATCGTCGTCGCTCTGGCGCTCATTGCGTCCCTCGGCGACGACTCGAGCGAGAGCATTTGGGCGCTGGATTTCTCCAGCACGATCAAGCCGCTGCCGGTTCGACTGGTACCGGCGGTGACGTTGGACGAGTTCATGGGCACGGCGGCGGAGCTCGAGGCCGAAGTCGATGCGCTCGCGGAGGATCCGGTGCCGGACGGCGAGGACGGCGGCGAAGCACGTCCGGACTCGGGGACGAACTAGCGCGGTTCCCGATCGCGCAACCCTGTCTCCGCTGGCGAGACCCGAGTCGCGCGGAGGGTCGGCACGCGTGCCGCCGCCCGATCCGCGCGACCGCCTTACGACCCTCGAGCTTCGTCGATCAGCGCGGCCAGCTTCTCCAGCGCCTGACGCGGCGTCAGATCGTCGACGTCCAGCGCCCGCAGCCGCTCGACCACCGGATGCTCGGCCGCCGCGAACAGTCCCAGCTGCGCTTCCCGCGCTGGCGGGGGACCGGCCGGACCGGCGACGAGATGGCCGCTCTCCAGCAGCTTCAGCACCTGACGAGCCCGCGCCAGCACCGTCTTCGGGATCCCCGCCAGCCGCCCCACCTCGATGCCGTACGATCGGTCCGCCCCGCCGGGGCGTAAGGCATGGAGGAACAGGATCTCGTCCCCCACCTCCCGCACGTCTACCGTGAAGTTCCGCACGGCCTCGCGCTCGTCCGCCAGCTGCGTCAGCTCGTGGTAGTGCGTGGCGAAGATCGTCTTGCACCCGACCGCGTCGTGCAGATGCTCGCTCACCGCCCACGCGATCGACACACCGTCGTAGGTCGCCGTTCCGCGGCCGATCTCGTCGAGCAGCACGAGCGACCGCGACGTTGCGGTGTTCAGGATCGCGGCGGTCTCCGCCATCTCGACCATGAACGTCGACTGCCCGCGGACGAGATTGTCGCTCGCGCCCACCCGGGTGAACACGCGGTCGCACACGCCGATGGTCGCCGCCGAGGCCGGCACGAACGCGCCGGTCTGCGCCATCAGCACGATCAGCCCCACCTGGCGCAGGATCGTGCTCTTCCCCGCCATGTTCGGGCCGGTGAGAATGATGAGCCGAGCATCCGGCGTCAGGCAGACGTCGTTCGGGATGAACTTGTCGCGCGGCATCATCCGCTCCACCACCGGATGCCGGCCGCCCTCGATCCATACCGCGAAGTCGTCCGTGAGCGTAGGGCGCACGTATCCCTCGCGCTCCGCCACCTCGGCCAGTGTCGCCAGCACGTCGAGCTGCGCGACCGCCGCCGCCGCGCGTTGCAACCGCGCCACCTCCGCGCCGGCGCGCGCGCGCAGCGACTCGAACAAATCCCGCTCCCGCTCCTCGATCCGCTCCGCCGCCGTCAGCACCTTCTCCTCGTACGCCTTGAGCTCCGGCGTCACGTAGCGCTCGGCCCCGGCCAGCGTCTGCCGCCGCTGGTAGCGCCCCGGCACGAGCGACTTGTGCGTGTTCGTGACCTCGATGAAGTACCCGAACACGCGGTTGTATCCGACCTTGAGCGACGGGATCCCGGTCGCGGCGCGCTCCTCGGCCTGGATGGCCGCGATGCGGTCCTTGCCTCCATCGCGTAAGGCGCGGGCCTCGTCGAGCGCCGCATCGACGCCGTCGCGGATGGTCGGCTCGTCGCCGATCGCCACCGGCGGACGGTCCACCAGCGCGGCCGCGAGCGAGCCGCACAGCTCCGCGCACGCGTCCCAGCGCGCGAGCACCCCCGCGATCGAGCCCGCGGGCCCGAGCCGGCGGACCGCGTCTTCCACCGCCGGGAGCCGCCCGAGCGACCCGCATAACGCGCCGAGCTCGCGCGGCGTCGCACGCCCGGCCGCGGCCTTGCTCGCGAGCCGCTCGAGGTCGCGCACCCCGTCCAGCGCGGTCCGCAGCGCCTCGCGCGACAGGGGATCGGCCACGAGCGCGCTCACCGCGTCGAGCCGGTCCTCGATCGCCGTGCGCGACACCAGCGGCATCAGGATCCACTGCCGCAGCAGGCGGGCGCCCATCGGCGTCACCGTCCGGTCGAGGACGCCGAGCACGGTGCCGGAGGTGTCGCCGCCGCGCAGCGACTCGGTGAGCTCGAGGTTGCGGCGCGTCATCTCGTCGAGCGGCATCACGTGGCCGGGCCGCTCGACGACCGGCGGCGCGAGGTGCGGCACGCCGCCGGGCTGCAGCTCACGCAGGTATCGCAGCAGCGCCCCGGCCGCCCCTAACGCCGCGCCGTCCCGCTCGCCGACGCCAAAGCCGTCCAGCGAGGCGACGCGGAACTGCCTCAACAGCTCGTCGCGGCCCATGGTCGGGTCGAACTCCCACGCGTCGCGGAAGGTCACGAGCGCGTCCTCGTCGCCGCGCGACCGGACCCCCCGTGCCAACCCCGCGTGCTCCTCCCGCACCAGGACCTCGGCCGGCGTCAGACGGGCGAGCAAAGCCTCGAGATCGGAGGGGGCCGTGATCGCCAGCCGCAGCTCCCCGGTGGACAGGTCGGCCGCCGCGACGCCGATCGTATCCCCCCGCGGCTCGATGGCGCACAGGTAGTTGTTCCGCCCGCCGTCCAGCAGGTCGTCGGCGAATACCGCGCCCGGCGTCACCGTCTCCACCACCGCGCGCTTGACGATCCCCTTCGCCTCACGCGGATCCTCGACCTGCTCGCAGATCGCCACGCGGTAGCCGTGCTGCACGAGC
>DATHUW010000008.1:0-62978 GCA_035461825.1 Gemmatimonadaceae bacterium
CTCCAGTTCGGCTTCGGGGGCTTCGGCCGCCGCGGGATGACGATCGATCACCGCCCGCCAGATCGGCACGGAGCGGGCGGCATCGCCGCGAGCGCCATGCAGGCGCGCCGCGCTGGCGAGGAGCAGCGGCGCCGCGTCAGGCACCGCCTGCGCCGCGGCCTCGAACGCTGTCGCGGCGGAGCTGGTATCCCCGCGAGCGAGCGCCAGGAAGGCTGCGCCGATCTCCGCTGCCGTATCGGCCCTGGTCCGCGCGAGGAGCGCGAGGGCCTGCACGAGCTCCGGCTCCGCCTCGCCGGACCGCGGCCGCAGCCGGCGGCGCGCGGTACGCAGGTCGCCCTCGTACAGCGCAAGCCATCCGGCGATGGGCTCTTCCTCCCACTCGCCGCCCGCGCCGAGCAGGGCGCGGGCGCGCACGATGTCTCCCGCGCGGATCCACCCCATGGCGACGATCCGTGCGAGCGGCGGGATCTGATCCGGTGCCAGCGTGCCTCGCGCCTCGTCCAGCCGCCGCTCCGCGTCCTCGGCGCGGCCTAACGCCGCGAGGGCGCGCAATTCCACCGGCAGCATCAATTGCTTGGCGCCGCGCTGGTCTCCCGCGCTGGCCGCGAGCGACAGCGCTGACCGGCTGTCGCCGCCGTTCAGCGCGGCGGTCGCGGCGCGGAGCGCGTGCTCCGGGGATTTCGTGCGTGCGTGCACCGACGCCAGCGCATCGCGCGCCACCAGCCACGCCTGCGCCTCCTCGGCGCGCCTGGCGAAATCGAGCCACGCGCGGACCACGGCCGTGTCACCGCGCAGCACGCGCAGCGCCGCCCAGCCGGCCCGCGGCGAGCCCCAGTCCAGCTCCAACGCGCTGATCACCCGCCGTGCGCCCACGTCGGCCGGCGGCGCGAGCAGCACCATGCGGATCGCAACGCGCGCGTCCGCCGGCGCGGGCAGCAGCGAGAACACGGCGGCCTGCTCGAGGTACGGCGCCTCGTCCACCGCCGACCGCCAGGCCTGCGCCGACGACTCCCAGAGGCCCATCGCGGCCCGCAACTGCGCGAGCTCGAGCTCCACGCCGCGCGTGCTCCCTAACGTGCTCGCCGCGCGCCGCAGAATGCTGTCCGCCGCGGCGGTCTGTCCGTTTTGCAACAGGAGCCGCGTGTACTCCCGGAAGGGCGCAACGTCGCCGGGCACCGCCGTTACCCACGCCTCGAACGCCCCGCGCAACCGGACCGGATCGGCGAGCATGCGGAGCGCACGGAGCTGCATGGAGCGCAGCGCCGGATCCCGAGGTCGCGCCGCCAGCGCCCGGTCCACCACCGGCAGCAGCGAGTCCGTGGTGCCCAGGGACGCATACGCCCGCTCGAGGCCGAGCAGCGCCGGCAGATTCACCGAATCCGCCGCGAGCGCCTCTCGATAGGCGGCGGCCGCCTCGCGAAACCGCTCCGCCTCCTCGTGCGACATCCCGCGCGAGAGCGCGTCCGGGGTCTGCGTCGCGGCGGGAGCGGCCAGCAGCAGCGCGGCGGCCACCACCGCGCCGGCGCTACGGACGCTCCGCATTCAACCGCTTGAAGTACTCGAGGACGGCCCGCCGTTCCTCGGCGGTGAGACCGCGCAGCTCGCTCCAATCCGGCTCGCGGAACCGCGTCGCCTCACGACCGCGCGCCTCGCCGGTCGGCGTGAACCGCTCCGTCCCGCTCGCGGTCGTGGACTCGCGCTCGCCCTGCTCTTCGCGCTCCTCCTTCTGCAACGACAGCCCCGCATCGAGCAGGCGCTGGAAGAGACGCTGCTGGCGGTCCACGACCGATGCGTCGAGCCGTCCCTGCTGCAGCGCCTCGGCGATCTGACGCATCTCGCGCGCGAGTTGGTCCGCGCGCCCTGACTCGTCGCCCTCGCCCGCCTGCTCCAGCTGCCTGGCGAGCTGGCGCTGCCGGGCCGCCAGCA
Organism: Gemmatimonadaceae bacterium; assembly: GCA_035461825.1. Lineage (GTDB taxonomy): Bacteria > Gemmatimonadota > Gemmatimonadetes > Gemmatimonadales > Gemmatimonadaceae > JALZIF01. Next base: position 1,927 of record DATHUW010000008.1, read on the forward strand.
TCCGCGCCTGCTCGGAGGCCTGCGATCCCGGCATTGGAAGGATGCTCGACGTCTGCGCGTTGAGCTGCCCCTGCTGCTGCGCGAGCTCCTGCATCCGCTGCAGCATCTCCTGCATCCCGGACGCACTCTGCGCGTTCGCCGCCCGCTCGCGGTCGCGGACGAGCGATGCGGCGGCCTGATTGAGCGCGCGCGCCGCTTCCTCCATGGACTCCGCGGCACCGCTCGCCCGTGCCGACTGCGCCACCTGCTCGGTGGCCGCCTGCACCTTCCGCCGTGCCTCGCCCATCGCGCCTTGCGACTGTGGCGAGACGTGCGCCGACTTGCCGGCCTCCTGCTGCAGCCGCTCGCCGATCTTCTCGGTGCCCTGTTGCACCGCGCTCTGCTGCGCGCGCATCTGTTCGGCCTGCGCGCCCTGGCGCGCCTGTTCCGCCAGCGACGTCTGCTCGCGCGACAGCTGCACGAGTTCCTGGATCGATCGATCCAGTTCGCTCGTGAGCTCCTCCTTCCATTCTTCGACCTGCTGCTGTCGCGCCTCGGCCAGCTGCTGCGCCGCCTGCTCCATCCGTTCGGCGCCCTCGCGCGCGGCGTCCGCCCGCTGCTGCTGCCCCGCCTGACGCTGCTGCTGACCGCCGGCCTGACGCTGTTGCTCCCCGCCTCGCTGCGCCGCTCGTTCCATCGCTTCCGCGGACTGCTCGGCGTTCCGCGCCGCCTTCTCGAGCTTCGACGGACCCGCTTCCGCCTGCTCCTTCTTCAGTCGCTCCGCGATCTCCTCGATGCGCTCCTGCAGCTGCTCGGCCTCGCGCGCCATCCGCTCCGACGATTCCGACTGCTGCTCCTCGCCGCGCGCCATCGAGTCGGCGAGCGCGCGTTCGCGCTGCGCCAGCTCTTCCGCATCGTCATGCAGCGTCTCCATCGCGCCCTCGAGCGCCGCGCGCTTGAGCATCTCGGCCGTCCGCTCGAGCTGCTCCCGCAGCCGCTGCTGCTCCTCCTGGAGCTCCTGCAGCGACTTCCGCGCCTCCTGCGACGACAGGTCCTTCGTGGCCTGCTGCAGCCGCTCCAGCTGCTTCTGCATCTCCGGGGTGAGTGCCTCGGAGAGCTGTCGCTGCACTTCCTGCAGCTGCCGCGAGAGCGCGGAGTCGAGCGCGTTGGCGGCCCGAAGCTGTTCCTGCAGCGCGCGCGCGTCGCGTTGCAGCTGCTCCACGCGGTCGCGCAGCTCCTGCTGCTCGCGGGCCAGCGCGCGGTTGCGCTCGGCGTTCTCGAACGACATCTCAGCCTCGGCGCGCTGCTCCGGCGTACGGGCTTGCTCGGCCGCCGCGGCGCGGTCGGTGCGCGAGCGCGCCGCCTCGCCCGTGCGGCGTTCCAGCTCCTTCTGATCGCGTGCCGCATCCTGCGCTCTCGCCACCGCGGAATCCGCCAGCGCCCGCGCCATCTCGCGCCGTTCGCGCAGGCTGGGGATGCGCAGCACGAGCTCGCGGCTCGTACCGGTCTGCCGCCACGGCGAGGCGTCCGTCGCCTCGACCACGACGTGGAGCGCGTCACCCGGCTCGAGGCCGCGCGGCGCGAGCTCGATCGGCAGATCGCCGATCCACTGCACGTCGCCGGGCTCCGCGATGGCCTGCGTGACGGATGGCTGCGCCCGGCCGCCTTCCGGCACGCGCCACGTTCGCACCACCACGCTCGCGACCCCGTGGTCGTCCGAGGCGGCGGCGCGGAGGATCACCCGATCCCCCGCGAGCACCACCGTGTCGCGCTGCGGCGCCAGGATTTCGGCGACGGGCGACGAGTCGGCGACGACCTCCAGCTCGAGCGGCGCGGGCACATCGGCGATCGGGCCGCGCACGCCCTCCGCGATCCAGCTCCAGCGCCCGGACGCAGGCGAGGCGAGTCGCCCACTGAACGCGTGCTCGTCCGGCGTGAGGCGCACCGTGTCATCGCCCCGCACGAGCGCGACTCCCGTCAGCGCGACCGACGCGCGGCCCCGAACGGACAGCACCGTCCCACGCGGAATCCGCGCGACTTCACCGACCGGCAGCACGTCGGGCGCGCGGCCGAGATACGCGGGATACTGCGCGCGCACGGCGACATCACCCACGAACGGCCGGTCGGTGACGCGGATGTGCACGGTGTCGCTGCGCACACGCCCGTCGTCGGCCACGAGCATCAGGTCGGCATCGACGGGGCCGAGCTGCACCGTGGCCACGCCGTCGGTGACGGGCAGGGCATCGCTGTGCCACGGCCGCCCGGTCGCGCGCGACGTCAGGGTGATGCTGCGGCGGTGCGGCGCGAGTATCGTCAGGCGCACGCGCTCGCCGCGGAGCACCGCGGGCGGCGCGTCGACCATCGTGATCGGCTCCAGCAGCGTCCCCGTGTACGCGCCGACCGGGTGTCGCATGGCCCGCCACCCATCGGGCGATGCCGTCCGCGCAGCGCCGAGCGCCAGGACGCCGAGGAGGGCCGCGGCGGCGGCGTACGCCCCCCGCATCCAGAGACTCCGCTGCGTGCGCGGCGCGAGCGCGCCGCGCGTGGTACCCAGGGACCGCGCGAGCGCATCCGCGGCGCGGCGGCCCAGCGCGCCGCTCTCCGACACCTCGAGGGCGCCACGCAGCGCCCCGGCACGGAGGTCCCGCTCGCCCTCGATGGCCGCGGCGACCGCCTCGCGCGACGCGCGGCGCCGCAACCGACGCCCCGTCCACCAGCTCGCCGCTCCGATGAGCAGCAGCACCATCAGCCAGGTCAGCAGAGGCACCGCCGGCAACGCGATCCACCGCGCGTCACCTAACACGAGCGCGCCCCCGGCCAGCACCAGCGCCGCGAGCGCCAGCGCGATCCCCGCGCCCTGCGCCGCCAGTGCCGCCGTCATCCGCGCCCGCTCCCGGGACACCAGTGTGGTCACCGTCATTGCAGCGGCCGGCTCGTCATGGCGTACGCGAACAGGTTGACCCCCATGCGGAGCGCCGCTTCGTGCAGTTCCGGAGGGTCCTTGTGGACCTCGGGGTCCTCCCATCCGTCGCCCAGGTCGGCCTCGTAGCTGTAGAACAGCACCAGGCGGTCGCCCATGAAGATGCCTAACCCGCGCGGGGCCTTGCCATCGTGCTCGTGGATCTTCGGCAGTCCCTTCGGGAACGGATAGACGATGTTGTACACGGGATGCGTCAGCGGCACGTCGACCAGCGGCCGGTCGGGAAAGGCGCGCTGCATCTCCCTGCGGAAACTCGAGTCGAGGCCGTAGTTGTCGTCCACGTGCAGAAAGCCGCCCCGCGTGAGGTACTCGCGCAAGCGCCCGATCTCGATGTCGGTGAACTTGATGTTGCCGTGCCCCGTCGCGTGGATGAACGGGTAATCCCAGAGCCGGTCATCGGTGAGCGTCACGCGAGCCTCCGCCGGCTCCACGCGGAAGGTCGTCCGCTCGCGGATCGCCTTGATGAGGTTAGGCAGGCTGGAGGGATTCGCGTACCAATCGCCCCCGCCGTCATACTGCAGCCGCGCGACCGCGAGCCGCGGCTGTGGTGCGGCGAACGCGGCCGCCAGCACGGCGCCCCCGACCACGATGAGGACCGACGCGCGCATCAGGCGTCCTGCGCGGCGCGATACGCCACGTTGCGAGGCGCGCCGAACTCGTCGGCCAGCGCCCGCGCGACGTCCCGGGTCGACAGGCCGTCGGCACGGAGCGCGCGCGCACGGTCGCGCATGGCATCGAGATTCGGTACGCCGGGCGGCGCGCCTTCGAGCAGGATCACGACTTCTCCTCGGGGCGGGGATTCGTGGTAATACGCCGCAAGTTCCTCGACCGTTCCGCGTCGCAGCTCCTCGAACTGCTTGGTCAACTCCCGCGCCACCACGGCGCTTCGACCGCCAGCGCCGGATTCCGCCAGCTCCTCGAGCGTGGCCGCGACCCGACCCGGTGCCTCGTAGAACACGCTCGTGTACGGCGAGGCCACGGCCCGCGCGAACACCGTGCGGCGTGCCGTCCCCTTCCGGTCCGGAAAGCCGAAGAACGTGAACGGCCCATCCCCTAGCCCGGAGGCGACCAGCGCCGCCAGCAGCGCCGACGCTCCGGGTATCGGCACCACGCTCAGCCCGGCGTCGACCACCGCGCGCACCAGCCGCGCACCCGGGTCGGAGAGGAGTGGGGTGCCCGCATCCGACACGAGCGCCAGTCGCGCACCGTCACGCAGCCGCTCCACGATGCGCGGGGCTGACCTGGCTTCAATATGCTCGTGGTACGGCTCCATCGGCGTCGCGATCCCGTAATGATCCAGCAAATGCCGTGTATGCCGGGTATCCTCGGCCAGGATGGCGTCGACCCCCTGGAGCGTCTCCACCGCGCGACGCGTCATGTCGCCGAGATTGCCGATCGGCGTGCTGACGATGTAGAGCACGCCGCCAGGCCGCGCTTCGCTCACCGACTCCTCCGGATACGCAAACGGGAACGGGGAGAATCGATGTTCTCCCCGTTCCCGCTCGCCGGCAACCTCGGAGGCGCCGCGATCAGACGTGCTGCCGGAACTTCGTGTCAAGGTGCTGCTTCGGCACTGCCCCGATCACCTGGTCCACGAGCTTCCCGTCCTTGAAGAACAGCACCGCTGGAATCGACCGGATGTTGTACTTCATCGCCGTCTTCTGATTCGAGTCGACGTCGAGCTTCGTGACCTTCGCGCGTCCGCTGTACTCCTTGGCCAGCGCGTCGAGCGAGGGCGCGATCATGCGGCAGGGCCCGCACCATTCCGCCCAGAAATCGACGACGGCGAGACCCTTGTGCTGCTCGATCTCCGTCTGAAAGGTCTCGTCCGAGACCGCCACCGCGTTCGACATGCCCCCACCTCCTCAAATGCCATGCGGATCTTCCTCGATCCGCTGCTTCGTTAAGTTTATGCGCTCCAAACCGCCAGGAGAGCTTCTCGATGACTTCGCCTGCTCGCCAGGGCACCCGCATCGCCCACATCGGAATCGCGGTGCGCGCGCTCGACGAGATCCTGCCCTTCTACCGCGACGTCCTCGACATGCCCGAGGTGCCACTGGACGATGCGGATGGCGCGCGGATCGCCGGAGTCGAGGCCGGCGCGTCGCTGGTGGAGCTGCTCGAGGCGCGGGCCGACGATTCTCCCATCGGGAAGTTCATCGCAAGGCGCGGACCGGGCATTCACCACATCTGCTTCGCGGTCGACGATCTCGAAGCGACGCTGGACCGGTGTCGGAAGGCGGGCATCCGCCTCATCGACGAGTCCCCGCGGATGGGGGCGGAGGGAAAGCGCATCGCGTTCCTCCACCCCGCGTCCACGGCCGGCGTGCTCATCGAGCTGTCGGAACACTAACGCGCGGTGTGCGAGTCCGAGTTCCCGCGCTCACTCCGACGGCGGATTGCGGCAGAAGTCCTGGACGGGCTCGAGCGCGGCGCTCTCGACGTACCACCGATCGCGGGGTCCACGCACCAGCGTCATCGAGGTCGACCGCACGCGATTGCGATTGCTGAACTCGACCTGGAACATGCGCCGGCCGTCGTCCCCGGGCGCGTCGTTCAGGACGCGATACGAATCGTGCGCGAGGTAGCACTGCATGATGATGATCCGCTTTTCCTGCTCGACGCGCGGAATGTCGCTGGAGAGCACCGAGCCGCGGCTCGTGCCCCAGACCAGCTGCGTGGCCTGAATGTCCTGGCGCTGGATGCTCTCCAGGAAGCGCTGCAGCGCCTCGGCCGGCGTCGCGCCGCCCTGCTCGCTCGACGAGACCGACGGCGACGTTCGAGGCGTCGGCGAGGTTTCCGCCTGCGGCTGACCCCCGCAGGCCGAGAGGAACGCGGCAAGCACGAGAATGCGGATCTGCTTCACGTAGGGCTCCACGAGGGGATGAAGGCGAACCTAATGGCGTGAAAAAATGCCAGCAACCCACCAGCGCCTGTACATCAACGTCGATCACGTCGCCACGCTGCGGCAGGCGCGCCGCGCCGACGAGCCCGATCCGGTGGAGGCTGCCCTCCGGTGCGAGGACGCCGGGGCCGACGGCATCACCGCGCATCTCCGCGAAGACCGCCGCCACGTACAGGATGCCGACGTCGAGGGCCTCGCTCGGCGCGTCCGGACCGTGCTCAACCTCGAGATGGCGCTCACCGACGAGATGCTGGACATCGCCGAGCGGCTCCGACCGTTCCAGATCACGCTCGTTCCCGAGCGGCGCGAAGAGATCACCACCGAGGGTGGGCTGGATGTGACCCGCGATCCCGCCGCGCTGCGCCAGGGACTCGAGCGCCTGAAACGCGCGGGGTGCCGCACCAGTCTGTTCATCGATCCGACCGCAGACGCGGTGCGACGCTCCCGCGATGCGGGGGCGGAGGCGGTCGAGCTGCACACGGGACGGTACGCGCACGCGCCGGGGGATGCCGCGCGAATCGAGGTGCTGCGCGCCGCGGCCGCGCTCGGCCGGGAGCTCGGACTCGCGGTTCACGCGGGCCACGGCCTCACGGTCGCCAACGTCGGTGCCGTCGCGGCAATTGGGGACATCGAGGAGCTGAACATCGGACATCACATCATTAGCCGCTCGGTCTTCATCGGCATCGCGGCGGCCGTGCGGGAGATGCGCGCGGCGATGGATGCGGCGCGCGCGCAGGCGCGTTGACCGTGCGCACTCGTCGCGCGATCATTCGGCGCACTCGTTGATGGAGTAGACATGGCTTCGACGACGTCGGCGCTGGATTTCTTCATTCTGGAGGCGTCGGGCTACATCGACGGCCTCGACGCGCTCCTCGAATCGGCGGGTCCGACCGGACCTGACCGCGAGGCGTTCGTTCGCCTGACGAGGGCGCTGCGCGGGAACGCCGTGATGTACCGCCAGCAGGGCGTAACGACCGTCGCCAGCGCGCTGGAGGGCTGTGCCCGCGCGTTCCGCGAAGGCCGGCTCGCTTGGGGGCCGGCCGTGCAGGCCGTGCTCACGGGCACGATCGACGACCTGCGGATTCTCGTGCGCAACGTGCGGCAGTGGAGCGCAGCGGATGACCAGCGGGCCAGCGCCCGCGCCGCCGAGCTGGAGGAGTTGGTGCCGCGGGCGCCGACCCCCAGCACGGCGGTGCAGGCGGCGACCGACGCCGGCGGCCGAGCCTATCTCGGCATCAAGACTCGCGAGCTCGGCGCCACGCTGGCGCGGGTGAGTGCGCAGCCGGGCGATGCGTCGGTTCGGGCAGCGCTCGAGCACGACATCCGCGTGCTCAGCGGCGTCGCCTTGCTGAAGGAGTATCCGGTGCTGGCGCGCGTCGTGGCCTCGGTCGAACGCGAGACCGCGGCGCTGTCGACCGGAGCGCCGACTGAGGAGACGCGCGCGAGATTGCGCCGGGTCGCCAACGCGCTCGGCGGCGCGGCCGCTGCTCTCGAGGCCGGCGATGCCGAACGCGCCGAACGCGGCCTGCGCGACATCGCCGGCGAACTGGAGGGCGCCGAGGAAAGCGGCGCGGCGGAACGCATCGTGGCGATCGACGAGCTCTTCTACGCGGACGGCGGACCGACGGTGGTCGAGCCCTCTGCCGCGCCGCCCACCTCCGCCGCCGAGCGATTCCGGATCGAGGTCGTCGGACTGGCCGAGCATGCCCGCCGCGTCATCGCGGATGTGCGCAGAGCGCCTGACGACTCCGAACGTGATCGCGGCTGGCGCGCCCTCGAGCGCGCGTTCGGCTCGCTCGTCGAGACGGCGCGCTCCTTCGGCGAGTCCGCGGTGGCCGGCGCGCTCGGCGCATGGGAGCGCGCGGTGGCGAAACGAGACGCGGAGTCGCTGGACTCGCTGGACCGTGCGGCCGAGGCGCTGTCCGATCCCGCGATGCCGGCCTCCACGCTCGAGCACCGGCTGCAGCGGCTGGGCGACCGGCCCGACGCCCCGGACGCCGAGCCCGCCGCGACGGATTCCGCGCCGGCGGGCGAGCAGCCGCAGGCGGCGCCGCTGGTGCACCCGTCGGATGCCTCACGAGAGTCGGCCGAGATGCCGGGGCCGGCGCACCGACCAGCGCCGCAACCCGCGGCGGCGGCGCCTGCCCCGCCCCCTCGTCCGCCGCGCTCGGTCAGGCCCACGCCCACCGGGATCGAGCTGCGCGAGATGCTCCAGAGCGGGATCAGCGAGCTCGGACAGCTCGACGAGCGGCCACTCACGGCGCCGATCCCGCTCGCGCAGGAGCGCGTGGTGCCTATCGAGACGCTGCTCTATCGCGGCGACGCCGCACTCGAGCGGGCCCGGGCGATCCGGGACGAGATCCGCGCGAGCGGCGGCACGCCGTCCGCGGAGAATCTGGACGAGCTGTTCGCCTTGCTCGATCTCGTGCGCGCCGAGTGATCGGATGCGCATGAACTGGCGCGGGGTGCTGGGCCTCGCGCTCAGCGCCGGCTTCCTGTACTGGGCGCTCCACGACATCGACCCCGGCGAAGTCCGCACGCACCTCGAGCAATCGAACCTCTGGCTGCTCATTGCGTCGGCGCTCTGCACGCTGCTCATCTTCCCGCTGCGCGCCATCCGCTGGCGCATCATTCTCGAGCCGGTGGTGCCTGACGTGCGTTTGGGCCCCCTCTGGCGGTCGGTCTGCATCGGGATGATGGTCAACAACATCGTGCCCGCCCGGGTGGGCGAGCTGGCGCGCGCCTACGCCATTACGCGAGAGGAGAAGCGCCTCACCTTCTCCGCGGCGTTCGCGTCGCTCGCGGTCGATCGAATCTTCGACACCGTCATCGTGATGCTGCTCATCATGGCGGCGCTGCTCGATCCCGCGCTGCCCGCGGCGAGCGCCGACGTGTCGCGGCGGCTCACGCAGACGCTCGGCGTGATCGCCATCGCCGCAGCGGGCGTGCTCGGCGTGCTGTATCTGCTCGTGTTTGCGCCGCGGCTCGTGATCTCCTGGTTCGAGATGTTCACGCGGCGAATCGCGCCCCGCTTCGAGGCCCGAGGCCGCGCGATGCTCATCGCGTTCGCCTCGGGCCTGAGCGTGCTGCGCAGTCCGTCGCGGTTCGTGAAGGTGTTCCTGTGGACCCTGGCGCACTGGCTCGTGAACGCGCTGGCGTTCTGGATCGCGTTCAAGGCCGTGGGGATCGAGGCGTCGTTCTTCGCGGCGCTCCTGGTACAGGGCGTCATCGTCATCAGCGTCGCGCTGCCGCAGGCGCCGGGGTTCTTCGGCGTGTTCGAGGCCGCCGCGCGCTGGACGCTCGTGTCCGTGTACGCCGTTGGCGCCGACCGCGCGATCACCTGGGCGATCGGTTTCCACCTGCTGTCGTTCATCCCCATCCCGCTGATCGGGGGATGGTACTTCGTGCGCATGGGACTGCACCTCGGCGACCTCCGCGAGGAGACGCAGGGTCCCGCCGCGCCTGACGAGGTTCGCGCGCCGTCGTGAGCGGTCCGGCGGTGCGGGTGGCCGCGCAGGCGAAGGTGAACCTGCTGCTGCGCGTGCTGGCCCGCGAGGCCAGCGGCTATCATCAGATCGAAACGCTGTTCCTGCGGATCGCGCTGGCGGACGAGCTCGTGGTCCGCACCGGAGGGCGGGGGCGACACGTCGACTCCCGCGGGAGCGACGTCGGCCCGATGGAGCGCAATCTCGCCTATCGTGCGGCCATGGCGCTGCGCGAGGCCGGCGGCCCCGACAGCTTCGCGATCGAGATCGAGAAGCGCATTCCGGTCGGAGCGGGGCTCGGCGGCGGAAGCGCGGACGCGGCGGCCGTGCTGCGCGCATTGAACGCCTGCCGTCCCGATCCACTGCCTGACGACGCGCTGCTGCACCTCGCTGCCGGTCTTGGCGCGGATGTGCCCTTCCTCACCTCGGGGGCGGTGATGGCGCTCGCGTGGGGGCGCGGCGAGCGGATGCTCGCGATCGCGCCACCGCCGGAGCGGCCGGTGGCGGTCGTCGCGCCGCCGTTTGCGGTCTCGACCGCGGACGCATACGGCTGGATCGATGCGTCCGGGGTGCCGGCGTCCCGTCCCCGGGTCTGGAGTACGGCCGAGCTGTCCGGCTGGGCCGCGCTGACCGCCCTCGCGCATAACGACTTCCAGCCGCTCGTGTCGCGCCGGCACCCCGAGGTCGGCGCGCTGGTCGCGACGCTGCGCGAGGCCGGCGCCGCGCCGGCGATGATGACGGGCTCCGGGTCGGCGGTGTTCGGCGTGTTCCCCCACGGCGCGCCACCATCCGCGGCGCAACTCCAGCAGGCGGGCCGCGCGACCCTCACTTCGACCGCAACCCCCGTCGCCGAGGTAGAGCGGCTCGAGTGAGCCGCGACGGCCGATTTCCGTTGAGGAAGCGCTCGGGGCGACGTACCTTACGGCCGCCGGATGCCCCCTCGTCCAATGGCAGGACATCGGACTTTGGATCCGAGAATGGTGGTTCGAATCCACCGGGGGCAACTCAGGAGGGACGGGGGATGGGGGACGTGGGACGGGCGACCAAGCGACACGACCGCCGCCGACCCGACCCCCGTCCCACGCCCCCCGTCCCGCTGTTTGTCGGTTGCTCTTTCCCCACCCTCTGCCTACGTTTCAAGGCTTAGCAATGGACGAGTCGGTCGTCCCGCGCCGCGGGCTCAAGCTGCTCTCGGGCACGGCGAATCGTGCGCTGGCGGAGGAGGTCGCTCGCGGCTTGGGCGTCGAGCTCGCGCGGTGCACGGTCTCCCGGTTTGCCGACGGAGAGATCTTCGTCCGCATCGACGAGAACGTGCGCGGGCACGATGTGTTCATCGTGCAGCCCACGAATCCGCCGGCCGAGAACATCATGGAGGTGCTGCTCCTGATCGATGCGGCACGGCGGGCATCGGCCGCCCGGGTCACCTGCGTGATGCCGTACTACGGCTACTCGCGGCAGGATCGCAAGGATCAGCCGCGCGTGGCGATCGGCGCGAAGTTGTTGGCGAACATGATCGTGACGGCCGGCGCCGATCGCGTGCTGGGGATCGACTTCCACCAGCACCAGCTGCAGGGGTTCTTCGACATTCCCGTCGATCACCTGTATGCGGCGCCGGTGTTCACGTCGCACTATCGCAAGAAGCAGCTGAAGGATCTGGTGGTCGTGGCGCCGGACGTCGGCTCGGCGAAGATGGCCCGCGGGTTCGCGAAGCGGTTGAACGCGAGCTTCGCCATCATCGACAAGCGGCGGCCGGCTCCCAACGTGTCGGAAGTGCTCAACGTCGTCGGCGACGTGGAGGGGCGCGATTGCCTCATCCCCGACGACATGATCGACACCGCGGGAACCGTCACCGCCGCCGCTCGAGTGCTGAAGGACATGGGCGGGCAGGACATCTACGTCTGCGCCACCCATCCCCTGCTCTCGGGACCGGCCGCCGAGCGGCTGGCCGGCGCGCCGATCGCCGAGGTGACGGTGACCGATACGGTCGCCATCCCCCCGGCGCACCGCTTCCCGCAGCTCCGCGTCCTCTCGGTCGGGGAGCTGCTGGCGAAAGCCGTCAAATACACGCACGACGACCAATCGATCAGCTCGCTGTTCGAACAGACTTCGACCTAACGCACTCTCATGGCCACCGCGAACCTCTCCGCCACACCGCGCACCGAGACCGGCAAGGGCGTCGCGCGCAAGCTCCGCGCGCAGCACAACATCCCCGGGGTGCTCTATGGGCACCACCGCGATCCCCAGCCGCTGGTGATCGATGCCCGCGAGCTGGATCGCCTCGTCGATCGCTACGCGACCGAGACGACGGTGGTCGAGCTGTCCCTCGAGGGGCAGAGCGTGCGCACGCTGATCCGCGAGATCCAGCGGCACCCGTTCAAGCGGCAGGTGCTGCACGTCGACTTCCAGGCGCTCGTCGCGGGCGAGAAGGTCACCGTCGACGTCCCCATCATCCTCCTCGGCACGCCCGAAGGCGTGCGCATCGGCGGCGTTCTCGACCAGATCCTCCGCGAGCTGACGGTCGAGGTCGACCCCTCCAACATCCCGAACCACATCGACGTCGACGTCTCGGCGCTCGGTCTGGCCCAGTCGCTCCACGTCTCCGACCTCACGTTGCCCGACGGCATCACGGTCCTCGACGATGCCGAGGCGACGGTGTGCGTCGTCGCGCCGCCGCGCGTGGCCGAGGAAGAGGCGGCGCCGGCGGAAGAGGAGGAGGCCGGTGCGGAACCCGAGCTGATCCGCAAGACGAAGGAAGAGGAAGGCGAGGAGGGCGAGTAGGCTCGCCCGGGTACCCGGTTGAAGGTCATTGTCGGCCTCGGGAACCCCGGCCGTGCCTACGCGCGGACTCGTCATAACGTCGGCTGGTGGGTCGCCGACCGGCTCGCCGAGGAGTGGCGGTTCGAGGGGTGGCGCAGGGATGGTCACAGCGTGGTCGCCAGCGGCCGCGTCGGCGCCATCCCGGTACGGCTCGTGAAGCCGCAGACCTACATGAATCTCAGCGGCGCCGCACTCGTTCCCTACCTGCGGCGCCCCACGTTTTCAGCCGCAACGGATCTCTTCGTGATCGTGGATGACGTCGCCCTGCCGGTCGGCCGCTTTCGCCTGCGCGCGCGCGGCAGCCACGGCGGCCATAACGGCCTGCGCAGCATCGAGCAGGCGCTCGGATCCCGCGAGTACGCCAGGCTGCGCATCGGCGTGGCGCCTGACGACCCGCACCGGGCCACTGGCGACCTCGCCGACTTCGTCCTCTCCGACTTCGGCGCGCAGGACCGCGATACTATTCTCGCGCTGATGCCCCAGTTCGTCGCCGCCACCGAAACGTGGCTGGTCGACGGGATCGATCGCGCGATGAACGCGCACAACCGCGAACCCCAACAGCACTAGCTCCCCCTCATGACCGACACGCTCTCTTCGTACGCGCTCTGGTTCGGGCTGGCCGGGCTCGTCGTCGCGTTCCTCACCTATCGAGGAATCGTCAGGCAGTCCGCCGGGTCCCAGGTGATGAAGGATCTGGCGGACCAGATCCACATCGGCGCCATGGCGTTCCTGCGGCGCGAGTACCTCGTGCTCGTGCCCTTCCTGCTGCTGATCGCGGTCTTCCTGGCGCTGGCGCCGGGACTCGGCTGGCGGACGTCGGTCGCCTATCTGGCCGGCGGATTCTGCTCGATTCTCGCGGGGCTCGCCGGCATGCAGTCGGCGACCCACGCGAACGTCCGCACCAGCGAGGCGGCGCGCGCGCACGGCCAGGCCGCGGCGCTCCGAGTCGCCTTCAACGGTGGCGCCGTCATGGGACTGAGCGTCGCGAGCCTCGGCCTCGTCGGCATCGGCGCCATCCTGCTCTGGCTCGTCGGCACGATGACGGATGCGCCGGGGATCGTGGAGTTCTCGAGGATCATCGCCGGCTTCGCGATGGGCGCCAGCACGATCGCGCTCTTCGCGCGCGTCGGCGGCGGCATCTATACGAAGGCCGCGGACGTCGGCGCCGACCTCGTGGGCAAAGTCGAAGCCGGCATTCCGGAGGATGATCCGCGCAACCCCGCCACGATCGCGGACAACGTGGGCGACAACGTCGGCGACGTCGCCGGACTCGGCGCCGACATCTTCGAGAGCTACGTCGGCGCCGTGATCGCCACGATCGCGCTCGCCTCGACCTCGATCGTGATCCCCGACGCCAACCGGTTCTCGGCTGTCGCGCTGCCGATCGTCTATACCATGGCGGGGCTCGTCGCGTCGCTCGTCGGCATCTTCATGATGCGCGTCCTGGCCAAGGGCAGCCCGGCCAACGCGCTGCGCATGACGACCTTCATCGCCGCCGGCCTGTTCCTCGTCATGGCATACGTGATCACCGGCATGATGCCGCTCGACATGACCGATCCGGAGACGGGCGCGGCCATGTCGGCCTACGGACCGTTCTGGGCGGTGCTGGCCGGCACGGTTGCCGGCATCGCGATCGGTCTGGCGACGGAGTACTACACCGCCGGTCCGCCCGTCACGCGGATCGCGCACTCCTCACAGACCGGACCCGCGACGAACATCATCGCGGGACTCGCCGTCGGCATGCAGAGCTGCATCGTGCCGGTGCTGCTGATCTGCGGCGCCACGTACCTGGCGTACGAGTTCGCGTCGCTGTACGGCGTGGCGATCGCGGCGGTGGGGATGCTGGCGACGGTCGGCGTCACGATGTCCGTGGACGCGTACGGTCCGATCGCCGACAACGCCGGCGGCATCACCGAGATGTCGCACCTCGGTCCCGAGGTGCGGAAAATCACGGACGGTCTCGACGCGTTAGGGAACACGACGGCCGCCATCGGCAAGGGCTTCGCGATCGGGTCGGCTGCGCTGACCGCGCTGGCGCTGTTCAGCGCCTACGCGTCCGCCGTCGGCCTCCGCGAGACCGGGCTGAACCTGATCGATCCGCGGGTGGTGATCGGCCTCTTCATCGGCGGCGTGATGCCGTTCTTCATCGGCGCGCAGACGATGACGGCGGTGGGCCGCGCGGCGCAGGGCATGGTGGAGGAAGTGCGCCGACAGTTCCGCGAGATCCCCGGGTTGCTCGAGGGCACCGGCAAGCCGGATCCGGCGCGGTGCGTCGACATCTCCACGAAGGCGGCGCTCCGCGAGATGATCATCCCCGGCGTCTCGGCGGTGCTGCTCCCGGTCATCGTCGGCCGGTTCTTCGGCGTCCAGGCGCTCGGCGGGCTCCTGGCCGGCGCGACGGTGACTGGGGTGATGATGGCGCTCTTCATGGCCAACGCCGGGGGCGCATGGGACAACGCGAAGAAGGCCATCGAGGGCGGAATCCTCGGCGGCAAGGGCTCCGATTCGCACAAGGCGGCGGTGGTCGGCGACACCGTGGGCGATCCGTTCAAGGACACGTCCGGCCCGTCGATGAACATCCTCATCAAGCTGATGTCGGTGGTGAGCCTGGTGCTCGCGCCCTGGTTCATTTCCTGACCGCGACGGGCGACGCGCGACGCGGGACGCGGGACCACTCGTGAGGCGGTCCCCGCGTCGCGCGTCGCGCATCCCGCATTCCACGTAGGGCATGCTTTCACTCGGCATCGTCGGACTCCCGAACGTCGGCAAGTCCACCCTCTTCAACGCCCTGACGGCGGCCGGTGCGGATGCGGCGAACTATCCGTTCTGCACGGTCGAGCCCAACGTCGGCATCGTCGAGGTGCCTGACGAGCGGCTGGCCCGACTGGCCGAGATCGTCCAGCCGAAGCGCACGGTGCCCGCGGTCGTGCAGTTCGTGGACATCGCCGGGCTCGTGCAGGGCGCCGCCGGCGGCGAGGGCCTCGGCAACAAGTTTCTCGCGAACATCCGGGAGACGGACGCGATCGTCCACGTCGTCCGCTGCTTCGAGGATCCCGATGTCGTGCACGTCATGGGCGCCGTCGATCCGGTGCGCGACCGGGAGGTGATCGAACTCGAGCTGGCCCTCGCCGATCTCGCGACCGTGGAGAAGCGGCTCGACCGCGTTCGTCGCGCGGCACGCTCCGGCGACAAGGAGGCGCTGGCGGAGCTTCCGGCCCTCGAGCGCGCATACACCGCGCTCAGCGAGGGCCACGGGCTGTGGCAGGCGGGACTTTCGCCTGACGAGCGCCTCGCACTCAAGCCGCTCGCGATGCTCACGGGCAAGCCCGTGTTGTACGCGGCCAACGTCACGGAATCGGAGCTGACCGGCGATGAGGGGCCGCACCTGCGCGCGCTACGGGCTGCCGTCGACGCGAGCGACGAGCCCGCCGACATCGTCCCCTTCTCGGCCAGGATCGAGTCGGAGCTCGCGGAGCTCTCGCCTGCCGACCGCCGTGAGTTGCTCGACTCGCTGGGCCTCGAGTCGGCCGGCCTCGACCGGCTCATCCAGGCGGGGTACCGCCTGCTCGGCCTGCGGACCTACTTCACGGCCGGCGAGCAGGAGGTGCGCGCATGGACGATACACGCCGGCGACACCGCGCCGGTCGCGGCCGGTGTGATCCATACCGACTTCGAGCGCGGATTCATTCGCGCCGAGACGGTGAGTGACGGCGATTTCGTGCGCCTGGGCGGGTGGAAGGGGGCGCGTGACGCAGGCGCGGTCCGGTCGGAAGGAAAGGAATACGTGGTTCGCGACGGCGATGTCGTGCTCTTTCGATTCAACGTGTGACGAGGGTGCGAGGAAGCTGAACGTGCGTGGCCAGCGGCGACGAACCACTGAGCGACGCCTTGCACCGCCATATGTTTCTTTCCCCCCTTGCATCTTCGCCCGGTACGCCGCACTATCGGTCGGTCACGAACCCGCCCCGGTCGCTCGTCCGTCGAGCGCCCCATCCGGCTCTCCTGGAGCGCGCATGCGAATGAACCGCACCGCTACTCTGGCCATCGCTCTCATGATCACTCCCGTCGCGCTGCTGCGCCCCGATTCCGACGGCGCCCGCGCGTCGGACGCGCGCGCGGCGGCGGAGACGCCCGCCGCATTGGACGTAATGCACGCCTGGCTGGCGGCGCTCAACGAGGGCGCCCTGTCGAATCTCGGGGCCGTGGTCGCCGACAGCGTCCGGGTGGATGGCCGCGTCGTCTCGCGGGACGAGTTCCTGCACCGGGTGACGCGCTGGCGCGCCGCCGCCGGCCTGCGCGCCGCCCGCGCGACGCCGCTGGTCACGGATGGCGCGGTGGTGGGCATCTGGACCTGGAGCGAGCCGCGCGGGGCGGAGCCGCCGGCCGCGGGACCCTCG
The DNA here is from genome assembly GCA_035461825.1 of Gemmatimonadaceae bacterium. Taxonomy (GTDB): domain Bacteria; phylum Gemmatimonadota; class Gemmatimonadetes; order Gemmatimonadales; family Gemmatimonadaceae; genus JALZIF01. Next base: position 18,490 of record DATHUW010000008.1, read on the forward strand.
CCGGAGCCGGTGCACTGGTTAGGCGCGGACTTCCTTCGCCTGCAGAATGGGCGAATCGTCGAAGGCTGGTTCCACGCGAACCGCCTCGGCTTCGGCAGCGCGGGAAGCAATTAGGCAGCACGACGGGGGCGGATCACGGTCCGCCCCCGTCGTCCATCTCCCCTCGCGCGTGGCCGCTCCCGCGCCCCGCGCTACTTCACGAACAGCATGTCGCGGTACTTCGGCAGCGGCCAGTCGTGGTCGGGCAGCACCCGCTCGAGCATGTCCACGACCCGCCGCACGTCGGCCATCGCCGGGACGATGCGGTCGCGCATGTGATAGGCCTTCTCGTGCACCGTGTCGCCGCCGAGGTCCGCGTTCCGCTCGACGAGCACGTCGAGCGCCGCGGTCAGCTCGTCGATGAGCGCGCTCACCTCCCGCGCGAGCGCCACCGTGCCCGCACTGCTCACCGCGACGCTTTGTCCGCGCTCGATCGTGCTGAGCAGCTCGTTCAGATACCGCACGGCGGCCGGCAGCACCATGGTCCGCGCGAGCTCGGCCGTCGTTTCGCCCTCGATGTTCACCGTCTTGAAGTACTGATCGAGCATGATCTCGTGCCGCGACTCGAGCTCGCGCTTGGAGAGCACGCCGTAGCCCTCGAACAGCGCCACGTTCTTGCCGTCGAGCAGCGTCTCCAGCGCGTCGAGGGTGGTGCGCAGGTTGAGCAGCCCGCGCTCGGCGGCCTCCGCCTGCCACGTCTCGCTGTACCCGTCGCCGTTGAAGATGACGCGTTTGACGGTCTTGATCTCCGTGGCGAGCAGCTGGCGGAGGGCATCCTCGAACGCGGTGCCCTTCGCCAGCGCGGCCTCGAGCGCCACGCACATCTCATCGATCGCCTCGGCGACGATGGTGTTGAGCACGGTCGCCGGCCACGAGATCGACTGCGAGGCTCCTAACGCCCGGAACTCGAACTTGTTGCCGGTGAAGGCGAACGGCGACGTGCGGTTGCGGTCGCCGGCGTGCTTCGGCAGGTGTGGCAGCACCGGCGTGCCAAGCCCGAGCAGACCGCCGCGCTTGCTCGTCTTCGCGCTGCCGGCCTTCTCGATCTGCTCGAACACGTCCTGGAGCTGCGCGCCCACGAACGCCGAGATGATCGCCGGCGGCGCCTCGTTGGCGCCGAGCCGGTGATCGTTGCCCGGGAACGCGACGCTGCTCCGGAGCAGGTCCTGGTGCTTCTCGACCGCCTTGAGCACGGCGGTACAGAAGAAGAGGAACTGCATGTTGTCGTGCGGCGTGTCTCCGGGCTCGAGGAGGTTCGCGCCGGGCGTGGCGAACGACCAGTTGAGGTGCTTCCCGCTGCCGTTCACGCCGGCGAACGGCTTCTCGTGCAGCAGGCACACCAGCCCGTACTTCCGCGCGAGCTTGCGGAGCGTGAGCATCGTCAGCTGCTGGTGGTCGGCCGCGAGGTTGGCGTTCTCGTAGATCGGCGCCATCTCGTACTGGCCCGGCGCCACCTCGTTATGCCGCGTCTTCACCGGAACGCCGAGCCGGTAGAGCTCACGCTCGACGTCCATCATGTACGCGAGCACGCGCTCGGGGATCGAGCCGAAGTAGTGATCCTCGAGCTCCTGGCCGCGGGGCGGCTTGGCACCGAACAGGCTGCGTGAGCTGGTGAGGAGATCCGGGCGGCGATAGTAGAACTCCTGGTCGATCAGGAAGAACTCCTGCTCCGGACCCAGGGTGGCCGTGACGCGCGGCGTCTCGACGCCGAAGAGCGCGAGGGCACGCCGAGCCTGCGCATCGAGCGCCGACATCGAGCGCAGCAGCGGGATCTTCTTGTCGAGCGCCTCTCCGGTCCAGGAGGCGAACGCGGTCGGGATGCAGAGGTAGTTGCCGGCCGGGCTCGCGACGATGAAGGCCGGGGACGTGGGATCCCATGCCGTGTAGCCGCGGGCCTCGAAGGTGGCGCGCAGGCCACCCGACGGGAACGAGGAGGCGTCGGGCTCGCCCTGGATGAGGTCCTTCCCGCTGAACTCGGCGATCGCTCCACCGCCGATGTTCGGCGTGATGAAGGAGTCGTGCTTCTCGGCGGTGGTGCCGGTCAGTGGCTGGAACCAGTGGGTGAAATGGGTGGCGCCCTTTTCGAGAGCCCATTCTTTCATGCCGAGGGCGACGGCGTCCGCCACGGAGCCGTCGAGGGGAGTGCCTTCCTCGATGGTGGAGAGGATCGCGAGGAAGACGGCCTTGGGCAGACGGGACTTCATTTCGGACAGGCCGAAGACGTTCTCGCCGAAGATCTTCTCGATGTCCATGGGCTCGGCGCGGCGCCCGTTGAATGCGGCGGGAACGTGCTCGGTGGCCCATCCCTTGGCGGCGGCGAGGGAGTCGAAGCGTTTGGTGGTTGTGGGCATCGGGGTGATAGGGGCTAGGGCCAGATTATGAGGGGACGGTGCCAGGTGTCGGGGGCCGGGGCGAGGAGGTCGCGTCGAGTCGCTCTGGGGCCGGAAGGCGTGAATATAGGTGCCGGCGCCGCTTCAGAAAAGGGGGATCGTGAAAACGTTTTCACGACTTTCCTCGCCCTCCTTGGCCCCTTGGCCCCCGACACCTGGCACCTCCCCTATCCCCTAGCCGTTTTCCCCCGTCCCCCACTATGTTTCGCAGTTCTACATATCCCTCCCCCCAAGGGGGGCGCACACGACCACAGGGAGGATTGCCCTACCGTGTCTCGCGAATACGAGGCGGTCTACATCTTCGACTCCACGCTCGACGATGCCGCCGTCAACGAGAAGCTCGACCGCTTCAACGGCCTCCTCGGCCTGACCGGCGAGCAGATCCAAATCAACCACTGGGGACGGCGCCAGCTCGCCTATCGCATCGGCACCCGCGAGAACGGCTACTACGTCGTCACGCGCTTCTCGGTCGAGCCCGACGTGCTCCCGGAGTACGAGCGCGCCCTCAAGCTCGACGAAGGCGTCGTGCGGTACCTCGTGACGCTGCACGAGCACGAGGTCGGCGCGCCGCCGATCTCTGAGGAAGAGCTGGCCGCCGCGGCCGCGCGCGGTGACGACGACGACGACGAGGAGTAGCCCATGCGACGCCCACAGAAAACCTGCCCGTTCTGCGAGTCGCGGGTCCGCTTCATTGACTACAAGGACGATCGCTCGCTCGGCCGCTTCATCACCGACACCGGCAAGATCCTGCCGAGCCGGTTGAGCGGGACGTGCGCGCGTCACCAGCGGCAGCTGGCGATCGCCATCAAGCGGGCGCGCTATCTGGCGCTCGTGCCGTACATCAAGGGGCATCAGGGCTGATGCCATGATGCAGGGGATCGCGGCGGCGCCGCGCGAGCGCGGTTGGCTGCTCGTGCTGGTCGGCCTCGCCGCGTTCTTCCTCCCGCTGATTCCCGTACCGGTGGTGCTGCCGGTGCGGGCGGTCTTGCCGGTCGTCGAGACGATCGTACTCTTCGTCACGGCGCTCGCGGCCTGCTTCGTCCTCGGCTGGTTAGGCGGGGGGTCCGCGGTGCTCGCGGCGATCTGGGTCGCCATGGCCATCATCGCCCTGCGCGTGGCGGTGCCGCCCATCGGCGCCTACGCCGACGTGGTGCGCGGATGGGCGCTGCTCCTCGGGGCGGCGTTTGGCGTGGTCTCGATCGCCGCCCCGCGACAGCCGTTGTTTCCGCGGGCGTTGGGCGCAGCGGCGTTCGCGATGCTCATGGCGATGCTGTTCCTACTGATCGCGGACAAGACGCCGGAGCAGGCGAGCGCCGTGTTCGGCGATGAGTTCGCGCGGCGCAACGCACTGCTGGCGCAGATCGCCGATCTGCAGTCGGCGGCCGTGCGTAGCCTGTCGCGCGAGGTGCCCTTCGTCGGAGCGCTGCTGGACCGCCGGTTCTTCGATGGGCTCGTGCAGCAGAGCGTCGCCGCGACGCGGCTGTTCGCCCCACTGTATCCGGCGATGCTGTTGCTGGAGTCGCTCGCGGCGCTCGCGCTCGCGTGGGCGGTGTACCATCGGCTCAACCGGGCCCGTCTCGGGGCGCCGCTGGCGCCGCTTCGGGAGTTCCGGTTCAGCGACCAGCTGGTCTGGGGCTTCGTGGCGGGGCTGGTACTGGTCGTGGTGCCGGGGCTGGACGCGCTGGACGCCCTCGGCCGAAACTTGCTGGTGCTGTTCGGCGGCCTGTACGTCGTGCGCGGAACCGGCGTGATCGCCTGGGCGATCATGCGACTGCGACGCGGCCGGCTGCTCGCCGCCGCCGGGGCCGCGGGCCTGGCGGTGTTGTTCGGCGGAAGCTCGATCGTGCCCGCCCTGGGAGCGGTATTCGGCTCGATGGCGATCGTGCCGCCGCTGCTCCTGGGCTTGTCGGATTCGTGGGTGGACTGGCGCACCCGCGCGCCTTCCGCATAACGTTCGTTAGGAGACGACCATGGAAGTCATTCTGCGCCAGGCGGTGGAGAACCTCGGCAAACCCGGCGACCTCGTCGCCGTCAAGGCCGGTTATGCGCGCAACTATCTGATCCCGCGCGGATTCGCGCTCCCCGCCACCGAGGGGAACAAGAAGCGGATCGAGCAGCAGCGGGCCCGCCTCGAGGCCGCCGAGAACGAGCGCCGTGCCGCGGCCCAGTCCGTCGCGGAGCGGCTTGAGCAGGTGTCGCTCACCTTCTCGGCCCGCGTGGGGGAGGAGGACAAGCTCTTCGGCTCGGTCACGGCGGCCGACATCGCCCAACAGCTCCTGGCGCAGGGCTTCGAGATCGAGAAGCGCCAGGTGGACCTGCACGATCCCATCAAGACCCTCGGGGTGTACCGCGTCCCGGTAAAGCTGCACGCCGACGTCAAGCCCGAAGTCAGGGTCTGGGTGATCAAGGGCTGAGGATGCGCGACGGCGCGACGCGCGACGCGGCGCACGGGGAGTCTCCCCGCGCCACCCGCGTCGCGCGTCGCGCATCCCTCACCCCGCCTGGTTCGACACTTGCCGCACCGGGATGACGAAAGCGGGCGGCGGCCCTTGTCCCACCGCCGCACCGAGTTGTACCGTGACGAAGCGCGTCGATCCGGGGTCCCCGCATCGCGCGTCGCGCGTCGCGCACCCCGCGGTCGTCGCGCACCCCGCGGAACCTTTGCCTTTCCGGACGGTCTCATTGCGGAAGACCCGACCCGCCTCGCCCCGGATGCCTCAAACCGATACGATCACCTCCCCCGAGCTCGCCCAGCGCGCCGCCGCGCTGACCCTCGATCGGAAGGCGACTGACGTCGTACTGCTCGACCTCCGCGAGGTCTCGAGCGCGACGGACTTCTTCATCATCGCGAGCGGAACGTCGGACACGCACGTGCGCGCCATCGCGGAGCACGTGATGGAAGAGCTGCGCAGGGACGGCATTCGCGCCCACCACGTCGAGGGCCTGGAAAGCGGCCGGTGGGCGCTGATCGACTACATCGATTTCGTCGTGCACGTCTTCCACCCGAAGCTGCGGGAGTTCTATCAGCTCGAGCGGCTGTGGGGGGATGCGGAACAGGTTCCGCTCGAGGCCCAAGGAGGCAGTCCGTGAACTACCGCGTCGCGCTCGCCGTCGCCGCACTCGCCGTGACGGCGCCCCTTCAGGCGCAGTCGTACTTCGGCAAGAACCAGGTGCAGTACGATCGGCTCGATTGGAAGGTGATCGAGACCGAGCACTTCCTCGTGCACTACTACCCGATCGAGGAAGACGCCGCGCGCGACGCCGCGCGGATGGCGGAGCGCGCGTACGGACGGTTGTCGCGGATCTTCCAGCACGAGTTCCGGGAGAAGAAGCCGATCATCCTGTTCTCGTCGCGGATGGACTTCGCCCAGAACAACGTGACGGGCGACCTCGGCGAAGGCACGGGCGGCGTGACGGACGCGCTTCGCCACCGCATCATCATGCCGTTCACGGGCGATTACGGGAGCTTCGAGCAGATTCTCACGCACGAGATGGTGCACGAGTTCCAGTACGACATCTTCGCGCGCGGCAAGGCGGGCGCGGGGCTGCAGACGCTCGCCCAGGTGAATCCGCCCCTCTGGTTCGCCGAGGGCATGGCGGAGTACCTGTCGATCGGGCCGGTGGACCCGCACGCGGCGACGGTCATGCGCGACGCCGCGCTCAACGGGCGCATTCCGAACATCGAGCAGATGACGATGCGCCCCGACCTGTTCAACCCGTACGACGTGGGACAGGCGCTCTGGTCGTACATCGGCCAGCGGTGGGGCGACGAGACGATCGGCGCCATCATGCAGGCGACGCCTAACGTCGGTGTCGAGCGCGCGTTCCGCCGCGAGATCGGCAAGTCGCTCGAGGACCTCGGCGACGAATGGAAAGAGGCCGTACAGGTCGAGCACCTGCCGCAGATCGCCTCGCTCCAGCGCGCCCGCACGTTCTCCGCCCCCCTCCTCACCGAGCGGCGGAGCGGCGGCGCCATCTTCCTCGCCCCCGCCCTCTCGGACGACGGCGAGCACATCGCCTTCCTCTCGAACGGCAGCTTCCTGCGCGGCGAGGTCTTCATCGACCTCTGGCTCGCCGACGCGAAGACCGGTAAGCGCATCAAGCGGCTGGTGAAGAGCACGACGAACCCCGACGTCGAGGAGCTGCGGATCATCTATTCGCAGAGCTCGTTCTCCCCCGACGGCCGACAGCTCGCATTCGTCGGACAGCGACAGGGCAAGGATGTGCTCTACGTGCTGGACGTCGGCCGCAAGCGCACGGTCAAGCGCATCGACCTGCCGCTCGAGGGCGTGACCGGTCCGGCCTGGTCGCCCGATGGCACCCAGCTCGTGTTCTCCGGCAATCTCGGCGGCATCACCGATCTGTATCTGGTCAACGTCGACGGCTCGGGTCTGCGGCGCCTGACGAACGACCGGTACGGCGACCTCCAGCCCGTGTGGTCCCCCGACGGCAAGACGATCGCCTTCGCGTCGGACCGCGGGCCCGAGACGGACTTCGACGTGCTGCGCATCTCGAAGTGGCTCATCGCGCTCTATCATCTGGAGGACGGACGCGTCGAGGTGCTGCCGAACCAGGGCGGGCACAATTTGAATCCGCAATGGGCGCCGGACGGTCGCGCGCTCGCGTACGTGTCCAGCCGCACCGGCATCCAGAACCTCTTCCTTTATGACTTCGGCGACCGCGAGCACTACCAGCTCACCAACGTCATCGGTGGAATTACGGCGTTCACGCCCTACAGCCCGGTCATCTCCTGGGCCCGGCGCGCGGACCGGCTCGCGTACACGTATTACGAGGACGGCAACTACACGGTCTGGTCGGTCGACAACCCGCGGCTCCTGAAGAAGACGCCGTATCGCGACGCTCCGCCGCCGGTGCTTGCCGAGCGCGCCGAACCGGTCATCGAGGCCGTAGCGTCTCGTGACACCCTGGCGGGCGAGTTGACGAACGGCACGCGGATCGCGAGCGACGACTCGTCCGCTCGCCAGTCGTTCTATCGAACCGCGACGGGGTTCCGCGCGTCCGCTGATACGCCGAGCGAGGGTGAGCGGCCCGGCGGCGCCGAGGCCGTGACGGTCGCGGCACTCCTCGACAGCGCGTCCCTCGCGCTGCCCGACACCTCGCGCTTCAAGACCTACGATTACAAGATCCGGTTCTCGCCGGATTACATCGCGCGGCCGAGCATCGGCTACGCCCGCGACAACTATGGACGCGGCGTGTTCGGCGGCACGACGATCATCCTCAGCGACCTGCTGGGCAACCACACCATGGCCTTCGCCGGCGAAGTGAACGGGCGGATCAGCGACGCCAGGGCCTTCGCGGCGTACAGCAATCTCTCGCGGCGGCTGCAGTACACGGCGGGGATCTATCAGGAGCCGTATTTCTTCGCGCAGGGCTACTCCGCGACGCCGAGCAGCGGTGGCACGAGCCAGTTCAACTACCTCTACCTCCGCTACATCCAGCGTCAGGCATACGGCGTCGCGATCTATCCGCTCAACCGGTTCACCCGGTTCGAGTTCGGCGCACGCCTGACGAGCCTCGGCCGCTCCGACTACATTGTGTCCCAGGTGGTAGACGGCCTGGGCCGCCCGCTCACGCCGCCGGTGCTCGACGAGGTGATCGACGGCCCGACGGTGAACTACGCGCAACCGTACGTCGCGCACGTATCGGACAATGTGTTGTACGGCTACACGGGGCCGATCATGGGCCGGCGCTATCGGTTCCAGGTCGAGCCGACGATCGGCGACTACCGGTTCATCGACTACACCGTGGACTATCGCCGGTACGATCCGATCCTCTTCAACTTCCTCACGGTGGCAACGCGCGGCATGGCGGTGATCTCGCAGGGCCGCGACGCCGACAGCATCCAGAAGTTCATCGGCTATCCAGAAATCCTCCGCGGCTACGACCGCGAGAGCTATCCGGTGACGGCGACGAACTGCCAGTCCTACCGCTGTCTGCCGCTGTTCGGCAGCCGGGTGGCCGTGATGAACGCCGAGCTGCGCTTCCCGCTCGTCAGGCGGCTCGACTTCGGCGTGGTGCCGATCTCGCTGCCGCCGATCGAAGGCATGACGTTCTTCGACGCGGGCATCGCGTGGTTCGGCGGCCAGGACGTGCGGCTCCGCGGCGACAGCGGCAACCTGCGCGACCCCTCCCTGACGCGCTCGCTCCTGCGCAGCTACGGCTTCGGCGTGCGCGTGAACCTGTACGGGCTGGCCCTCCTGCGCTGGGACTACGCGATTCCGCTCGACGGGCCGAATCGGAAGAACGGCTACTGGCGGTTCTCGTTGGGACCGAGTTTCTAGAGTGGTCCGGGCCTGAGATCCTCGGCGAAGCCTCGAGCGCCGCGCTATGCGCGGCGCTTCCTTTTTACGCCGTGACGGCCCACGACCCCGGCCCGACCACGGAAAACGCCCCTCGCTCCCCGCCCTGCTCACCCTTAGTTTTCCGTCGTGCGAACCTCGCTTTTCGCGTTGGCGCTCGCCGTCGCCGCATGCGGCGGGGAGCGAGAGCGATCCACCTCGGCCGCCAACGCTCCCTCCGTCGCAAGCTCACGAGGCCCGGACTACCTCGCCCTTCGCGTTCCGCGACGGGGGGGAACGCCGGAGGTCTTCGCCTATCCGGCCCTCGATTCCATCGTGTGGACCGGACAGGGTCGCGTGCCGGTGCTCGCGCGCGTGCTCGCCTTCGACGAGACCGGCGGCGCGCTCGCCGCGCTCGACTCGAGCGGCGCGCCCGTCCACATCGACTTCCGCATCGGGAGCGTCACGCGTCGAGCAACGCCCAGGCTCCAGCGCGCCTCCTCCGCGGACGGCTTTGCGGTCTTCGGGATCGGTGCCAAGGGGAGCGTCGTCCGCCTGACGCCGGGGGCCGGAGCCGACTGGACGCACACGCCCAAGCTGCCGGTGCGCGACCTGCTGCCCCAGCCGGGGGGCGCGCTCGTGCTCGTGGCGGACAGCGCCGATCGCACCATCGTGTGGCAGCTTCAGCCACCGGAGTCGCGTGTCGCCGGCTCGATCATGCTGGAGAAGACGGAACGCTCGCTCCGGACCCCGGTGGGCGACCGTATCTACCTCACCTCCGGAGACAGGCTCCTCGGGGTGCGGACGCGCGATCTGGAGCCGGTACCGGCGGTCGCGCTGCCCGCGGCGCCGCGAGCCCTCGTCACCTCACCGTCGGGGGACCGGGTGTACGTCATCGCGGACTCGATCCGGCAGCTGTTCATCATCGACCGCTACAGCGAGCAGATGATCGAGGGCCCGCGGCTGCCGGGGTTCCCGCGGGACCTCCGCATGGATCCGATGGGAGGCTACGTGCTGATCCGGGCGGCCTCCGGCGATTCGGTCTGGGTGCTCGATGTCGGGACCGATCGGGTCACCGGCGCCGTGCAATCCGCGTGGCGCGGCGACCTCCCGGCGGTCGCGCCGGACGGGCGGATCGCCGTCGCGCGCGGCCCGGACGTCGCATTCCATGAGGGCCAGGGGCTGACGGTGGACACGGTCATCGCCGGCGGCAGCAGCGACTTCTGGCATTTCTTCAGCTGGGACGGCTTCCGGCCCCAGCTCGCCGCGCAGGAGGAGGAGGCGCCGGTGGATCCGCTGCCCGAGGCGCCTGACGACACGGCGGCCAACCCGTTCGCGGGGCAGCTCGCCACCCGCGATTCCTCGCCGCCGGCGCCTGACGACACCGTCGCGCAGCCCGTGCCGGAGTTCGCCCCGCGGCCGGCGCCCGCGGCCGAGTTCACGCTCCAGTTCAGCGCGCTCCGCGACGAGTCCGCGGCAGCCGAGTTGGCACGCGAGATCCGGGACGCGCGGACGTCGCCGCGCGTCATGGCGACCGTCCGCGTCGTCGCGACCAGCGTCGGGGAGAGCATGGTGTACCGCGTGATCGCCGGCCCCTTCCGGACGAGGACCGACGCCGAGGCGGCGGGACAGCAATCGGGCAAACCGTACTGGGTCTACGAGGGAGCCCCCTGACGTGACCGGACCCGCCCCCACGAACCGCTGGCGCGAGGAAGGACACGCCATCGCGGCGGCCCTCGACGCGCACGCGTCGGCGGTCGTCATTGGGCGCGACACGGAGCGCGCGGCCGAAGTGGCCCTCGGCATCGCCGAGATACAGGCCAAACGGCGCCGCGTGGCCGTGGCCGACCTCGTCGGCGAGGTAGCGCCGCTGCAGTCGCTCGTGCCGCCCGACATGGTGCACGGCGTGACGGACGCGTTCGTGCACGGCGTGTCGCTCAACCGCATTGCGCATCCGGTAGATCGCGCGGGGAATCTGTTCATCATGCAGAGCGGCGTCGGGCCGATCGACTACCCGCTCGTGCTCCGTGACGACCGCTGGCGGCGCCTGGCGAGCGGCTTCCGGGAAACCGATGCCTTGCTGCTCGCCGTCGTTCCCGAAGGCGCTCCCGGCGTGGATGCGATCGCCCACGCGCTCGGCGGGATCGTGACGGTGGACGATGCGCGCGTGCCTGGCGTCGCTCCCATCATCGCCTCGGCGGGAGGCACGCCCCCCCCGGCGCAGGCGCCCTCCGCCGGCGAGGAACCGCTGGCGCCCACGCGGCGCCCGTCGCCACCGGACGCCGCGGAGCTTCTGCGTCGGCGCAGCGGCTCCCAGCCGCGCGCGAGGGAGAAGGCCGGCATCGGGCTGTGGATCGCCATTGCCGCCGGACTGCTGCTCGGGTCCGCGGCCGTGTTGGGATGGGCCAATCGCGAGCGGTTCGGCTGGAGCCCGTCGGCGTCGACGCCGCTCACGCAGCCGACGGAACCCCCGGCACCGGACCGGCGGTTCGGCGCGATCACGAACCCCGAGGACTCCGCGCGCGCTTCCGGATACGTCGTGGTGATCGCCAACGTCACGGATTCGGCGGCGGCGGGGCGGCGCATTCTCGAGTCGCTTGCGGCGCTGCCCGCGCCCACCTTCTCGCCGGACACTCCCTGGTACCGGGTATCGGTTGGCGCGTTCGCCACCGAGGCGGCGGCGGACACGTTCCTACGCGAGCTGCGCGCTCGTCAGGTGCTCGAGCCCGAGAGCGGCTATCTGCTCCGTGCGCCGTACTCGCTCCTGCTGATCACGCTGGCCGACAGCGCCGCCGTGCGTGACAGCCTTGCATCGCTGCGCCTGCGCGGCGTGCCGGCGTTCGCGCTGCGGGCGTCGGATGCGACGGTGATGCTCTATGCCGGCGCCTACGAGACGCCGGACCAGGCAGCGGACGCGCTGGCCGTCCATCAGCTGGCCGTCCCCGAGGCGGTCGTGGCCTATCGAGTCGGGAGAGCTTACTAGTGCGGTTGACCAGGCTGGAGATGCACGGGTTCAAGTCGTTCGCCGACCGGACCGACATGCGGTTCGAGTCGGGCGTGACGGCGATCGTTGGCCCCAACGGGTGCGGCAAGTCCAACGTGTCGGACGCCGTGCGGTGGGTACTCGGCGAGCAGCGGGCCCGCCTGCTGCGTGGCGCCAAGATGGAAGAGGTGATCTTCCAGGGATCCTCCGCGCGACGGCCGGTGAACATCGCCGAAGTGTCGCTGGTGTTCGACAACGGCGACGGGCAGCTCCCGATCGCCTATCGCGAGGTCGTGATCACCCGGCGGCTCTCGCGCTCCGGCGAGAGCGACTACCTGCTGAACGGCACGCCGTGCCGGCTCCGCGACATCCAGGACCTGGTACGCGGCACCGGCCTCGGCGCCGACTCGGGGGTGGTGATCGAGGCGAAGATGATCGACGCGCTCCTCTCCGACAGGCCTGACGAGCGGCGCGAGCTGTTCGAGGAGGCTGCGGGCGTGAGCCTCTACCGCGACCGGCGCCGCAGCACCGAGCGGCGGCTGGAGGAGACGACGATCGACCTGTCGCGCCTGGATGACCTCGTGAACGAGGTGCACAGCCAGGTGCGGTCACTCGCCAGGCAGCGCCGGCGCGCGGAGCGCCACGCGGAGCTCACGACCCGGCGCTTCCAGGTGGAGCTCACGCTCGCCCGTGGAGACATGGCCGCCTGGCACGATGAGCTCGCGGAGCTCGAGGCGCGGATCGGCGGCCTTCGCGGCGCGGTGCCCACCGCCGACGCCGGGGTGATGGACGCGGAGCGGGCTCGTGAGGCGGCGCACCACACGCGTGCCGCCGCCGAGGCGGCTCGTGCCGAGCTGGCCCGCGCGACCAGCCAGCAGCAACAGGACCTCGCGCGCGTCGAGAGCGAACTCGCCGTGGCCGAGGAGCGGCACCGGAACGCCATCGAGCGGCGCGCGCGCGCCGAGGAGGAGCGCCGCGCCGGCACGGAGCTCGAACAGCGGCTCGAAGCCGAGCGACGATCCGCCGCGGAGGACCGCGCGCGACTGGAGCGCGAGCTCGAGCAGGCGCGGACGGTGCTGGCATCCCAGGTATCGGCCGACGAGGCCGCTCGCGCCCGGGTCGCGGCCGCGCGGGCCGAAGCCGACGCGGCCGAGCGTGCCGCGCGCGAGCTCCGCGACCGCATCCGCCACCGCGAGCTCGACCGCGAGAGCGCCTCGCGCGAGAGCACGGAGCTGGAAGCCCGGACCACCGAGCTTGCGCGCGATCGCGACGGCCTCGCCGATACCCTCGAGCTGCAGCGCGCCGCCCTCGCGCTCGCCGAGCGCGAGCTGGAGCACGCCGTCGTCAGGCACGAAGACCGGGTCGCCGCACTCGACGCCGCTCGCTCCTCCCTCGCCGAGGCCCGGGCGCGGGAGAGTGCCGCGCGCCAGGAGCTGCTGCGCACCAACGACGCCATTACGTCGCTCGAGGCGAAGCTGCACGCCCTCGAAGCCCTGGAGCGCGAGCGCGTCGGGCTCGCGCCGGCCGCCGCCCGGCTGCTCGATGAGCGCGGCGCCTTCGACGACGGCGCGATTCTGGGGCCGCTCAGCGACTTCGTGTCCACGACCGCCGAGTCCGCGCTGCTCCTCGAGCGCTACCTCGGCGCGAACCTCCACGCGATTCTGGTGCGGGACGGCGCCGCGGCGGCGGCGGTACGGGAGTGGCACGCACGGACCAATCCCGGCCCGCTGCTCCTCCTGCCGCTCGACGTCGCGCACGCGCCTGACGACGGCGCGGCCGAGCCGCTCGTGGCGCTCGCCGACGTCTCGGAAACGGCGCGGGAATGGCTTCGGGTGCTGTTGCACGCAGTTCGGCCCCTCGATGCCGGAGAAGCGTTCGTCGATGCCCGCGGCGCCGTCTGGCTCCCCGGGAACGCCACCGGACGCGGCCCGCTGCGCCGTCGCGCCGAACTGCGCAGTGTGAGCATCGAGCTGCAGGGTGCCGAATCCGCTCGTGAGTCGGCCGCCCACCACGTCGAGGAGGCCCAGCGCGGCGTGGCCGAGGCGGAGCGCGCGATGGCAACGGCCGCCGAAGCGGCCACGACCGCCCAGGACGCCGCGCGTCAGGCGCGGACCCAGCGCGAGGACGGTGAACGCCGCCTCGCGCGCGCCACGAAGGAACTGGAGGACGTGGGTGCCGCTATCGCGCGCATGGCGGACCGGCGGACCGATCTTTCACGCCAGGCCGCGAACATCGATGACGAGCTCGGATCGCTGAGCGAGCAGATCGAGGCCGGAGACCGCGTGGCCGCCGAAGCGCGAGCCCGCCTCTCGACGATCGAGGCCGAGCAGGAGGCCGCGCGCGACGCGCGGACCCGCGGCCAGGTCGAGGAAGCGCAGGTCGCCGCGCGGCTGCAGTTCGCGGCGGACCGCGAGGGCCGGCTCTCCGCCGACATGACCGCGGCATCGGGCCGGCTCGAGGCGCTGATGGCGGAGCTGAGCGAGATCGAGGCCCGCGACGCCGCACTTGCCGAGCGCATGACGGAATGGGCGAACGAGATCACCGGTCGGCGCGACGCCTTACGCGAGGTGACCCGCCAGCTCGATGACGGCGAAGCGGCGGTGCGCGCCGCGGACGCGGCCCTCGACAATGCCGATCGCGCACTCGATGCCGCTCGTCGGGCGGCCACGGCCGCGGCCGACGCGCTGCACCACGCCGAGCTGCGCCATGCGGAGCTCGCCGGCAAGCGGACGGCCATTCGCGAGCGGCTCGAGGCCGAGTGGCGCCGCCCGCTCGAGGACATGCTCGCGGAGCTGCAGCCGCTCGAGATGCCTGACGCCGCGCTGCGGGAGGAGATGGACACCCTCCGCGCGGCGCTCGACGAGCTCGGCCAGGTCAATCCACTGGCGATCGAGGAGCACCAGGAGGAGGTCCGCCGGCTCGAGTTCCTCACGAGCCAGCGCGACGATCTTTCCTCGGCGAAGCACCAGCTGCAGCAGGCGATTCGCGAGATCGATGTGACGGCGCGCGAGCTGTTCCTCGCCACCTTCCATCAGGTGCGCGAAAACTTCCGCAACATCTTCATGACACTGTTCGGTGGCGGCGAGTGCGACCTGATCCTTGAAACCCCCGAAACGCCGCTGGACTGCGACATCGAGATCCACGCCGCGCCGCGCGGTAAGCGCACCCAGCGGATCCACCTGCTCTCCAGCGGCGAGCGCGCGCTCGTCGCGCTGTCGCTCCTGTTCGGCATCTTCCTGACCAAGCCGAGCCCATTCTGCCTGCTCGACGAAGTCGACGCGCCCCTCGACGACCAGAACGTGGGGCGGTTCGTGCGCATGCTCAAGCAGTTCAAGGAGAACACGCAGTTCATCGTGATCACGCACAATCCGCGGACCACCACCGAAGCGGCCGATGCGGTGTACGGCGTGACGATGCAGGAGCCCGGCGTGTCGTCGCTCGTGAGCGTCCGCATGCGGGGCGCGAGCATTGATGAGCCCGCGGTGGAGGGAGCGGTCGAGGCGGTCAGCGCCGGCGCATGATCCGTCGCGTCGCGGGCGCGGCGGTGGCGCTGGCACTCTCCGGCGTGATGCCGGGTGCGGTGCTCCCCCCGCCCGCGCACGCGCAGAGCGTCGAGGTGATCGGCCCGCCTGACGACACGATCCCCACACTGACACCGACGTTCACGGTGCAGGCGGCAGGCTTTACGGACCCCCAGCGGCCGGTGACGCTGCGGCTGCTCGTGGCCACGGATGCCGCGTTCTCCAACGCCGTGGCCGACACGGCGCTGGCCGGCGATACCGCGGTCGTGACGCTCGCCCGGCCCATTCCCGACGGCGCCCGGATCTTTTGGCGCGCGACGGCCACCGGCGATGATGGAACGACCGTCACCTCGGCCACCATCGGCCCAAGGATCGTCAGGCGGTGGGTCGCGCTCGTCTCCCCGAACGTGCCGTCCGGCGTCACGCTGGCCACCCGGCGGCCGACCTTCGTCTGGTCGAGCGCCGACGTCGCCACGCCGCCGGGCCCCTGGACCTACACGTTCGAGCTGCTCCGGTCGACCAACCCCGTTCCGGTATTCGCGACGAGCCCTCTGGTGGACACGGCCTTCACGCCGGGATTCGATCTCGACCTGAACACGTCCTACCGCTGGCGCGTGACCGCGCGCCTGGCGAACGGCGAGAGTGCGACGGCGTCCAGCGTCGCGTCGTTCGTCATTCTCGACCCCAGCCGGCCGGTCGCCACCCTGCTCTATCAGAATTTCCCCAACCCGTTCCCCCGCGGCCCGAGCCAGGCGACGTGCGTGTGGTTCGACCTGCGGGATCCAGCCACGATCCGCCTCGAGGTCTTCGACATTCGTGCGAACCTCGTGCGGCGCCTCGCCCCGTCGGCCGACGTGCCCGCCCTGCTTCCGGCGGGCCGCTACGGGAGAGCCGTCGGCACGGGCGACGGCGGATGCGACCCGCGGTTCGCGTGGGACGGCACGGGCGAGGATGGACGGCTGGCCGCGCCGGGCGTCTACCTGCTCCGCTTGACCGCCGACGGACGGACCCTCACGAAGCGGATCGTCTTCCGCGGCCGCTGATGCGCCTGACGACGATCGGCACCGGCACCGTCGCGCCGCACCCGCGTCGCGTGTGCGCTGCGCACCTCGTCGAGGCCGGTGACGTTCGGCTGCTGCTGGACTGCGGACACGGAGCCGTGCACCGCATGGCCACGCTCGCCCTCCCCTGGCAGACGATCACCCACATCGCCGTCACGCACTTCCACCCCGATCACATTGGCGACCTGCCGCTGCTGGTGATGGCCTGGCGCTACGGCACTCTGCCGCCGCGAAGCGCGCCGGTCACGCTCCTTGGACCACCCGGTACGATCCAGCTCGTGGAACGCCTCTCGGCCGCGCTGGGGGAGTGGCTGCGCGCGCCGGGCTATCCCTTCGGGATCGAGGAGTTGGCCCCCGACGGGGAGCAGGACCTCGGGGGGCTGACGCTCGCCGCGCGAAAGGTTCCCCACACCGAGGAGAGCGTGGCATATTCAGTCGCGGCAGGAGCGCGGCGACTGGTGTATACCGGCGACACCGCGTTCGAGGCGGGACTCGGCGAGTGGGCGCGGGGCAGCGACGTGCTGCTGGCCGAGTGCTCGCTGCCGGAGGAGATGGCGCTGCCGACTCACCTCACGCCGCGGGAATGCGGCGTCCTCGGGGCGCTGGCCGAGCCCCGGCGCCTCGTGCTCACGCACTTCTATCCGCCGGTCGAACAGGTCGACATCGCGGACAGGGTGCGCGAGCAGTTCGGCGGCACGGTGGTGCTCGCCGAGGACGGCTGGTCACTGGACATCGGGGACGCGTAATGCTTGTCGTGATGGAGCACGGAGCCACACCTGACGAGGTGCAGGCGGTGGTCAGGACGATCGAGGAAATGGGCTACACCGCCCGGCCCATGCCGGGCGCGCAGCGCACGGCCGTCGGGCTCGTTGGCAACGACGGGCGCGTCGACAGCTCGCGCATCGAGGCGCTCTCCGGGGTGGCGGAGGTCATCCACGTCACGCAGCCGTACAAGCAGGTGTCGCGCGAGTGGCGCCCGGAGAACACGATCGTGACCCTCGCGACCGGGGTGCGGTTCGGAGGCCCGGAAGTCGCGGTGATTGCCGGCCCGTGCTCCGTCGAGTCCGAGGAGCAGATCGTGACCGTGGCGCGGCAGGTGCGCGCGGCCGGCGCATCGTGTCTCCGGGGCGGCGCGTTCAAGCCGCGCAGCTCCCCCTACTCGTTCCAGGGACTCGGCCGGAGGGGACTGGACCTGCTGGCGCTCGCCAGGCGCGAGACCGGCCTCGCGATCGTCACCGAAGCCGTCAACGAAGAGGGCGCGGAGCTGGTCGCGGAATCCGCCGACTGCATCCAGATCGGCGCCCGCAACATGCAGAACTATGCGCTGCTGCGGGCCGTCGGGAAGTTAGGCAAGCCCGTGCTGCTCAAGCGCGGCATGGCGGCGACCATCGCCGACCTGCTGCTGAGCGCCGAGTACATCCTGGCGGAGGGGAACGACCAGGTGATCCTGTGCGAGCGCGGCGTGCGCACGTTCGATCCGGCCACGCGCAACATGTTCGACCTCACGGCGATCCCGCTGGTGCACCGGTTGTCACATCTGCCGATCGTGGCGGATCCGAGCCATGGGACGGGCGCGCGCGACAAGGTGACGCCGATGGCGCGAGCGGCGGTGGCCGCGGGCGCGGACGGGATCATCATTGAGGTACATCCGAATCCGGAACGGGCCAAGTCGGACGGGGCGCAGTCGCTGTATCCGGAACAGTTCTCGCAATTGATGGTGGAGGTGCGGGCCATCGCCGAGGCGATCGGGCGGACGCTGGCACCGGCCCCGGGAACGGCGGGGGTGGGGATGGGGTAGTCGTATGGGGATTGGGGAGTGGGGATTGGGGATTGGGGATTGGGAATCGGGAATCGGGAATCGAGTGTACGGACGGGACGCGGGCGAATGCCCGCGTTCGGCGTTTCGGGGGAGAGCCACATGGTGAGATTCGTCACGATCGCGGGTGCGATGCTCGCGTTGAGCACGCCGGCGGCGGCGCAACAAGGTGGGCATGCGGCGCTCGAGCGGGCGATCGCGGCGTACAAGGACGTGCACACCGTCCGGGCCACGTTCACGCAGCGCGTGACCAACCCGCTGCTCGGCCGCACGGTGGAGGCGAAAGGGGAGGTCGTACAGGACCGGCCCGACAAGATCTCGATCAGGTTTACGGACCCGGCGGGCGACCGGATCGTGTCGGATGGGAGCTACCTCTGGATCTATCTCCCGAGCTCGGCGCCGGGTCAGGTGATCAAGCAGAAGCTCGACGCGAACGCGGCCGGGGTGCCTGACGTGACGGCCAGCTTCCTGGAGGCGCCGCGATCCAAGTACAGCGTTCGCGACGGCGGCAGCGAGACCATCAACGGGCGCGCAGCAACCGTGTTGCACCTGACGGCGCGCGACAACACGCTGCCGTACACGAAGGCGACGGTGTGGGTGGACCGGCAGGACGGACTCGTCAGGCAGTTCGAGATCACGGAGCCGAGTGGGCTGGTGCGGCGGGTGATCATCGACGAGCTGCGGGTGAATCCGAAGGTGGATGCGGGGGCGTTCCGGTTCGAGGTGCCGCGGGGAGCGCGGGTGGTGGAAGGGTAGCCGGGCTCGTCGCCGCGACCGACGAGCCGAATCGCCGTCAGAGCAGCGCCTCGATCGCGTCCAGCGTTTCGCCGGGTGTGCTTCCTGCCCTCGCCAGCGCCACCGCCCGCCGTGTCAGCGTCCGATACACCTCGGCGATCTCGGGATGGGCGGACAGCGCCTGCAGGTGCGCCCGCACCGTGTGGACATCGCCGCGCACCACGGGCCCGGTCAGCGCATGGGCGGCGTCGTCAGTGCGCAAGTTCTCCGCCGCGGCCAACAGCAGCGCGCGCGTCGCGCCGCGCGAGGCGTCAGGCGGCACTCCCGCCGCCTGCATCGTCTGGCTGGCGAGCACCAGCAGCACCCCCACGAAGTTCGACGCGATCACCGCGCCGGCGTGATACAATGCGCGGTGCCCTGGGGGAATCTCCAGGATGTGGGCGCCAAGCGCCCCCGCCAACCGCGCCGCGGCCGTCCGCGCCGCAGGCTCCCCATCGATCCCCACGTATGCCCCCTGCAGCCGTTCGGCCGCGAGGTTCGGGTCGGCCAGCGGCAGCAGCGGATGGAAGCTGCCGCAGGGGATTCCCTGCGCCCGCGCTACTCGATAGGCGCCCGGCTCCGTGCCGCCACTCGCCTGCAACACAACCGCGCCGGCGGCCGGTCCAGCATCGAGCACCTCCCGAATCGCCTCATCGAGCTGCGCATCGCGAACCGCAATGAGCACGACGTCGGCCATGCGCATCGCCGCGGGAACCGGCCCGGCGGTCACCGGCACGACCCATTCCGGAGCGGAGCGACGGCCGTGCAGGCCCACGAGGGGAACGCCGGCGCGCTGGAAGGCAAGCGCGAGGCCGCGCCCGGCACGCCCGGCGCCGAGCACGAACACGCGCGGCACGATCACCGCAGGTCGGGGCGCGCGCGCGTGGGCTCGATCGCGTCTGCCCGCGCGAAGAGGTCCGCGGTCGACCGCGCCTCTTCCGCGAGCTCGAGCGCGCGCGACAGCGCCGGATCCTGACCGATCCGGCGCAGAAACTCCTCCTGCGGACCGAACACGTAGCGCGCGATCTCGCCGCCGAGCATGCGCGACACGACCGGCTCCGCGTCTCGATAGGCCTGGGGCATGAGCGCGATCCCCTGCGCGCGCAGCCGCTCCCACAGCCCCTCGAGCATCTGCGGGGTGACGGTGAAGTCGGTCGCCGTGACCGCCCGCCGCTCCTTCAGATCGAGCGCGAACTCGGTGATCGCGTCCCGGAACGCCGGCACGTCGGCGCCGAGTGCCCGCTGGAGCCGCAGCGCCGCACTGTCCGTCTCCGCCGCGGTACTGTGCACGTCGGGCGTAATGCCGCCCCCGCCGAGCACGGTCCGACCGCCGTCCGTCCGAAACCGCTCGCGCTCCGGCTGGATCGCCGGCTCGACTTCGTCGGTGAATGCCAGCGCCTCGTGAGGCTCGGCGAGCGGGCCCTGGATGCTGCGTCCGGATGGCGTATACCACTTCGCGGTCGTCAACTTGATCGCGCTCCCGTTCGGCAGCCGGTACACCGATTGGGCGCTCCCCTTCCCGAACGTCGTTTCCCCGATCAGCAGCGCGCGGTCGTGGTCCTGCAGTGCCCCGGCCACGATCTCCGACGCGCTCGCCGAACCGCGGTCCACCAGCACCAGCATGCGGAGCGACGGCCACCGCTGGGGCGAACGGTCGACGTACGTGTCCGTCGCGGACGGTGTGCGTCCCAGCGTCGCCACGATCGTGTCGCCGCGGTCGAGGAACAGGTCCGCCACCGCGATCCCCTGCTCGAGCAGCCCGCCGGGGTTGCCGCGCAGGTCGAGGATGAGCGACTCCATGCCGCGCTTCTGCAGGTCGATCACCGCCTGCTCCAGCTCCACCGCCGTGGACTCGCTGAAGACGTTGACGTCCACGTAGCCGATCCGCGGTCGGAGCATCGAGATCCGCCGCACCGACGGCGCGTGGATCACATCGCGTGTCACGGTGAACACCAGCGGCTCGGGCACGCCGGGCCGGTCGATCGTCAGGACCACGCGCGACCCCGGCTCGCCGCGGAGCGCGCGGCGTGCCTCGTCAGGCTGCATCCCCTCCGTCGCCTCGCCGTCGATCGCGATGATCCGGTCGCCGGTCTGCAACCCCGCGCGCTCGCCCGGCGTGCCCGGCAGCGGCGCGATGATCGTGATCCACCGCTCCCGCGCATCGATCTGGATACCGAGCCCCGCGTAGTTCCCCGAAGTGCTCTCGTCGAGCCTCGCCAGGCGCGCGGCCGACAGATACGCCGAGTTCGGGTCATCCAGCTCGCGCATGAGCCCCTCGACGGCCTTCTCGTACAGCTCCTCTTCGGTGAGCGTGTCCACGAACTGGGTCGCGACGCGCTCCACGACCTGATCGAACAATCGCGCGCGACGGATCTCCCCGTCGCTGCTCTCCAGGCCGCGCTGCAGCAGCCACCCGCCGGTGACGAGCGCGCCGCTGAAGACGGCGATCGTGAGCCAGGCGCGGGCGCGGCGCGCGCCGATGCGAGCGGGGTCTGGGCTCACGAAGCCTCCACCCCAGCCCGGAGCGCAAGGTCGGGAAGCGACACGCCCAGCGCGGCATGGATGCGGTCGGCGACATCATCCTCGCTTCCGCTGGCCTCGATCGGGACGATGCGGCCGCACTCGGGGTGGGCCGCCTGCCACGCCGTGCCTTCCGCCGCGCGGAACGCGGCGGCCACGCGCGCGTGGAAGTCGCCGCCCGCGCGTTCCATCCGGTCCGCCGAACCGCGACCCGCCGCGCGCGCCAGGCCGGCGTCAGGCGTCAGGCGGAGCAGTAGCGTGAGATCGGGCACCAGGCCCCCGGTCGCCAGCGCGTTGGCCTGACGGACCGCCATCTCCGGCAGCCCACGGCCGCCGCACTGATAGGCGTACGTCGACAGGAAGAACCGGTCGACGACGACGACCGCGCCCCCGGCGAGCGCCGGACGAATGACGCGCTCCACGAGCTCGGCACGCGATGCCATGAACAACAGGGCCTCCGCCGCCGGCGCCATCTCCCCGTGCCCCGCGAGCAGCAGTTCGCGGATCCGCTCGCCCAGCGGTGTGCCGCCGGGCTCCCGGACCAGCACCGCCTCGCGCCCAGCCGTTTCCAGCGCGCGCTGCAGTCGACGGGCCTGGGTGGATTTCCCCGCGCCCTCCACACCCTCGAACACGAGCATCCGGCCGCGCGTCGTCACGAGCTACCCGAGCGTGATGATCGGGCTCGCCGCACCCGCGCGGATCCCCTCGAGGATCCACTCGTTCACGCGCGCCATGACCTTGTCGAAGTTCTCCTGCGCGACGACCATGTCCTGATAGACCCGGTTCGTCTGCACCTCACCAAGCAGGCGGTCGAGCTTCTGCTCCATCTCCTCGCCGGGCTGCTCCCCGCGCTCGATCATCCGCTGCGCCTCGAGCTGCAGCTGCTCCATCTCCCGGAGCAGCGCCGATGCCGTCGGATCGCCGTGCAGCGCCTGGCTTACCCGCTTCATGGTCTGATACTCGGTGCTCTGACCGATCAGCCGGCCAAGGTCGCGTGCGCGTTCGTCCAAGCTCATTCGTCCACCCGTGTCGCGAGAAGAATCCGGTCCCGGCCGGTCAGGTCCGGCCGAACGAGCACATCGCGGAGACACGGCTCCGCCCGGGCCAGAGCCGCGGCCTGAACGGCCCGCCGGGCGTCCACCTCCACCGCCAGCAGTCCGCCGGAGCGAAGCACGGCCGGCACCCCGCGAATGAGCTCCGCCGTGTGCCGCATACCGTCCTCCGCGCTGAACAGCGCCGTCGGCGGCTCCCAGTTGCGAACCGTTTCGGGGAGCGCGCGGGCCTCCGCATGCGCAATGTACGGCGGATTCGCGACGACCGCATCCACCCGCCGCCCCGCCAATGGAGTCAGCAGGGATCCGGCCACGAGCTCCACGCGACACCGCAGTACCCCGGTGCAGCGGCGGAGGTTCTCCGCCGCGACGGCAAGCGCGGCCGTGGAGACATCCGTGGCGATCACCCGGTCGAACGACCCCTCCGTCGCGAGCGCCAGCGCGATGGCCCCACTCCCGGTCCCGATGTCGGCGACCACCCCGCCGGACACCCGCGACAAGACCTCCTCGACGAGGAGCTCCGTCTCCTGGCGCGGAATCAGGACCCGCTCGTCGACCATCAGGGTGAGATGGCGGAAGGCCGCGCGTCCTACGGCGTAGGCGAACGGCGCCCCCTGCGCCCGCTGCATGGCCGCCGCACGCGCCAGCTCGATCACGACCGGAGCCACGAGAACGTCGCGGTGCTGGGCAGCCCAGAACCTGGGCGCGTCGACGATCGCGGCGATGATGTCGCCGGCCTCGCGCCGCGGATGCTCGACGCCCCCGTCGCGGAGGATCGTCTCGAGCTCCGCGGCCAGGGTCCCCGCGCGGACGATCGCCGGCTCCACGCTCGGCGTGCGCTCGGCGCGCATCACGCCTCCTGCAGCCGCTCCTCGAGCTGCGCGGCACCTAACGCCTCGACGAGCGGATGCAGCTCGCCCTCGAGGATCCGGTCGAGATCGTGCACCGTGAAGTTGATGCGGTGGTCGGTCACGCGGTTCTGCGGGAAGTTGTACGTCCGGATCTTGGCCGAGCGGTCGCCGGTGCCCACCTGCGTCTTGCGCATGCGCGAGCGCTCCGCCTCCTGCTCGGCGATCCGCAGGTCGAGCAGGCGCGCGCGCAGCACCTCCATCGCCTTCATGCGATTCTGCAGCTGCGAGCGCTGATCCTGCTGGCTCACCACGACGCCGGTCGGGACATGTGTAATGCGCACGGCGGAATCCGTCGTATTCACCCCCTGGCCACCCGGGCCGGAAGCGCGGAACACGTCGATGCGCAGATCCTTGTCGTCGATCCTGACATCGATCTCCTCGGCCTCGGGGAGCACCGCGACCGTGGCGGCCGACGTGTGAATGCGGCCCTGCGCCTCCGTGGCCGGAACGCGCTGCACGCGGTGGACGCCGGACTCGAAGCGCATGGCGCCGAAGGCTCCATCGCCGCGGACCTTGAACACGGCTTCCTTGATCCCGCCGAGCACCCCTTCCGATCGCGAGATCAACTCGAGGCGCCATCCGCGCTGGTCGATGTAGCGCTCGTACATGCGCAGGAGGTCGGCGGCAAAGAGCGCGGCCTCGTCGCCACCAGTACCGGCACGGATCTCGACGATCGCGTCGCGATCGTCCAGCGGGTCGTGAGGCACCAGCAGGGGCCGGAGTCGCTGCTGCAGGTCGGCGAGCGTGGACTCGAGCTCATCCACCTCACGCTGTGCTTCTTCGGCGAGCTCCGCGTCGTCCGCGCTCGAAAGCTCGCGCGCCTGGCTCAGATCGTCCTCGACCTTGAGGTACTGCCGGCCCAGCTCGACGACAGGCGTCAGGCGGTGATGCTCGCGCCCCAGCTCCGCGAGGCGGGCTGGGGCGCGGGCTCCTTCGGTCGAGGACAGCTCGCGCTCGATCTCGGCCGCGCGATCGAGCGCGTCGACGAGACGGGCGCGGATGCTCAGGTGCTCTTTCCGTACTTCTGGCGGAAGCGCTCGACGCGACCGGCCGTATCGACGAGCTTCTGCTTGCCGGTGTAGAACGGATGGCAGGCCGAGCAGATGTCGGTGTGGATCTCCGCCTGCGTCGAGCGGGTCTCCCAACTATTGCCGCAGGCGCAAACGACGCGCGCGAGCGCATACGGCGGATGGATTTCGGTCTTCACTGGAGCCTCGATGATCGTGCGGGGCCGTTGAAGCGCACCGTTGACGGAAGCGACGGCTTCCGCATGTCGGTTCCGTCTCGGCGCCCCCTCGGTAAGCCGGGAAATATAGGCGGGGCGACGGATAAGGAACAAGCCGCCAACGACTTCCGACCGTGGGCTCAGGCGGAACGCCGGATCGCCGCGACCAGTTCCTGCTTCGACATTCCGGAGCGCCCGGGGATGTCGAGGCGCTTGGCGCGCGCGTAGAGCTCGTCCTTGGAGAGCCTGCCGAGGTCCTCGCCATCGGCGGACGCAGATCTCCCGCCCGACTTGCCGGATTTCGCCGCATGCTTCGCGGCCGCGGCACCCTTCAGGCTCCGGTTCAGCACCTCGATGAGGTCCAGCACCTTTCCGCCGCCGTCGCCTTCCTCGGCCGCCGGCTCGTACTCCACCACGTCCTCACCGGCCTTCACCTTTTTCGCCACCAGCTCGTTGAGCCGTTTCGCGGACCGGTCGACGAGCTCCCGCCGGTCGAGCGCCTTCTCGGTGAGCCCGTCGATCGCCCTCTCGATCCGCTTGACGTCGGCCGCCTTCGGCTTGGCCGGATCGGGGAGCCCGATGTCCTCCACCGAACGCACCTCGTCCACGAACCGCAGCGTCTCCGCACGCAGAATGCCGTTCTCCGCGATGATCGCCACGAGATACTCCTTCGCGCGCATGACGAACGTGGCGATGCCCGCGCGGCCGGTGTCTTCCATCACCTTCGCCAGCAGTCGATAGGCTTTGGTGGACTGACCCGCCGGCGTGAGGTAGTACGCCCGCTCGAAGAATTTCGGATCGATGTCGTCGACCTTGACGAACACCCGCAGGTCGATGTCGCGCGTGCGCTCGGGCGCCAGCCGCTCGAGCTCGTCGTCCTCGACCACGACGAACTCGTCCTTCTCGATCTCGTAGCCGCGCACGATGTCATCCCACTCGAGCGGCTTCTCGTCGCGCGACGTGAAATAGCGGCGGGACAGCGGACGTCCCTCCGGCGACACCATGCGCAGCGACACGCGATCCGCGCGATAGGCCGCCATGAAGTTGACCGGGACGCTCACCAGGCCGAAGGTGATCGTGCCGGACCAGAACGGCCGCGCGGACGGCTGCTCGACGACGTCGTCGGCGTCAGGCACTCTTCCTCCGCTTCCGGGCCGCCGCGATGCTCCTCTCCAGCGCGTCGGCAAGCGACGCCTCGGTCTTCTTCGCCGGGGCCTTCGGGAACTTCACCACCTTGCCCGCCGCTTTGGCCTCGACGAGTTCCAGGACCCGATCCCGGTACTCGTCCTTGTACGCGGCGAGGTCGAGCTCGTCCTCCATGGCGGCGACGAGCCGCTTGGCCATCTCGACCTCGCGGCGGTCGAGATCGCGCCCACCGGGAGGCGTCAGCTCGGACGCCGGGGTGACTTCCCCCGCGTGGCGCAGCGTGACGAGCACGAGATACTCGCCATCCGCTCGCAGCGCGCCGGCGTATTCCTTCTTGCGCATCACCCACCGCGCCACCCCGTCCACCTTCTTCCTGCGCAGCGCCTCCGCCAGCGCGAAGTACCCGCTGTCGCTGTCGTCCGGGCCGAGGAAGTACGGACGGTCGTACCAGAGATGGGAGATCTCGTTATGTGGGACGAACCGCGTGACCTCGATCTCCCGCGAGGGAGCGGGCTCGAGCTCCGCGAGCTCTTCCGCATCCACCAGAACGAGCTCGCCCGCGCCGGTGTCCACGGCACGCCGGATGTCCGCGTACTCGACGACCTTCCCGGACTCGGGATCGACCATGTGTTGCTTGATCGGTTCGTGGCGCTTCGCGTCCAGTAACCGGAACTGCACGCCCTGGCTCTGAACGGCCGAGTACAGCTTCACGGGGACGTCGACGTCGCCGAAGGTGATGCGCCCCTTCCAGATCGCCCGCGCCATCACCCACGCTCCTCGAGCTCGCGGCACGGTGCGCACACGATCTCGTGCGTCTCATGGATGGTGAGCGCACAATGCTCGCAGATACCGGCGTCGCAACCGGTGCACCGCAGGACGGCTTGCACGATCACCGTGTGTTCGCAGATTTCGCAGGTCACTTCACCCTGCTCGAGCCAGTAGGGTTTTCGCTTCAGCCCGCTCACGTCCGTATCGCTCCATTCTCGCGCGCGCGTGACAACCGACGAGGTCGAGTGGGAACCCGGCGCGCCACCGATTCCCGTGCGCATGCGGCTCCGCATGCGATCCCGCTCCATCTGCGCAAACGCGGTGCCGACTGCCGGGCGCGATCGTCGGCGGTCGGGAAATCGCGCGCTGCGAACGACTTGAGCCGTTTGACACGCGCTCCGGGCGACTCTAGCTTGCCGCCTGAACCGGCCGCGGGGCGCCGACGCCTCCATGCCGCACTTCGAGGCATCCATGGAGACCACCGAATTCCTCGCCACCGTCCCGCTGCTTCGCGGACTCGACCTCATGGAGCTCGAGCGGTTCGCCGAGCTCACGCGCGAGCGCGGGTACCCGCGCGGAAGCGTGATCCTGTTCGAGGACGATCCGGGCGACTCCCTTTTCATCGTGAAGAGCGGGCGCGTCAAGGTCGTGCTCGTCGGCGAGGATGGCCGCGAGGTGATCCTGACGATGCTCGGCCCCAGCGAGCACTTCGGCGAACTGTCGCTGATCGACGGGCAGCCTCGGAGCGCGCACGTGATCGCCGTCGAGGACACGCAGCTGATCGTGCTGCGTCGGGAGGATTTCCGGCGCCGCATCGAGGAATCGCCGGCGCTCGCGTGGGCGCTGCTCACGGCGCTCTCGAGACGCCTCCGCCGCGCGGATGAGCAGATCGGCGGACTCGTGCTACTGGACGTGCACGGGCGGATCGCGCGCCTCCTGCTCGACCACGCCGGCGCCGACGGGCGCATCGAGAAGAAGCTCACGCATCAGACGATCGCGCAGATGATCGGCGCGAGCCGGGAAACGGTATCGCGCGCGATGCGGGACTTTCAGGATCGCGGGATGATCTCGGTCCAGCGGCGGCAGATCGAGGTCGCCGATCGGGAGGCGCTCGAGCGCGTCGCGCATACGCGGTCGGGGTGACGGACGCCGAACGCGGGATGCGGGTGCGGTTCTGGGGCACGCGGGGGTCCGTGCCGTCGCCGGGACCGGCGACAGTGCGGTACGGGGGAAATACGCCGTGCATCACCGTGCGCATCGCCGACGAGCCGCCGCTCGTGTTCGACGCGGGCACGGGCATCCGCGCGTTAGGTCCGGCGCTCGGCGATCCGCCGCACGCACCGATCGACCTCTTCCTGACCCACACCCACTGGGACCACATCCAGGGGCTGCCGTTCTTCACCCCGCTCTACCGCGAGGGCGCACACCTGCGCATCTGGGGCGCGAACGATCCGCCCGGCACCCTCGAGCGCACCCTGCGCACGCTGATGTCCCCGGCGGTCTTTCCCGTGCCGTTGGAAAGCGCCGGGGCCGAGGTGGAGTTCCGCACGCCGCCGTTCGATGAGGTGGCGATCGGCGGCGCGGCCGTCCGGGCGCTCCCCGTCCATCACCCCGGTGGCGCCGTCGGCTACCGCATCTCGGGCGGGGGCACGGCGATCGTCTACGTGCCGGACAACGAACTGCGCGGAAGCGACGGGCCCCCCGCCGCCTTACGCGAGACCATCCGCGATGCCTGTCGCGGCGCCGCCCTCCTCATCCACGACAGTACCTACACCGCCGAGGAGTCCGGCGACTTCCGCGGTTGGGGACACTCGACCGCCGACGAGGCACTGGAACTCGCGCTCGAAGCGGACGTCGGCACACTGGTCCTGTTCCATCATGCGCCGCAACGCGCCGATCCGGACGTGGACGCGATGGTGGCGCGATGCGCCGTGCACGCGGCA
This sequence comes from Gemmatimonadaceae bacterium, assembly GCA_035461825.1. Classification (GTDB taxonomy): domain Bacteria; phylum Gemmatimonadota; class Gemmatimonadetes; order Gemmatimonadales; family Gemmatimonadaceae; genus JALZIF01. Next base: position 46,938 of record DATHUW010000008.1, read on the forward strand.
GCCCGCGGCTCCGGCTTGCGCGTGGTCGCGGCGGCCGAGGGTGAGGAACTCCTGGTCGGTCCGGTCATGGGCTCGGGTCCTGCGCGGGGGATGGGATAGCGGTTCGCGATTCCCGATTCCCGTTACCCGATTCCCGACCCTCGACACCGGCCACGATCCGGCTTCCGCTCAGAAACGCGGCGATCTCGTCGATCCGCGCCTCCGCATCCGCGTCGCCCAGGTCGATCAGGCGGGCGAGATAGTCATCCTGGAACATCAGGAGGCTCAGCACGTCCGGGCTCGCCGTCTCGCGCGTGCCCAGTCCGCGCGTGAGCCACCGGAACACGCTCGGCAGCCGTGGCTCGTAGCTGCGCGCGAGACGTCCGAGGTCCTGCGACGGACGGATCACCAGGATGTCGACGATGCGCATGCCGTCCCGCTCGTCAGGCGGCAGCTTGGCGAGGAGGCGGTTGAGGCGCTCCAGGCGCAGCACGTCCTGATCGATCAGGTCCAGGAAGATCGCGTTGTACATCACGCCGAGGATCTGCGCCGGCGGCGGATAGCCGACGACCGACGGACGGTTCGCCTCCGCCTGCGAGCGCTCGAACCGTGTCGAGACGGCGAGGATCCGATCCGCGCCGAGGTGCAGCGCGGGCGAGAGCGGCGCGGCGAGCCGAAGCCCCCCGTCGCCGTACCAGTCCGGGCCGATCGGCACCGCCGGGAAGAAGAGCGGGAGCGCGGCCGACGCCATGATGTGCGGCACGCCGAGCCTCGCCTGCACGCTGCGTCGTTTCGGGCGCTCCCACGTTGCAATGGCGCGCCCCTGCACCCAGATGATCGACTGCCCGGTCGCATAGTTGGTCGTGCCGAGCGCGAGCGCGCGCAGCGTGCCACGCTCCAGGTTCGCCTCGATCCCGGGGATCTCCTGCGTTCCGCGCACACCCAGCGTCCGCTCGAGGAGCTGGCGCAGGGGCTCCGTGTCAACGAAACCGCGAGTGCTCCGCGCGGCGAGCCGACCGCCGGCCATGAGGCGCCCGAGCCAGTGCGCGCCGTTGGAGACGAGGCGCGAGGCGTCCACACGAAAGACCTTTTCGGGCGCGAGCGAGGTCCAGAGCGCCGTGAGCTCCTCCGCCACCTCGCCCAGCGTACCCTGGTGCTGGGCCAGATAGGCCGCGTTCACCGCGCCCGCCGACACGCCGAAGAGGATCGGAATGCGCAGCGCGGGAAAGTGGCGCGCGAGGGCCCGCAGCACGCCGACTTGATAGGCGCCCCGGGCGCCGCCTCCCGTGAGCACGGCGGCGAGGTCGCCGTAATTCGGCGTCCCCGCCTCGAGGTCGACGGCGGCGGATGCCGAATCGGCGCGCGTTGGAGTGCTGGACTCGTGGGACACGGGAGTGCGGAGGTCGGGACGGGGGTGCGAGCAAGCTACCGCCGAACGTCCCGCGGGACCACGCCGGGCGCCATATTGCACCACGGGGATGGCTGCGCGGAGGGCCGCAGGGCTCGCGACTGCCGGAGGCATGGTGACGGTCACGATCAAGGATGTCGCTCGGGCGGCGGGCGTGTCGCCGGCGACGGTGTCGCGGGTGTTCAACGAGACCGCACCGGTCGATGATGAGACGCGCGCGCGGGTGCTCTCGGCGGCGGAGGCGCTGCGCTACGTTCCTAACGCCACGGCGCGGAGCCTCATCACGAGCCGGACGGCGACGGTCGGGGTCCTGCTGCCCGACCTGCACGGCGCGCTGCGCGGGGAGCTCCTGCGCGGGCTCGGCGAGGCGGCCCGCCGGCGCGGATTCGATCTGCTCATCTCGAGTGCGCACGGCGATCCCGACGGAGCCATCTCCGCACTTCGCGCGATGCGCGGGCGTGTGGATGGGGTGATCCTCATGATGCCACACGGGGAGGCGGACGCCCTGCTCCGCGAGCTGCCGGCCGCACAGCCGGTCGTGCTGCTCGGCGCGAGTTCCGTCCGGCCGGACATCGCCGTAGTGGCGGTCGACGAGGCGGGTGGCGCCGAGGCAATGGTCCGCCACCTGGTGCGCCACGGCCACCGGCGCATCGCCCTCCTCGCGGGCGCCGACGGCGACGGCGCGATGGAGGCCCGAGTTCTCGGGTATCGTCAGGCACTCGCGGATGCGGGGATCCAATCGGACACCGCACTCGAGATCGTCGGAGCGACGACCGAGGATGGCGGCCACGCCTCGGCCGGCCGGGCGCTGGCTCTCGCGCCGCCCCCGACCGCGATCTTCGCGGCGTCCGACGCCCTGGCAGCCGGCGCGCTGGCGGCACTCCGCGATGCGGGGATCGCCGTGCCTGACGAAATGGCGGTGGCCGGCTTCGGCGACACGCCCATCGCGCGCTATCTGTCACCGGCGCTGTCATCGGTCCGCGTGCCGGCGACCGAGCTGGGACGCCTGGCGATCGACCGGATGCTCCTCGCCGTCGCGCGGGGCGGTCGCACGGGGTCTCGCGACGTACTGGAGTGCGTGGTCATGCCGCGCGCTTCGTGCGGGGTGCACGAACAGGGGTGACACCGAAGCCGCGATCGTCAGCCTGGCGAGCGCCCCCACCCCCCGCCGCCGGGCGTCTCGATCGTCAGCACGTCCCCCGGTCGAAGCGACACCCCGCACTTCGCCGGCAGCGGCGCTTCATTGAGGAGATTGTGCCCCACCCCGCCCGGCTCGCCACCCGCCACTCCGCGCGGCGGGTGGCGGCGGCGTTCCGTTAGCAACGTCACCGCGCAGGGCTCCAGCACGCGATAGACGCGCACGACGCCGTCCCCACCGGCGTGCCGCCCTGCCCCCCCCGAACCGCGCCGCACGGCGTAGCGCTCGATGCGGATCGGGAGCGCCGTTTCCAACGCTTCGACCGGCGTATTGCGCGTATTGCTCATCCCCACGTGCACCGCCGACGGGCCGTCGCCACGCGGACCGGCGCCCTGCCCCCCCGCCAGGGTCTCGTAGAACGTCCAGCCCACGCCGCCGAACGCGACGTTGTTCATGGTGCCCTGCCCCTGCGCCGGCACCGGTACCCCGGCATCCCCTAACGCCGCGAGCAGCAGGTCCGCGAGGCGCTGCGACATTTCCACGTTCCCGGCCGCCACCGCCGAGGGCCAGCGCGCGTGCACCACACTACCCGGCTCCGCCACGATGTCCAGCGCCGCGGCAATCCCGTCGTTGGTCGGCACGTCGTCGGCCAGCAGCGTGCGCACCACGAAGACGCACGCTGCCCGCGTCACGGCGAGCGGGCAGTTTACGTTCCCCGGCACGGCCGGTGAGCTGCCCGCAAAGTCGACGTGAAGGATTCCGCCACGCGCGCGAACGCGTGCCCGTACCACGATGTCGTTCTCCGACAGGCCGTCCCCTTCGAGGACATCCTCCGCCTCGCCGCGGGCGTCGCCGAGCGCCTCGACCGCCGCGCGCGCACGCCGCTCGGTGTACGCGAGCAGCGCCGTCCCGGCGGTCCGAACTCTCGGCAGTCCCTCGCGTCTGACGAGCGTGCGCCACGCCTCGGCGCCCGCCGCGCAGGCGCCGAGTTGCGCGCGCAGGTCCCCGCGGCGCTCGTCCGGAGTCCGAACGTTCGCGAGGATCAGCTCCAGCACGTCGCGCTCGAGTCCGTCGGCGCTCGCCAGGCGCACCGGCGGCAGGATCAGGCCCTCCTGCACCAGCTCGTGCGCGCCGCGCGGCATGCTCCCGGGACTCATGCCGCCGACGTCGGCGTGGTGCGCCCGCACCGCGACGTACGCTCCGATCTCCCCCTCGTGCTCGACGGCGTGGACGAGCGTCAGATCGGGCAGATGCGAGCCGCCCCGATACGGGTCGTTGAGGATGAAGGTGTCGCCCGGCCGCGGGCGCCTGTCGCGCACCGCCCGCACGGCCTCCGGCATCGCGCCCAGGTGCACCGGGATGTGCGCCGCCTGGGCAACCATCCGTCCCTCCTGGTCGAACAGCGCGGCCGAGGAGTCCCGCCGTTCACGAATGTTCGGCGACAGTGCGCCACGCACGAGCACCGTGCCCATCTCTTCCGCCACGGCGGCGAAGGCGTGCGCCATCACCTCCAGCGCCAGCGGATCGAACGAGCCGTCGCTCATGCGTCGCGTTCCAACAGCCAGCCGCCGACCGGCAGGGCGCGAGCCGTCCATCCCTCCGCGACCAGCAGCGTGGCATCCGGTAGGGCGACGGTCGCGGGACCGCGCAGCGTCACCTCGAGCGCGCCCCCGGTATCGCGCGGCTCGTCAGGCGACCAGCGCTGGACGCCTTTGCGTCCGAGCGTCAGCGTCACGCGCTCGCCGGTCGCCGCATAGCGCGCGCTCACGACCTCGACCGGCAGGTCGAGCGTGAATCCATACCGCACGGCGTGCACGTCGGCGAAGCGCGCTTCGATCAGGTCGCCCGCGTCGCCCGGCGCGAGCGGCACTTCCAGCTCGTGTCCCTGCCCCGCATAACGGGCCCGCGCCCACCAGGCCCGCCCCACTGCGGCCGGCACGCGCGCCGCGAGCGCCTCGCACACCGCGCGCACCCCATCCCCCGTCATCGACGCGGCGCGCTGCATCACGCTCGCGGTGGCATCCCGCCGCTCGGCCGCCACGGCGAGCCCGAGCGCGCTCAGCACGCCCGCGAACGGGGGCACGAGGATCCGCCGCATGCCCAGTTGATCGGCCAATCCGCAGGCGTGCAGGCCGCCGCCGCCGCCGAACGCCACCAGCACACCGCGGCGCGGATCAATGCCGCGCTCGACGCTCACGCGCCGGAGCGCGCGCGCCATCGCCGCATCAGCCGCCGCGATCATGGCCGCGGCCACCCGATCCGCCGAGGCGCCCAGCGTGCCGGCAAGCCGTTCGATGGCCCGGCGCGCCGCCATCGGATCCGCGGCGATCCCGCCGCTCAGCTCCCGCTGCCTGACGTTGCCGAGCACGATGTGCGCATCGGTCACGGTCGCCTCGGTGCCGCCGCGGGCGAACGCCGCCGGCCCGGGTTCGGCGCCCGCGCTGCGCGGCCCCACTCGCAAGGCACCGCCGTCGTCGATCCACCCGACGCTGCCCCCGCCGGCCGACACGCTCTCGACGAGCACCCGGGGGAGCGCAATGGGAACCCCCGCGACCTCGCCGCCGCTTTCGACGAGCGGCGCGCCGTCCAGAATCAGTCCCACATCCGCGCTGGTGCCCCCGATGTCGATCGTGAGCGCCTGCCCAAACCCCGCGAACCGGGCGACGAGCGCGGCGCCGACGACGCCCCCGGCCGGACCGGAGAGCGCGAGCGACGCGGCGTGCTCTCCCGCCTCGCCCGCCGGCAGCACGCCGCCTGACGAGGTCATCACCCCCGGCGCCGGGTACCCCGCCCCCATCACGCGGTCCGCCAGACGGCGCAGGTAGCGCGACACCACCGGCCGCAGGAACGCCTCCGCGACCGTAGTCGCCGTGCGCTCATACTCGCGGATCTCGGGGAGGATCTCGCTGCCGAGCACGATCTCCGCGTCCGGACACGCCGCACGAATCGCTGCCGCGAGCCGCCGCTCGTGGGCGCCGTCGCGATAGGCGTGCAGCAGCGAGACGGCCACGGCCTGCGCTCCCAGGGCGGCGACCGCCCGCGCGACGCGCGTCGCATCGTCCCGTTCGAGCCCCCGGAGCACACCTTCCGGCGCGAGCCGTTCGGGCACGCCGAGGCAGCGCTCGGCGGGCACGAGTGGTGGCGGGTGGTGGCGCGACAGATCGTACAGGGAGGCCCGATCCTGCCGGCGCAGCTCCAACAGATCCTCGAACCCCTCGGTCGTGCAGAGCGCCACCCGGGCGCCGGTTCGCTCGAGCAGCGCATTGGTCGCCACGGTGGTGCCGTGGATGAGCCGGCCGATCGTCCCGGGAGGCGATCCTAACGCCGCGAGCGACGCCATCACCCCCAAGCTCTGATCCCTGGGCGTGCTCGCCACCTTCCGTGCCACCGCCACGCCATCTTCGGCGACCGCGACGAGATCGGTGAACGTCCCGCCGACGTCGATGCCCACCGAGGCACCCTTCAAGCGCGCGCGCGCCTCCGCCGCCACCCGTCTACCGCCAGCAGCACGAGAACGCCGGCCAGGCTCAGTGTGCCCGCCCAGTCACCGATCCGAACGTACGGCGAGCGGACGTCGGTCGTCTCCGCTCGATAGGTTCGCGTTTCGGGGGTGAAGAGCGGCGTCGGGTCGTGCCGCCGGCCGAGCGGATCGACGTACTCCGAGATGCCCGTGTTCGCCGAGCGAACGATCCCGACCCGATTCTCGATCGCGCGGATGGCGATGTGCGATTCGTGCTGGTGTGGCGCGATCGACCGGCCGAACCACGCATCGTTGGTGATGTTCACCAGCACATCCACGCCCTTGCGGCGGTACTCGCGCGAGAGCTGCGGAAACACCGATTCGTAACAGATCAGCACGCCGATGCTGCCGAACCCGAGCCGCATGGGCGGCGGATCGTTCCCGCGCCCGTAGCCGCCGAAGTACCGCATACCCTTGAACCAGTCCGGATTCAGGAACGGCACGCGCTCGATCACCGGGACGAGGAACTCCTTGCGGTACGGCGGGTGCACGCCCACGCGGCCGCGCGCATCGGTCAGCATCGCCGCGTTGTAGTAGTCGTAGTCGCCGCCTCCGTGAAACTGCACGTCGAGCACGCCGAACAGAATCGGGATGCCGGTCGGACGCGCAAGCGCAGCGAGCGTGTCCGACCAGTCGGGGTGGTCGGCGAAATAGCCGGGCAGCGCGACCTCCGGCCACACCACGAGTTGCGCCTCCGTCCCCGCAAGGTGCTCGCGCGTCAGGCCGGCGAGAATGCCGACGATGCGGGACTGGTTCTCCTCCTGCCACTTGTCTTCCTGCGGGATGTTCGGCTGAATCACCGCGATCGGGGCGACGGTGCGCAGCGCGATGGTGCGCATGCGCCAGGCGCCGTACGCGGCCACCGCCGTCAGCAGTGTGAGTGCGAGGCCCGCGCGTACCGCGATCGCGCGCCGACTCCCCCGGAGCAGCCACGCGTCCGCGATGAGGCCGTTGGTCGCGGCGATCCAGAAGCTCGTGCCGCGCACGCCGCTCAGGTCCGCGATCTGGGCCAGCATCGGGAAGCGCGACGTCGCCAGACCCAGCGGCAGCCAGGGGAAGGACAGATCCGACGTGTAGTTGAGCACGACCTCGAGCGACACCCACACGATCGGCAGCAGCACCGCCATTGGCGCGCGCGTCGCCCGCCGCAATGCCGAGAGCACCGCCATCGCCAGTGCAACGATCGGGGCCAACCACGCCACCGCACCGACGTACCCGAGAACCGCCAGCTTGGTGTAGAGCGAGAGCGCGATGGCGATCCAGTACAGCGTGCACGCGTAGGCCAGAAGCCCGAACCAGAAACCGAGCCGTGCGGCGACGCGCGGCGACACCCCCGCGTCCGCGTCGCGCGCGATGATGACCGCGAGCGGCGTAAGGCAGAGAAACGCCGGAACGAGCAGCGGGAACGGCGGGAACGACAGCGCGAACAGCAGCGCGGCCGCCGCCGCGGCGAGCGCCTCCCCTCGGGAGGGGAGGATGATCCATCGCCTCACAATCGAACTTCTTTTCCGTCGTCGGCCGAGCGGTAGATCGTCTCGACGAGCTTGAGCACCCGCACCTGGTCCGCGGGCGGGTCGTACTCGATCTCCTCGCGGATGATCGCCAGAAAGTGCGCAAGCTCGGCGCGGTACGACTGCACGAAGGCGCTCTCGCGCGCCGCCGCGCCCGTCGGCGACACGAGCTGCGGCCGCCCGTTGAGCTCCTTCACGACCCGCAGCGGGCCGAGCGACGCGCTGCCGCGGGACGCGAGCACCTGGAACCACCACCGTTGCTCGAGCCCCACGTACGACCACGTGACATCGAACGACAGCGAGATCCCCTGCGCGGTCTCGAGCTGCACGAGCATCGCATCTTCGACGGCGTTGGCGCCGCGCCCGCGGTCCACGTGCGCCGCCACCCGCGTCGGCTCGGGGAACTCCGCGAGCCACAGCGCGAGGTCGAGCAGCGGCAGGCCGTGCTCCAGGAACGCGCCGCCCCCCGCCTCGTTCCGGCGGTGCCGCCAGCCCTCGGCGGCACTCCGTTGTTGATAGGCCCCGGCGCGGATGCCCGTCAGGCGGCCGAGCTCGCCGCCGCGCAGGAACCCCGCGAGGGCCTGAACATCGACCCGAAACCGGTGGTTGTTCGCGACGACGACGATCCGATTCACGCGCTGCGCCGCCGCCAGGATGCGCTCCACCCCGCGCGCGGTGAGCGCAAGCGGACGCTCGCACAGCACGTGACGCCCGCCCTGCAGCGCGCTGAGCACGTGCGGCTCGTGCAGATGGTTCGGCGTCGTGATCAGCACCGCGCCCACCTCTTCGATCTCGAGCAGGTCCTCGATGTCGGTGACGACGTTGGGAACGTCGAAGCGCTCGGCCAGCGCACGCGCCTTCGCGGCGTCGTTGTCGCACAGGGCGACGACGCTCACCCCTTTCATTTTCGCGAGCACCGGCAGATGCGCGATCTGGGCGATCGCGCCCGCGCCGACGACGCCGATCCCGACCGGCTCGCTCATCCGTCGGTCCTCGGAAGCGGAAAGTTGTAGGCGCCGCCGGCCCGCAGCGTGAAGAAGCGCGTGTTCGAGATGAACGAGTAGCGTCCCTGAACGCCGAAGGTGAAGCCCCCAACGGGCGCGGTATCGACGCCCGCCAATGCCGTGACGCCTGACGCAATCATGTCCAGCGCGCTCTCCACGAACGTGCCCGCCAGAATTCGGTTCTCGGCGTTGAGCACGTGCACGCCAAGTCCCCCGCCGACGAACGGCCGCAGCGCGCCGGTCGCGAGCGGTGTCCACCGGCCATCTACCTCGAACGCGATGTCCGAGATCCGGATCTTCCCGACGACGATCGTGTCGTCGCCGCTCGGGTCGACGGTGGCGTTGCGCCACGCCTCCTCGAGCTCACGCACGACTTCCGGCCGGAACTCCGATCCCCAGTACGTGACCGTCAGCACGACCCGCCAGCGCGGCGCGATCTCCCCGTAGTCCGCGTGAATCGCGTACGCTTGCGCGGGCTCGACGCGCGACGGCCAGACCCCGCCCCCCGACAGTCCGATCGCGCTCAGCTGCAGGCGGTCGAGATTGAAGCGCTCCGCGACGGACTCCTGCGCCGACGCGGGAGCAGCTCCCGCGACCGCCGCGGCGAAGGCTGCCGCGCATAACGCTGCATCAATCCACCCGCGCAACGGTCGTTCCTGGATAGTAGGTCTCGAGAATGCGGCGGAAGTCCTGCCCCGCACGCGCCCGACCGATCGCGCCCCACTGGCACATGCCGATCCCGTGCCCATTGCCGCGGCCGGACACCGCCAAGGATGTGACCGAGCCCGACGCATCGCGGCGCGTGGTCAGCGAAAAATAGGTGCTGGGGAGAATGCCGCCATTGGCATCGCGGAGGACGAAGCGCACATCGTTGCCGCGCACCGCCCAGGTGCCATGGTCCGTCCGCACCGTCAGCGTACCGACGCGACCCGTCGCGGTCGTGCTGTCCACGGCGATCTCGCGCACCGCACGGAAGGCCCCGGCCGCGGCACCGGCATGGCGCGGCAGGTGCGTGCGGAGCGTCGCCGCCAGCGCCGCGGCGTCGAAGTCGCGGACCCATCGAAACCTCGGGGAGGGAGAACAGTACCACTCCTCCAGGCCCGGAATGCGGTCACTCACCGGGCGAAGGTACGGCAGGTCGGCGGAGCGCCAGACCTCGCTCGCCGCAGCCGTCGAGCCCCCGCACGTGGAGCTGTAGACCGCCTCGATTGGGCGCCCCTCATGACGCAGCACCAGCCCCGCGGTTCGGCGGACGGCCTCGGTGGCGAGGTCGTACTCGGCGAGCACGCCGCCGTACGCCTGCGCCAGCACCGTCGCGACGAGATCATAGGCGCCGTCGCCGACCGACGGATTGCGACGCCGATCGGCGAACCCGCGCGACGCGACCGCCTGCGCGGCGAGCGCCTCACGCTCGCGTTCCGTGCGTCGCCCCATCTCGATGGGGACGACGCCGAGCAGATACTCCTCGAGAGGCACGCGGTTGATGACCAGTACACCGGTGTCCGTCGCCACCATCGCCACGGTGCCGCGATAGGCTCGGCCCTCGATCGTGACGAACGCGCCACCGGCAGCCGGTCGCGCAACGAGTGAGCGGTGCAGCGCCGACGATGCGCCGCCGGGCGCGACGGCCCGCAGTTCCGCGCGCACCGCCTCTACGCGCCATTCGCCGCGCCCGTCGATGCGCGCGATCGCGGCTCGGCCGCCGGCTCCCTCGAGCTGCCAGGGGCCGGTGCCGCCCACGCGCACCGCGCTCGCGCCGCCGACGATGGCGATCCGGATTGGACGTCCCGCACCGACGGCGGGTGCCGGTCCGGGCGCCGGGGGAGGCGGCGCACACGCCAACGCCGCCAGACTCGCGCCGAGGAGCAGGCACCCGCCTCGTGAAACTCCCCTCACCGCCCGAAACTGCCCGCCGTCTCCGCGACCACTGGCAAGCGGCGAATCTTCCGCGGTGGCTCCATCGAGCGCTCCGGCACGCCGACCGATACGGCGCCGTAGCTGTAGTCGTCCACGAGCGTCGTCAGGCGCGCGGCGACGAAGTCGCCCGCGCGGAGCGCTTCCGACGACTCCAGGTACGTCACGCCATCGATGTCGTCGGCTTGCCAGGGGACGCGCGCCTCCACGGGCTGGCCCTCGTCCACCCGGTCGACGACCACGCGCGCCGAGCCGCCCACGTGCCGCTCGAGCCGCTCCGCCGTGATCGCGCGCTGCAGCTCCGTCACCGCCTCGAGCCGCTCGCGTTTCACATCGTCAGGCACGTCGTCCGCGTACGCGTACGCGCGCGTACCGTCCTGCGGAGAGTACGCGAACACTCCGACACGATCGAACTGCACCTCCTCGAGGAAGTCCAGCAGGCGGCGCACGTCGTCCTCCGTTTCCCCCGGGAACCCAACGATGCAGGTCGTACGGATCGCCAGCTCCGGCACGGCGTCGCGATACCGGGCCACCCGTTCCCGGATCGTGCGCTGCCGCTCGGGCCGGCGCATGCGCTCCAACACGGCATCCGATCCATGCTGGATCGGCATGTCGAGGTACCGGAGGATGCGCGGCTCCCGCGCGACCACCTCCAGCAGCTTCGGCGTTATGCCGGCCGAGTAGAGGTAGAGCATCCGGATCCACGGGATCCCGGTCTCGCGGACGAGCGCCTCGAGCAGCTCCGGGAGCCCCGTCCCATCGCGCCGGTCGCGGCCGTAGTGGGCCAGGTCCTGCGCGACGAGGTTGAGCTCGCGCGCTCCCTGCATCTCGAGCAGCTGTGCCTCGCGCATCAGCTCCCCTAACGCGAACGACCGGTGCCGGCCGCGCATCAGCGGAATCGCGCAGAACGCGCAGCCGTGGTCGCACCCCTCGCTCACCTTCAGGTAGCGCACGTGGGGCAGCTCGCCGACGAGCATCCGCTCGCCAGGGTGCAGCGGCGGCCCTGCATCCAGCAGCCCGCGCTCGATGAGCGAGGGGATCAGTCGGTCCACGTCGCGCGTGCCGAGGAACAGGTCCACCTCGGGGAGCGCGTCGTGCAGCTCCGCCCGGTGCCGCTCCACCATGCATCCGAGCGCGACGACCGCACGACAGCGACCCTCGGCCTTGTAGCGCGCCGCATCCAGGAGCGCCTCCACCGACTCGCGCTTCGCGGCGTCGATGAACCCGCACGTGTTGACGAGGATTACCTCGGCGTCGCTGGCGTCGGACGTCGGCACGGCGCCCTGGGCGGACAGTCGCGCGAGGTAGCGCTCGCTGTCGACGGTGTTCTTGTCACAGCCGAGCGTGACGAGCGCGACCTTCACCGATAGTTCCCGAACTGCAGCTCGACGCCGAAGTCCTTTTCGCGCAGCAGTGCCATCGCGCCCTGTAGATCGTCCTTGGAGGGCGAGGACACCCGCACCTGCTCGCCCTGAATCGACGCTTGCACCTTTTTCAGCCTGGCGTCCTTGATGGCGGCCGCGACCTTCTTCGCCGTGTCGCCGTCGAGTCCGGTCTTCAGTCCGATCTCCCGCCGCACCGTGTCACCGCCCGCCGGCTTGACCTCCCCCAGGTCGAGGTTTTTCACCGGCACGTGGCGCTTGATGAGTTTGGCCTGCAGTACGTCGAACAACGCCTTCATCCGGAAGTCGTCCTCCGCCGTGAGCACGAGCTTCTTCTCGGCCCGGTTGAACTCGATCGCGGCCTTGGAACCTTTGAAGTCGTAACGCTGTTGGACCTCCTTCGTCGCCTGATTGACGGCGTTGTCGACCTCCTGGAGGTCGACGCCGGTGGTCACGTCGAACGAGAACGATTGCGCCATGGTCGGGGTATATCGAAGGAGCACGAGCCGTGAACGGCGGTATCCAAAGCTGACGGCGTCGCGGGCGCATTGGAAGGGCGCAAAGTGACGACGTTCACGTTCGGCGGCGGCGCGAGCGCTCGGTCCCGTGAACACCCGGCGCCGCGCGACGGCCTGACTGATGCAATAGCGAGGTAACGGGATGGGTGGAACCGAGGAGCTTGCGATGCGCGGATACAACTACTTCGAGGAGTATACGACGACGCAGCGGGAGGCGAGCACGGGCAACGTGATCGCGGTTCCGCAGACGCTCCGATCGTTCGTGCAGCCTGGCGGGATCTGTCTGCCGGTGGTCTGCGCGGGGGAGGAGGACACGTCGCCGAACAGCCCGGTGTCCCCGACGTTCCTGTTGGCCGAGTATCTGGGCACCCACTGCCGGAAGATCTCGGAGGCGCGGGCGCGGAGCATTCACCCGCGGCTGTTCGAGTACCTGGAGACGGTGTGCTAGAGGCTGGAGCTAGGAGCTAGGAGCTAGGAGCCAGGGGCGGATACGAAGCGGGTCGCCGGCCGGCGTCCCGCTTCGCTTTCAATAAGCGAACGGCGCCGCAGGCGCCGTTCGCACTCCTGCCCTAGTTCCTAGCTCCTTCCTCATTCTCCGAGAAACGACTCCAACGACCGCGCCCGCGACACGTGCCGCAGCCGTGACAGGGCCTTCTCCTTGATCTGCCGCACTCGCTCTCGCGTGATGCCCAGTAGCGCGCCGATCTCCTCCAGCGTCATGGGCTCCCGGCCATCGAGTCCAAAGTACAGGCGGAGGATCTTCGACTCGCGCTCCTTCAGCGTGGCGAGCGCCTCCTCGATCGATTCCGTCAGCGCCTTCTCGAACGTCTGCTCGTCAGGCGGCGGATTGTACGTGTCCGGCAGATAGTCGAGGAGCTTGTTGTCCTCGCCGGGGGCAAGCGGCGCGTCGAGGGAGAGGTGGGTCTGCGAGATCGACATCGTCTTCGCGACCTCTTCCTCCGTCAGGTCCATCTCCTCGGCGATCTCTTCGTTGGTCGGCTCGCGGCCCAACTCCTGGAGCAGCGCGCTCGCGCGCTTGCCGATCCGGTGCAGCGTCCCCGCGCGGTTCAGCGGCACGCGGACGATCCGCGACTGTTCCGCGAGCGCCTGGAGGATCGCCTGACGAATCCACCAGACGGCGTAGCTGATGAACTTGATGCCTTTCGTCTCGTCGAACTTGTGGGCCGCGCGGATGAGACCGAGGTTGCCCTCGTTAATCAGGTCGGAGAGCGCGACCCCCTGGTTCTGGTACTTCTTGGCCACCGACACCACGAAGCGCAGGTTGCTCCGGACGAGCTTGTCGAGCGCGGCCGGATCCTCCGCTCGAATCCCCTGGGCCAGCCGGATCTCCTCGTCGCGATCGATCAGCGGATAGGCGCTGATGTCGCGCAGGTACTGATCCAGCGATCCATCTTCCGACGATAGCTTCCGGCGGGCGCGCACGGGGGACGCGGGGATGGGCACGGCGGCTCCTGAGGACGACGGCGATTCGCGCCGAAAGGCGCGAGGGGGAGCAGCTTGCTCCTGGGGCAGCTCGTCAGCGAATCCGTTCACCGAGTCGCGACCAACGGATGTTCGTCAACCAGGGAGCGCGCCGCACGCGGTCGCGCTCGAAGCTGTAGTAAACCAGCAACGGCTGACCTTTCACCAGCGAGTCCGGCACGAAGCCCCAATAGCGGCTGTCGTACGAGTTGTCGCGGTTGTCGCCCAGCACGAAGTAGTTCCCCTCAGGGACGATCAGCGGACCCCACCTGTTACGCGACGGATGATAGCCGCTGTACGCCTCCGCGCGGCGCACCAAAAAGTTCCGTTGCCATCCAAATTCTTCCGCCGAGGCGTCGCCCCCGGGACTGGAATGAATCACATACTGCTCGGCAAGGCGGTCCCCATTGCGCCACACCTCGCCATCGCGCATCTCCAGCGTGTCGCCAGGCACGCCGATCACCCGCTTCACGAAGTTCTTCTGCTCCTCGCTCTCGATCATTCGCCGGTCGGGGAACTCGAAGACGATCACGTCGCCGCGCTGGGGCTCGCGGAACGCCGGCAGCCGGATGCCCGTGAGTGGAATCTGCGCGCCGTAGACCGCCTTGTTCACGAGCAGGAAGTCGCCGACCAGCAGCGTGTTCTCCATGCTGCCCGTCGGAATCTTGAACGCCTCGACGACGAAGCTCTTGATGATGAGGAAGAGAAAGACCGCGATCTGGAACAGCTTGAGCCAGTCCCAGAGCGCACGCCATCCCGACCGCGAGCGATTCACACGGCGGAGGATCGCCTTGCGCTGCTCGGGCGAGATGTCGAGGCGGGTAGCGCTGGATGCGGAACTATCGCTCATGCGCGATCGATGCGGGCGAGGGGAATGATACGGTCCGGCGCGCACGCGCGGCAAGCAGAACGCGTCCCTCACGGAAGTCTAAGCGCCGCCGACGAAGCACGGCAAGGGAAACGCCGCCGCGAACCGACCCCCGCGGCGCAATGCGCGATGCGCGCGACACGACGCCGGCGCCAGGCTCCGGCCTCGAGTGCATTCTCACAAGCGTCACCTCGTGCGTCGCATGCCGCATCGCGCGTCTCGGCCTCAGGCGGATTGCGCGGGATAGTTGTCGATCTGCGCCCGCTGGAGCCGCCCCGAAAAATCCACGTATCCGACCTTCGTCTCGGAGAAGAATTCGTACACCTCCCACCCGCCCTCACGATGTCCGTTGCCGGTCGCCTTCACCCCGCCGAACGGCAGGTGCGCTTCGGCGCCGATCGTGGGAGCGTTGATGTAGGTGATGCCGTTGTCCAGCTCCGCCAGCGCGCGGAACGCGAGCTCCACGCTCCTCGTGTACAGAGATGACGAGAGACCGTATTTCACGTCATTGTTGACCCGGAACGCCTCCTCCGGGGTGTCTACGCGGACCACCGAGAGCACCGGTCCGAAGATTTCCTCCTGCTCCAGGCGGCTGCCCGGCTGCACCCGCGCAAAGATCGTGGGCTCGTAGAAATACCCCTTCGCCAGCTTCCCGTTCTCGGCCCGCCGGCCGCCGCAGAGGAGGTCGGCCCCCTCGGTCACGCCGATGTTCACGTACCGTTCGACCTTCTCCCGGGCCGCCTCGTTGATGAGCGGACCGACGTCGGTATCCTCCTTCCGGCCGTCGCCCAGCCGCATGGCGCGCGCGCGGTCGACCAGGCGGCTCAGCAGCTCGTCGTGAATGCCGGATTGGAGGATGAGGCGGCTCGTCGCCGTGCAGCGCTGCCCCGTGGTGCCGAAGGCGCCCCAGAGCACACCCTCGAGCGCCAGGTCCAGGTCGGCGTCGTCGAGGACGATCTGCGCGTTCTTCCCGCCCATCTCCAGCGAGAGCCGCTTGTGCATCCGCCCGCAGGTCTCGCCGACGCTCCGACCCGTCTCGGTGGAGCCGGTGAAGGAAATCAGCGCCACGCCGGGATGCTCGACGATCGCCTTCCCCGCGCTCTCGCCCGCGCCGTGCACGAGCTGGATCACGTCAGGCGGCACGCCGGCCTCGAGCAGGATCTCCACGAACACCGACCCCGTGTGCGGTACATCTTCGGCGGGCTTGAAGATCACCGAGTTGCCGCACACGAGCGCCGGGAAGGTCTTCCACGTCGGGATGGCCAGCGGAAAGTTGAACGGCGTGATGAGTCCGGCGACGCCGATCGGTCGCCGGAA
>DATHUW010000009.1:0-16758 GCA_035461825.1 Gemmatimonadaceae bacterium
CATGCGTGGTCGGACTCCTTTCTCGTCCGCGAAGTCGGCCGTTTCGAGCGCTGGTCGGCGGAGGAGCGCCTGGGCCGGGTGGCCGCCGACAGCCTGCGACTCGAGGGCATTGCCGCCGTCGGACGCGAGGGCGTGCCCGCCGCCATGGCGCTCTGGCGAGAAGCACTCGCCAGGCTCGCTCCGATTGATTCGGCCGGCCACGCCGCGGTGCTCGCGAGCATCGGCGGCGGGTTCTATCTCGCCGGTGAACCGGACAGTGCCATAATCCATCTCGAGCGCTCCCGCACGCTTGCCAGGCGCATCGGCGATCAACGCGCGCTGGGCACCGCAACGGGCATCCTGGCGAGCGTCCGCAAGGATGCCGGCGAGATCGCCGAGGCCGCGTCCCTCTCCGACGACGCATCCGCCATCCGTGCGCTGAGCGGCGACTGGCGCGGCATGGCGGCGGACCACAACAACCTCGGCCTCATCGCCCGCACCCTCGGCGACCTCGACGAGGCAAAGCGCGCATTCGAGAAGGCGCTCGAGCTCAACGAGCGCACTGGCCGCACGCGACCCGCCGCGCTGAACCTCACGAACCTCGGCGACCTCGCGAGCCTGGCCGGTGAGTACGAGCGCGCGGACAGCCTCTACCATCACGCTCTGCGCATCAACCGCGCCGACGGCGACCTGGCCGAGACGGGCTTCGTGCTCCACGACCTCGGCCTGCTGGCGACACGCCGCGGGCAGTATGCGCGCGCGCTCGACCTGTTGTCCGAGGCGCTTGCAATGCACGAGCGGTCCGGCGCGTTGCAGGATGTGGTCAGGGTCAGGCACGATCTGGCCGCCGTTCAGGCGGCGACCGGTGATCTCCAGGGCGCACTGGGCTCGCTCGACACGGCGACGCGGGAGGCCGAGGCGCTCGCCGATCTGCCCGATCTCGTGGCGAGCCTGGCCTTGAAGCGCGCCGACGTCGCTGTGCAGCTCGGGGCCTTCGAGCAGGCCGAGGAGGCGTTCGCGATCGCGGAATCCGGGTACGGCTCGATAGGCGACGAAGCGGGGCGTGCCGGGGCACAGCAGGGCCGCGCGCTGCTCCTGCATCTCCGAGGCGATCACGGCGCGGCCCTTCGCGCCCTGCAACTCGCCCTGCAGACGCAGGCGGGGCTCGGCGATCGGCGCACCGTGGCGCTCACGCACCTGCTCATTGGACAGGTGGAGATGGCGAGCGGCGACACCGCGGCATCGCGACGCACGCTCACCCGCGCCCGGCAGGCGCTGCAGTCGATCGGCGACCCCGTCGGCGAGGCGGCCGTCCTCGATGCCCTGGGACAACTCGCCACGCGCGGCGGAGGCACCCTCGCGGCGGAGCAGCTCTACCGCGAGGGGCTGGCCAACATCGGGGACGCGGGATCGGTCGAGGTCCGGTGGCAGCTGCACACGCATCTCGCGGATGCGCTGCGCAGCCGCGGCGACCTGGCAGGCGCCGCCCATGCGCTGGAATCAGCGGTCGCCGCGCTGGAGGAAGTGGCGCAAGGGCTGCGTCTGGAGGAACGACGCGTCGGCTACCTTGCGGACAAGTGGAAGGTCTACGCGTCCCTGGCGATGGTCGAACGCGAGCGCGGCCGACCGGCCGAGGCGTTCGCCGCGAGCGAGCGGCTGCGCGCGCGTCAACTGCGTGATCTGCTGGCGCGGGGACGCGTCCCCAGCTCGCGCACCGCGACCGGAAGAGAGCAGGACCTCCGTCGTCGCATCACCGAACTGCTGCGGGAGATCGAGTCGAGCGACCCGTCCGTGCTGGCGGAGCGTGAGGCACGCCGCGACACGGCCACGCCTGACGCAACGATCGAGGCGCTGGCGCGCGCGCAGCGCGAGTATGCCGAGCTCCTCCTCAGCATCCGGGAGAGCGATCCCGCCTACGGTCGGCTGATCACCGGCGAGGTCGTGCCGTGGAGGTCCATCGCGGCACGACTGCGGTCCGATGAGGTACTGCTGCAGTATCTCGTTACGGATTCTGGATCGACGGCGTTCGTCATCACTGCGGATGACATCGATGCCATTCCGCTGAATGTCGATCGGGGTGCGCTCGGCACCCTCGTGGAGTTCGCGCGACGGACGATGGAGCGGCCCGGCAGCTCCCCGGCCACACCGTTGTGGCGGGCGCCACTCCGCCGGCTGTACCAGCAGCTCGTCGAGCCGGTGGACCAGCGCGGGCTCCTCGAGGGAAAGACCCGCCTCGTGATCGTGCCGCACGGCGAGCTGCACTTCGTGCACTTCGGCGCGTTGCTCGATGGCGCGCCTGACGAACGGTTCCTCATCGAGCGGTTCGAGGTGACGTATGCGCCGTCAGCCACCATCTGGGTGCGCCTGGCGGAGCATCCGGCCGTTCCGCCCCGCGCCAGGATTCTCGCCCTCGCCCCCCGCACCGACCGGCTGCCCGCGTCACGAGAGGAGGTGCTCGCCATTCGCCGCACCCATCCGGGCCGGGCGACGGTGTTGATGGGCGCCGAGGCGACGAAGCGCGCCTTTCTCACGCGCGCGCGGGACCACGGAATCCTGCACATCGCGAGCTTCGGAATCCTCAACAAGCACAATCCACTCTTCTCCTTCGTCGAGCTCGCTGGCACCGAGACCGACGACGGTCGGCTGGAGGTGCACGAGGTCTACGGGATGCGTTTGACGGGTCAGCTCGTGGTCCTGAGCGCCTGTCAGACGGCGCTCGGATCCGGCTCGGTCGGGGACCTGCCTCCCGGCGACGACTGGGTCGGTCTGGTGCAGGCCTTCTTGTACGCGGGCGCCGGAGGCGTGCTCGCCTCGCTCTGGCCAGTCGAAGACCGCGCGACCGCACGGCTGATGCGGCACTTCTATCGGTCGCTCGGCAGCGGGCGCTCGGAAGCGGCCGCGCTGGCCGACGCGCAGCGGGCGATGCTGCGCGAGGATCCCTCGCTCCACCCCTTTCACTGGTCAGGCTTCGTAATGGTCGGCCGCTAATGCGGCAAGCGCGCGAGATGGGATGGTCGCGCGCCGGTGCACATCGAACCGCCCGGAGGCTGCAATGTCGAAGACGACGCTGTTCCTGCTCGCCGTGTCGCTGCCGCTCGCTGCGTGCGACCGCGAACCGACATCACCCCTCACCGCATCGGCCGACGAACTCGCGCCCGTCACGAAGTCGGGATCGGGATTGGTGCGAACGGAGTTCCCGTCGGCGGATGATCCGGGACCGCCATTCTACGCGCGCATCGAGTCCAGGCCCCCCCACGTCTTCATGGTGGACGAATGGGCCGTCGTCTACTTCTATCGGGATCCCGCGTGCATCCCGGCGGACTTCAACCTGTTGGTGTTCTTCGATCCTCCGGCCGCGTTCGGGTGCGCCCCCGCCGTGTTTGGACACAGCCTGTGGCAGGGGGAAGTATTCCTCGGCGCGCCGAAGATCGTGCAGACACACGGAGGCGGCGCGGTGGAGTTCTGGTTCGTTCCCGTCGACGCCCTGGCGGCGGCGATAGGCGATGGCGTGCTGACCATCGGTGAACTGGCCGGGCTCGACGGCCTGTTGCAAGGCACCGCGGCTCGCTTTCACGAAGTCCTGCAGCCCCATCCCCTGCACCCGTTCCTCGGCGGGGGCGGACATCCGAATCCCAAGCTGATCGTCAACGCGCAGGGCACGCTGGAGGATGGCCGTCGCTTCCTGTTTTCGCTCGTAAGGCAGGATTGGGACGTGCGCAGCGCGCGGCTTCGGTTCTGGTGAGCGATGCATGAGCGCGGCCGAGGTGCGCGGCATCGAGCCGCGGTCCTCGGCTCGGGCTCACGTCGTCTCCCGCTCTGAGTGCGGGGTGCCGACTCGGTACCTTCTCCCGGTTGCGGCGATGCTCACGCCGGC
Source organism: Gemmatimonadaceae bacterium (assembly GCA_035461825.1). GTDB lineage: Bacteria > Gemmatimonadota > Gemmatimonadetes > Gemmatimonadales > Gemmatimonadaceae > JALZIF01. The sequence goes on from DATHUW010000009.1 coordinate 3,854, forward strand.
CCCGACGAGTAGAGCGCACACGAGCGGCCCGAGATAGAGCGGCGAGCCGACCCGCCGGATGGCCCACGCATTCGCGCCTTCCGCGAACAGCACCATTCCAGCCGCCGCCACCCCCGCCCAGCGCAGTCCCGCGCGACGCCACGCCGCCAGGAGTGCGAGCGCGCCCACACCGACCGCGACGAGCGCGATCCCCAGCGTCCGCAGCAGGAGTAGCAGCAGCGCCGCGGTCGCCGGCGGCGCCTCCCCTGGCCCGATACCAAGGAACGCCTCGTGGTGCGGCAACAGCCGCGACACGAACAGATCGAAGAGTCCGCCAAGGGCTACACCCCCCGCGCCGACCTGGGCTAGGCGGTAGCCGACTCCAGATGCTCGGATCGTCATGGAGTTCACACTCGTACCTCGCTGTATGGCGCTGAGCATCGCCCGGCCATAATGTGGAGTGCCGATGCGCCCCTGGCGCGCACTCATCCGAAGGCGTGGACGCGGTCGCGAACGCGACATCTGCCGCCCTGAGAGTTCGTGGACCCTCACCCACCCGACCCGGTGTCGCACACTCGATGAGCTCACGCTCGCGAGTAACCGAGCTGCTCCGCCGCCACAGCGCGGGCGATCGAGCGGCGCTCGATGAGGCGATTCCCCTCCTCTACGAGGAGCTGCGCCGAGTCGCACGACGACAGCTTCGCAGAGAGGATCGGGGGCACACCCTCAGCACGACGGCGCTCGTGAACGAGGCCTACCTGCGCCTTGCCGACCTCCGGCAGATGGAATGGCAGGACCGCGCCCACTTTCTGGCGATGGCCGCTCGCGCGATGCGCCGCGTCCTGGTAGACCATGCGCGACGCCATCGTGCCGACAAGCGCGGCGGTGGTGAGCAGCCGGTTTCGCTGGAGGAGGCGCTCATTGTCTCGGGGGAGAACATGGAGATGGTGATTGCCGTCGACGATGCACTGAGTCGTCTCGGTGCGCTCAGCCCTCGCCTTGCGCAGGTGGTGGAGTATCGCTTCTTCGGTGGAATGACGGAGGAGGAAATGGCCACCGCACTCGGTGTGACGCCGCGGACCGTCCAACGCGACTGGGTCAAGGCTCGGGGGTGGCTTCGGGAGACGCTCGGCCGGTCAGCCGGCTGACCTCGGCCTTACCGCTCTTCACGGCGAGTGAACGGACGTGGACCCGGTGACGCGCGAGCGGTGGCAGCGCATTGATGCGCTGCTCGATGCGGCGCTCGAGCTTCCTGTCGAGGAGCGCGACGTCTTTCTGCGAGACGCGTGCGGCGACGACGAGGAACTGCGGGCGCAAGTCCAGCGGCTGATCGCATCCGGGGAGCGCCCGGGCGACACGTTCGCGCTGCCGGCCGCCGAACTCGTTATGGCGATCCTCCCTTCGGCTGGCGTGGTGCGCTCGCACGACGTTCCAGAACGCATTGGCGCCTACCGCATTCTGTCCGAGATCGGCCGCGGCGGCATGGGCGTGGTCTATCTCGCCGAGCGGGAGGAGTTTCGGCAGACGGTCGCCCTGAAGGTGGTGCGGCGCGGGTTGGACCTCGAGCCCGGACTGGTACGGCGCTTCCTCGCCGAGCGCGAGATCCTCGCGTCGCTCGAACATCCGCACATCGCGCGACTGCTCGACGGCGGTGTCACCGAAGACGGGTTGCCCTACTTCGCCATGGAGTATGTGCAAGGGGAGCCTATCGACCGCTACTGCGATCGACGACAGCTGGACGTCGAGCACCGGATCCGGCTGATGGGCCAGGCCTGCAGCGCCGTCGCCTATGCGCACGGGCGCTCGGTGGTTCACCGCGATCTCAAGCCCTCGAACATCCTCGTAACCGACGGCGGCAGCGTGAAGCTGCTGGACTTCGGCATCGCCAAACTGCTCGATGCCGAGCGCGTCCGCGGCGAGACGCTGACGCACACGGGGATGCGGCTGCTGACGCCGGAGTATGCGAGTCCGGAGCAGATCCGCGCGGAGCCGGTCACTCCGGCGACCGACGTCTACTCCCTCGGAGTGCTGCTGTACGAACTCCTCACCGGGCGGAGCCCACACCTCCTGCGCGGGCGCGAGCCTCGCGCAATCGAACGCGCGATCCTCGAGGAGACGCCGCGACGGCCATCTTCGATCATCGAGCACGATGGCACTGACGAGCCCCTGCCTGACGATCCGGACGTGGGAGTCGCGGGCAGGTCGCGGCGCGATGTGGCGTCGTTGCGCGGCACGGACCTCCCGCGGTTGCGCCGTCGCCTTCGCGGCGACTTGGACGCCATCGTGCTCCAGGCCCTGCGCAAGGAGCCGGAACGCCGGTACGCCTCCGCGGCGGCGTTCGCGGGCGATCTCGAGCGACACCTGGCCGGGCGTCCCGTCGCGGCCCGGCCCGACGCGTGGACTTATCGCGCTGGAAAGTTCGGGCAACGGCACCGGTGGAGCATTGCCACAGGCATGGCGGGCATCGTCGTGGGCATCGGCGTACTCACGCTGGCGCTTCCGCGGGCACAGGCGCCACCCGCGGGAAATGCCGTCCCGTCTCGACCTTCCCCGCAGGTGTTCGCGATCGGCGGTATCGTAGACCACCGAGAGAGCCCCGTCGCCGAGCTCGCACGCCCGCTCGCGGACATGCTCGCAACCAACCTCGGACGAACGCCCGGGCTGCGGGTGGTGAGCACCGCACGAATGTACGAGCTGATGCGGCAGGCGGGCGATGCGCGCGCGGCATCGCCCGATGCGATCATGGCCGCTGCCCGCCGAGCCGGCGCAACGGTGCTGGTGGATGGCGCGCTGTACGAGACCCCGGCAGGTCAGCTGCGGCTCGACGTGCGCGTGATCGAGCTGGCGAACGGCACGATGCTGCATTCCGAGTCGGTGACGGGCGCCGATGCGTTCGCGATCGCGGACAGCGGCACGGCGCGGCTCGTGCCACGGCTCGGCGCGAGAGCGCCGGGCGGGTCGCTCGCGGACGTCACCACGAGGTCCTTCGCTGCCTATCGATTTTACGAGGAGGGGCTTCGCGCGTTCATCGCGGGGGAGCAGGCGGCGTCCTACCGGCTCTTCGACGCGGCGCTCCGGGAGGACTCGACGTTCGCGCTCGCCGCCTATTATGCCGGGCGCTCCGCCCCGACCTTCGCCGGGCGGTGGCGCGCCTACGCCCGCGCCGTGCGCCTGGCCGGCGGCGCCACCGACCGCGAGCGCCTGCGCATCCAGACCGGGTGGGCCGCCTCCACCTTCTCTCCCTCCGCCCGGGTGCTGGCCGAGACGCTCACGGCCCGGTATCCCGACGAGATCGAGGGGCAGTACTTCGCCGGCGCGATTGCCGTGATGGAGGGGCGCTATGCCGCGGCGCTTCCATATCTCCGGCGGGTGGTGGCAATGGATTCGCTAGGCCTCCGCGCCGCAGGCACGCAGTGCGACGCCGCCTGTCAGGCGCTGACGGAGATCATCAGCGCCTATGGGTTGATGGACTCGCTCGCCCTCGTCGAGCGCGAGCTGCGCCGCTGGATCGATATCCAGCCGGCGGCCTCGGCGCCGTGGATTCGGCTCTCGGCGGTGCTCGATCAGCAGGGGCGTCCCGATGAGGCCCTGGCGGCATACCGCGAGTTCGCCTCGCTGGCACCACAGTTTGCGGATGGCTCCACGTACATGGCGCAGCACCGGATCTGGGAGCGCCGATACGACGAGGCCGCGCGCCTGCTCCGCGATGTGCGGCAGACCGGAACCGAGCGGCAGCGCGCGGAGGCGGCCTGGTACCTGGCCATCGCCCTGCGTCAGCAGGGTCTCCTGGCGGAGGCGCTGGCGGCGGCGCGGATGTACCGGCGCGCTTCGTTCGACGATCATACCGAGTCGGCCGCGCCCCCCGCCGCGCTGATGGAAGGACAGGTGCTGTTCGAGGCGGGGCGTTATGCGCAGGCCGCCGCCCTCTTCGATTCCATCGCACTGGTGATCGGACCCCCGGAGGCTCCCGCATCGGTTCGTGCGAAGGCCCGGGCGTGGGCGCTCACGCACGCGGCGACTGCCCGTGCGGCGATGGGTGATACGGCCTCCCTCGCGGCTCTCGCGGACACCGTTGCGGTGCTCGGCGGGCTGAGCGCGCTCCAACGCGACCGCCTGTTGCACCATTACGTGCGCGGACTTCTGCTCACGAGTCGCGGGCAGCTCGACGCCGCAGCGGCCGAGCACCGGCGAGCCATGTCGTCGCGCGGCATGGGATACACACGCGTCAACCTGGAGCTGGCGCGGCTGCTGCTCCGGTTAGGCCGCCCACGGGAAGCGGTGGGCGTCCTTCAGCCGGCGTTGCGCGGCGGTCTGGAGGCTTCCAACCTGTACGTCACCCGCACCGAGCTGTACGCCGTGCTCGGAGAGGCGTGGGAGGCCGCAGGGCGCGCCGACAGCGCGACCGCGCACTATCGGGCGGTCGTGCGGGACTGGCGCCGAGCCGAGGCGCCGTTCGCCGAACAGCGGGCGCGGGTGACGCGGAGGTTGGCTGCGATCGAGGAACGACGGCCGTAGCGCACGCACGCCCAGGACGCCGCCCGCCTGGCGAGCGGAGATCACGGCCGGACCGATCGACGCGCGCCCGGCCGTGAGTTCAGCCGACTACTGCGCCCAGGAGGGTGTCCGCTCCTCGAGCGACGAGCTCGTCAGGCGCCGCGGCTGCCCTCCGGCGGCCGGCACGGCGAAGAGATCGGGCATGAACGTGCCCGGAGCCTTCGCGACGAACACCAGCTCGGTGCCGTCCGGCGACCACGAAGCGCGCGCCGAACCGGTCAGCCCTGCCGCGACGCCGACCGGGTTGCCGGCGCCGAGGGTCGCAACGAACAGCGAGTCCTGGCGCTGAAAGGCGAGCTTGCTGCCATCGGGTGACCACATGGGAGACTGGCAGCCCATCGTGCAGAAGGTGAACTGCGTGATGTTCTGCCCGTCGGGATCCATGAGGAAGATGTTCGGCACGCTCGTGGTGCCATAGCGCATCATGGCGATCTTGGATCCGTCGGGGGAAAACACCGGCTGGACATCGTACAGCGAGTCGGTGGTCAGGCGCGTGGGGGCAGCACTGCCGTCGGCCGGTACGGTATAGATCTCGCTTCGCTGCCCGGGCTCGAACCCGGCGAACACGATCGTGTTGCCGTCCGGCGACCAGCTCGGGTAGAGCGCGGCGTACTCGGCACTCGTAATCTGCCGGGCGCCCTTTCCGCCGGCACTCATCGTATGCAGGGTGAAACCCCCGGCGCGGCCCTGCCGGATGAACGCGATCCGCTGCCGATCGGGTGACCATGCCGGCATCAGGCTGTGCGTGCGGCCCTTCGTGAGGCGCTGGAGGCCGGAGCCGTCCGGGTCGATCGTGAAGATCTGCCAGATGTTCTCGACCTCGGCGCTGAAGGCGATCGTGGGCGCGGCGCCGCCACTCGGCGGCCGCACCGGGGTGATCGCATTCACGTGGGAAGCCTCGAGGGGCATCGTGGGGGTATCCGCGCACCCTGCGAGAGCCGCCAGGAGCGTGAGAGATGCGAGCCTGACGCCTGACGTTGCGTGACGACGGGCGATTCGAAACAGACCGGGGGTAGTAGTGCGCGTGCCATTCATCGTGCAACTCCTTCTCGTGTCGGTGATTCCGTTGTGAGGAGCCACATCCCTTCTCCAGGAGTGGCCCGAGGCTGGCGCTGCGCGAAACCCGCGCGCGTAGCAGGACAGGCGCAGCGTGTCGGCGCATCCCGACATCGGCCGGAGCGGCGCTCCGTCGGCAGAGGACGTGCCCGCGAGGCGCGATGAGCGCGCGCGCGGAGCCTACGCGCGATCCTCGAACGGGCTCGTGTCGGGATTCGCGACGCACTCGCGCCTCCTAGGATGAATCCGGCTGTGCGGACGCTCGTCTTCAGCCGGAATCCTCCAACTGCTTTCCAGAGGAGCCTCAACCCATGCGCCACGTCAACGCGCACCGGCACGCTGGTGCGTCGCGACCGAGGTCGTCCCGGCGGGCGATCGCGACATGCTCGCGCTACCGGTGATCGTCCTCGCTGCCTGCACGGGCGCGCCGACGTCCTCACCATCGAACGCGGGCGACGGCATAGCGGCCGTGAAGGGAGGCGGGAGTGCACCGCTCCCCGGCCCCGGCCGCATCGTCTACGCCAGCGATTTGACGGGCGACCTCGAGATCTAACAGCATGAACCCCGACGGCACCGATCCGCGTCGCCTGACGAACAGCCCCACCGGCTGCTGAGCCTCGACGACACATACCTGACTACTCATTCATCGACCGGAGATCTCGACAATGTCCGCACCTATTGGAGCAGTGCCCCCCGCCGTCAAGCTCGAGGCGTGGGTGCGCGGGATGTCATCGCCGCAGCGCATCTCGCTCGCGGACCATCGCGGCAAGTGGGTAGTGCTCGTCTTCTATCCGCGGGACTTCACGTTCGTCTGTCCGACCGAGCTGCAGTCGCTCGCATCCCTCCAGCGGGAGTTCGAATCGGAAGATGCCGTCGTGCTCGCCGCCAGCACCGACAGCTACCACAGCCACAAGGCGTGGTACGAGGGGGACCTGCGGTTGCACGCGGTGACGTTTCCCGTGCTCGCCGACACGGCGCACCAGCTCGCGAGGGCCTTCGGCGTGCTGCTGGACGACGGCACCGCGTTGCGCGGCACGTTCATCCTGGACCCATGGGGTGTCGTCAGGCACGTGCTGGTCAACGACCTGGACGTGGGGCGCAACATCGAGGAGACGCTGCGCACGCTGCGTGCGCTCAAGACCGGCGAGCTCTGCCCGGTGAGCTGGGCGCCCGGCGAGCCGACGCTCAGCGGCAGCGAGGACGCGGCCGCGTGACCGCGCACGGGCGGCGGCGGTTCAGGGGGACCACGGCGACCATGGGCCGGACGGCGCCGCCCCTGCGCAGCCGCGGTGTCGCCGGTCGAGCGCGTGCTCGCGCTCGCACCCCCTTGCCAGCGGGAACGGGCATCCGGCATCGTCCGCTCATGCGCGCGCTCGTCATCGGAGCTGGAGCCATCGGCCAGGTCTATGGCCGCCACCTGGCGCAGGGTGGCGCGCAGGTGACCTTCCTTGTGAAACCCGAGCACGAAGCGAATACGCGGTCCGGACTCACCCTGTACCGTCTCAATCGTTCCCGGCGACGCCGGACCGAGCCGGAGCGCCTAACCGGCTACGGGGTGTGTACGCGGGTCTCCGACACGGCATCCGCGCAGTGGGATCAGGTGTACCTGGCCACATCCTCGACCGCCCTCCGCGCGGGGCCGTGGTTCGGCGACCTCTCGAGTGCGATCGCCGATGCGACCGTCGTGCTCCTCCAGCCCGGTCCCGAGGATCGCGAGTTCGTGGTCGCTCACGTGCCCGAGCACCGCATCGTTCAGGGCATCATCACCGTGATCAGCTATCGCGCGCCGCTTCCCGGTGAAACGCGCTTTCCCGAGCCGGGGATCGCCTACTGGTTTCCGCCGCTCGCTCCGAGTCCCCTGAGCGGGGCGGCAGCGCGGGTGGTCGCCGTCGTGCATGCCCTGCGACGTGGCGGGCTGCCCGCGCGCCGCATCGCCGATGTCGCCAGTCGCGGAGCGTTCGGCGCCGCGCTCCTGATGCCGGTGATTGCCGTGCTCGAATCGGTCGGCTGGCGTTTGGATGCGCTCCGTCACCGCGCTCACCTGGCCCTGGCGATTCGGGCCGGGCGCGAGGCCATGGATATCGTGGCGCAGCGTCGCGGGCGGCACCCACCACTTGCCCTGCGCCTCGCCGGTCACGCACTGGTCGTTCGTTCGCTCCTGCGCGTGGCCCCGCTCGCCACGCCGTTCGACCTCGAGACGTACTTGCGCGTTCACTTCACGAAGGTCGGCGACCAGACGCGCGACGCCCTCCGTACCTATCTGGCCTGGGGCCGAACGGCCCGACTCCCAACGGAGGCCCTGGCGAAGGTGAGCGGGTAGGAGCGCGTCGTTCGTTAGGACCCGTGGCGACGATGGGCCGTTCATCTCTTTCGACACGAATGGGGGGACTGTGTGCGGCTGCTCAACGACATTCATCATCTGACGTTCATCACCGGCGACATGGACCGGTTGATCGCCTTCTATCAACGCGTGTTCGAAGCTCGCGTGACGATCGATCTCGAGGAGGAGGGCCTGCGACACGCTTTCATCGAGGTCGGCCCTCATACCGTCCTGCATCCGTTCCAGGTGCCGGGCATCGATCCTCCCGGCGCGCAGGCGATGTTCCAGCGCGGCCGGCTGGACCATTTCGCGCTCAATGCGGCGAGCGAGGAGGCGTTCCGCGAGCTGCACCGGCGCCTCGTGGCCGAGGGAGCGGGGGACGGCACCGTGACCGACATGGGGTCGCTGCTGAACTTCGGCTTCACGGATCCGGACGGGGGCAGGCACGAGGTCATCTGGGTCAAGCCCGGTGTGCCGGTGAGTGCGGGGCTGCGGCGCGCGGAGTGGACGACCGTCGAGTTGGACTGATCGGTGCCGCCTGGCGCGGACGAGGTAAGGCGCGCGCACGCCAGGGCGTGCCGCCGCGTCGCCCGATGTGCGTTCGATGAGCTGGAAGGTGTCCTCGGGTAGGTCTGTGTCAGGCGTCAGGCACGTCCTCGCGCCGACCGCCGCGGGACACCACCTGCGCGTCCGCCCGCGATATCTCTTCGCAAAGGCGTCCAGCTGGCTGGTATGTCGTCGTGCGAAACCAGACGATCGACCGGATCCCCGTGCGCGGCGGACGGAACGACAGCGGCCGCAACAGGAAGGAGCCAACCTCAATCAGCGCGTTCCGCATTAGAAATTGCTCATATGACAGTGAGGGCGCATCGTGAGACCAATCGGCCCAATCACGGTCCCCGGACCGCACGATTGGATGTCTTGAGTTTTTCGTCGCTGGGCGCATTCGCCGGAGCTAGCAGCTCCATGGAGGTCCTATGCCTGGCAAGGGGAAGAAGGTCAAGCACGGTGAGCTCGACAAGAAGATCAGCAAGGCGGCCGTCGACGATGGCCAGCACAAGTTTGGCCGTCTCATCGAGATCAGGGGCACCGTCGAATCGTTGGCGGTCTCGGACCAGCTCGCCACGCAGCTCGCGCAGGCCATGGTCGATACGCCCCCGAACGACCCGACGCGCGATTCCGCGATTCCAGCCGGGTACACGTTCTTCGGCCAGTTCATTGATCACGACCTCACCCTCGACGAGGGATCGATCCTAGGCTCGACGGTTGATCCGGAGACCGTCGACGACATCCGCACACCCTTCTTCGATCTCGACTGTGTGTACGGTCTCGGGCCGCAGGGCTCACCGGACATCTACGACGGTAGCACCGGCCGGTTGCGCATCGACCACCACGACGGCGCTGACGACCTTCCCCGGGATGCGCAGGGACTCGCGCTCATCGGTGATCCTCGCAACGACGAGAACACTGCGGTCTCCCAGCTGCAGCTCGCGTTTCTCAAGCTGCACAACGCGGTGTTCGATCATGTGGAGGCAGAGCCGCAGCTGAAGCGAAGCGGGGAAACCAGCTTCGCGGCGGCGCAGCGGCTGACACGCTGGCTGTATCAATGGGCGGTGGTCCACGACTTTCTTCCTCGCGTCGCGGGACAGGATGTGGTCGACGATGTGTTCCGGAAGCACGGGAATCGTCCCGTGCGCACGAAGGTCTTCAATTGGCAGCAGCGAATCTTCATGCCCGTGGAGTTCTCCGTCGCAGCGTACCGGTTCGGGCACTCGATGGCCCGCGCGGTGTACCCGCTGAACGCAGCGAAGCCGTCCGTGCCGTTCTTCGGCGGCGCGGAGGACATGCAGGGCTTTCGTCCGCTGCCGTCGGGGCACACCATCGACTTCGGCTTCTACTTTCCGATCGATGGGTCTGCGCCCGTAATGTCGCGCGCGATCGACACCCACCTGGTGCCGCCTCTGCACGCTCTGCCCGCGAGCGTCGTGGGAGCGGGCGCTGTCGGCACCTCCCTCGCCAACCTCGCGCACCGCAACTTCAGGCGGGGAGACGCGTTGGGGCTGCCTTCGGGACAGACGGTGGCGAAGAAATTCGGGGTGCCCGTACTGTCTGCATCCGAGCTCGATGTCCCCGGAGATGGTGAGGCGCCGCTGTTCTGGTATGTGCTGAAGGAGGCCGAGCATCAGACCGGAGGCAAACGCTTAGGCACTCTGGGCGGCCTGATCGTCGCCGAGGTATTCGCTGGCCTGCTGGCTGGCGACGCCAGCTCCTACATGAACGCGACGCCGGCCTGGACGCCCAGCCCACCTTTCACGACGACCGGCACGGTGTCCGTGCCCGATCTGCTCCGAATCGCCGGTGTGACCTGAGCGCAGCGCACACTTTCCGGTCGCGTGGCGAGGCACCTGCGACACCGCGACCTGTGTGCGGCGCGCGGGTCTCCGACTTCCGCGGGAGCCCACGACGACTCGGCCGCCATTAGCCGCGCAACGCGGCTGCAGGCCGCGGCGCTGCCACGCGGAGACGCCAGCGCGTGAGGAGCCGTTTCGCCTAACCCGGTCTCCGCTCTTTGGCGGTGGCCTGCGGCCTCGCTTTCACGCGCGCGCACGCCTTCACACGGCCGCGCAGATCCTCTCCACGAGCTGCGATGAGGGCGTTCCGATCAGCGCCTTCCATTCGCGCCCACGTTCGTCAGGCAGGACCCGGACGTGAGCAGCGCACGGGTTCGGTTCTGGTGAGCAAGCTGAGCGGCGTACGGCGAAGATCCTAACCCTTTCTCCGTGCGCAGCGACCCGATTCCCGGAAACGAAGGACGGTCGCCTTCACCGACGGGGAAGACGCCGCGAGACGACCTTCCCGTCCGCGACCCACGTGTCGTCGCCGACCGTCACCGTGGCGTTGATGAAGAAGTTCCATCGCACGTACCCGCCCCCGACCGTGCCGCCCAGCTCGCGATTGTCGCCCAATGAGAGCCTGACGACGCCCGCGCCGTAGCCGTAGTAAGGAATCCACGGGTCGTCCTCGGGGATAGCGAGAAGCGGATTGAGCCCGAGCGCCATCTCCCGGAACCAGCACGCTCCCTCCCCACCCTCGGTCAGCTCGGCGACCACCGCTTCGCGACCCTCCGCGGCGCGGATCTCGACGATGCGGCCGCGCTCCAGTCGCAACACCAGGTCACGCACGGGTCGCCCGTTCCAGGCCGACAAGGGCAGCGCAATCGTGCCGCTCACGCTCTCCTCGATAGGCGCGACCCGGATGGCGCCGGCGGGAAGCTCGATCTCTCGGTCGATGAGGTTACGGGCGTGCTCCGCCCGCAAGGCGGACGCGTCGCCGTCCTGCCGGGTGAACGGCCGATTGCCGATTTGGAACCGCAGGTCGGTGCCTTGCGGCGTGGTTACGCGCGTCTCGGCGCTGCGCATGGCCGATTCGAGTGCGCGCTGCGCGCCGGCCAGTGCGACATAGTCCGTCTCGAGCAGCGCCCGCTGGTAGACCGAGTCGACACGAGGCGATTCGGGGATCGGAATTCCGTTCAGGTCGGAGGCGCCGGTCCAGTGGAAGTGGATCGTGCGGCCGCGCCCCTCGCGCAGCACGTCCTGCATCGCCGCGTACGGCGGATGGGCGACCTCGGCACCGGGGAGCATCACGGCAAGATCGACGTCGCGGAAGTGCGCGGCGAGCGCGGCCCGGTCCAAGCCAGCCGCCGCGTGCACGAACGGGGTCGGCGCGCCGGCGAGTGGTGCGCCGGATCCGGTCAGCGCCCCGAGGTCGGTGGCGCCGGCGCGAGTGATCGCTGCGCGCAGAAGTGGAACGAGCGGATCGAAGCGTCCTGCCTCCCCGACGAGGAGGATGCGCTCACCGGGCCGGAGCCCCGCGCGCCTGACGATGGCGTCGGCGATCCGCTCGAGGTCGAGTGCGGACTGTGCGTGCACGGTGGCGGGGACGAAGATGGCGAGAAGCGCGGCGGAGACGGCGGCTGCCCTGCTCCGCTCCTGCGGGCCGCCGGCGGACCGGCGCCGGCCGGCCGCGGTCATCATGCTCACTCCCACCATCACCAGCAGCGCCGAGAGGAGCGGGCCGACGTACAGCGGGGACCCGACGCGCCGGATCGCCCACGCGTTCATCCCCTCGGCCAGCAGCACCGTTCCGGCCGCCGCGAGGGCGGGCCAGCGAAGCCCCGAGCGTCGCGAGGCAGCCAGCAGGGCGAGCGCACCCAAGCCGACCGCGACGAGCGCCGCGCCGAGGGTGTGCAGGAGCAGGAGCACGAGCGCGGCCGTCGGCGCTGGCGCCGCTCGAGGTGCCACGGCGAGGAACGTTTCGTGGTGCGAGAGGAGGCGAGGGACGAACAGATCGAATGCACCTCCGATCACCGCCGCTGCCGCGCCGAGCTGCGCGAGACGATATCCTAGCGATGCCATGGCTGCCATCCGTGTCCAGTGGGTGGGCGTCTCGTAGTACAGCAGGTCGCCGCGCGACCCCGCCGTGTGGATCGGCAGGATGTGCGGGTGCTGCAGCGTGGCGGCCGTCTGGATCTCCCGTTGGAAGCGCGCGACGCTCACTTCGCCCGCCGTATCGGGCGGCAGGAGCTTGATCACCACCTGCCGGCCGAGCGAGGCCTCGGTCGCCAGGAACAGCCGGCTCATGCCCCCGCCCGGCAGCTCTCGCTCCAGGCGGTAGACATCGCCCAGCGCCTCCTGCAGCCGATCCCTCAGATCCGCCATCCGGCTCCTCGCGTGCGTGCCGTCCCAAAATACGCCCGGCGCGAGAGGGCCAACAGCTGAAATCTCAATCGCGCGAGCCACCGCACGTGCTCTCCTCACCGGCCGCGCCCCCGATCGCAGACAGCACGAGGCGCTGGACGCGCGTAGAGTGAGTGCGGTCAGCGTCGCGATTCCGCGATGCCTTCACCCGCGTCACTTCCTTCCCCGCCGTCATGCGTCCCCAGGTTTCAGGCATGCTCGTGCACGCCGCCGCGCTGCTCGCGCTCGTCGCTGCGCCG
>DATHUW010000010.1:0-55369 GCA_035461825.1 Gemmatimonadaceae bacterium
TCTCCTGTTGGTCGTGAGCGAAGAATGGCGCCTGGGGCGCCGTCGGCTTCCGCAACGTCGAGGTCGCAAGGCGCATGCCGGTCGCGACGAATGCGGAGAGGTTGCCGAGCACGAAATCCCGGTGTCAAGTTGAGGGCGTCCACACGCCGGAGCCCGCGCCGCATGTCGCGCCATTTCGCCGTATTCCTAACGTGTGTCGTCGCCGTCGGGTTGTCCGCTGCGACGGCGCCCCACGCGAACGCGCAGGGCGCGTCCGCGAGCGAGCCTCGTGTCGAGGTGGGGCCGCTCGATCGCTTCCAGGAACAGATCGCGCGCAAGGTGCTGAACGATTCGTTGCTCTTCGCGCGCGTGGCCGACGTCTACGCCAGAAAGACCGTCTATCCCGGCGCCGACGGATTTCCGGTGCCGGCGTATGTCTTCGGCCCGCGCGATACGACGGGCCGGCGGCCGCTGATCATCCTCGTGCACGGCGGCATCCATGCCGACTTCGCCGCGCACTATGCCACCGAAGTCCTCGCCCTCGTCAGGCTCGGCTACGTCATCGTGGCGCCGGAGTATCGCGGCAGCACGGGATACGGCCGAGCGCACTACGAGGCGATCGATTACGGCGGCAAGGAAGTCGAGGACTGCATCGCCGCCATCGACTTCGCGGCGCGCGAGATCCCGTGGGCCGACACCGGCCGCGTCGCGATCTTCGGCTGGAGCCACGGCGGCTTCATTGCGCTCCACGCCGTGCTGCGACGGCCCGAGCGCTTCCGGGCCGCGGTCGCCCACGTGCCGGTCGCCGATTTGCCGACACGCATGCGCTCGCACGGCGACGCCTATCACGAGCTGTACGTCCGCCAACCGGGATTCGGCGCTCGGCTGGAGGAGAATCCACGTCCGTACATCGAACGCTCACCCATCGCCCATGCCCGCACCCTGCGACGGCCCGTCCTGGTCCACACGGCCGACAATGACGAGGACGTCCTGATCGCCGAGAACCACAACCTGCGCGACTCGATGGCCGTCGCCGGAATGATCCACAACGGGCTCTACACCTATCGAGAGTGGCGCTCACCACCCGGCGGGCACTCCTTCTCGCGCATGGACACCCGGCAGGGCCGCGAGAGCTGGGCGGAGACGGTCGCCTTCCTGGCCCGCCATCTCTCCTGGCGCGATCGGTAGTCGCGCATTGGGCCGCGCCAGGATTCGGCGGCCCGCCCTTCCGCAGCACCATAAGTCGATCGCCCAGATCAACCCGACGATCGCCCGCGCCAGAGATTCCAGTGCGGAAAGATCAAGCCGGACCGTGACATCCGCCTCGCCCCTTGCGAACTGCGATATATCGTAGATATTTCGCCGATATATCGAACAGGAGCAGGTCATGTGTCACCACGGGCAGGACAGCGAGTCGCGCGGACGCCGGAAGGGCTTCGCCTTCGACCCCGCCTCCGTCATGGGCTTCTGGTGGTCCGGCGGCGGCGCCGGCTCCGGCGGCCACCGCGGACGCGGACCGCGCGGCGGACGGATCTTCGAGCAGGGCGACCTCAAGTACGTCATCCTTCAGCTGCTCGAAGAGAAGCCCCGCCACGGCTACGACATCATCAAGGAGCTCGAGGACCGATTCGCCGGGACGTACTCGCCGAGCCCCGGAACGGTCTACCCGACGCTCTCGATGCTGGAGGACATGGGGTACGCCCGCGCCCAAACCGAAGAGGGCGGCCGCAAGATCTACGAGATCACGGAGGAGGGCAAAGCCTACCTCGAGGAGAACCGCGGCACCGTCACCGACATCTTCGACCGCATCGCCGATCTGGGTTCCAGCATCTTCTCGACCGAGATGATGGCCCTCAACCAGGCGTTCAAGCGCCTTGGCTGGGTGACGTACAGCAACGCGCCCAAGCTCTCGCGCGACGCGGACAAGCTGAAGTCCGTGCGCGACATCCTGGAGCGCGCCGCCGCCGAGATCGAGGCCGCATTGGCCTAGCGGCGCTGGACCTGCGCATTGGCGCGGGTACATTTCCGGCGACCGGCACGCCGCGAATCGCATAGGGGCAACCGCCGGTTGCCCGGCGATTCGCGGCCACCGGATTGCCGATCCTCCGTTTGAGACCCTCCGTCCGGAACGCGTGCGTTCCGGCCTCGTTGTGAGCGCAGACCCGAGCGACGCCCCCGCGGCACCGATCGCGGCGGCAGCGCCGCCGGCCGCTCCTGGCCCGACGCCCCGTCCGCATCCGCCAGCGCACCCGACGGGCGCGCGCCTGCTGGTCCTCTCCCTCACCGCGATCGGCGTCGTCTACGGCGACATCGGCACGAGCGTGCTGTACGCGGTCAAGGAGTGCTTCGGTCCGGCCTACGGCGTGCCCGCGACGCGCGGCAACATCTTCGGCGTGATGTCGCTGATCTTCTGGGCGCTCACGCTGGTGGTGAGCGTCAAGTACATCTCGTTCATCCTGCGCGCCGACAACCGGGGCGAGGGCGGCGTGCTCGCCCTCCTGGCCCTGGTGCAGCAGCGAATGCACCGCCGCGGCGACCGGGTGCGGTACGCGACCCTCGTCGCGTTAGGCTTGTTCGGCTCGGCGCTCCTCTACGGGGATGGCGTCATCACGCCGGCGATCTCCGTACTGGGCGCCATGGAGGGCCTCAGCGTGGCGACACCCGGGCTCGAACCGTACATCGTCCCCGCCGCGCTGGTCATCATCATCGCGCTCTTCTCCGTGCAGCGGCACGGCACCGGCCGGGTCGGCGTCGTGTTCGGGCCCGTCACCTTCGTCTGGTTCGTCACGATCGCGATCTTCGGCCTGCGCGCCATCGCGGAGCACCCGGACATCCTCCTGGCGGTCAACCCGTGGTACTCCGCGCGGTTCTTTCTCGATCATCCCGCGCAGTCGTTCGTACTGCTCGGCGCGATCGTGCTCGTGATCACGGGGGGAGAAGCGCTGTACGCGGACATGGGCCACTTCGGCCGGCGGCCGATCCGGCTGGCCTGGTTCGGCGTCGCCTTTCCGGCACTGCTGCTCAACTACTTCGGGCAGGGCGCCTTGCTGCTGAGCGACCCGACGGCGGCGGACAATCCGTTCTATCGCCTCGTGCCACCGGCGCTCCTCTACCCGATGGTCGCCCTGGCGACGGCCGCCGCCGTGATCGCCTCGCAGGCCCTCATCTCCGGTGCGTTCTCGCTGACTCGTCAAGCCATGCAGCTCGGCTACGTGCCGCGGGTCACGGTGACCCACACATCCGCGCGTGAGGCCGGGCAGATCTACATCCGCGAGGTGAACATCGCGCTCATGGTGCTGTGTATCCTGCTCGTCCTCTTCTTCGGCTCGTCCAGCAGGCTCGCCGGCATGTACGGGGTCGCGGTCACCGGGACGATGGCGATCACCACGGTCCTCTTCTACGAGATCACCCGTCGCCGCTTCCACTGGCCGCGACGCTGGGCGGTGGCCTTCCTCGCCGTATTCCTCGCGATCGACCTCGCCTTCTTCGGCGCGAACCTGCTGAAGATCCCCGAGGGTGGATGGTTCCCGCTCGGCGTCGCCGCCGTCATCTATCTCCTCATGACGACGTGGAAACGCGGTCGGGAGTACCTGCACGCGATTCTCCAGCGCTCCAGCCTCCCGCTCGATCTCTTCCTCGCGGACATCGCGCGCACCCCGCCGCCGCGGGTGCGCGGTACCGCGGTCTTCATGACGTCGGATCCCGTCGGCGCCCCGGTCGTGCTGCTCCATCACGTGAAGCACAACAAGGTGCTGCACGACCAAGTCCTGCTGCTCTCGGTCCTGTCCGCGGAGATCCCGGAGGTGGACGACGACCAGCGGGTCGAGGTGCTCTCGCTGGGACAGGGCTTCTACCGGGTCATCGCCCGCTACGGATTCATGGAGGCGCCCAACATCCCCGAGATCCTGCGGCTGTGCGCCCTGCAGGGCCTGCAAACCAGGACCATCGAAACCAGCTTCTACCTGGGTCGCGAACGGCTCATTCCCACTCGCAAGGCGGCGCTCGCGGCACTCCCGGGCGACGACACGCCTCCGCCGAAACCGATGCGCACGTGGCGCAAGCGGGTGTTTAGCGTCATGTCGCGCAATGCGCGGGGCGCGACGGAGTTCTTCGGCATCCCTCCGAACCGCGTCGTGGAGCTTGGCGCCCAGATCGAGTTCTGACGCTCATGTGGCGAGCCCGCCGGCGCTCCCCGTCGAGCGGAACGTGAGTCCACCGCGCCCATGAGGCGTGGGCCGGCGCACAACAGTCCCCCCTGAGCGGCTGTCTCAGGTGCACCCGGCCAACGGCACGAAGACTGGCGCGCGCGTCGTCCGTCGGGACGGGGCGCGCTCCGCTACGCATTCGATCGTGGAGGGGCTGCGAGGCCCGATACGCCCACCGACCGCCGTTGCGCGCCGACGGCCCTTCCTCCAGCTTCCGCCGACGCCCTCCCACGCGCTCGTCCGGGCGCGACCTCCTGACTCCTCCCCGACGCCATCATGCTCCGCCGCGGCCTCGCCTTCCGCTCGCTCACGCTGCTGCTCTTCACCGTTTTCCCCGCGACGCTGCCCGGCCAGGCCGAGGCCCCGGACGCGATCCGCGACGATCGGGCGTTCTCTTTTTACGATCGCGGACCCTACCGCCCTAACGTCCCGCGCCCCGAGTCGATCCTCGGCTACGAGGTCGGCGCGATGAACACGCAGTATTCTGCGCAGGAGCGCACGCTCCTGGCCATCGCCGAGGCGGCGTCCGACCGGGTGCGCGTGCAGGAGTTCGGCAGCACCTACGAGCGGCGTACGATGCGCCTCTTCATCGTGTCGTCGCCCGAGAACATTCAGCGCCTCGACGCGATCCGCGGTGACCTCGACCGGATCGCCGACCCGCGCGGCGTCCCGGCGGCGGAGCTGGACGCGATCGCCGCCCGAGTGCCCGTGGTCGTCTGGATCAACGAGTCCGTGCACGGGAACGAGTCGCCGGGGTTCGAGACGGTGATGCAGACGCTCTACCAGCTCGCCGCGAGCGAGGAGCCGGCGACACTGGAGGCATTGCGGAACGCGATCGTCATCCTGAATCCGTCCTCGAATCCGGACGGCCACGAGCGCTTCACGGTGTGGTACAACTCGATCAACGTCGCGCACCCGAACCCCGGCGCGATGGAGCACCGCGAGCCGTGGAGCGTGCAGGGACGGTTCAACCACTATCGCTTCGACCTCAATCGCGACGTCATGACGACGACGCAGCGTGAGGCGCAGGCTCTGGTTCGTGCGATGCTGCAGTGGCATCCCATGGTCGCCGTCGACCAGCACGGGCAGACGACGAATTACTTCTTTCCGCCCGCGGCGCGCCCGGTCAACGAGCACCTCGGCGCCGAGGCCGACAAGTGGCTGACGATCTTCGGCCGCGGCAACGCCGACGCGTTCGACCGGTACGGCTGGATGTACTACGTGCGGGATGTGTTCGACCTGTACGGCCCGTTCTACTGGGATACGTGGCCGGGGCTCACCGGGGCGACCGGCATGACGTACGAGACGGACGGCGGCGGCTGGAAGGGGATCCGCTGGCGCCGCGAGGATGGTACGATCCTCACGTTCCGCGACGGCATTGCCAAGCACTACGTGAGCGCGCTCGCCACCATCCAGACGGCCGCAGCGCATCGCGTGGAGCGCGTGCGCGACTACCTGGCGTTTCGTCAGGCGGCCGTCACCGAAGGGCGCACGGGCCGCATGAAGCGCGTCGTGCTGGTGCCGGGCCAGGATCCGGGACGCGCCGCCGAGCTGGCGGCGACTCTCGTGCGCTCCGGCATCGAGGTCCGCCGCGTCGAGTCCGCGTTCTCGAGTGCACGAGCGCATGCCTATGCGGACGACGCAGTGGCCCAACGGCGGTTCGAGGCCGGCACGTACGTGATCGATCTCGCGCAGCCGCAGGGACGAATGGCGAAGGCGTTTCTCGAGCCGACGACCCGGCTCGATTCGGTCTTCGCGCGCGAGCAGGTGGACCGCTACCGCCGCAATCTGCTGCGGGCCTCGGCCGCGGAGGGCTACGAGTTCTACGACGTGACGGCGTGGTCGCTTCCGGTGGCGTTCGGTGTGGAATCCTACTGGACGGAGGATGCGACGCCGGTCGCCGGCGAGCTCCTGAGCCTGCCTGACGAGGAGCCAGCGCTCCCGCAGGCGCAGCGCGAGGCCGCGCGCATGGGTGCCGCGGCGCCCGGTGCCGGGGTCCCGGTCGGGGTGGTGCGCGGCGGCCCCGCGCGCTCCGCCTACGTCTTCACCTCCGCGCGCAACGGTGCGCCGCGCCTCGCCTATCAACTGATGCGCTCCGGCGTGCGGCTGTCGATCGCCACCCAGCCGATCGAGGCGGGCGGACAGCAGTGGCCGCGCGGTACGTACATCGTACGCGTGGGACGCAACGATTCGACGCTGCACCGCCGCATCGATTCCCTCGCGCGCACGAGCGGCGTCGACGTGACCGGTGTGGCGTCGGCGTTCACGGACGCGGGACAGTTCGGGATCGGCTCGGAGGTCGTCGCCTCCCTCGAGCTGCCGAAGGTCGGGATCCTCGGCGACGAGGGGGTGAGTCAGACGTCTTACGGCGCACTCTGGTGGACCTTCGAGCGCCGGTACGGCATCGACTTCCTGCCGCTCACGTACGGGTATCTGAGCGGCGGCGACCTCTCGGAAGTGAACGTGATCATTGTGCCGGATGCCTCCCCCGGCGCGCTGAATGCGCGGCTGGGCAAGAGTGGCGCCGATCGCTTGCGCGACTGGGTGCGGAGCGGTGGGACGCTCATCACCATGGGTGATGCGTCGGCCTGGGCCGCACGCGAGGACGTGAACCTGACGAGTGCGCGGGCGGTCGGCGCGGGCGATGCGAAGGACACCACCGGGATCGGCTCGGCGGTGGACACGGCGCGCCGTCAACCGAGCACCGATCCACTCGTGCCGGCGCGAAGCCCTTCGGCGAACAACGCGTCGCCGGTGTCCCTGCCCGGCTCGCATTTCGATGTCGCCCTCGACCGCACGCACTGGCTCACATTCGGCTACGAGCAGCCGCGCGTGACCGTGCTGATGGCGGGCAGCACGTTCCTGACGCTGTCCAAGGAGGGGACGAACGTCGGTGTGTTCCCACAGACGGGTACGCTACACCGCTCCGGATGGATCTGGCCAGACAACACGGAACGGCTGCTCCGCGGCACGGCCTTCCTCATTGAAGAGCCGCTCGGCCGCGGCCACGTGGTGCTGTTCGTGAACGAACCGTTCTTCCGCGGATGGTGGCGCGCATTGGATCGGCTGGTGCTGAACGCCGTGGTGCTGGGACCCGCGTAATGAGGCGGGAGGCGGGTGATGCGGAGTCGCGCGGTGCTGCCGCACCGCGTCGAACTGGGAACCCGCGCGAGGCCCCGACGATGCACGACGGCCGCGCGTTTCGCGGCCCGTCGAGTCCGATTCACCCGCCACCCGCCTCCCGCCTCCCACTTCCCGCCCTCAGATCACGCCCATGCTCCACACCCGCACCTGCGGTGCCGCGGGGGCAACCGGGGCCGGCGTCGGCTGGAGCCGCAGGATCCTGGGCGCCGACGGCGGCATTGGCGGAACCGGCATGAACCCGCCCCACGCGCCGTCACCGCCGCGGTAGAAGAACGTCGCGCCCGACTCCCCGTACACCTCGGAGGCCTTCGCAGTCGTTATGCGGACCGTCCGCGTCTGGCCGCCGGAGTACACGACCAGCTCCACGCTCTCACCGGAACGGAGGTCCCGAAGAATCCGGGAGAACCGGTTCACCTTCGCGTTGCCGACCATGGGTTCCTCGGCGTCCTCGCGCGACACGCGCAGGCTGGTACCGTTGACCGACTGCACGCGGTCCCCCTCCACGATCCCCGCCCGTTCCGCCGGGCCGCCTGACGCGACGCGCACCACCATCGGCCCGAGCGTATCCCGCACGCTGCTGGTCGTCTGCAGGGTCAGGCCGACCACCGCGCGCTCCTGCATCTCCCCTTCCGACGTGCGGCGCTGGCCCTCGAGATCCTCGCGAGCGACCGTCTGCGCGCGCACGGTCTGATACCGGCCCTCCTTCCAGACGCTCAACTCGACCGGGTCGCCGGCCTTCACCTTCTGAAGCTCGCGAACCAGCCGCCGCGTCGTCATGCCTTGCATGTCGCGCTCGCCCGCATCCTCCCGCGCCAGGCGGAGGTTCACACCGTTTACCGAGGCGATCCGATTCCCCTCCTCGATCCCCGCCCGATCCGCGGGACTGTTGGGGTGCACGCTCGTCACGAGCAGGCCGAGCGTGTCGCGCTCGCCACTGGAGGCGGTGTTGATGCCGAGCACCGCATCGGCCGGGTTGCCGGAAAACTGCACCCGAGCGCTCGCGAGCACCTCGGTCGCTCGGCGCCGCGCCTCCTCGGTCCGCTCGCGCACCTCGCCGCGCTGTGCCTGACTGACCGACGCCAGCACGACGAACGAGAGCGCCGAGACCATCCACTTCGTCGCACGCATACCAAAACTCACAGGTTGGGGTCCACCTGTTGAGTCCCGTGAGGGCGCCGGGGGGTTGCCTTGGAGCGGGAGGCGGGAGGCGGGAGGCGGGGAAGCGGAAACGATGCCCAGTGCCGGGCCGACCGATAGACGCGGACGAGTCGACCCTGGAACGGCGAAGTGGAAGAAGAGCGAGCCGCACGCGCGCCCGCTGCTACGCTCGCACGCCGAGGATTCGCGTTTCCGATTCCCGCCTCCCGCCTCCCGCCTCCCGCGTTCGATTCCCGATTCCCGCTCTCCCGCCGCATATTGTCCCCATGAGCTCCACCTCCGCCCCCCCGGACCTGGAATCCTTCCGCGAGCACTGGCAGGACGAAGGCGACGCCGCGTTCCTCTATCGCATTCTCGCCGACGCCGAGCCTGACGCGCACCGTCGGGAGATCTACAGGAAGCTCGCCGATGTCGAGGATCGACACGTCGCCATCTGGGCCGCGCTACTCGCCGAACACGGCCGCGCGCCCGAGCGGTTCGCGCCCTCGGCGCGCGCGCGCCTCATGGCCTGGTTCGGCAGGGCGTTCGGCACGCGGCTCCTGCTCCCGATGCTCCTGGCCGAAGAGGGCCGAGAGGTCAAGGCGTACCTCGCGATGCACCGCACGACTCCACGCGGCGCGCCGGGCAAGGGCGAGGCCCTGCTCCTCGCGCGCGAATCCAAGGAGCACGCCGGCCATCTCGCCTCGATTCAGGGGAAGAGCGGCGCCGGCGAGCCGTGGCACCGCATGGAGACGGGTGGGATTCTCCGCAACGTGATCTACGGGTTCAACGACGGCCTGACGGCGAACTTTGGGCTCGTGGCCGGAATGATCGGGGCGACGGTCGCCGAGCAGCATCACCTCATCATCGCGGCGGGCCTGGCGGGCACGATCGCGGACGCGCTGTCGATGGGGGCGAGCGGCTACCTCGCGGCGAAGAGCGAGCGCGAGGTGTACGAGCACGAGATCGCGATGGAGCGCCAGGAGATCGAGCTGATGCCGGAGCTCGAGCGCGACGAGCTGGCGCTCATCTACGAAGCCAAGGGCATGCAGGCGGAAGCCGCGCACGCGCTCGCCACCGAAGTCATGGCGGATCCGGCGCGTATGCTCGAGGAGCAGGTGCAGGAGGAGCTCGGCATCGTCGACCAGGGGAGCTCGCCGATGCGGGAGGCGTGGCTGACCGGCACGGCGACGGCGTTAGGTGCGATCATCCCGGTCGCGCCGTTCCTCTTCGCGGAGGGGACCATGGCGATCGGCATCTCGTTCGTCGTCAGCATGGCGTCGCACTTCCTGGTCGGTGCGGCGCGCTCCGTGTTCACCGGCCGGTCGATCTTCCGCTCCGGCATGGACATGTTCCTGGTCGGACTCGGCGTCGCCGCGGTGGGATACGTGGTCGGTGAGTGGATCGGGGGGCTGCTGTAGCGCGGAACACGGGAGATGTCGAACGGGGAAGCGGGGACAGGAACCGAGCGGGTCCCGCCTCCCAACTCCCGCCTCCCGCGTCCCGGGTACGTTAGGCCACGATGTTGACCAACCGCCCCGGCACGAAGATCACCTTCTTCGGCGGTCCGGGAACGAATTTCGCGACTTGCGGATCGGCGAGTGCGGCACGTTCCGCCTCCGCCTGACTCGCGCCGGCCGGCAGGCGCAACCTCGAGCGCAGCTTGCCATTCACCTGCACGACGAGCTCCACCGAGTCCTCCGCCGCGAGCGCCGGGTCGAACTCCGGCCATCCGGCATCGAGCACGCTGGCCGCCCGCGCGCCCGGCGCCGATTCGTGAAGCCGCTCCCACAACTCTTCCGCCAGGTGCGGCGCATACGGCGCGACGAGCTGCACGAGCGGCTCCACTTCGGCGCGGTGCGCCGTGCGCTCTCCGGCGCGAAGCGCGTTCATGTACTCCATCATCGCCGCGATGGCCGTGTTATAGCCGAGCCGCGCGGTATCCTCGCCGACCTTGCGGATGGTCTGATGCAGCTTGCGGACGACACCCGGATCGGGCTCGCCGCGGTTGGTCGCGTCCAGCGCCGAGCGCCACAGCCGCTCGAGAAAGCGCCTGACGCCGGAGATGCCGCTGTCGCGAAAATCACCCCCTTCCTCGTACGGCCCGAGGAACATGAGATAGGTGCGAAAGGTGTCCGCTCCCCACTGCGCCACGTACTCATCGGGATTGACGACGTTCCCCTTCGTCTTCGACATCTTGGCGCCCTCGCGAATGATCATCCCGTGGGCGCGGAACTTCTCGAACGGCTCCTCGAACGGGAGCAGCCCGGCGTCGTGCAGCACCATCGTGATGAACCGCGTGTAGAGCAGATGCAGCACGGCGTGCTCGTTGCCGCCGATGTACCAGTCCACCGGCAGCCACCGCTTCGTCAGGCCCGCGTCGAACGGCACGTCGCCGCGGCCGCTGCTCGGGTAGCGCAGGAAGTACCATGCGCTGTCCAGAAACGTGTCGGACACGTCGGTCTCGCGCCGCGCCATCGCGCCGCAGCGGGGGCACGGCACGCGGTACCAGTCCTCCTTCCGGGCCAGCGGCGAGATCCCCGTGTCGTCAGGCCGGAAGTCCTCGAGGTACGGCAGCTCGACCGGCAAATCCTCTTCGGGCACGGGCACCGGGCCGCACGCGTCGCAGTAGATGATGGGGATCGGCGGGCCCCAGTACCGCTGCCGCGAGATGCACCAGTCGTGGAGGCGGAAGTTCACCCGCGGCGCTGCGGCGCCGCGCTCCGCCAGCCACGCCGTGATCGCGCGTTTGCCTTCGGCGGCCGGCAGGCCGTCGAACCGGCCCGAGTTGACCAGACGGCCGTCGCCCATGTACGGCTCGCCTAACGGCGTATCGGCCGTCTCGCCGTCCGCCGCCACGACGCGCACGATCGGGAGCCCGAACGCCGTCGCGAACTCGAAGTCGCGCGTGTCGTGGCCGGGCACCGCCATGATCGCACCCGTGCCGTACTCCATCAGCACGTAGTCGGCGATCCAGACCGGCACCGGTTCCCCGGTGGCCGGATTGACCGCCATCGCCCCGGTAAACACGCCGGTCTTCTCCTTCTCGCCGATCTTGCGACTCACCAGATCCTGCTTCGCCGTCCGCTCCCGGTAGGCCTCCACCGCCTGACGATGCTCAGGAGTCGTGACCCGTTCCACCAGCGGATGCTCCGGCGCGAGCACGAGATAGGTCGCGCCGAAGATGGTGTCGGGACGGGTGGTGAAGACCGGAATGCCGGGATTGGGGATTGGGGATTGGGGAGGAGAAGATTCCCCCGCCATCCCCAATCCCGAATCCCCAATCCCAAATGCCACCTCCGCGCCCTCGCTCTTCCCGATCCAGTTCCGCTGCGCCGTCTTGGTCGAGTCCGACCAGTCGATCCAGTCGAGGTTGTCGAGCAGCCGCGCCGCGTAGTCGGTGATCCGGAAGAACCACTGGTCCAGAAACCGCTGCTCCACCGGCGTGCCGCACCGCTCGCACGCGCCCGCGATCACCTGCTCGTTGGCGAGCACGGTCTTGCACGACGGGCACCAGTTCACCGCCGCGCCCTTCTTGTACGCCAGTCCCTGCTCGTACAGCTTGAGGAAGAGCCACTGCGTCCACTTGTAGTACGACGGGTCGGTGGTGGACAGCTCGTGGCTCCAGTCGACCATCAGACCCGACGCTCGCAGCTGCCGCCGGAAGTTCTCGATGTTGCGTGGGATCAGCTCCATCGGATGGACGCCGATTCTCAGCGCGAAGTTCTCCGAGTGGATCCCGAAGGCATCGAAGCCGATCGGCTCGAAGACGGTGTGCCCCAGCTGGCGACGGAATCGTCCCTGGATGTCGTTCCCCGTGAACGCGTACAGGTTGCCGATGTGCAGCCCCTCCGCCGACGGATAGGGGAACATCATCAGCTGGTACCACGGGCGCTCCCCGCGTTCCAGATCGGGGGAGTTGGTCCCCTCCTCCTGCCACCGGAGCTGCCACTTCCGCTCGATGGATGACGGGTCGTAGGCCGCCGGCTCGCCGCCCGCGCGGTCGCGAGATGTGCTGGGAATGGTCATGGATCGTCCTCTGTTCGGGAATCTAGCCGCGCTGTCCAGCAACCAGAACGGGATCTCGGATTGACGGCGGAGCCGCCGATCCCATCCCCAATCGCCAACCCGACAATGCTGCCTGCTCCCGAACGGCTTTCCGATCTCGCGCGGTTCGACGAGAAGCACGAATCGCTGCGCCGGCGCCTGGTCGTCTGGCTCGGGATCGCCTCGGTGGCGCTGGTCGCGGGCGTCGCGTGGGGCAGCTATACCTGGGTGCAGCGTTCGCTTCGCCAACAGGTCACGCTGCAGCTGACGGATGCGGCACAGCGGTCGGCCGCGCTCGTGGACCTGATGCTGACCGAGCGGGCCCGCACCGTGCGCATGCTGGGCGGCGCACCCGTGATCGTCGACGCCGCCACCGAGGGGGCCGCCCGGGCCGAGGCGCTCGGCCTGACGACACTGTCGATCGCGGAACTCGAGACGCGGTACGCCGGCCGCCGGTCCCTCGATGTGGATCCGCGCGCCCGGGACTACCTGCGACGCCTTCTGCCCGTCGCCGGGATTGCGGAAGTGCTCGTGACCGACGTGCAGGGGCTGAACGCGGTGACGACCGGCCTCACCTCCGACTTCGTGCAGCGCGACGAGGCCTGGTGGACGGATGCGATCGGCAAGGACGTCACGGCGCCTGAAGCCACCTTCGACGAATCCGCGGATGCCGTGAGCATCACGATGTCCGGGGCCATCCGCCCAATCGGCGCGCGCGCTCCGCTCGGCGTGATCAAGGTGGTGTTCGGCGTGGACGCGCTGGAGCACGAACTCGCCGCCGCCGCCGAGCGGACCGGCGTCGAGGTCGCGCTGCTCGACCCGGCCGGTGCGGTGGTCGCGGGGTCCGTCCGCGGCGAGCGCCTGGTCAGGATCGAAGGCCTGTCGCTCGATGGGCAACACGTGCCGCTCCGGGACTTCCTGGACGACGATGCGGTGCGACAGTGGGCGACCCTCGCTCCGGCGGCGGATGGGGCCTGGCAGGTCGTCGCCTACCTCCCCGAGCATGCCGCGCTCGCGCCGCTGGCCAACGCGCGGATGGCGATCCTCCTCGGGGCGGCGGGACTGATCGGCGTGATGATTTTCGCGTTAGGATTCGTCGGGCGGATGGTGGCGCGTCGCGTGACCGAGCCGGCCGACGCGCTGGCCACGGCCGCCGAGCGCGTGGCGGCAGGCGACCTGACGATCGGCCTGCGGCTTCCCGCACTGGAGAACGACGAGATCGGGCGCCTGGCGCGCGGCATCAGCGACATGATCGACGACCTCCGGCGGCTCGTGGCCACGATCCGCGATGCGGCGAACGAGTCCGCCGCGATGAGCGCGCAGATCACCGCGGGGTCGGAGGAGATGTCGGCCGCGGCGTCGGAGATGGCGCAGACCTCCAGCGAGTTGAGCGAGCAGGCGGCGGACATGGCGCGAACGATCCAGGAATCGGCGGACGCCGCCACTGGCCTCCTCCGGGTTGCCGAGCGCGCGAGCACGGAAGCGAAGGCGGGGGTGGAACGGACCACGCACATGCGCCAGCTCGCCCGCGACAATCGCGCGCGCCTCGACGAGAGCGCCCAGGCCCTCGAGCTGCTGACGTCGGAGGCGCAGAGCACGGCGGCGGCGTCCGACGCGCTCGCCGAAGCCTCGGAGCAGATCCGGGCGTTCGTGTCGCTCGTGCGGAAGATCGCCAGGCAGAGCAAGCTCCTGGCGCTCAACGCCTCGATGGAGGCCGCCCGCGCGGGAGTGCAGGGCGAGGGCTTCGCGGTGGTGGCCAGCGAGATCCGGAAGCTCGCGGCGAACTCCAACGACGCGGCGGAGCGGACCGAGGTGCTGGTGAACACCGTCCTCGCACGCGTCGACGAGTCGCGGATGTCGAGCCGCCGCACGCTCGACACGGTGACCGGCGTCAGGCGCGCCACCCGCGATGCCGGCGAGTCGTTCTCGCAGATCGAGCGCGCGATGAGCGACACTCAGGAGTGGGTCGAAACGCTCGAGCGCTCCGCGCGCGAGTCGAGCCAGCACGTCGGCGACATCACGCGCCGCCTCGAGTCGCTGGCCCGCGGCACCGAGAGCTTCGCAGCGGCGATGGAGCAGGTGGCCGCGGGGAGCGAGGAGCAGAGCGCGAGCACCCAGGAGATCGCCGCGGCCGCCTCGGCGCTCGCCGAGTCCTCGCGGCGCCTGACGGCGCTCGTCGCCACGTTCCGCCTGGAACGGATCGGCGCCGCTCCGGTCGCGCCGCCCGCCGCCCGGTGGACGGACGAGGAGGAACCGGAGGATCAGCAGACGACGGAGCCGGCGTTGGCCTAACGCCGTTTCACTCGGCCACGGGCGAAGCGCCGACGGTCCCGGCGAACCGCGTCAGGAACGCGGAATCACCGGCTCCGACGATGGAGGAACGCCGACGACTCCAGCCGCGCGCCCGACGCGTCCGCCACCGCGAACCGCCCGCCCTCGAAGATCGACGCCGCCCCGTAGCGACCGTCCTTCGCCACCGCGTAGAAGTTCAGGTTGAACGTCGGACGACCCTGGGCATCGAGCAGCCGCGGTTCCGTCATCGCAACCACCCGTTCCAGCGTCTTGAGGCACGCATCGCGGGGCGCCAGCCCCTGCCGCATGAACTCGACCGTCAGGAAGGCCCCACAGACCTTGATGTTCGCCTCACCACGCCCGGTGGATCCCGCCGCACCGACGGTGTTGTCGCAGTACTGCCCCGCCCCGATGATCGGACTGTCCCCCACGCGCCCGGGGATCTTCCACGACAGCCCGCTGGTCGTCGTGACCGACGCGATGTCGCCTGACGCGGTGACCGCGTTCATGTTGATCGTGCCCGTCGAGAACTTGATGCGCACGTCGTCGTCGTGATCGAGCCAGGCGTCGCCCGCGTTCTGCTTCGCCTTCCAGCGCAGCCAGTCCTGACGAGACTTCTCGGTGAGGAGATTCTGCTCCGTGAAGCCCATCGCCAGCGCGAACCGCTTCGCGCCCTCGCCCACCAGCAGGATGTGGTCGGTGTAGTCCATCACCGCCTTCGCCACCAGCGACGGCGTCGCGATGCCCTCGAGCGCGGCCACCGCTCCCGCCCGCCGCGTTGGGCCGTGCATACAGCTGGCGTCGAGCTGCACGACTCCGTGCTCGTTGGGCAGGCCACCCAGGCCCACCGACTGATCCTCCGGGTCCAGCTCCTGGATGTTGACGCCTGCGATGATCGCGTCCAAAGGATCGACGTTCGCCATGAGCTGGTCGTAGGCGCGCTTGACCCCTCGCTCGCCGTTGGCGGATGCGACGATCACCGGGCCCGCCGCGGGTCTAGGCGCGGCGCCCGACTGCCCCTCCGCGGCGCGCACCCCGACCGCCGCGGCCGCCACTCCTGCCGCCCCCGAACGCAAGAAGTCCCTCCGCTCCATCGCTGCCTCCTGGCTCACGCCTCACGCGGGAAGTGTCGTCGGGCGTGAATATGGTCGCCGGCGCGCTCCCCGCCACCCCAGATCCGCGGAATAGCCTGGATCGTCTCGAGGGGGCGGAGACGGCATGGACGCCCTCTCGCACCCCGCGTCGCGCGCCGCCCCATGTCGCGCGCATCTCGTCCCTCGTCCCTCGTCCCACTAGCTTCTGCGCATGTCCGCCACCACCCTCTCCAGCGCCGAGCTTCGGCGCTTCCCGTTCTTCGCCGGCGTGCCCGAGGACAATCTCTGGTACCTCGCTCGCCGGATGCACACCGCCGAGTATCCCATCGATGCCCTGCTGTTCTCCGAGGGCGAGCCTCGCCAGATGTTCGGCATCATCATCAGCGGCAGCGTGGCGATCGAGAAGGGCCGCGAAGGCCGCAGTGAGCGCCTCGCCGCGCTCGGCGAGGGCGAAGCCCTTGGCGAAGGAATCCTGCTCGACGACTCGCCGCACGGGACCTCCGCGCGCACCCTCGAGCCCACCGTCCTCGCCCTCCTGCGATCCGAAGACATCAAGCAGCTCGTGCACGACCGGCCCACGGCCTACGCCGCCCTCGTCGCCCGCGCCGCTCGCGCCATCTCCGCGCGCCTCCGCTCCGCCGATGCGACCCTGGTGGGCCGCGGACGCCAGATGGGGTTCGGCGGCGGAGTCACCCGGCGCGAGCACGACCTGCTCGGCGACCGCGACGTGCCCGACGCGGCACTCTACGGCATCCAGACCCTCCGCGCCCTGGAGAACTTCCCGATCACCGGCGTGCGGCTCCGGGAATTTCCGACCCTGGTCGGTGCGCTGGCGGCCGTGAAGGAGGCGGCCGCCTTGGCCAACCGTGAGCAGGGGAAGCTGCCGGACGAAGTCGGCGACGCGATCGTTCGGGCGGCGAGGGAGATTCGTGCCGGGCGGCACCACGAGCACTTCCTCGTCGACATGATCCAGGGCGGGGCCGGCACCTCGTCGAACATGAACGCGAACGAGGTCATCGCGAACCGCGCGCTCGAGCTGCTCGGCCGCAAACGCGGCGACTACGCGATCGTGCACCCGAACACCCACGTGAACCTCTCGCAGTCCACGAACGACGTCTACCCGACGGCGGTGAAGCTCGCGCTGCACGAGGCGATCGACGAGCAGCGCGCCGCGATGCACCAACTGGCCGAGGCGTTCGCCGAAAAGGGGCGGGAGTTCGCGGGCATGGTCAAGATGGGGCGCACGCAGCTGCAGGACGCGGTGCCAATGACGTTAGGTCAGGAGTTCACCGCGTACGGCATCACGATCCTCGAGGACGTCGATCGGCTCGGCGAGTCGCAGGCGCTGCTGCGGGAGATCAACATGGGCGCGACGGCGATCGGCACGGGGATAACGGCCCCGGCCGGCTACGCCGAGTCCGTTCGCCGACATCTCGTCGCGGTCACGGGCCTCGAGCTGATCACCGCTCCCGACCTCGTGGAAGCGACCGCGGACACGGGCGTGTTCGTCCAGCTCTCCGGGGTGCTCAAGCGCTGCGCGGTCAAGCTGAGCAAGATCTGCAACGACCTGCGGCTCCTCAGCTCCGGTCCGCGTGCTGGGCTGAACGAGATCAACCTGCCGGCCATGCAGCCCGGCAGCTCGATCATGCCCGGGAAGGTCAACCCGGTGATCCCCGAAGCGGTCAATCAGGTCTGCTTCTACGTGATAGGCGGCGATGTGACCGTGACGATGGCGGCCGAGGCCGGCCAGTTCCAGCTCAACGCGTTCGAGCCGGTGATCGCATTCCGCCTGCTCGCGAACATCCAGGCCATGGTGGCCGCCTGCCGGGTGCTGCGCGAGCGCTGCGTCCAGGGGATCACAGCGAATCCCGACCGGATGCGCTGGTTCGTCGAGAACTCCATCGGCGTCGTGACCGCTCTGGTGCCGGCGATCGGGTACGACGCGGCGACGGTGGTCGCGAAGGAAGCGCTGGAGAACGGGACGAGCGTGTATGACGTCGTGATCGCGCGCGGGCTCCTCACCCGACAGCAGCTCGACGAACTGCTCGACCCGGCGGCGATGACCGCACCGCGGCGGTAGCGAAGATGGCTCGCCCTCCGCTCACGGGCGCCGGCATGCAGCGCATCCAGACGCTGGAGGAAGCCGGGCTCCAGCTGCAGACGCTGCACGGCATCGTCGAAAAGATGGCCATGGCGCTGCGGGCGCAGCAGCCGCTGCAGCCGTTCGTGCAGCAGCTCCGCCGCGCGTCGGTGCCGCTCGCGGACACGCTCAAGGGCCACTACGGGACCCTGGCCGACCAGGTCACCATGCTGTACCTCGTCGCGACGCGCGGCGGCGGCGACCGGGTGCGGGTGAACAACCTGCGCGAGGCGGTCGGGAGCCTCCGAAACGCGCTCGACATCGCGACGCGGAAGGTGTACGAGGATCACGCCGAGAGTCCAGAGCAGGCGTAGAACGAGGAGCGGGAAATCGGAGCGGCCGGAGAGCGTATCCGGCGAGCCGATTGGAGCATGGTGACGCGACGGGCCGAGCGATTCTCGATTCCCCGATTCCCGATTCCCGATGATGTCCGCTTCCCGTTTCCCGCACGCGGCAAGCGATTCCTTCTCCCTGCAATTCCTGCTACTTTGCACCCGGTTTCGACCGCAACCTTCCGGGTGCCATCGCACCCGCCATCCGCACCCTGATTAAGGATTCGGGATGCCGCCACACCCTGCACGGCGCAGCGCCGCACTCGCTGCGCTGACGGCCGGGGCGAGCGTGTTCCTCGCCGCGTGCTCGAAGGACGTTCCTAACTCCACCCTCACGCCGCATACCGATCTCGGTCGGGACATTGACGCACTATTCGACATCCTGCTCTGGGGCGGGGTGATCGTGTTCACGCTCGTTGCCGTCGGCCTGCTGTACGTCGTCTTCCGCTTCCGGCACCGCCCGGGCGATCCGGAGCCGAAGCAGATTCACGGCAGCACCGTGCTCGAGATCACCTGGACGCTGATCCCGGCGCTGGTGCTCGCGTTCATCGCGGTGCCGACGGTGCGCACGATCTTCGCGACGCAGCAGCCGCCGCCGGCCGATGCGCTGCAGGTCGAAGTGATCGGGCACCAGTGGTGGTGGGAATTCCGGTATCCGCAGAGCAACGTCGTGACGGCGAACGAACTGTTCCTGCCGACGAACCGCACGGTGCACTTCACGCTGCGCACTGCCGATGTCATCCACTCGTTCTGGATCCCGCAGCTCGGCAGCAAGCGCGACCTCATCACGAATCGCACGAACCACATCGTCCTGACGACCGATTCCACGCCGACCATGGCCTGGAACGGCTTCTGCGCGGAGTACTGCGGTTCGTCGCACGCGAACATGCGGTTTCGCGTCTTCACGGTGCCGCCTGACGCATTCGACGAATGGCTGGCGCACCAGGCGGCGGGTCCGGTCTTCTCGGCCCCGGGCATGCCGGCACCGGTCGATACGACGATGACGACGCCGCCGGAAGTGACGCAGGATCCTGCCCTGCCGCGAGCGTTCGCACTGGTCGATACGTTCGCCCGGCTGCCGCACATCCGGCCGAGCACGCCGCTTCCGGACATGCCGTTCGCGGCGACGGCGGGGGATGCCACGCGGGGTGCCGAGTTGTACCGCGCGAGCCCGTGCATCGCCTGCCACACGGTGCAGGGCGTTTCGCCAGGCATCATCGGGCCGAGCCTCACGCACGTCGGGAGCCGCACGACGATCGGGGCGGGCCTGTACCCGAACGACTTCGAGCACCTGTCGCGCTGGATCAAGAACGCGATGGCGCTCAAGGCGATGAACTACCCGCAGGGACAGGGCATGCCGCCGATGGGCGCCGGCCTGCCGAACGCCATGGCCCAATACGACGATCAGCAGATCGCCGATCTGACGGCGTATCTGTTGTCCTTGAAGTAACCGGAGACCCGAATGGCAACGACCGTCGCCGCGCCGCCTTACGCCACCGCCTACGAGACGAAGCGGGGTGGCCTCTGGGACTGGCTCACCACCGTCGATCACAAGAAGATCGGCCAGCTGTACCTGTACACGGCCATTTTCTGGTTCTTCGTCGGCGGGTTGGAAGCGGGCCTGATCCGTTGGCAGCTGCGCCAGCCGAACGCCGGCTTCATCTCGGCCGACCTGTACAACCAGCTGTTCACGATGCACGGCACGACCATGATCTTCCTCGCGATCATGCCGTTGTCGGCCGCGTTCTTCAACTACCTGATTCCGCTCCAGATCGGCGCCCGCGATGTCGCGTTCCCGCGCCTCAACGCCTTCAGCTACTGGGTGTTCCTCGCCGGCGGGCTGTTCATGAACTTCTCGTGGCTGGTCGGCGCGGCGCCTGACGGCGGCTGGTTCGGCTACGTGCCGCTCACCACGCGGGCCTATCTCCCCGGCCCGAACATCGACTACTGGCTGCTGGGGTTGCAGATCCTTGGCATCTCGTCGCTGGCGGCGGCGTTCAACTTCGCCACGACGATCATCAACATGCGCGCGCCGGGCATGCACTTCATGCGCATGCCGATCTTCACGTGGGCGAGCTTCATCACGCAGTTCCTGCTGATCCTGGCGTTCCCGATCATCACCGTCGCGCTCACGTTCCTGCAGTTCGACCGCTTCTTCGGCACCAACTTCTACACGGCGGACGCCGGCGCCGACCCGCTGCTCTGGCAGCACCTGTTCTGGCTGTTCGGGCACCCCGAGGTCTACATCCTGATCCTCCCCGCCTTCGGCCTCGTGTCGGAGGTGCTGCCGACCTTCTCGCGCAAGCCGCTGTTCGGCTATCCGGTGATGGTCTATTCGATCATCCTGATCGCCTTCCTCGGCTTCGGCGTGTGGGCCCACCACATGTTCGCGGTGGGCATGGGCCCGATCGCCGACTCGGTGTTCGGCGTGACGACGATGCTGATCGCGATCCCGACCGGCGTGAAGATCTTCAACTGGCTGGGGACGCTCTGGGGCGGCTCGCTGCGGTTCACGACCGCAATGCTGTTCGCCGTGGGGCTCGTCGGCCTCTTCACCATCGGCGGCATCTCGGGGATCATGCACTCCTCGCCGCCGGCCGACCTGCAGCAGACCGACTCGTACTTCATCGTCTCGCACTTCCATTACGTGCTGTTCGGCGGCTCGATGATGGGCATCTTCGCGGGCGTGTACTACTACTTCCCGAAGATCACCGGCCGCCTGATGAGCGAGTCGCTCGGCAAGTGGCACTTCTGGCTGACGTTCGTGGGCATGAACCTCACGTTCTTCCCGATGCATTACGCCGGGCTCACCGGCATGGCGCGGCGCACGTTCACCTACGACGCGAACCAGGGGTGGGACGTCGAGAACATGACCGCGACCATCGGCTACTTCGTGCTCGCGGTAGCCATGACGATCTTCCTGGTGAACCTGCTCCGGAGCCGCTCCAAGGGGCAGCGCGTGGGCAACGATCCGTGGGGGGCGCCGACGATCGAATGGACGCTCCCGTCGCCGGTGCCGGAGTACAACTTCGAGACGCTGCCGACGGTCACGTCGCGCTATCCGTTGTGGGACCGCCAGCACAGCGGCCACGCGGAGGTCCCGGGAGCGCCGGAGACCGAGAGCCACACGGAGCACGAGGACATCGTCGATGTGGCGGAGGAGCATCGCGGCCTGCCTGGCGAGCCGCCGCTGCCGACCGCCGCGGAGCTCGGTATCCATCTGCCGTCGCCGACGATCAAGCCGCTGCTCGCGGCGCTCGCCCTGACGCTGCCGTTCATCGGCCTGATGATGAACAAGAACCTGATCCTGATGATCGGGGGCGGCGCGGCGTTCGTTCTCGTCATGTACTCCTGGCTGCTGACGCCTATCGAGCCGGAGCATCACCCGCCCGCGCCAGTTGGCGGCGGCGACAAGCCGATGGCCGATTCCCCGTTCTGGACCGCCCGGTGATCCGGACCGCGGCCACCGACCTCACGTGATTCCGCCAGGAGACTCCTGACGTGGCTACCGCAGCGATCGAGCACCACGACGCACCGCACCATCACACGAGTACGGGACTCGACAACACGAAGATCGCGGTCTGGGCCTTCATCGGCTCGGAGTGTCTCTTCTTCATGTCGCTGATCTCGACGTATCTGATCTACAAGGGCCGGAGTCTCGTCGGCCCGCTGCCGCACGAGCCGTGGACGGATCCCGCGACGGGTCAGACGTTCAAGGCGATTCTCAACATTCCCGTCACGTCGGCGTCGACCTTCGTGCTGCTCATGTCGTCGCTGTTCATGGTGCTCGCCCACTCGGCCGTCGTCCGCAGCGACCGGAAGTACTCGAAGATCTGGTTGGCGATGACCGCCCTCGCCGGCACGACCTTCCTCGGGTTCCAGGCGTTCGAGTTCACCGAGTTCGTGCACGCGGGCCTGACGCTCGACCGCAATCTCTTCGGGTCGACGTTCTTCACGCTCACCGGCTTCCACGGCGCGCACGTGACCGTCGGGGTGATCTGGCTGATCACGCTGCTGTTCATCGATATCAAGCGGGGCCTCGGACCGCGCGATGCCGTGAACGTCGACATCTGCGCGCTGTACTGGCACTTCGTCGACGTCGTCTGGATCGCGATCTTCACTCTCGTCTACCTCATCCAGTAGCCGCCATGGCCGTCGAGCACTCGCATCCCACCGGCGCCGAAGCCGCCGCCCACGAGGCGCATGCGGAGGACCATCATCCCACCTGGAAGACCTACAAGTGGGTGGCGCTCATCCTCTTCGTCATCACGGTGGCGGAGGTCTGGGCGTACTACATCCCCGCGCTGGTCGCCTCACGGGCCTTCGTCCCGTCGCTGCTCATCATGTCGGTCGCCAAGTTCGCGATCGTCGTGCTGTTCTACATGCACCTGAAGTACGATGCCAGGTTGTTCCGCGCGCTGTTCTACGGGCCGCTGGCCATCGCGGTGATCACCGTGGTCGCGCTGCTGTTCCTGTTCGGGCAGATCTCGCTGACGAGCTAGGAGTCGTCGCCAGCCTGGGGACCGCACGGGGGCGGGCGCGATTTTGGCGCCGCGCCCCCGTTTCGCGTTCCATTCACCGGCCGCGCGCTTTCCCCGCCATCGGGTGGCGCGCCGCGTGCCTCGCCATTCTGCCATGTCCACCATCACTTGGGACCAGTTCGCCGCCGTCGAGATCCGCGTCGGGACCGTCGTCGCCGTCGAGGCGTTTCCCGAGGCCCGAAAGCCCGCCTGGATCGTGACGGTCGACTTCGGCCCCGCCCTCGGCGTCAGGCGCACCAGCGCGCAACTCACCGACCTCTATTCGCCGCACGACCTCGTCGGCCGCCAGGTCGTCGGGGTGGTGAACTTTCCGCCGAAGCAGATCGGCAAGGTGCGCTCGGAGTTCCTTCTCACCGGCTTCCACACGGACGACGGAGCGGTGGTCATCGCCGTACCCGAGCGTCCCGTGCCTGACGGCGCCCGCCTTGCCTGAGCCCTCGGCGCCGAACGCCACGGATCCGTCGGCCGGCCGCACCGGCGGCGTGGGCTTCGTGCTGCTCGCGGCCGCGCTGTGGGGGATGTTCGGCGTGGTGGCGCGCGTAGCCCTGCGCGACGGCGTCCCGCCGCTCGACATCGCGTTCTGGCGCACCCTCATTGCGTTCGCGCTGTTCGCCGTCCACCACATCGTCAGGCACCGCGTGGCGCGACGAGGCGACGGGCCGGCCTCCGGAACGGGCGAACGCCGGCTGCCCCACGGTTCGCTGCGCATCCGCGCGAACGACCTGCCGGGCATCGCGCTCTTCGCGCTGACGGGGATCGCGGCGCTGTACGCCTTTCTTCCGCTCGCCGTGGAGGCCGGCGGCGCCACGCTCGCCGCGGTCCTGCTCTACACCGCCCCCGCCTGGGTCGCGATCCTGTCCACCGTGCTGCTCGGCGAACGCCTGACGTCCCGGACGCTCGTCGCACTCGGCCTCACGCTCGCGGGAATCGCCGGCATCGCGCTCGCGGGCGACGGCGCACTGCGCCCCACTCCCGCCGCGCTCGGCTGGGGCCTGGCCGCGGGGCTGAGCTACGCGTCGCTCTACCTGTTCGGCAAGTTCTATTTCGCGCGGTATGCGCCGCCCGTGGTCTTTCTCTACGCGCTCCCCATCGCGGCCCTTGCGCTGGTCCCCTTCACCGCCTTCCACCGCCCGTCCACAGCGGCCGCGGTGGCGATCCTCACGCTCGGCGTGGCCTGCACCTATCTGGCATACCTCGCGTACGGGGCCGGACTCGCCAGGCTCGAGCCGACGCGCGCCGCCACGATCGCAACGGCCGAACCGGTGATCGCCGCGGTGCTCGCGTTCGCGTTCTGGGACGAGCGCCTGTCGTCAGGCGCCTACGCGGCGTCGCTCCTCGTCATCGCCGGCGTGGCGATCACCGCGGCAGCGCCGGTCCCCCGCCCCTCGGGCACGCGTCGCGAGCTCTCGCCCTGAACCCGCAGAGGCGCGCGCGGGTCCGGTTCCCTCTCGTCCGTATCGACGGGCTCCTTGCGAGGCTCAGCTTCCGCGCGGCTCGTCCGCCAGCGCGCGGTTGAAGTTCCGGCCGATGGCCGGATGGAGCTTGTACATGTACGTCCCCATCGCGACGGCGGCGAGCAGGTTGCCGACGGCCACCTGGTACCACGCCAGCTCGCCAGGCAGGACCCCCGCCGCCGACAGAATCGCCGTGTACCCGTAGAAGCCCATCTCGAGCACCACGAACGCGATCAGGAGCAGCGCGAGGATCGACGGCTGCCGCTCCGAGCGATGCACGATGGTCATCGTGAGCACGCCGAACAGCATGAACACGACGTAGTGGAAGACCGTGTAGACCGCGACGTGGAGCAGCTGTGGATCGCCGGCCGTGGACCCCAGCACGCTGAACACCGCCTGGCCGAGGATGGTCGGGGTGTACAGCGGATGCCCGGCAATGATGTCGACGACGAAGAACCACACGGCCACCACGGTCGCGCCGATGGCGCCCGCGATGAGGCCCTCACGCCAGGTGCTGTGCCGGCTGTCCATGCTGATCCTCCTCGGCGCTGGAGATGACACGGGCGCGCGGAAACCACTCCTGGCGCGGCTGGTCGATCGATGAGCGAAATCCATACCCCGGGGCGGACTCTGCGTCTGGCTCGGAACGTCGAGCGCCGGCCGATTCGGTGCGTGGTTCCCCGTCATTCAGTCTCGACAAACTTCGCCCACAGTGCAAGAATTTGGGCATGCCAACACATACCTCTCGCGTCGTCCCGGCACTCTCCCTCGCGCTCATCGCCGCCGCCGGATGCGCGGCCGAGCGACAGGGGAACGCCACGACGGCCGAAACGGTGTCGTACTGCGAGCGGACGCCGGGCACCGACGTCTACACGGAGGCCTTCGACCAGTACATGAACGGCCTCACTCCGACGCCTCGGCGTTTCCTCAGTGCCGCCGGCACGGACTCGGCCCTCCCCGAGGCAGTGTTCGAGGGCGTGCAGGCCAAAGGCCCCACGTACTTCTATCCCGGCGACGAGGCCGGCCGCCGGCAGGTCCTCGAAAAGCTCCGATCGGTCGGCAGCTGGCCGACGCTGCTCGTTGTCTGGCGCGGCAACCAGGTGCAGAGCGACAGCACCGTCGCCGTGCGCCTCGGCGGTCATTACGTCGGCGGGGCAGAGGACGGTACCGCCGCACCGGTAAAGGAGCTCCTGTTCGCCTGCGACACCCTCCCCTGGCAGTTCATCCGGTCGTCTGAAGCGACCACGCCGTGACCGGCGGCATCGCGGAGCGGCCCCTCGCCCCTCCCGCGGTAGAGACGACGGTCGCGGCGCCGCCGCCCGCATCTCGCGAACGGCTGCTCGCGCTCGACGTGTTTCGCGGCGCGACCATCGCCGGGATGCTGCTCGTGAACAACCCGGGGAGCTGGGGGGCGATCTATCCTCCGCTGGCGCATGCCTCGTGGCATGGGTGGACGCCGACCGACCTGATCTTTCCGTTCTTTCTGTTCATTGTCGGCGTCACGACGCACCTATCGCTCAGCGCGCGTCGCGATCGGGGTGACGGCGACAGCGCGCTGCTCGCGCAGATCCTCAAGCGGGGCGCGCTCATCTACCTGTTCGGCCTGCTGCTCAACGCGTTTCCATTCTTCGATCCGGAACCGGGGCGGGGCTGGGCCAGCATGTTCTCCAGATTCGGGATCAGCCCGGTAACCCACGAGCCGATCCTCGAGACCGTCAGGCTCCTCGGCGTCCTCCAGCGCATCGCGCTGGTGTACGTCTGCACGGGGCTCATTTGGCTGTACACCTCGATGCGCACGCAGAAGTGGATCTTCGCCGGGCTGCTGCTCGGCTACTGGGCGATGATGACGCTCATCCCGGTGCCCGGGGAGACAGCGATCGGCGCGGCGCTGCTTGACGAGCCGGGGCGCAACCTCTCGGCGTGGCTCGATCGCTTGGTGTTAGGCGAGCACATCTACCGCGGCACGCGTACCTACGATCCCGAGGGCATCCTGTCGACGCTGCCCGCGATCGGCACCGCGATGCTCGGCGTGTTCGCGGCGACGTGGATCCGCCGCGACCAGCCGCTCACCGAGCGGATCTCCACGCTCTTCGCCGGCGGCTCGATCGCGATGGTCATCGGGCTCGTGTGGAACTGGGTCTTCCCGATCAACAAGCTGTTGTGGACGAGCAGCTACGTCATGTTCACCGGCGGCATGGCCGCGGTGGCGCTCGCCACGTGTCTGTGGCTGATCGACCTTCGCGGTAGCCGGTGGTGGACCAAGCCGTTCGTGATCTACGGCGTGAATCCGATGATCGCCTTCGTCGGGTCCGGCATGATGGCGCGGCTGATCTACACGCTCTGGCGCGTGCCAAACGGTGAGGGCGGCTACATGTCCGTCCAGAGCTGGGTGTTTCGCAACGTCTACTCGAGCTGGATCGGCGAGCCGCGGCTGGCCTCACTGGCCTTCGCCGTGTCGTTCGTGGTCGTGTGGCTCGGGATCCTTTCGGTGCTGTACCGCAGGAGGATTTTCTTCAAGGTCTGAGCCATTCGGCGCGTGGAATCGGGGCTCCCGCTCGACTGCGTGACCCGAGCGGCGCCTCATGGGTCAGGAGGGTGGTGGCAGGGCCCAACGATCCGGAAGGCGGCTTTGCCGGCACGAAAGGGATTGCGCCTGGCAGGGGCGAAAGTCAGGATTCTCTGGTCTCGCGGGGGCCACTCCGCCCTCGGCCCACCCCTTCCAACTTCCGCGTGCCCGATCCCGCCGCGCCCCCAGCGGTACACGAGTTGCCAGCGTACCCTTCCGTTATGATTCGCAACGACTTACGAGCTCGGTTCGCCTGGCGCCGATTGGCGCTCTTCGTTCTGGCCGTCGCATTCGTGACGCCAGGCTGGCCCTCGGCAACGATCGGGGGAAGCCCGAGCGTCCGCGAGGCCGAGGCGCAGAGCCGGGCCCCGACCCGGTCGCGGTCCACGCGACGGGCGCGCTCGACGGCGGCCCCGCCGGCCTGGCGCGCCCCGACCGGGGCTGGCGCGCTCTCCAGCGACCTCGGATCGATCCTCGACGGAAGCGTGCGGAGCGGGCGCTGGGGCGTGCTCGTGGTCTCGCTCACGCGCGGCGACACGCTGTACTCGGTCAACCCCGACGAGATGCTACAGCCGGCGTCGAACATGAAGCTCTTCACGGCGGCGATCGCGCTGGACCAGTTCGCTCCGTCACATCAGTTCAGCACGACGGTGCTGCGAACAGGGAATCTCACGGCGGACGGCACGGTCGAGGGTGATCTCGTCCTGCGCGGCGACGGCGATCCCGGCCTCTCCTCGCGGTTCTTCGAGGGCGGACGCTCGGCGCCGGTGGATTCGCTCGCGGCCCAGGTCGCCGCGATGGGCATCACGCGCGTTCGCGGCCGGCTGATCGCCGACGCGACGGCCTTCGACGCGCAGCGCATTCCCGACGGATGGCAGAGCCGGTATCTGCATGCATCCTACGCGGCTCGCGTGTCCGCGCTGTCGATGAACGAGAACCTCGCCGTGATCGCCGTGACCCCGTCATCGGTCGGGACTGCGCCGGCCATCGCGATCGAGCCGGCGAGTCCGCTGCCGATCGTGAACAAGGCGCGCACGGTGGCCGGACGCCGGTCGAGCATCGTCGTGCTGCCGCAGCCGAACGGCGGCGTCGAGCTTCGCGGCACGATCGGCTCGCGCGCGGGCACGCAGCGCTACCAGGTCGTGATCGAGGACCCCGCGGCCTTCACCGCCGGGGCGTTCCGCCGGGCACTCGCCGACCGCGGCATCACGATCGAGGGCGCGACGGTGGAGGGCGCCTCGCCTGACGACACGGTGCGTCTCGCCGAGCTGCCGTCGCCTCCGCTGCGCGACCTGCTCGCCATCATGAACCGCGAGAGCATCAATCATTACGCCGAGCTACTGTTCCGGAACGCGGGTCGGGCGGGCTCGGACCGCGGCGTCGGAACCGTGGAGACGGCCAACGAGCTGCTCCAGCGGTTCATGGTACAGAAGGTCGGTGCGGAACCGGGCACCGTGTACGCCGCGGATGGCAGCGGTCTCTCGGTGCTCGACAAGGCGACGCCGCGCTCGCTCGTCCAGCTGCTCGAATATGCCCACCGTGCGCCGTGGGGCGAGACGTTCCACGCGTCGCTGCCGGTGGCGGGGGAGTCGGAGCTGCTGCGCAACCGCATGCAGCGCACGCCGGCGCAGGGGAACCTCCACGCCAAGACCGGCACCACGAACGCGGTGATCTCGCTGGCGGGCTACGTGACGGCGGAATCGGGCGAGCTGCTCGCCTTCGCGTTCATCTACAACGGCACGGATCGCTGGAACGCCCGCCTGACGATCGACGCGATGGGACCGACGCTGGCGAGCTTCGTGAGGCGGTAGGAGCTGAGGAGCTAGGAGCTAGGAGCTAGGAGCTAGGAGCTAGGAGTTAGGGGTCGGGGGGCACGGACCAGCGGGTTCGGAGTGGAAAGGGGCGCTCGATGGGGAGGACGCCCCTTCGCGCCCGCACCCCGCCCTCCGCACCTCGACCCTAGCTCCTAGCTCCTAGCTCCTTGACGACAATCCCCCGCCGCCCCAGCGCCCCGATGTACTTCTCCGCATCGATCGCTTCGTCAGGCGTCAGCACGCCCGCGCTCCGTGTTTCGCCACCGACCTGCATCTGGCCCGTGATCGCCAGCGAGTAGCCCGTCGTGCGCATCATCGCGCTGATCTCGTGCTCGGGGTCGTAGTAATCGATCAGCTCCCAGCCGAGGCGCGTGTCGCTCCCGCCTTTCGTGCCCTCGACCGTCACGCGCAGGGCGACCAGGTCGGGGCTGTGCGGCTTGCGGAGCCGCGGGCCGGCCGTCGCGATGAACACCTCGCGCGGGATCACCCGGATCCCATCCACGTCCACCGGATCCAGGTCCAACATGCCGAGCTCACGGATCGCCTGCATGATCTCGGCGTGGCCGGGATACCGCAGCGTCTTGTACTCCATCGTCGGGATCCGGCCCTCGTACCTGAATCCCATCGTCGACAGCCCGCCGGCGGTGTGGAACGCCTCGAGCTCGCCGACCGGCGCCTCGAAGGTCACCGGCTCGCGCTCCGAGAGCGCCGTCACCTGCGTGAGTTTGCCGTCGCGAAGGACCCACGACAGGGTCGTGTAATAGTCGAGCACGCCCTCCAGCGAGTACACGATCTGGTAGTTGAGCGGTGGCTCGGGATGCTGCGGCAGGCCGCCGACGTAGATGCGCACCGCACGCGTCGCATCGAGCTGCCGGATCCCGTGCTCGGCCAGGATGTTGACCATGCCCGGGGCGAGGCCGCAGTCCGGGATGATGCTCACACCCTTCTCGAGCGCCCGTTCGTGCAGGGACTTCTGCTGGAAGACGATCTCGGTGTTGCCGCCAAGGTCGCAGAAGTGTGCGCCCGCCTCGAGCGCGCACTCGGCCATCTCGAAGTTGAAGTAGTAAGGCAGCGCGCACATGGCGGCGTCGCACTCGCGCATGAGCGCCATGACCGCTTCGCGATCCCGGACGTCGACCGGGGTGGGGATCAGTCGGTCGCCGGAGAACGGCGCGAGAAACTCGGGCAGGTGGTCGATGTGGAGATCGGCGAGCCGGACCTCGGTCACATCGCGGTTCCGAAGAAGATCGAAGGCGCAGGCCGAGCCTTGCAGCCCGGCGCCGAGCACGAGCATCCGCATGCGAATCGGGGTGGAGGGTTGAGCGAGGAAGATAACCGCGGCGGACCGGCGGTTGGACGATCAGGAAGCCGGCGAATGGCGCGTGACGCCCACTGGCCCCGGGCCCCTGATCCCTTCCCCGCAGTTCCCCATCGCCTTTCCCCTATCCCCCTATAGCCTCCCGAACTCGATCGACAGACAGCGGTCCTGCACCACTTCGATCCCGGCGCGCGCCAGTCGCTCCGCTGCCGCGTCGTTGCGAATGCCGAGCTGGAACCACACGAATCGCGGCCGCGCCGCGAGGATGTCGTCCACGTGCGCCGGGATGTCCTTCGGCCGCCGGAATACGTTCACCATGTCGACCCGCTCCGGGATCGCCGCAACCGAGCGGTACACCGGCTCACCGAGGATCTCGGTGACATCCGGGTAGTAGACGGGCACCGGCACGATCTCGTAGCCCCGCCGCTGCGCGTCCAGCGGAACGTAGAACGCCGGCTGACCCGAATCGCGGGTCTTGATGCCGAGGACCGCGATGCGGCGCGTCTCGCGGAGGATCTCCACGATGCGCGCCGGATCCTCGACGAGCCGGTCCCGCCAGTCGCCGTTATGGCCCGGGTCCTGATCGCTCTGCGCAGACTTCACTGGCGCGCTCCTGAAATCCGGTGCCTGCCCGTTGCCGCTGTGCTCCAAGGGACGCGGGACGGATCCCAGCGCCGGCGGCGCCCGCCGGACCGGTGTCGCGGGAAACTGCCAGATGC
Organism: Gemmatimonadaceae bacterium; assembly: GCA_035461825.1. Taxonomy (GTDB): domain Bacteria; phylum Gemmatimonadota; class Gemmatimonadetes; order Gemmatimonadales; family Gemmatimonadaceae; genus JALZIF01. Next base: position 30,783 of record DATHUW010000010.1, read on the forward strand.
GCCCGCTCGCCCACCTGAAACTCACCCGAGCCCAGCCCCTCGTCCCACTTCCCGTGCGGGGATGTGGCAAGTTCCCCGCCCACGACAACGAAAATGCCGGCCGGCACGCATCCGCGTGCCGCCGGCACTTCCCCATGTACGCGAACTCCTGCCTGGGGTCACCGCTCCAGATGCAGCACTCCCCGCTTGGCGTGCACCGTCCAGCGCCGGCCCTCCAGCATCTCCCGGGCTTCGCTGCCGTGGAGCGGAAGCAGACGGCTTCCGGTGGCAACGTACCACCCGTCGGGGCGAACGACCGTGGCCAGCGGCTCGCCGCGGCCCCGCGCCACGCGTGATGTCCGCCTGACGACCAGCATCTCCGCGCCGGAGTCGAAGGTCGGCGTGAGCGCGCCAATCACATCCAACCCGATCGACACGCCGCTCGCGCCGCCGAACCGCGCCGGCACGTTGCGCACCAGCAGCTCGCCGACGGCCAGCTCGTGGACGACGAGCGGCATGCGCCGCGCGTCGCCGCCGGACGAGATGGGAAACCGCCGGATGCCGCTTCGCGACGCCCAGGTGGTGTCGAGCACGATGCCGCGCACCGTCGGATCCACCGCCGCAAGCGTCTGCTCGCCAGCAATGGTCACGGGGATGTGCGCGATAACCGATCCGCTCCCCGCGCGCAGCCTGACGACGGCGGAGTCGCTCCCCGCGAGGGTGGGCGGGTTGTCGCGCAACCAGATCACGCGCTGCCGTTCCGCCGCGCCGAGCGGGGTGGACGGGAGCGCGGCGAGCGACCGGTAGTCGTGGAGCGCGGCGTAGACCGGCGCGAGCGCCTCCGCGGCCACGCGCACGTTGCCGCCGAAGAAGCGCGCCTCCTCGATGAGCGTCGCTCCGATCTTGAGCCGCCCCCGCGAGACGAGGTAGTGGCCGAGCGCATGGCGCGCGACGGGATCGCGCGGCGTGAGGCTCACCGCCGCGTAGTACAGCGACTCCGCCGAGAACACACGTCCGGCGCGCAGCAGCTCGTCCGCGCGCTGGACGGGGCTCTGCGCCGAAAGCGGCGCGGCGAAGAGCAGGAGCGCCGCGCCACGTATCGTCAGGCGGGTCGCATCAATGGGTCGTGAACGTCGCGAGCAGCTGGACATCCGGATCGATCAGAAGCCCCGCCGGCGCGCGGTCGAGCTCCACCGGAAGCGTGATGCGCTGCTCCCGTGCGGCCTCCACCTCCACGATCATCCGCCGCCCGGTGCCGGCCGCATCGCGGACCGCCACGGCGAGGGGGAAGCGGTACGGCGGCCAGCGGTTTCCCTGCCGCACCTCGAGGATGACGCGGCGCGCGGACGCATCGTAACGCCAGCGCGTACTGATCTCCGCGTAGCCGGGCCGCCGAAGCCACTGATCGAAAAACCACCCGAGCGGGGCGCCGTGCACCCGCTCGACGGCGTGTCGCAGGTCGGCCGTCAAGGCGGTTCCGTGCAGATTTGCCCTGTAGTAGTCCCGGAGCGCGCCGAAGAACGCGGAATCCCCCACCACTCCCCGCAGCATGTGCAGCACGAAGCCGCCCTTCTGATAGCTGTTCACGTTGAGCAGCGCGAGGAGGTTCGTCTGCGCCGTATCGATCACGGGACGCTCGGCCACGACATTCGCCCCGATGATCTGGTTCCTGACTCCGCGCATGCCCTCCTGGAAGGCGGAATCGCCGCGCGCGTGCTCGGTCCAGAGCTGCCCGAAGTACGTGGCGAATCCCTCGCTGAGCCAGAGGTGAGACCACTCGCGCTCGGTCACGGCGTTGCCGAACCACTGGTGCGCGATCTCGTGCGCGATGAGGCCGGTTCCGACGCTGCGACGGCGGAAGGCGTTGTCGCTGTAGAAGATCGCGGTCGCGTTCTCCATTCCCCCGAACCGCGTCGCGCTCTGGAGATGGGCGAGTTTCTCGTACGGGTACGGCGCGACCAGCCGGGCGAAGAACTCCACCATCGCGCCCGCCTCGGCGAACGGCCCGGGCACGTAGTCGCGCAGCCCCGGGTCGACATACACGGCCTGGGGCACGCAGCCCGGTCGCTCCGCAAGCCCGCACGCGGTCTCGCCGAGCGACACCATCGCCATCTCGGCCGCGCCGAACACCATGAGGTAGGTGGAGATCGGGATCGCCTGGCGCCAGACCGTCCGCAGGCGACCGTCCGGGATCGGCGTCTCCTCGACCAGCACCCCGTTGGCGACCACGGTTCGCGAGTTCGGCGCTTCGACCGTCCAGGTGACGGTCGCCTTGTCGCTCGGATGGTCGATGCTGGGGATCCAGTGGCGCGCGCGATTCGGCCAGTTGTCGCCGAAGGCGGTCCATCGTCCCGTGGCCGAGTCGCGGCGGATGATGAGGCCGTCGCGTACCGCTCCCCCGTAATGCACGGTGACGCCGAGTGAATCCCCGGTCCCCGTCGGCACGGCGATGCGCACGGTAGCCGAGTCCTGGCGGAACTCGGCGGGCCGGCCGTCCACCTCCGCGCGCTCGACCGTGAGATCCAGCAGGTCGAGCACGATCGTATCCGCCGAGGCCGAGCGGCGAAGCGCGATGGCGGCCCGGCCGGCAATGCGGGAGCCGGTATCCGGGAGGACGATCGTCAAGTCGTAGTGCAGCGCATCGAGCGTGGGGCGGTACGGATGGCGCTCGGCCGAAGGCTGGGCCGCGGCGCTGCTCGTCAGGCAGGCGGCGGCCGCGAGCGCCGCGACCGCCGGGCTACGGGTCCACGAGGTAGACAACGAGACGCTCCTTGGGCTCGTACTCCCTGGCGCCCGGATCCGGCGCCAGCGCAACGATCACTCGGCCGCGACGGGTCGCGGCGAGCGCGACGCCCGGCCCGACGGCGCGCCCATTGCGCGTGATCCGGTTGTCGATGCTCTCGACGGCGCCGCCGTCGATGTCGATGCGCACGCGACGCGCGGTATCGGGCCGCACCGAGATGTCGATGACCGGCCCATCGGTCCACCGCGGCTCGAACGGCTGGAAGTCCGCCGGCAACGCGCCGCGGGGCCGACCGTCCGCGGTGTCGATCGCCACCCACTGCTGCGCGTCGGCGTCGTCGCTGATCATCGGACCCGGCGCCATCCCCGCCGCGATCCGCTCGCCGTCGCGGCTCCAGGCGACGCGCCACCCGGCGGTCACCGGCCATACGCGGGCATTCCCGTCGGGCAGGCGGACGAGGCCCGGCTGCGCCAGCCCGATGATCACCGCCATGCCGCTGGCCGGGAAGGCGCCGCGCCGGGCATCGGCGACCGGCATCCCGGCGGAACGCGCCAGCGAGTCCCATTGAGCCATCGTCAGGCTATCCCGCTCTCCCGCGCTCACGCGGTGCGCCCGGCCGAACGCGGCGGCGCGCCAGTCCGGCGATGGGGCGGCATCCCATACGGAGTCCCGCTGGACGGCTTCCACGCCGTCGACGGTCTCGCGCGCCAGCACGAAGCCGTTGGGGAAGGGCTCGTTCTCCACCCCAGCCGGATCCTCCATCACCAGAATCGCCGAGCGGTCCTCGGGCATGGTCCAGCGCACCCGAGCGGCCATTCCGCTGGCCCCGCGATTCACCTCCAGCGTTCCGACCGCCAGCGCGTGATCGCCTGACGAGTCCGTGACCGCTGCGCTCGAGCCGGCCGTGTCGCCGGTGGGGGTCGCATCGCCACCACCGCTTCCGCCGCACGCCGCGAGCAGGATGGTGACGGCGGCCCAGCGTGCCGCGCTCATTCGAAGAGCCGCTTCCACCAGGGCACGCCACCCGCGGACCCCGAGGAGGGCGTCCCGTCGACCGGCCCGCCGTCGGCCGCCGCGGTGAGCGCCGTCGCGAAGTCGGGCGCCGTGCGGTAGCGCTTGTTGCGATCGACCGACATCCCCTTCGCGAGCACCTCCTCGACGGCCTGTGGGAATCCGAGCTCCGGCCGCACATGCCGCAGCCGCTGTGTCTGTCCCTGGAGGCGCGTGAGCATCGTGTCCTGCTTGGTTCGGCCGATGAAAGGCAGCACCCCCGTGAGCATCTCGAAGGTCATGACGGCGAGCGAGTAGATGTCGGTGCGCGCATCGAGCGTCCGGCCGCGGAGCTGCTCGGGGCTCATGAACTCTGGGGTGCCGAGGACGACGCCGGTCATGGTGAGCTTCTCGATGTCGGCGCCGGGCCGGTGCTGCTTGGCGAGACCGAAGTCCATGACGACGGCGCGCTCCCCACCATCGGGCTTGGCGCAGACCATCACGTTCTCGGGTTTGAGGTCACGATGGATGATGCCGACGGAGTGGGCGGCGTGGAGCCCGTCGGCGATGTCGCGTACGAGCGCGACGGTCTCCGCCAGCGGGATCTGGCGCATCCGCGCGGTGCGGTCGCAGAGGATCTCGCCGTCGAGGAACGGCATCACGACGTACATGAGACCGTCGTCGGTCTCGCCTAACGCCGTGATGGAGCAGGCACAGGGATGCTTGAGCCGCTCGCCGAGCCGCGCTTCGCGCTTGAGCCGCGCCATCGCCGTCGTGTCGGACGACAGCTCGCTCGAGAGCGCCTTGACCGCCACCCGCTCCCCGGTGACCGTGTCCAGCGCGAGGTAGACCACCGACATGCCGCCCTCACCCACCTGACGCTGGACGCGATAGCGCTCACCGAGCACCTGATCGGGAACGATCGGCTTCGGCGTGGACGGCGGAGGCGCCGCGTTCGTCACCGGAAGCGTGGAAAGCAGGGTCACTCCGTCCGCCGGGCACACGTCGACGTTTGGCCAGGTTTTTCCGCACACCGGGCAGCGTCCGCTCACGCGTGAACCCGGTCCCGCCCTGCCGCCTTGGCGCGGTAGAGCGCCTCGTCCGCCCGGGCGATCAGCTCGTCGGCCGTATGCGTGTTGTGGTCCCCCGGATATGTCGCGATGCCGACGCTGATGGTCATGCGCACGCCGCCCTCGACGTCGCTTCCGCGGAACACCGTATCCGCCACTCGCTCCCGCACGCGCTCGGCGAATGCCGTCCCGCCCTCCAGCGGCTGCTCCGGCAGCACCACCACGAACTCCTCCCCCCCGTAGCGCGCCACGATGTCCACCGTGCGCACCTCGCTCACCAGCAGCATCGAGAGTTCGCGCAGCACGTCGTCGCCGACCAGATGACCGAACGTGTCGTTCACCTGCTTGAAATGATCCAGATCGATCATCAGCAGCACGAGCTCGTGTTCGTAGCGTGCCGCGCGGTCGATTTCCGCCGTCAGGCGCTCCATGAGCGCGCGCCGGTTGAGCAGCCCGGTGAGCGGATCGGTGCTCGCCAGCTGCTCCAGCCGGGCTTTGTCCGCCTGCGTGTTTTCGATGAGCTGCGCCTTCCGCACCGCGCTCACCGCCGCCTTGATGACCGTGTCGGCGAAGGCGATGTCGTCAGGCGTGAGAGGCGGCTCCTCTGCCGTCGTGCGCATGAAGAACACGCCCGCCTGCCGGAAGTCGAGCTGGAACGGCAGCGCGATCACGCTGCGGATCTCGACCTCATGTCCCTCGAGCTCCCACGATTCCCGCACCGCCGAATAGAGCGCATCCTGTCGCACGTCCTGCACCAGCACCGGCTCCTGGGTGTCGAGCGCCGTCTGGATCTCCGGATAGCGCGACAGGTCCACTTCGAGGTTGCGCAGCCCGGGGTTCTCGTACGCGGTCGCGACGACCGCGCGCGTATCCCCCGGCCGGGCGAGCACGAGCGAGCAGCGGCCGATCCCGAGCGCCCGCGCCACGCGCCGCACCAGCAGATGGTAGATCTCGTCAGGCGAGAGATCGCCCGTCACGTCGTGCAGAATGTCGACGAGCTTCCGATGGTGCTCGGCCTCGCTCTGTGCGCGCGTGAGCTCGGCCCGCGCGGACTTGAGCTCCTCGCGCGCATCCCGCAGCAGCTGCTGCAACCGGAGCTGCACCTGGATGCGCGCGAGGAGTTCGCGCACGCGGAACGGCTTGCCGATGAAGTCCGCCGCGCCCAGGCTCAGCAGCCGGACCGTCTCGTCCTCCGGCGGCATTGCCGTGATGATGAGCACCGGCATGTCCCGCCACGGCTCATCCGCCTTCAGCCACTCGAGCAGACGGGGGCCCGGGAGCGTCGGCGAGGTGATGTCGAGCAGGAACAGGTCGGGCACCGTCGCCGCGAAGTGCTCGAACAGGAGATCCGCGCGCGACGCCTCCAGCACGCGATACCCGTGCTCGCGCAGGAACCAGGAGACCGTCCGCAGGAGGAGCTCATCCTCGATTGCGGCCAGTACCGTCGGTTCACGCATCGCCGAGCAGTGCGCGAAGCCCCGCGTACTCGATGTTGCCGCCGCTCAACACCGCGATCGTGCGGCCCGTCGCCCGCGCCGCGCCCGTCAGCAGCGCCGCCACGGTGATCGCCCCGCTCGGCTCGATCAGCAGCTTGCAGCGATCGAGCAGCACGCGCATCGCCTCACGCATGGCCTCGTCGCCGACCGTCACCACCTCATCGACGTAGGCTTCGTGGTGCGCGAAGTTGCGTGTCCCCACCTGCACGGCGAGCAGTCCATCCGCGATGCTGTCGGTGCTCGTCAGGCGCACCGGGTGTCCCGCCGCGCGCGCCCGGCTGAGCTTCGGCGCGCCCTCCGGCTCGGCGCCGATCACGCGCACCTGCGGCGCCTGCAGCTTGACCGCCGTCGCGACGCCGGCCGACAGGCCCCCGCCGCCCACCGGCACGATGACCGTCTCCACGTCCGGCAGGTCCTCGAGCAGCTCCAGCCCCACCGTGCCCTGGCCCGCAATGATCACGCGGTGATCGTACGGCGGGACCAGCGTCATCCCCTCGTCCCGGACCAGCTCGAGCGCGCGGTCCATCCGGTCCTGGGTCGTGGTGCCGGCGAGCACGATCCGCGCACCCAGGCGCTCGGCGCCTTCACGTTTGACGGGCGTCACCGTGGTCGGCATGACGACGGTCGCCGGCGCGCCGAACAGCTTGGCGGCGAGCGCGACCGCCTGCGCATGGTTGCCGCTGGACGGCGCGATGACTCCTCGCGCGCGCGCCTCGGGATCGAGCTGGGCGAGAAAGGCGTACGCGCCACGGAACTTGAAGGCGCCGCCGCGCTGTAGCGACTCCGGCTTGATCCATACCGGAACGCCGGTGCGCGTGGAGAGCACCTCGGCGGGCAACAGCGGGGTGCGGGTCGCCACCCCGCGCAGCGTGCGGGCGGCCGCGTGCAGCTCCTCCAGCGTCACGAGCCCCTCGGCGGCCACGTCGCCGGCCGTCGTGTCCCCCGCGTGCGCGATATCGATTCCGGTCACCTTGCCCCCGTCGGCGGCACCGCCGTCTGTGCCGTTAGGCTTGTCCGGGCAGACGCGTGTGCGCCGGCCGTCCCTCACCTCCCAGACGACCCGCGTGCAGGACGCGGGCCGCGTGCCCCTCACTCGTCCAGCGGGTCGCCCTCCGGCTCGGCGTCGCCCTCCGCGTCGCCTGGCTCGCCCTCGCCCGGTACCCCGCCCGCCGCCGCGTCCGCCGCGTCGTCCGGCACGACGCGCGCCACCGCCTGCACGAGGTCGCTCGACTCGAGGTTCACCAGCCGCACACCCTGCGTGTTGCGACCGCTCACCCGGATGCCCTTCACCGGCATGCGGATGATCATTCCGTGCTTGGTGATGAGCATCAGCTCGTCGGTGGGAAGCACCTCCTTGATCGACACCGCGTCTCCCGTCTTCTCCGTCCGGTTGACCGTGATGATTCCTTTCCCGCCGCGCTTCTGCACGCGGTAGTCGTCGATCGGCGAGCACTTGCCCATCCCGCGTTCCGTCACCACGAGCAGCGACGCGTCGCGCATGATCACCACCATTCCGATGACGGCGTCGCCGGGACGCAGCTCGATGCCCTTCACCCCCGTCGTGTCCCGCCCCATCACGCGCACGTCCGACTCGTGGAAGCGGATGGACAGGCCGTGCTGCGTCGCCAGGACCACGTCGTTCTGCCCGTTCGTGATCTTGACCTCGATCAGCGCGTCTCCAGACTCGACCTTGATTGCCTTGATCCCGGTCGCGCGAACGTTGGAGTACTGCGACAACGCCGTCTTCTTCACGGTGCCGTTGCGCGTCGCGAACATGAGGTACTGGTTGTCGCTGAACTCGCGCACCGGCAGCATCGCCGAGATCTTCGTGTCGGGCGACACGTTGATGAGGTTGACGATCGGCTTCCCGCGCGCCGAGCGCCCGGCCTGCGGGATCTCGTGGACCTTGAGCCAGAAGCAGCGTCCGTCATCGGTGAAACACAGGATGTAGTCGTGCGTCGACCCGATGAAGAGATGCTCGACCCAGTCGTCGGTCTTGAGATCCGAGCCATTCGCGCCCATGCCGCCGCGCCGCTGACGCCGGTAGGTGGTGACCGAGGTGCGTTTGATGTACCCCGCGTGCGAGATCGTGACCACCATGTCCTCTTCGGCGATCAGATCCTCGATCGTGAATTCGCCCTGGTCGCCGGTGATCTCGGTGCGACGCTTGTCGCCGTACTTCTCGGCGACGACGGCGAGCTCCTCCTTGAGGATCGTCATGCGCCGCTCGCGCGACGCGAGGATCCCGCGCAGCTCCTTGATCGTCGCGCGCACCTCCTTCAGCTCCGCCTCGAGCTTCTCGATCTCGAGTCCGGTGAGCTTGGCCAGGCGCATGTTGAGGATCGCCTCGGCCTGACGCTCGCTGAGCTTGAACTTCTTCTGGAGCCCCGCGCTCGCCGACGGTGTGTCCTCGGCCGCGCGGATCAGCTTGATGACCGCGTCGATGTTGTCGACGGCGATCTTGAGCCCCTCGAGGATGTGCTCGCGCTCGAGCGCCTTCTCGAGGTCGAACTCCGTGCGCCTGACGATGACGGTGTGCCGGTGCGCGATGAAGTGCTCGAGCACCGTCTTGAGCGGGAGAACGCGCGGCACGAGCTGCCCAGTCTGTGGATCGGGAACCAGCGCCAGCATGATCACGCCGAACGTCGCCTGCATCGTGGTGTGCTTGTAGAGCTGGTTCAGCACCACCCGCGGGATCGCGTCGCGCTTGAGCTCGATGACGATCCGGATGCCCTCGCGCTGCGACGATTCGTCGCGCAGGTCGGAGATCCCCTCGAGCTTCTTGTCGCGCACCAGCTGCGCGATCGTCTGCAGCAGTGACGTCTTGTTGACCTGATACGGAATCTCGGTGACGACGATCTGCGACCGGCCCGACGATTCCTTCTCCTCGATCACCGCGCGCGCGCGCATGACGATGCGGCCGCGCCCCGTCTCCTGGTAGTCGGTGATGCCGTCGCGACCGTAGATGAAGCCCGCCGTCGGGAAGTCCGGCCCCTTCACGAACTTCCGCAGATCGGCCGGCGACGCTTCGGGATTGTCGATCAGGTGTGCGATCGCCGCCGAAACCTCGCGGAGATTGTGCGGCGGGATGTTCGTCGCCATGCCGACCGCGATGCCCGCGGACCCGTTCACGATCAGATTCGGCATCGCCGAGGGCAGAACCTTCGGCTCCTGTAGGCGATCATCGAAGTTCGGCGCGAAGTCGACCGTGTTCTTGTCGATGTCCGCCAGCATCTCCATCGCGATCGGCGTCAGGCGCGCCTCCGTGTACCGGTATGCTGCCGCCGGATCGCCGTCGACCGTACCGTAGTTCCCCTGCCCATCCACGAGCGGATAGCGCAACGAGAAGTCCTGCACCATACGCACGAGCGCGTCGTAGACGGAGCTGTCGCCGTGGGGGTGATACTTGCCGAGCACGTCGCCGACGACCGTCGCCGACTTCTTGTACGGGCGCCCGGGCACCAGCCCCAGCTCGCTCATCGCGTACAACACGCGCCGGTGCACCGGCTTCAGTCCGTCGCGCACATCCGGCAGCGCGCGAGAGACGATGACGCTCATCGAGTAGTTGATGAAGGATTCCTTCATCTCATCGTCGATGAGCCGGGAGACGATGCGTTCGCGGTTGATCGGACCGGTCATGGAGTACGCGGGATGCGGGACGCGCGACGCGCGACGCGGGGGCGGAGCGCGACCCGGACGTCACGGTCGAACCTGGAATTCATGCAGCGCTGCGCCGTACGACGCAGCCACCGAAATCTAATCGGGCGCGCCGGGGATTGACACCCGCAGAAGTCATTGCATCTCAATAGCTTACAGGGCGTAGCCGCCCTCCCGGCGAGCCCCCGCGTTCCGGCCCTAGCTCCACGTTCGCGTGATCGTCAACAGCTGCCACTCGCCGTCCACGCGATGGAACAGGTACGCGGCACCGCCGGCCGTCTTGTTCGTCAGTACCGCCCCCCGCAGCTCCGCCGGCCGGTTCACCGCGATCACCGCATAGTCGCGCCAGTAGGCCACCGCGATCACATGGGTGTAGGTCATCACGCTGGACACGTCGTCACGGCTCTTCACGAAGAAGTCATCGCGCAGCCTGTTGAGCCCGGCCGGACCCGACTCGATCAGAATCGTCGGCGAACGGCTCGGCGGTGGCGCAACCGAAACCCCTTCCGGCAGCACGATCCGCATCGTGTCGAACGGCGAAAGCAGCTCGCACTTGTTCGTCACCGGATTTAGGAACTCCCCGGTGAGGCCGGCCGCGATCGTCTCCCGCCTCGGCTCGCCGTCCGGCACGTCCCAGAAGGGACGCGAGACGCCCGTCTCCCAGCCGATCACCGTCGAGAACAGCTGGACGACCGGCGCCGAATCGAGCGGCGCCTCGACGCCGCGCGCCACGACGATGCGCTCGAGTTCGGCGATGGCCCTGGTGATGTCCGAACTCGCCGATCCGCTGTCGGTGAGGAAGACGCGGAGCGCCCCCTCGTGACATTGTCCCCCCTCGAATCCCGCCCACGTCGCGTCGCGGAGGATGCGCGCACGCAGCGCGTTGGCGCGAGCGAAGTACCGGTCATCCTCGCCCTCGGCAGGCCCTGCCGCCGGAGCCGGCGACACGCGCAGGGCGCCGTTGCGCTGTGCCTCGGCGGCATTCGTCAGGATCAGCCCGGTCAGCGTCACGATCAGGGCGCGCACAGCGGCGGCGCGCCGCAGTCCAGCGGTTCGCACGACGATCTCCTCCTGATGTTGATCCCCAATGCCGGGACGCCCCGGCGCGGATGACCTGCTTCCACGGCGCGACTACGACTCGTCGCGCGCCTCCTCCGCCCGCTCCCGAGCCTCACGCTCGGCGTTCTCGCGCTCGATGGTGCGGCGCTCCGCACGCACGCGCTCGTACCACTCGCGCGTGACCTCCCCGGCGAGCTCCCGATTGCCAAGTCCGAACGCCAGCGCCATCGCCAGCGCCACGGCGCCGAACAGGATCGCGAATGCCGTCGTCACGATGTCGGGCGCGATACCCAGCGTCTGCAGCGCCATGAAGATGGCGAGCATGACGACGCTCCCCCGCCCCACCCTCGCCATCATCGTCCCGCCGTGGAGCGCGCCGGCCGACGCCCGGATCAGCCCCTCGACGAAGTCGCCGAGCACGATGCCGACCAGAACGATGACCACGGCGGCGATCAGGCTCGGAATGTAGCTGACGAGCTCGGAGAAGAGATCCGCCAGCGCATTGAGGCCCAGCGCGTTCGCCGCAACGAGGATGACGGCGAACATCACGAACCAGAAGATCAGCGTCGCGAATACCCGCGACGGTCGCGCGCGCCATCCCGTGCGCTCGACGGCATCCAGGACTCCGCCGCGCTCCAGCCACCGATTGAGCCCGATCCGGCTAAGGAGCCGATCCGTCGCACGCTCCAGCAGCTTCGCGAGCAGATACCCCGCGAACAGAATGACCAGGGCGCCCAGGAGCAGCGGGACGTACTGGAACACCTGGAGAAAGCTGTCGCGGAGCCGCTCGGTGAGCATGCCGGGAAGTTATGCGGAGCGCATGGAGCGGGAAATGGTGGAGAAGCGCGGGAAACGAGAAACGGGAAACGGGACTGGTGATTCTCGCTCCAGGTCGAGCGAGCTGGGGCCCGAACTCGCGACATCCGCCGCGGCGGAGCGGCCGCCCGCATTTCCCGTTTCCCGTTTCCCTTTTCCCGTTTCCCGCTCAGTTCCGCGTCCCGCGCTTTCGATCGAAGATGACGCTTCGCCGGCACACGCCGCAGATCAGCCACTCGCGGCGGCGGGCGTAGCCCAGTCCGAACGAGCCACCGCCGATCGGCCGCGACGACATGGGCGCGTCGCAGCGCGGGCACTGCGGCACGCGCTCGTTTTCCGCATCCAGCCGGATGCGCCGCTCCTCCGCCGCCGTGTAGCGCGCGCGGTCCTCATCCCTCATCGACGTCGTAGCTCGTGTGCGCGGTTCCCACCCCGCCCTGGATCTCGCCGGCAGGCCCCGGGGTTCGCTCCACCATGGCGCGGAAGCGGATGAGCTCGAGCTTGTAGTGTGCCGCGACGAGCGCTCGGCCGAGCGTGGGCCAGGCGAGACCCGCGAGCCCGCGCGTGTCGCGCACGTCGTACACGCGCCTGACGAGCGTCTCCGCGCCGTCGGCGATCACGCTCCAGCGCTCCTCGCCGCTCCACGGGCCGGTGAAGGAGAACACGAGCTCGCGATCCGTGGCGGCCTCGACGACGTAGTCGAAGGCCGGCCCGCCCAGGATCTGGAGTCGCAGTCGGTCGCCGGGGCTGAGCACCGCGGCCCGGGTGTGCGGCGTGAGGGTGACGTCGGGGGCGACCCACTCCGTGAACCGCGCGACGGTGATGAGGGCGCGCATGGCCTGGTTCGGGGTGGCGCGGACCGCGACGATCTCTTCGACCTTGGACACGGGGTGAGGGGTTGGGGTAGAGGGCAATGGGGAAGGGGGACGGGGGACTTGGGACGGGGGACATGGGGTCGGCTCGCTCCGTCCACGGCGCACTGCCCCGGCGCCCTCAGTGCCTCCGTACGAGCACACCACGTTCCGGGGTTCGCTTCGAGCGCCTCAATCCCTCAGCCCCCTCAGGGTCGCCGCAACGGCCTCCGGAATCTTCGCCGCCACCCGCCGCTCGTAGTCGAACCAGACTTGTACGGTGCTCCCTTCCGCGATCATGCGCCCGTCCGCCGTGCAACGGATCGCGTATTCCCACACCCAGGCCTTCGTCCGGATCTCACCGGTGCGGATCTCGATCTCCAGCGGTTCGCCGAGCATCGCGGGGCTCAGATAGCGCACCGTGGCCTCCGCCAGCACGAACGCCGGGTCGTCAGGCAGGCCGAGCACCTCGCGCCACACGTGTGCTCTCGCGATCTCGAAGTACGTGAGATAGACCGCGTTGTTGACGTGGGACTTGTTGTCGTAATCGGCGTATCGCGTCGCGAGCGGGATCTTCATGCGGTGCCGCCGTCAAGGGAGTACCTCGGCGCAGCGCCCTGGGCGATCGACGCCGGTCGCAGCGCGATTGCGGACCGGATCGACCCTCGGTGCCATCCAATGGAAACGCGCATTCACAGCTCGACGACGATCTTGCCGAACTGCTTTGCATCGCGCAGGCGTTCGAACGCCTGACGCGACTCCGCCAAGGAATACACGCGGTCGATGACCGGCAGCAGCTCGCCGGCGCGGAGCATCTCCGTCACCGCCTCGAACTCCGCGTCGTTCCCCATCGTGGAGCCCATCAGCGTCCACTGATTCCAGAACATGCGCCTGACGTCGGTCGTGACGTTTGGTCCGCTCGTCGCGCCGCAGGTCACGAGCCGCCCCGCGCGCCCGAGTGCCATGAGCGACCCCTGCCAGGTCGCCTCGCCCACGTTGTCGATCACGACGTCGACGCCACGCTTGCCGGTGCGCGCGCGGACCTCGCGCCCGACATCAACCTGCCGATGGTTCAGCGTCTCATCGGCGCCGAGCTGCCGGGCGCGCTCGAGCTTGGCATCGCTGGAGGAGGTGACCCACACGTGCGCACCGGCCCGTTTCGCCAGGCGCATCGCGGCGAGAGACACGCCACCGCCGATCCCCCAGATGAGCACGTGTTCGCCCGGCTCGACGCGCGCTCGCGTCACGACCATTCGGTAGGCGGTGAGCGTCGCGAGCGTGAACGCCGCGGCGTCCGGCCACGAGATCGATGGAGGGATCGCACGAACGTTGGCGCCCGGCACCACCACGTATTCCGCCAGGCTGCCCGGACGGTGCTCGCCGAGCAGCTTGAAGCGGACGCAGAGCGACTGCTCGCCGGCGAGGCAGTACTCGCAGGTGCGGTCGCTGATCCCCGGGTTGATCACTACGGCGTCGCCCGGTTTGACGTGCCGCACCGCGCCGCCCACGGCGTCGATCTCGCCCGCCCCGTCGGCGCCCATGATCCACGGCGGCGTGATCGTGATCCCCGGCAGTCCGGAGACCACGAACAGGTCGAGATGGTTGAGGGCGCCGGCACGCACGCGCACGCGGACATCGGAGCCGGAGGAGAGCTCTGGCACGGGGAGATCCTCCCGGACCTCCAGCCGGTCGAGATCGCCGTGTCCGGCTAACGTCAAAGCGCGCATCGTGGTCATGGTGGGCACGGGTGGTCGGCGGTTGGATGGCCGATCGCGGCACGCCGAGTACGATATATTTCGCGGCCGGAACCGGAACCGCACGGCAGGCGCCCGCCAGTCGGCGCAGGCCGACGTCCGTCCTGCGCCGACCATCAGGCGGGCGACAGGACTTCAGGAGACCACGACGCATGATCGAGATCAAGGTGCCGCCGCTCGGCGAGTCGATCGTCGAAGCGACCATCAGCCGCTGGCTCAAGAACCCGGGCGATACCGTGCAGCAGGGTGAGCCGCTCGTGGAACTCGAGACCGACAAGGTCACCGTGGAGGTGCCGGCCTTCAAGGCGGGCGTCCTGAAGAGCCAGTCGAAGAGCGAGGGCGACGTCGTGAAGGTGGACGAGGTGCTGGGCCAACTGGACGAGTCGGCGGCTGGTGCGGACGCCCCTGCCCCGGCGGCGGAGGCGCGTCCCGCAGCGGAGGCGCGTCCCGCAGCGGAGGCGCGTCCCGCAACGGAGGCGGCCCGGCCCGCGGCGGCGCAGGCGTCCGGCGAACCGCCTGAAGTGGCGCAGGAGTCCGTCGGACAGCCTGAAGCGGCGCAGGAGCCGCGCTCCGCCCCCGCGGCCCGCCGCGCGGCGGCCGAGGAAGGCGTGTCGTTGTCGGAGGTCGAGGGGACGGCTCGAGGCGGTGTGGTCACCAAGCAGGATGTGATGGCGCACGCGAGCAGGGGCGCCGGCGCTGCGGAGGCTCGCGCCAGCGGCGAGGCCGTCGGACAGAAGGCTGCTCCGCCGTCGGCCGGGGGGCCCCCCCCCGCTGGGCAATCTACCGCCCAACAACCGTCCCGCCCGCAGCCTTCCCCTGCCCCCGCCATCGGAACCCCGCAGGGCAACGGCGCCCGCGAGACGCGCGAGAAGATGTCCACGCGCCGCCGCCGCATCGCCGAGCATCTGCTCGAGGCGCAGCACGCCACCGCGCACCTCACGACGTTCAACGAAGTCGACATGGCCTCGGTGATGGCGCTTCGCGAACGGCTCAAGGAGCGCGTCGAGAAGGAGCACGCGGTCAAGCTCACCTACATGCCCTTCTTCGCGAAGGCGGCGACCATGGCGCTCGGGGCCTACCCGGTCGTCAACGCCCAGATCGACGGCGACTCGATCGTGTACCGGCATTACGTCAACATGGGCATCGCCGTCGCATCCGATCAGGGGCTCGTCGTCCCGGTCATCAAGGATGCGGACCGGATCGGCATGATCGAGTTCACGCGCCGCCTGACCGATGTGGCGAAACGCGCGCGCGATGGCAAGTTGACGATGGACGACCTGACCGGCGGCACGTTCACGATCACCAACGGCGGAGTGTTCGGCTCGCTCGTCTCGACCCCGATCCTCAACTACCCGCAGGTCGGCATCCTCGGGCTGCATAAGATCCAGGAGCGGCCGGTCGCGATCGATGGCACGGTGGAGATCCGTCCGATGATGTACCTGGCCTTGACCTACGACCACCGGATCGTCGACGGACAACAGGCGGTGCTGTTTCTCGTCCGGCTCAAGGAGCTGCTGGAGGATCCCGGCAGCATGTTGGTCGACTGATGCGCGCGAGGGCGGCTCCAGCGAGCCGCCCTCGCGTGCATTACGAGGCCACGCCGCTCCTGCCTCAGCCGCCGCGCAGGCGCGCCGCGAGCACGAGCACGCGCTCGGCCGCCGCGGGACTGGCTACCGCATCGAAGCGGAGGCGCACGCGGGCGTCCGTGATGTCACGCTCGTTGGACAGGTCGTCCGCGATGATCCGCGCGAGCACGGGCCACTCCTCCGGCTGAATGCCCGTGGTGACCTGCCAGCCGTGGTTGCGCGCATCGATCCACGCATCCCAGAAGGTCAGCGCGATACGGAGCGCGGTGTTGGCGGCATCGCCGCCACGCGGAAACGCGTGCTCGATGCTGTCGAAGCGCCGCCCGATGGAATCGTAGCGCGCGGCCTCGTGGGCCGTGGCGTCGCCGAGCAGCTGGGCGACGAGAGCGTCGCGGATCGAGGGAGCCGGCATCGTCATGCGCACGGGAGAGCCCACGCACCCGGCCGGAGCCGGGCGCGTGGACCGCGCCCTAGCTGTCCATCAACACGGTGTCGATGGCGTGAATCACGCCGTTCGATGCGCGGAAGTTCGTCTTGACGAGCTTGGCCGCGCCGACGTGATACACGCCGTCGGTGGCGGTGATCGTCAGGTCCGCGCCGTGGAGGGGCGTGGCGGTGCGCGGCTCATCGGTGCGCGGAGCCTTCACTTTTCCTTCGATCACGTGATGGCGCAGGACCTCGGCCATGCGACCAGGGTTCGCCATCAGCGCATCGCGCTCGCGGGACGAGAGCTTGGCGAAGGCCCGATCGGTCGGCGCGAAGACCGTGAACGGCCCGTCGCCCGTGAGGAGCTCTTCCAGTCCGGCGTTGCGCGCCGCGATCGTGAAGGTGTTGAACCGACCTAACGTCCACGCCGTATCGAGGATGTCGCGTTCCGCAACGGTAGGCATCTCGCGCGCGGCGCGGGAGTCGGCGGACGTGCGGGAAGTCTTCTTGGGCGTCTCGGAGCTACCACCGCTCGTGTCCGGTGCAGTCGTCATGCTGCCCTCCAGGGCTGAAATCGGAACGCGCGGCACTCTGGACCGACTGGCCGGTGCTCGCGCGCAGGGAAGAAAGATGCCTATCGGGAGCCCCTATTGTCAATGTTCTGAGCAAAACATAGGTTGGACACTACTGCGGCCAATCCCCTCGTTGCCGATGCCTCCTCGCCTCCGTTCCGCAGCGCCGCCGGACCGCCACCCGATGCAGATCGTGACGCGGCGCACCGGGCTGTCCCCCGCCGTGCTCCGCATCTGGGAGCGCCGCTACGGCGTCGTGCGCCCCACGCGATCGCCGAAGGGCCGCCGGCTGTACTCCGATCAGGACATCGAGCGCCTGCGGCTCCTCGCGCGCGCCACCCATGGCGGGCGCAGCATCGGCCAGGTCGCCGCGCTCTCCGTGGACGAGCTCGAGACACTCGTCAGGCGCGATGCCGCCGAGGAGCGCACGCGCGGCGCCGAGGACGTGGGACCGCCGGCGCGCCGGATCGTTGAGGACGCGATGGGCGCCATCGAGCGGCTCGAGAGCGCAGGCCTCGAGAGCGTCCTCCGGCGCGCGATGCTGGCCCTGCCGGCCGCCGAGTTCCTCGAGGAGGTGATCCAGCCGCTGTTGCACGACACGGGGGAGCGATGGCGGGGCGGCGCGCACCGCCCCGTGCACGGGCAGCTGGCTTCGGCCGTCGTCCGCCGTGCCCTCGATCGCTACCTTGACGGGCCCGCGCCGCTGGGCGCGCCGGAGATCCTCGTCGCCACGCCGGCCGGCCAGCGGCACGAGCTCGGCGCCCTCATGGTCGCGGCCACCGCGGCGACCGAAGGGTTCGCCGCCACCTACCTCGGCGCCGAGCTTCCCGCCGAGGACCTCACGGAAGCGGTTCGCGTGACGGGCGCGCGCGTCCTCGCGCTCAGCATCGTGCACCCGTCAGGCGACCGGGGACTCGCGCACGACCTGCGCGCGCTGGGTGCCGGGCTGCCTCGCGCCACGCTGCTGCTCGTCGGCGGCACGGCCGCCGCGTGGTACGCCACGACGATCACCGAGATCGGAGGAGAGCGCTTCGACGACCTCGCCGCGCTGCGCGCACGGCTGCGCGGCATGCGCTGACGCGCGCGCCGGCAACCCGCGCGCGGGATCCGGCGTTCGACCGCGTGGTACGCGCGGCTGACCCACCACCCGGGTGGGGGTATCTTTCGCCCGCATCTCTTCGACCCGGACACCCTCGATTCTCATGCCCGATCATTCCCCCGACGTTCTCGTCCTCGGCGCCGGCCCTGGCGGCTACGTCGCCGCCATCCGCGCTGCGCAGCTCGGCCTCACGACCCTCTGCGTCGAGCGCGATGCGACCCTCGGCGGCACCTGCGTGAACGTCGGATGCATTCCCTCGAAGGCGATGCTCCAGAGCTCGGAGCACTTCGAGTTCGCCCGGCAGCACGCGGCGGAGCACGGAATCACGCTAGGCGACGTGCGGCTCGACCTGGCGGTCATGCTGAAGCGCAAGGACCACGTGGTCGCGCAGAACACCCGGGGGCTCGAGTTCCTGTTCAAGAAGAACACCATCGAGTGGGCGCGCGGCGAAGGCACGCTCGCGCGGGACAACGTGGTTACCGTGCGCGCAGCCGACGGAGCGGAGACCAGCCATCGGCCGAAGCACGTGATCATCGCGACGGGATCCGTGCCAATACCGCTGCCGTTCCTTCCGTTCGACGAGGAGCGAATCCTTTCGAACGTCGGCGCGCTGAAAATTCCCGAGGTGCCGAAGCACCTCGTCGTCATCGGCGGCGGCGTGATCGGCCTCGAGTTAGGCTCAGTCTGGCGCAGGCTCGGCGCACAGGTGACGGTGGTCGAGCTGCTGCCGGCGATCCTGCCGGGGAGCGACCGCGAGATCGTGAAGGAAGCCGCGCGCGTGTTCTCGCGGCAGGGGCTCACGCTCCGCACCGCCACGACGGTGGCGAACGGCCGGCGCGAGGGCGACCGCGTCATCCTGGAGCTGGAGGCGAACGGCAACCGCGAGACTATCGAGGCGGACTATGTGCTCGTCTCGATCGGCCGACGGCCGTCGCTCACGGGCGTCGACGCCCAGGCGTTGGGCCTCGAGCTCACGGACCGCGGGTCCATCCGCGTGGACGCGCAGATGCGGACGAACCTGCCCAACGTCTACGCGATCGGCGACGCCGTCGGCGGAATGCTGCTCGCCCATAAGGCCGAAGAAGAGGGGGTGGTCGCCGCGGAAGTCATTGCCGGCCGGCCCAGTCGCATGCACTATCACTCGGTTCCCGCGATCGTCTACACCTGGCCGGAGATCGCGTCGATCGGTCACACCGAGCAGCAGCTCGAGGAATCGGGGCGGGCGTACCGCGTGGGCAAGTTCCCGTTCTCGGCCAACGGCCGGGCGCGGACGTACGGCGAGACGAGCGGCTTCGTGAAGCTGCTCGCCGACGCGGAGACGGACGAGCTGCTCGGCGCCCATCTCATCGGGCCGCAGGTCTCGGAGCTCGTGGCGGAGCTGGTGCTGGCGTTCGAGTACCGGGCGACGGCGGAGGATGTCGGCATCACGATCCACGGGCACCCGACGCTCAGCGAGGCGGTGAAGGAAGCGGCGTTAGGAGCGCTGGGACGCACGATTCACATGTAAGGCGCCGGGACGGCGGTTCCGCGCCGGGAGTCTGCGATGGAAACGATGTTGTTCACTCCCGACAGCCTGTGGACGATGGTCCACGGCATCGGACTCGGCGGCGGCGCGATGCTCGGCCTCTTCGCGGCGCTGTTCGCGGTGCGCACCCTCACCGTCGATGCGGAGCCGGGGCCGTCCGCGGCGGCGCAGGTGCGATCGATGGGATGGCTCCTCGTGGGCTCGGCGCTCCTCCTCTGGGCGACGGTGATCATCGGGACGTACGTGATCTTCCCGCCGTACCGCGCCACGCCGCCCGAGGGCCTGACGGATCTCAGCCAGTACCCGCGCGCGCTCATCCGGTCGAATCCCGGCACGGCGTGGCTGCATACCTACGCGATGGAGACCAAGGAGCACGTTCCCTGGATCGCCGCCATGCTCGCGACCGCGGGGGCGTTCATCGGCCTGCGCTATCGGTCCGCGGTGCTCCGCGATCCCCAAGTGCGGAACATCGTCACCGCGCTGCTGGCGACCTGTTTCGTGCTGGTCGCCTACGCCGCGATCCTGGGCGTGTTCGTCAACAAGGTCGCCCCCCTCGATTGACCCGGAGCCTGACAATGGCCATCCTCGAAGTGGAGCGTGCGCGCGTGAACGGCGCGGCGCTCGCTGCCTATCTCGGCGCCGGCATCGGCGCGTTCGCGATGGGCCTGTTCGTGATCCTGAACGAGACGGGTGTGTTTGCCGCGCCGGCGCTGTACGGGCCCGCGGGCGGCGTGACGGGACGCACCGCGTTCGCGGTGGTGGCGTGGCTGATCGCGTGGGGCGTGCTGCATCGGCGGTGGAAGGACCAGGAGCTTGCCGCGGGCCGGGTGCACGCGGCGACCATCGGGCTGATTCTGCTCGGCCTCGTACTCACGTTTCCGCCGGTGTGGGCGCTGTTCTGAGCGAACCGCACTACGCGTCACGTGCCGGGCGAATAGACGCGTTAGGTCGTGGCCCGGCGCGGCACCGGCTGGATGACCGGCAGGCGACCGGCAGCGCCCGGGAAAGGTTCTCCCGCTCGTGCGGCACGACCGGCAGCTCGACGGTCTCGTGAACACCGGACGGGACTGGGCCGAAGAACGGCGCGCCCTGCTCGCCAGCCGGATCTCCGATCTCGGCCTGTCGCTCGCCGGCACGATCGTCGAGCCGCTGGTCCACCAGCTCTACGCCGAGCTGACGGCCAGGGGGCTGCGCTTCCGGCCGCCCGTCTATCTCACGGATGAGTGGGGGTGCCCCTCCGACACGCCGCTCATCGGCATCCCGTTCTACCTCGCCGATCCGCGGCTGCGCCGCATCGAGGCGGAATTCGTCGGCGATGTCGAGCGCGAGACGGACATCATGCGCTATCTCCGTCACGAGGCGGGGCACGCGTACAACTACGCCTACCGACTCCACGATCGCCCCGAATGGCAGGAGCTGTTCGGCCCGTACGCGAGCCCGTACCGCGAACGGTTTCCGGTCGATCCCCTCTCGCGCGACCACGTCCGGCACATCCTGGCCTGGTATGCGCAGAAGCATCCCGACGAGGACTTCGCGGAAACTTTCGCGGTCTGGCTCACCCCCGGCTCGAACTGGGAGGCGACCTACGCGGGCTGGCCCGCGCTCGCCAAGCTGCGCTACGTCGACCGCCTGGCGCGGGAGATCGCCGACACGGCGCCGGACACGGTGGGGCCGACGCCTGACGACGTGCCCGTGGAGCACATGCACCACGCCGTCGCCGACCACTACGCGATGAACGAACCGGCGTTCCCGCTGGAGGACCCTACGCACTTCGATGGCGATCTGGGCAGCATCTTCGCCGGACGCACCGAATCACCGGAGGGCGAGGCGGCCGCCGCGTTTCTCGCCAGGCACCACCGCGACCTCGTCACGCGCGTCGCCTACTGGACCGGGGAGAGCGCGTACGCCGTTCGCGCGTTCTTCGACCATCTGCGCGCCCGCGCCGACGCCCTGCAGCTCGCCGTCCGGGGATCGGAGGCGTCGACGCTCATCGAGCTCACCGCGTTCGGCGCGGCCGTGATGATGCACGAGCGCCACCTCGGCCTGGACGACGACGAGGAAGACGAGTGACGACCCGTGCCGCCACCTCCACGAACCCGTCGGTGCCGGGCGCCCGGCAGCCGCGTGCGGCGCGCGCGGCTCGCCGTCATCGTGGCGTGATCGGCACCGTCATGCGCCGCCGGTCCCACGCGATCACCAGCACGCCGCGATTCGCGGCGCCCGGCTCCACCTCGATGGTGAGCTGCTCCACCGGCGCGGTCGAGCGGGACGTCGTCATCGGAATGCGCGCGAGCTCGTGCGCCGGGTCGAAGTCCGTACCGGCCAGGGGCCGTCCGTCGCGCTCGGTCTCCCGATTGATGATCAGCGTGGTCCGCTCGGGCGTCGGCAGGGTGAACAGGGTGTAGGTGCCGGCGGGCACCTGCGTGCCGCCAATCGTCAGGTCACGGCTCGTCCGCAGCACCGTCGCGGCGTTCGCGCCCGTACGCCATACCGCGTTCCACGGCACCAGCTCGCCCCACACGCTACGCCCCCGCACGCTCGGTCGGCTGTACATCACGGAAATCTCGGCGTCGCCGACGCGCGCGACCACCGTATCGAGGGGGGACAGCGGGCCCATGGCCCTGCCCTGCCGGTCGAGCGAATCCCACCGCGCCGCAACGGCAGCAATGTCCACCGAGGGCAGGCGCTCGACGCGCGTGCCATTCGGCTGGTAGAGACTCCGGACGTGACCCTGGGCATCGACCCGCGCGCGATAGGTGAGGAACGGCAGCTCGAAGGTCATCGAATCGGCACCCAGCGTTCGCACGATGACGGGCATGACGTTTCCGCCGACATTCAGAAACTCCATGCGCGCGCTGTCGGCGCGCGACGCGCGGACTCGCATCGCGGCGAGCTCGTACGCGAGCCACGATTCGGGCAGCGATGGCACCATCGTCGCGCGCGCCGGCACGGTGCGCGTCTGCGCGCTGTCGCCCCGCTTCGTCACCACGGTCGCGCTGTCGGCGCGGGGGAAGCTGAGCGTGACGCTCGCGAGCAGCGGCGCATCCATCGCCGCACCGATCCGATGGTGCATGTACATCACCGTACCGATCTCGCTGCGAGGGCCGAGCTCGAGGTGGGTGTGGCGCAGGCTGGTGCGCGGGACGTGGAGGACCTGCTCGACGCTGTAGGCATTCCCGGTCCGCTGGAAGCGCTCCACGGCCAGGGTGTCGTCGCCGAGCCGGGCGATGAACGCGCCGCGGTGCGTGGGCTGGTCCTGCGCGGGGAGGACGGCGGCGGACGCGACGGAAAGAGCGAACAGAGCGGCGCGAATCATGGGAACTGGTCCGTTGAAGTGTCTCGCACAAGGTTACGGACGCGTCTCGACCGGCGCAAATGCCGCCCGTGACGCACTCCGTGGGTCGTCCGAACGCGGCACCGGACCTAACGCTTCGGAGGGCGCGGCGAGCAACGGCCGAGTCCGCTACGAACGCCGGCCGGCGGCATTAACTTCCGAGCGCCAAGCCGACGGCGCCGCGCACCGCGCGCCACGTACTGCACCGCAAGGAGACCCACCATGTCGATCGCTCGCATCACCGAAATCAGCTCCACCTCGACCAAGGGCTTCGAGGACGCCATCAACCAGGGCGTCGCCCGCGCCACGCAGACACTGCGCAACGTGCGCAGCGCCTGGGTGAAAGAACAGCAGGTGCGCGTCGAGAACGGAAAGGTCACCAAGTTCCAGGTCAACCTGATGGTGACGTTCGTGCTCGACGACGACAACGACAACATCGCCTGACGCGATTCGTCAGGCCGGCGGCGGCGATCGACCCGGCCGCCGCCCGCGCCCGATGAGCTCGTCCACTCTCGCGCCCCGAATCGACCCGTGCGACATCGCCGTTTCGGACGGCTCGGCTGGACCGTGTCCGAGGTCGGATACGGGATGTGGGGGATGGGCAGCTGGACCGGCTCCGACGACGAGGAATCGCGTCAGGCGCTCTCCGAAGCCGCGCGCCTCGGCTGCACCTTCTTCGACACGGCGTGGGGATACGGCCGCGGCAGGAGCGAGCGTCTCCTGGGGGAGGTCGTGCGCGCGCACGGGAACGCGCGGCTGTACACCGCCACCAAGATCCCGCCGAAGAACATGCAGTGGCCGTCCCGGCGCGGCGTGCCGCTCGATGACGCGTTTCCGCCTGCACACATCCGCGAGTACGCGGAACGCTCGCTCGAGAACCTCGGCCTCGCCGCGATCGACCTGCTCCAGTTCCACGTGTGGGAGGACGCCTGGGCGCGCGACGACCGCTGGTGGCAGGCGATGGCCGACCTCCGACGCGAGGGCCTCATCGGCGGCGTCGGGGTAAGCGTCAACCGGTGGGAGCCCTGGAATGTCCTCGAGACCCTGCGGACCGGCCACGTCGATGCCGTCCAGGTCATCTACAACATCTTCGACCAGGCGCCGGAGGACGAACTGTTCCCGTTATGCGAGGCGCGCGACATCGCCGTCATCGCGCGGGTGCCATTCGACGAGGGATCGCTCGCCGGGGCCCTGACCCGCGCGAGCACGTTCCCCGAGGGAGACTTCCGGCGCATCTACTTCGGGCCGGAGAACCTGCCGGCGACGATCGAGCGGGTCGAGGCGCTCCGGTCGCTCGTCCCCGCCGGCATGTCGCTGCCCGAAATGGCGCTGCGGTTCATCCTGACCGATGCGCGCGTCAGCACCGTCATCCCCGGCATGCGGCGCCCTGCCCACGTCCGGGACAACTTCGCGGCGGCGGAACGCGGGCCGCTCCCTGCCGCCCTGCACGAGGCGCTGCGGGCGCACCGCTGGGACCGCGAGCCGGCAGCCTGGTCGTTATAGCCTGTGGGCGCGGGATCACCGACCCACCCGCGAACGATACCACTTCCCATCCGCGCCCATCGCGGTTAGTCTTTTCTCCCTCGCGCGGCGGACCACCCCGGGGACGCCGCATAACGGGTCACCAGCA
>DATHUW010000011.1:0-2977 GCA_035461825.1 Gemmatimonadaceae bacterium
TACGCCTCGCCCGCTCCCTCGCTCGAGACGCTCGTCTGGAAGTTCCGGACAGGGGGTCGGGTGATCTCGTCGCCGCTCGTGGTCGGCGATGCCGTGTACGTCGGGAGCGCCGACGGCTCGCTGTACGCGATCGATCGCACCACGGGTACGCAGCGGTGGAAGTTCGACACGCGCGGGCCGGTGAACTCGTCGCCTGCCTATCACGAGGGCACCGTCTACGTCGGTAGCGTAGACGGGAACGTCTACGCGGTCGACGCGGCGAGCGGGGCTGTGAAGTGGACGTTCGAGACGAAGGGTGAGCGGCGGTTCACCGCGCCGGGGATCCACGGCGCGATCCCGCGCACCGAGCGCATGCCCGACCCGTTCGACGTGTTCCTGTCGTCGCCGGCGTTCGCGAACGGCACCGTCTACATCGGGAGCGGCGATCGGCACGTGTATGCGCTGGACGGCGTAACGGGCGCCTTGCGATGGTCGTTCGCGACGGGCGACGTGGTGCACGCGTCCCCAGCGGTCGCGAACGGCGCGGTGTACATCGGGAGCTGGGACCGCAACCTGTACGCGCTCGACGCCGCGTCCGGGCGAGAGCGGTGGCGCTACACGACGGGGAATGACACCGTCATCTACAACCAGATCGGGATCGCCAGCTCGGCCGCCGTCGCCGGCGACGTGGTCCTCGTGGGCGGGCGCGATGGGAAGTTCCACGCGGTGGATGCGCGCACCGGCGCGGGGAAGTGGGTGCACGACAACCGCGGCGGCTGGACGATCGCGTCGCCCGCGGTGAAGGACGGGATCGTCTACTTCCCGACGTCGGACGGGACGCGCTTCAAGGCGCTGGAAGTCGCGACGGGCGCGCCGCGGTTCGACCTGCAGAACAGGGCGGTATCGTTCTCATCCCCGGCGATCGCGGGCGACGTCGCGTTCTACGGCACGTCCGACGGCTACCTGAACGCGGTGGACCTGCGCGCGGGCACGTTGCTCCGACAGTTCCAGACCGACGGGTCAAAGGAGAACGGGCCGAGGTACACCGACGAGAACGGGCGCCTGCGGACGAGCTTGATGTACCCGGACCGGACGCTGGACGGGATGATGATCGGCATGCGCACGATGCAGACGTTAGGGTCGGTGCTCTCGTCGCCGGTGGTGGCCGACGGGGTCGTATACTTCGGGAGCACCGACGGGCACGTGTACGCGGTGCGCTGACTCGTCAGGATGACGTGCCCGGCGGAGACGCCGCAAGGGATCGGGGTAGTCACGACTCCGGCACGACCCCCGTCCTCGCCCACCGCACCAGGTCCTGCACCGCCGTCGTCAGCTCGTCGGCGGTGAACAGGCAGTGGCCAAACCGGTCGAGGACGCGTGTCGCGAACAGGTCCCGATTGCCCTGCGCGTCGAGCACGGCGCCGTACGCTGGGAAGTGCAGCCCGTGCGACGTGACCGGGTCGCGCGAGGTGTGCAGCGCCAGGACGGGCGTGCCGCGCAGCGTGCCGTCCGGATCGAAGCGGCGCAGGAACTGCCGGGCGTTCGGGTCCGCCGTGAAGCGGCCGATGCCGGCATTGAGCGCGTCGTCATCCGACGAGCCCGTGTACCGCGTGCCGGTGTTGTCGATGGCGATGCCACCGGTCTTCGCCTGGAAGTCGGCGGTGCCGCCGGCCGTCGTGAGCAGTGACAGGACGATCGCGTTGATGAGCTCCGGCGTCGTCGTCCACGGCAGCTCGAGCTGGTCGACGCTGGCGAGCTCCACGGCCCGGTTCAGCGCGTCGGGCCCCGCCGTCACCGCCGCCACCACGTGGTGGGCGACCGTGGCAAGGTCGGCATCCGTCGGCGTCCACGCGTTCCCCGGTAGCGCGCCAGGGAAATAGTAGTCGAAGAGGAGCCGCGCGTTGATGAAGTACTCCCATTGCAGCGTCGCTCCGCCGAGGGCGCTGCAGACCGCCAGGAAACCGTCGTAGCGCGCGGACGACGTCTCGACGAGCTTCTGCCCGATGTGGTTGCCCATCGAGAATCCCACCAGATAGGTCTCGTCAGGCTTCGCATAGGCGGCGGTGAACATCGCCTCGGCGATGCGCGTGTCCGTCGTCCCCTCCTTCACCGCGAAGCCGTTCACGCGGAAGCTTGAGAACGCCACCCCGAAACCCTCGGAGAGCAGTCGATCGACCAGCGCGGACCAGACCGGATCGTGGCCCGGCGGCGGGAGTTGCACGGGCTCGCTGGCGCCGACCTGACCGTGCAGGAGGACGACCAGCGCGCCGTTCCAGCCGTCGGGGCGGAGCGCCGCGAACAGCGCGCCGGCCTTCTCGCCCTCCACGCGCATGTAACCGGTTCCCGCACCGGTCACGGCCTGCACCGGCGCGGCTCTGAGCGCGGCGTCGGACCCCGTTGGACTCGTCGTGGGCTGAGCGCACCCTGCCATGAACAGTGTGGCGGTCATCGCCGCCGTGGAAAGCTGTCTGCGCATGAGCCCGGCCTCCTCGCTATGAGATCGGATTCGCGGAACCGCGCGCGCTTGAGCGGCCGCGAAGTGAGGCGTAGTATTTCCACGGGGTCGCTCAGGAAATCCTCAACTCGCGCGCGGAGCGTGAGTCATGGTTAGGCTTCACCTGCTCGGTCCGCCGGAAGTCCGGAATTCCCGCGGTGTGGTGCCGCTTCCGCCGAGGCTCCTTGCGCTGGCGGGGTATCTGGCGCTGGCTCCGCCGGACAGGAGCGTGCGGCGCGACGTGCTGCTGGCCACGTTCTGGCCGGACTCCGACGTCGAGTCGGCCCGCGACGCCCTGAATCAGGCCATCTACGAGCTACGCCGATCGCTAGGGAGCGAGACGGTCGCGAGTCGGGGAAAGGGCGAGGTCGCCCTCGGCGCGACGGTGGACGCGGACGTGCGGGAATTCCACGCGCGGCTCGCCGACGGACGACACGGGGAGGCACTGGAGCTGTACCGCGGTGACCTGCTCGAAGGGCTTCACATCTCGCGGGCATGGCCGTT
>DATHUW010000012.1:0-42742 GCA_035461825.1 Gemmatimonadaceae bacterium
GGCGCTCCTGACGCTTTAGGGACAGAATAGCGCAAGGCGGTCTACCGCTTCGCTGGAGCAGACGGGGCGGCCGACGGCCCTACCGCGGCCAGAGCTACGCCCTGGCCGTCCCGCAGCTCAGCTCAAGCGTTCGGCAGACAAGGAGGTCGATGATGCGAGCTCCGTCACTCCACGTCCGATGCACACTTGCCCTGACCGTGCTCCTGCCTGGGATCGCGTGTCGGCATCCGGCCTCACGGCTGCAACCCGCGGATGCTGTGCTTGAGCACGTGGCAGGCACGTATCAGGTCACCCTCAACCGCGGCCGACACGCCTATCCCGAGCCAGACTCCTTAGAAGGTGTGCTCGTGCTGCACCGCGGACGTCTACCCACCGACGTTCTGCGTCAACTCGGCGGTACCTACTACACTGCGAAGGACGAGCAGACTGCGGGCGGCGAGGCCTGTGTGCGGTGGGAGGAGTCGTACTGGCGGCCTAAGTCCGTGCAGCCTCGTGCACGGCTCTATGCCACGCCGTGGTACACCGGCCCGGACGGCACCATTGAGCTCGTCTTGCGGCAGTCACTCACCGATCGGTACGTGGTCAGGCTCATCCACCAGGACGACGGCCGCCTCGTTGGCGACGCGACCTGGCACTCGATGCGGCGCGACTGGATCCCCTTGCCTAGCGATTCGCTCACGGCAACCCGCATCGGCGATGCCGATCCGGATCAGTGCTCTCGCGTGCGCGAGGACCGTGCCCAGCTGCCGAACGATTCACTGGATCCTACGGGGCCGCCGGCCGCCCCGAACCGTCCAGGGCTTCGCCCTGGCCGCCCCGCGGCGCAGTTCAGGCGTTATGCGCACACTGCTCTTATGTGAGTGTCAGTCTTGCGCTCCGAATTAGACGCGCCCGATGCCGCACGGTTTGACTCGGTAGCGACTGACTACTGCGAGTTCTTGGGGCGCGCTGACCGACTTTCGCTCACCGAACTGCTGACCGCCGTTGAGCGGCTTCTCCCTCTCCTTTATCACGCTGCAGCATGTCTTCCGATCGTGGAGCCGGAAACCTCCGAGGTGCCTCGGGCTTCCATTCCAGGCGCTGAAGTCACCCGGATTCAGACTGCTCTAGCCAGGCTCCTCGGTCGATGGGACTACTATTCAGAGGTATTCAATCCAGCCGACCGAGCCGAGGTAGATCCCGTCGGCAGCCTACTCAGTGGCGATCTCACTGAGATATACCAGGACCTCCGACAGTCTTTAGCACTCACGAACCTCGAATCGGTTGGCCCCGGCGATATTCTCTGGCAGTGGCGGTTCGATTTCTCGAACCATTGGGGGCGTCATGCGGTTAGTGCGCTTCGCATGGTCAACGCACTCCTTTACATGGAGTTCGTCGATGCGCTGGACCAAGCCGGTGAGGCTCAGTAGGACTTTTTATCGCTCGCCGAGCCCAGGCCTGCGTTGCGTGTCAGAGCTCTGTGAGCGCAGCATCCGCGACGCCTAACTGTTCACGGAGCTGACGGGACGACCCGCGGCCGTACGCGAGTCCGGGTCCTGTCCTGGTCGCCCCGAGCTCAGCGCAGGCGTTAGGCCGACAGGCACACGGCTCATGAACCACACGTGAAGCTCCCCGGGACCGCAGCGGCGATCGTCGATCCGGCGAAGGTCGGCGACTACCATCCTCTCGCCGGACCACCCGATCGGCCACGCCAAGGCGCGGTTCTTCACGTCCTTGGGCTTCACACATGAGCGTTGCCCGAGCTCCGGGATGCCGTGTTCGGCTCGCTCAGACCGCCGACGCGGAACCCGAGCCCGAGAGCCCCTTTGGACAGGAGTACATCCTGCGCGGTATCATAGAAGGGCCAGGCCCCACCGCGCGTCGGGCCGTCGTTGAGACGGTCTGGATCGTCCTGACTGGTGAGACCGCGCCGCGCCTTGTTACCGCCTATCCCGGAGACCGCCGATGACACCTGATCCCGCGTTCCGCGAGCTGGATACGGTCGTGCTGGTGCGCGATCTGCCCGACTCCGGCCTCCGGGCAGGAGATCTCGGTGCCATCGTCCAGGTCTATTCTCCCGAGGCCCTCGAGGTGGAGTTTGTCACCGCCTCCGGCCGAACCGCCGCGCTGCTGTCGGTCGCCGCGAGCGACGTGCGGCCGGTGCGCGACGACGATCTCCTCGCCGTCCGACCGACCCGCTCGGTGCGTGGAGCGGCCTAACGAATCGCTGGAGCCGACGGGGCGGCCTCCGCCCTACTGCGGCCAGAGCTACGCCCTGGCCGCCCCGCACGTTAACTCTAGCGTTAGTCCTTCAGTCCCAGAGTTCGTTGTCCGTACGACCTGCAAGGAGACGCATGCCGATCCGCAATGCGATTGCCAGCCTCGCCGTCCGTGACCTCGATTCGTCCCTGGCATGGTACGAGAAACTCCTGGGTAGACCTGCCGATTCGAGACCGATGGCTGAATTGGGCGAGTGGAAGTTCGAGCGCGGAGGATGGCTGCAGCTATACCAGGGCGCCGAACGTGCCGGTTCCGGTTCCGTCACCCTCGCTGTGACGAGTCTCGAGGAACAAGTATCAGCGATTCGGGACGCTGGCATCGATCCGGGGGAGCCGATCATCAGCGAGAAGGTGAAGGTCGTGATGATCAAAGATCCGGAGGGGAACAGCATCGCTTTCGCCGAAGCGCTCGACCCAACCATCGCGCAGTAGCGACCCAATCCGCGCCGCGCTCACCTCCCGCATGGGGCGAGGCCACATGTTGGTAGAGCTCGTAAAGCCGTACCGCCGTGGCCCCAGGCGATCGTCCAGGAGGCTCTGGCCAGCTTTACCGGCCGGCAACTCTGACACACATCGGTTACTCGCGCAGCCATTCGAGCGAGAGGGCAACCCAACCGAGGCACGGCGTTTCTACGAGCGGGAGATCGAGCTCGCGACTGAGAACACGGTAGCGGTCATCTTTCTCGGCACCCAACATGAACGGGAAAGAGACCCGAGCGAAGCCGAACACACATTCCGGAGAGCCACTGAATGCACAGTGGGGAGCCCGGACGAGGCGTGGCTCAACCTAGGCTTAGCTCACCGACGATCAGTTCGAGGACGGGACGCCGACATGGATACCGATGCGCGCCTCCGGCAGATGATCCACGCTCCAATGTCCCTGTCCCATCGGGAGCGGCGCGGCGAACGCGATCCGAGCTCAGTTTAGTTTCCCGTACGGCCGTCGCATCCCCAGTGGCCGGTGAGTAGAGCCGCGTCGAGCACGACGGTGTCTCCACCCATGACGCGTCCAATCGTCCCATCAGCCGAGTGAGGCCGCCGACGCCGATATGGTCCTGCCGGGCGCCGCCTCGACCGCAGTCTCCCGGCCGAGGCCGGCGTGGAAGGAGTCGCGCAAGGCTGGGGCTCCAACGCAGCGATCCCCATCAGACTCAGGAAGTCGCTTCCGACATGCCGTACCGCATCTCATGCATATCGAGTCGTCCGTGGCATCACCGAGACGGCATGCCCACGTGTGGTGATTTCGATGGTCGCGTCAACTACCGGCCGCGCACCGTCAGCACTGCCCTCAGCCGGATGTCCTTCGACGACCGCCCCACCATCACCCGAAACCGACCCGGCTCCACCACCCACCGCATCTCCCCGTCGAGCATGCGCAGATGCTCCAGCCCGAGCGGCAGCGCGATCTCCCGTCGCTCCCCCGGCCCGAGCCGCACGCGCGTAAACCCGCGCAGCTCCATCACCGGCCGCGCCACCGTCGCGAGCTCATCGCGCACGTAGAGCTGTACGACCTCCGTCCCTGCCCGCGACCCGGTGTTCGCCACAGTGAACCGCACCACCGCCGTCCCGTCAGACGAAATGGTATCCAACTCGATTACCAACCCTGAATACTCGAACGTCGCATAGCTCAACCCGAACCCGAACGGAAACAGCGGCTGCCCCGTGAGATCGACATACTCATCCCCCCTCCCCGTCGGCTTGTGGTTGTACACCAGCGGCAGCTGCCCCTCCGCCATCGGGAAGGTGATCGGCAGCCTGCCTGACGGGTCCGCATCGCCGAACAGCACGTCCGCAATTGCGTCGCCCCCCGCCTCGCCAGGATACCAGGCGTGCAGCACCGCGCCTACGCGGTCGAGCCACGGCATCGTGATCGCGCTGCCGCCGATCGTCACCACGACCACCGGCGTCCCCGTCGCCGCGACGCGCTCGATCAGTTCCTCCTGATGGCCCGGCAGGCCGAGGAAGGCGCGGTCGCGGAACTCGCCTTCCTCGATCCCCGCGACGATGAGCGCGACGTCGCTCGTGCGGGCGATCGCGACCGCGCTGTCGATCCGCGCCCGCCAGTCGTCAGGCACGTCGGCGTCCCAGACGAGCTTCGCCCGCGCGTTCCCCGTGCTCTCGAAGTACTCCAACCGGATCCGGTGCGTACTCCCCGGCGCCACCGCCACCTCGGCCAGCCGCGCGCCGTACGACTGCTTGCGCCAATTGTCGATCACCAGCGAGTCGTCGAGCCAGAGCCGCCAGCCGTCGTTCCCCTCGACGCCGATTCGCCTGACGCCGGTCGGCGGCGCGGTGAGCGTCCCGGTCCACCGCACCGAGTACCAGTCGAACGGGATGCCGCGCGCGGGCGAGTTCAGCGTCCAGCCGAAGTTGACGACGCTGTCGGTCCGTACGACGCTCGGCGCGCCCGTGAACGCGTTGTCGTCCCAGTACTCCCCGCGCAACCCGGGCCCACCCTCGTGCGCCAGCCACTCGGCCGGCACGACGGCGTAGGTCGGCGACAATCGACCGGGGCCCGGCGCATAACGAACGGTCGCGCGGCCGTCGAGCCTCTCGCGGAGAGCGGCGAGCGCCGTACGCCCGACCGCACCCGGCGCGGTGTAGCCGCCGAGGCGCGCCTCCGTAGCATCAGTGCCGATCACGGCGATCGACCGAACGCCGCTCGACAGCGGCAGCGTGCCGCGATCGTTGCGCAGAAGGACGAGCGAGGCGATCGCGGC
Organism: Gemmatimonadaceae bacterium; assembly: GCA_035461825.1. Lineage (GTDB taxonomy): Bacteria > Gemmatimonadota > Gemmatimonadetes > Gemmatimonadales > Gemmatimonadaceae > JALZIF01. Next base: position 4,979 of record DATHUW010000012.1, read on the forward strand.
CTCACGAGCGAGCGCCAGATGGTCTGGATGGCGGTTCCAGTACACCGCGCTGTCGGGATCGACGTACGAATCCTCGAACAGCCCCAGCTCGACCTTCGTCCGGAGCACGCGCCACACTGCGGCATCGATCACCGAATCGGCGATGAGGCCGCGCCGGAACGCGTCGAGATACGGCCGGTGCTGCTCCCACGTTGACTGGAAGACCACGTCGAGCCCGGCCTCGAGGGCGTGCTTCGCCGCGGTCGCCGTGCTCGCCTCGGTCATGTGTAACACGGTCGCGCCGCCGGTCGCCGCGGCATCGGAGATCACGAAGCCGCGGAATCCCCATTCCTCCTTCAGGATCTCGGTCAGCAGCGTGCGGCTCTGCGTCGCCGGCGCGCCATCCACCGAGTTGTAGGCGGTCATGACGGACCGCGCGCCCGCCTGACGAATGGCGGAGCGGAACGGCGGGAAGTGGTACTCCTCCAGGAAGCGGCGGCTCCAGTCGATCGGATAACTGTCGCGGCCGCCATCCCCCACGTTGGCGACGAAATGCTTGGGCGTTGCGATGACGCCCATCCGCTCGAACGCGCCGACGAACGCGCGCCCCATGGCCGACGTGAGCCAGGGGTCCTCGCCGTAGGTCTCCTCGGTGCGGCCCCAGCGCACGTCACTCGCGATGTTCACCACTGGGGAGAGCACCTGCCTGACGCCGCGGCTGCGGGTCTCGCGCGCGATCGCCTCGGCGACGCGCTCCACCAGCGCGGTATCCCAAGTGGCGGCGAGCGCGATGGCCTGCGGGAAGACCGTCGCGCCCTCCCGCGTCAGGCCGTGGAGCGCCTCGTCGAACGGGATGATCGGGATCCCGAGCCGCGTCCGCTCGACGAAGTGTCGCTGGATGGCGTTGATCCGCTCGGCGTGGCCGCGTGCGGCGTTCCACCAACCGGCGCTGTCCGGTGTCGGATGGACGGCGATCTGGAGGCCAAAGGCGCCCCGCGAGTAGTCGTGCGCGGGGTCGTCGAGGCTGCCCGGCGTCATGTACAGCTGCCAGAACTTGTCCTCGATGCTCATGTGCGCGAGGAGCGAGTCGATGCGGGATTGCTGCGCCCCGGCGGACAACGGCGCCGCGGCGAGTGTCACGACCCCGGCGATGAGAGAGATGCGAAATGCGCGATGCGAGAGTAGACGACGAGACGTCATCATCCGGGGCAAACGGGTATGTGCTCGGTCACCCGAGCGTCGATCCGTGCAACCGGTCTCGCTCCAGGGCAGTGGCAGGAAGTGTACGGTTATCGGCTCCGGCGGGAAGGGTGGTGGAGGTCCGGCAAGCGAGGTGGAGTTGTCCCGCCGCCCCCCCATGGCCCCCGCGCTCCGGTCTCTCCGTTCCTTGGGATGGCCGGTGCGAATCACCGTCTTCAGGCGGCGGACGTGGCCGTTCGAAGGGCGGTACCACGCTTGTCCCAAGGAGGAATGTATGAAGCGCCATGCCCCTCTCCTTCTGTCGCTCGCCGCGGCCACCGCCTGTGGCGACGCGCCCACGTCGTCGTCCGAAGCCGCCACGAGTGCACCCACTTTGTCGGCGCACGAATTCTCCGTCGCTCCGCTCTGGCTTCGCTCCGACACGGAGGCGCTCGACGCGTGGGGCGTTCTCCTCGTCATGGTCGGACCGCTGCACCCGCCGAATCCCTGCGGCCTGACGCTCGAGGGTGCGTCGGTTGCCGTGTGCGGCGTGATCCACAATCCGGAGGGCGCGCTGTTCACGGGTGGCACGCTGCGAATCACCGGTGGTCTGCACGATGTGGAGCTCGACTTCAGCCTCCCGCCCAACCCCTGCCTGGCGTACGTCGTTCGCGCGATTGCCTCACCGGATCTCGGCGGCGATCGTCTCGAGCTTCCGGCCGTTCAGGTCGAGTTCACCACGGAGCGCGGCCGTTTAGCCACGTGGTCGATGCCGGGGCCGCCGAACCTCGGCGACGGCGAAGGGTTCGATCGCACGATCTCGCCGGACGCTCCGCCCAACCCGTGCCTGCTAGAGTTCGCGGCGGACGTGCGGGACGGCTGAGGCGACATGCCGCAGCGGAGCGCCTCGCTCCCCGAGCGCTCTGCCAGCGAGCTGCGACGTGACCAGCGCGGCGACGCTTCGCCGCACGCTCGGAAACACCGCGACGCGTCAGCCCAGTCCGGACTGCCGGGCGAAATCCGCGAGCTCGCCGCGGGACGCCAGCTCCAGCTTCTCGAAGATGTTCGACAGGTGGGTGCTCACCGTGCGCGGCGAAATGTGCAGCGCGGTCGCGATCTCCTTGTTGGATCGGCGGGCGCACACCAGGCGGATGATCTCGAGCTCGCGCCCCGTAAGCCCCTCCGCGCCGGCGGCGGTGGTACGAGCGGGAGGACGCGCACCGAGGCGCCGGAGGTCGTCGCGCGTCTGCTCGAGCTCGGGCTCCGCACCTAACCGGGAGAGCACGTCGTGGGCCAGCCGCAGCTCGCGGAGTGCCTCCTCGCGCCTGCCGACGCTCGCGAGGTGACTGGCGAGCTCCTTCCGCATCCGGGCGGCGTCGTAGGCGAACGGCACGTTTTCGATCGCGGCAATGGCGGTGCGCAGCAAGGCTATGCCGCGTTCGCGGTCTCCGCGTACCAGCGGGAGCAGCGCCTCGCAGGCGATCGCCCAGGCGAGGCCGAGGGGGCTGCTCAAGCGCTCCGACTCGCGGCGGAGCCGTTCGCCGTAGCGCGCCGCGCGATCGAGGTCGCGCGCGCGGAGGCAGGCTTCGCACAGCACCGGTAGCAGCCGGTACACCGCCCACGCCGGGTATCCGCAGCGGTCGGCGATCGCGAGCCCGGCTTCGGCGATCACGATGGCCTCCTCGAACCGTCGCTCGACGACGAGCTGATAGGCGCGTCCGGCATGCGCCGGCACGACGCTGTGGACATCGATGGCGGCGGCGGTTGAGGCTGCACCGGCGCCGCTCACGTCCCACGCCTCATCGAGCAGGGCGCCGCCGAGCTCCAGCTCGCCCTGCGCGAGGCGCATGAACGCGGTCCAGATGAGCAGGCGCGGGAGCAGGGTGCGCTGGCCGAGCGTTCGGGCCAGGGAGATGGCGCGCTCGCCCAGGGCGATGGCGGTGTTCCATTCCCCGGTCGCCGACGCGAGCTCGATCTGGATCTCCGCCACCCAGAGGCGCAGGACCGGCGAGTTGGTCTCCTCGGCGAGCTGCTCGGCGAGGGCGGTATGGCGGCGGGTGGCTTCGCCGTTGCCCGTCAGTCCGGCGAGCATCGCCAGCGCCCACTGCACGGTGCACTCGACCGATGCCTGACGGGTTTCGCGGGCGAGGGCGAGGGCGATCTCGCCGTGGTGGCGTGCCTCGTCAGGCGAGCCGGTCCAGAGCCCGAGCAGCAGCAGGGTGCGGTGCAGGCGCGCGAGCAGCGCGCGGTCGCCGAGCTGATCGGCGATCTCGCGCGCCGCGCTCACATCCGCGCGCGCTCGCGTCGGATCGCCCAGCTCCTGCCGGCACATGCCACGTGCCAGCAGGATGTGCGCTTCGATGCCGCGGTCGCCCGATGCTCGGGCGGCGGCGAGCCCCTCGTCGTAATGCCCGAAGGCGTCGTCGTGCCGGCCTCTCCATTGGGCGGTGAGGGCGAGCCGCCGCTGGAGGTCGGCGACGCGGTGCGGCGCGTGCCGCCGGGCCCACGCATCCGCGTCGAGCAGGAGGGTGCGTGCGTGGTCGTACTCGCCCAGGCGCTGGTGCGCGCGCGCGAGGGCCTCCATGATGGCCAGCCGCTCCTCGAAGGGGGCGTCGTCGAGTCGCTCGAGGGCGGCGGCGAGGTACGACGCGGCATCGCGATTCGTGGAGGACGTCAGGGCGCGCATCCCCGCAATCGTGAGGTAGTGCGCGGCCCTGGTCCGAAGCCGCGGTTCATCGCGGTGCTCGGCGCGCAGGAAGTGGTACGCCAGCTCGTGCGCGCGATGGTCGGCGGCGTCGCCGTAGACCGCGACGAGTGCATCGCCGATGGCGCCGTGGAGCGCCCGGGTGCGGGCGCGACCCAGCTCGGCGAGCAGCGACTCGCGGATCATCGGGTGCGCCAGCTCGTAGGAGACCTCGCGTTCCGTCTCCGACTCGAGCACGAACCGTTGGCGGCGCAGCTCGTCCAATCCCGCGAACAGGGCATCGTCAGGCATCCCGCAGACGGCGGCGAGCACGTGGTGCGCTACGCGCGCGCCGAGCAGCGCCAGACGGTCGGCAATGAGCCGCGCATCCGGGCTGAGTTGGCGGATCCGGAGGAGGAGCGCTTCGCGCACGGAGTTGGGCAGCGTCAGCCGATCGATGTCCCACCCCTCCCAGTGTCCGTCGCGTAGAACCAATCGATGATCGGCGAGCAGCGACTTGAGCGTCTCCTCGATGAAGAACACGTTGCCGCGCGTCCAGCCGAACAGGAGGGTGGTGAAATCGCGCGTCGCCGCCCTGGGCGCGCCGAACGTCTGCGTGATCAGCTCCTCGAGGTCCTGCAGGAGCAGCGGCGCCACCGCCAGGGTGGTCACGTGCGGAAGCGCGCGGAGGGACTGGGCCACGGGCGCGACGCGCTCTTCCTCGAGGAACGCGGTATCGCTGATGGTGCCGACGAGTACCAGCGGCACGTCGCGCGCCTGTCTAATGGCGAAGTGCAGCAGCTCCAGCGTCGCCTGGTCCGCCCACTGCAGGTTGTCGATGGCACACAGCACGGGTCGGCGACTCGCGATCCGTTCGAGCAGGCGCGTCACCGACCACATCACGCGGGCCGGCCACTCCTCGCCGCCGTCGGTCGGAGGGTGCGGGCGACCCTCCGCGAGTCGCGGTAGCACGGTAGCAAGCTCCTGAGTCGCGCCGCGCACCATGCCAGCCAGGACGGCTGCATCGAGGCCGCGCACGAGCGGGTCGAGGGCATCGGTCAGCGCGGCGTACGGGGCGCCCCGCTCGACAGGATAGGCTGTGCCGATCGACACCGTCCACCCGGCGGTCCTCGCCCACTCTGCGAGCGCCTCGAGCAGCCGCGTCTTTCCGACGCCGGATTCGCCGGAGATCAGCACGGCGGCCGGCTCGCGTCGCCCTGCGGCCGACTCCAGCGCGGACCGCAGCTGCTCGAGCTCTCGCGCGCGACCGACGAGCGGTCGAGGCGGAAGAATCGGAATGGCCATGACGGCAGCAGAGCTCACGGTGGAAGCGTGCCGCTCACGTGCGCGGTGCGCAAGTAGTGCGCCCGTCAGGCTCCGGGTGCCGGTCGCCGCCGCTGCTGCACCGCCAGCGACACCGCCCCGTACAGGACGAGCGAGGTGAGCAGCAGCACCAGCGCCGCGGCGCCACCCACCGCGCCCGCAACCTGCCAGGCCGCCTAGCAGCTCGGCGCACGCACGTGGCTCCGAGGCTTATTCGAGTCCGTGCGGCAGTCGGGCGACTACACACGTGCGCCGCTCGTGGAGTGCGAGCCGTAATTGGGCGCGGGTCCGTCCGCGGAAGAAGCGCGCCCGGTTGCCGCCGGCGCATCGGCCGAATGTCCCGGCCACCAGTTCCACCTTCCGGCAAGCTGCAGGAGCGCCGGTCCAACCACCATCCGCACGATCGTCGCGTCGAGTAATACCGTCACTGCGAGCGCGAAGCCGAGCATCTTGATGATGAGTACGTCGCCGAGCGTGAACGCCGCGAACACGACCAGCATGATGGCCGCGGCATTCGTGATCACCTGTCCCGTTCGGCCTAGCGCCTCAACGATCGCCTCCCTGTTCCCGAGCCCGGCGCGACGCGCTTCGCGCACGCGCGTCATTAGAAACACCTCGTAATCCATACTCAATCCGAAGACAATACAGAATACGACCAACGGCACCGACGAGAACACAGCGCCGAGTGGCTCGGAGACCCCGAGCAGCGACGCGCCGTGGCCGTCCTGAAAGACGAGCGTGACGGCGCCGAATGCCGCCGCCACCGACAAGAGGTTGAGCGCTACCGCCTTCAGGGGCACGAGCACGGAACGAAACCCGAGGAACAATGCGAGCATTGTGCCGGCCACCACCAGGGCGACGACACCTGCGAATCGGCCGGCCACCGCATCCTGATAGTCGGCATTCAGCGCCGGCAGTCCCCCCACGTGCACCGCGGCGTCCTCGAGGCCGAGCGGTGCAGCGCCGGCCAACCGGATCTCACGCACCAGCGATACGGCATCGTCCGGCGTCACCGTCTCGGATGGTATCAGCTCGAGCAGCACGAGCCGCCCATCCTCGCTCGTCAGGCCCGTCGTGAGCGCTCGCGCCAACTCGGGCATCGTCAACAGCGCGGAGCGGCTCACTCCTACCGTGTTTGCCACTCCCACAATGGAGCGCACGCGCGCGATCCTCGGATGTCCTTCCAGCGCCATCGCATATCGCGCGATGCCCTCCCAGCCTTCCGCCTGCCACACATCGGAATTCGCCGGGAACGCCACGACGATCCTCACGCTTTGGATCACGCCGCCCCGGCCCATCGCCCGGAGATCGTTCAGTGCCTGCGTCGATTCCATCGAGGACGGGAGCCAGTCGCCGCGCGGCAGGCCCGTGCGGAGGCGTCCGGCCTGCGCCGCCAGCAGCACGAGCGGCAATGCGCCGAGCACCACCGCCGTCCATGGCCGCGCCGTGACGAGGCGTCCCCACCGGGTCCACATTCTCACGGAGGCCTGGCGGGAGCTCCGTCGGCGCACGCGTCCCCAGTCGATGCGCGCGCCGAGCGTGGCCAACGCGCCGGGCAACAGCGTCGTAGTAAGCAGAGCGCAGGAGGCGACCACCAGCAGTCCGCCGACGGCGATCGCGCGCATCTCGTTGAGCGGAACGGTCAACAGCACGACAAAACCTAACGCGACAGTGGCGGCCGAGAGCAGAATGGTATGGCCGGCTTGCCGCGAGGCCTCCTCCGCCGCTGCGCGTGCGTCGCCGTGCTCCGCCAGCGCGTCGCGGAAGCGGTTGACCATCAGCAGCGCGTAATCGATCCCGAGCCCCAGCCCGAGCATCGGCACGACGCTCTGCAAGAGGATCGACATCGGCCAGAGCCCGGCCGCCACCGCGGCCGCACCGAGCGCCAAGACGATGGCCAGCGCTGCCGTGACCACGGGTAGCACGGCAGCCGCCACCGCTCCGAAGGCCAGCAGCAGGATCGCCGCGGTCAGCGGCAGCGCCCGCCGCTCGGCCCGCTGAACGTCCGCGGCGCTCGTTCGACGCAGGTCCACGTTGAGCGCGCTCTCACCCGTCCACCGGAGCGTGACGTCGGGATACGCCGGCCGCAGGTCGGCGGCGGTTCGCGCGGCGATCGCGCGAAGTGCCGGAATGAGCCTGTCGGGCGGCAATTCGCCGGAGCTCAACCCGACGAGCACCAGCGCGCCGGAACCGCGCGGTCCCAGCAGCAGGGTGTCGCGAACGTCGAGATACGACACGACGCCAGCGACGTCCGGCGCGTCCGCGAGCGGCGCCAGCGCCTGACGCAGTGCGGTCGCACCGACGTCGGTCGTGGGAGACGGAAGGCCACCGACTACCAGCACGACGTAGTCGGCGTACGCCGAGCGGAGCGGGCCGGCGAGGAGTCGCTCCACGCGACTCGATTCACTGTCCTCGACGTTCGCGCCTGTCTCGAGGACCGCCGGCAGCCGGGCCGCCTGGGGGACGAGCGCGATGGCCGCCACGGCCCAGAAGGCTGCGATCCAGAATCGGTGGCGGACGACGACAGTCGATAGGCGAGGCCACGACCGGGTGCGAGTCATGAGACGTGCTCCCCGACGATGCCGCACCAGCTCACGCCGCCCCCGACCGCTTGCAGCAGATAGCGCTGCCCCGGAAGGAGCGACGCGTGTGCGCGCGCGAGCGCGACCGCGAACGTCGGCGTACCCATGTTCCCCAGCGCGTCGACCACCATCGGCATGCGCTCCGGACCGAGCCCGAGATCTGCGGCCAGCGCGCTGACCTGTGCAACGTGCGTCTGGTGCACCAGCGCGTAGGCGAGATCGGCGCGCTCGATTCCCGCGAGCGAGAGGCACTCGTCGAATACGGCGTGCCACTGCGCGCGCAGGAAGGCCGCGGTGTCGCGCGTATCGCCGAACTCGTACACATAACGCGCCTCCGGGCTCGCCGGCGGGAATGGAGTGCGCACGGACATCGCGCCGGCGAACTCGGCGCGTGTCCCGTGCACCATCACCGAGAATCCGGCGCCCGCGGCGCGCTCGAGCAGCACGCACGCGGCGCCATCGCCGACGGTGAGCAGCATCCGCAGGTCCTCCGCCGGCGTGAACTGGGACAGGTTCTCCGCCATCACGACCAGCACGCGTCCGCATCCGGCCTGGATGAGCAGCGCCGCCTGCACGAGTCCGAGGACGCCGCTGCTGCATCCGGCCTTGAGATCCATGCACGAACCGGACAGGCCGAGCTCCCCGGCGAGGAGCGCCGCCTGGCTGTTGCACGGATTCGGGTTGGATGTGCTTACGAAGATGAGGGCATCGAGATGCGCCAGCTCGTTCGCTCGGCGCGCCTGCATTCGCAGGACCGCGGAGCGTGCGAGGTCGAACGCCGTGAGCCGGCCGGTCGCGGGCGGCGTGCCCGGCACGTGCGTCAGGTGGCGATGCTCGACACCCAGTTCCGCGATCAGGCGCCGGGACACCGCCGACGTCAGGCAGCGCTCCGCGTCGTCAGGACGCGAGGCGCGGAGCAGCGCGGCGGTGTCGTACCGGGGCATGAGCGCGAAGTCGCAAGTCTCGACATCGACGATTCGGACTGCCGGAGCGCTAAGCCGCATAGGTAACCGCCGTGATGAAGGCCCGGTGCGCGTCGAAGTCGTTCGTCAGGTGCAGCGGTTTGATCTGCGCGTTCGGCAGCGAGCCGCGCAGTTGACGGCGCGCAAGGAACTCGCGGAGCTGCCCCGGAGCGGTCACGACGACCTGCACCGGAGCCAGGAGGTCGTCCTCGCGCTCGAAGTCGTAGCCCTTCGCGGTCACGCGGAGCTGCCGCTCCACCTCGGCGGCGAGCGCGAGCATGCCTTCGTCCGCGTCGGAGGTCGCGCCAGCACCGGCGCCGTCGAGAATCAGCCGGTACCGGCGATCCGAGCACGGAACGAAGAGAAATTCGGGAAACCAGCATCCGCACCGGCGACTCGCTTCCTGCATCGCCAGCGTGACGTCGCGCTCCGTGAGCCGCTCGTTGCTCACCGAGACCTGCCGGCCCTTCTTGCTGATGAACTCGATGACCGGGGTGCGATGCAGGAACGACGTGACGCGAACGATGTCCTCCATGTCATAGCGGTAGAGGCCAGCGGAGTTCGTCACGACCACCCGGTAGTCCCGGCCGACTTCCAGCTCGTCGGCACGGTAGGCGTCGGGCTCGCTGGCGGCGCTATCGTCAGGCAGGAACTCGAGGAAGTGCGTGGTCACGGCGAGCGCGCCGCCGGCGCGATTGGCGCGGAACGGGATGGCGAAGACGCCCTCGCTCGCCGAGATCGGAAACTCGAAGCAGCGCTCGATGCCGTACGCCTCGCGCAGCTCCTGCAGATAGTAGCTCATGTTGCCGCCCTGCCAGCACACGAGCACCCGCAGGGCGGGGAAGAGCTGCCGCGTCGGCAGCGATCCGGTACGGCGCAATGCGCATCGTAAGGACGCCGCGGTCGCGGGATCGGGGTCTCCGCTCCAGGAGCCCGGCACCCCCGCCTGACCACGCACCGTGAGTGTGCCGGCCTCGATGTCGGTCAGCAGCCGCTCCGCGTTCCGCTCCATCGCTTCCCGCAGATTGATCAGATTGACCGGCGAGATGGCGCACAGCACACCCAGTCGGCGATCCGCGCACAGGATGCGTGCGGCCGCATACGCCCGCTCCTCGGCGTCATCGAGCGTGAAGACCCAGTAGGGCAGCACGAAGCGCCGCCGGACGAACGCCGGGAGATTCTTGTAGTTGAATCCCGACGCGAATCCCTGGGGGATGCCTCCCGGTGACAGGCCGCCCTCCGCCGACCCGACTAGAAACTGGGTCTTCAGCCGGCGCAGCTCGGGGAACGCCGACTCGAGTGCTCCCTGAAAGATCAACGAGCTTCGGCCCACGTCGCGGCGGTACTCGGGGGTGACGGGCACGTACTTGTACTCGCCGGATGACCCAGCGGTCATGGCGAACCAAAGGGGCCGGCTCGGACACATCGTCTGCCACTCGCCGGCATAGACCGCGTCGAGCTCGGACTTCATCGCACCGTAAGCGCGGACCGGAACCTCGGCCTGAAACGCGCGGATCATCGGGATGGCATCACGGATCCGTGCCATCCGCGCGAAGTCGTGGCGGCGTCCGAGCTCCGTGTGCGCGGCGCACGCGAGTACGCGCCGCAGCTGCGCCGCCTGGGCTCGTAAGGGACTGCGGCAGGCGAGCCGAAAGCGGCGATAGCTCAGCGCGGACATGACGCTCGCGATCACGACAGCACCTCCACCTTTCGCGAGCGTTCGCTCGCGGCGAGTGTGGTCCCATCGGGGATTCGCTGTCCATCGGCGATGCGGCAGCCGGATGGAATCACACAGTGCTTGCCGATGCGGGCGCCGCGGCCAATGCGCGCCGACCGGTAGATCGCGGTGCCGGCGCCAATGCGTGCGTCATCGCCGATGACGACGGCAGGACCGACGACGACGGCATGCTCGAGGACGCACCGGGCTCCGACGGAGGCGCCGGGGCCAATGTGGCAATGCGCGCTCACGAGCGTGTCCTCGCCGATGACGATGGGCGCGACCACGAGCATGCCGGGGCGCGGCTGGAACGAGCACGCGAGGTGCGCGTACTCTCCGATGAGACTGCGCGCGCCGACGCTCAGGTGGTGCGGCTCGCGGATGACCGTGCGCGAGGTGAGCCATGCGCCGTCGCCGAGGTGGGCGCCGAAGCTCCGGAGCACGAGGCGCTGGAACCCCGGTGACGCGAAGAAGACGGGCTGAAAGAGCGTGAGGTAGACCGACGGTGCCCAGCCCTTGAGCGCCCACCGCAGGCTGCCGGCGTCACCCGACAGCCGGAACGTCCCCGGATCGCTCCTCGGAAGGACGCGGTGCACGGCGGCCAGCCCGATCAGCGCCGTCCACGGTGCGAGCACGGCCCAGGCGGCGAAGCCCGCGACGGGTCCGATCAGGGGGATCGCCATCAACGGCAAGGCGATGAGCGCGGCGCAGAGCGCCCATCCGGCCCACCATAGCAGGTCGAGCTTCATGACAGGGTCACCTCCACGGCATTCGGATCGCCGTCGAGGAACAGGTCCACGACCTGTCGCGCCACGTCCGACGCATCTTCCACGCGCAGTCCATGCCGCCGAGCGAAGGCGTCGGCCATGGCTGCGGTACGCGGCGTTCGAACGAGGCCCGGGTGCGCCAGGTGCGTGCGGATCCCGTAGCGGCCGTACTCGTTATGTGCGGCACGCGCGAGGCCCGAGAGAAACGACTTGGTCGCGCAGTAGAGCGCCGCACCGGGGAGCCCCACGCCCGCCGCCTGTGACCCGATCCAGACGAGCGCGCCGGACCGCTGGCCTCGCAGTCGCTCGAGCATCGCCGCCGTGAGGAGCGTGGCATGGGTGCAGTTGGTGCGCACCGTCTGCTCGATCGTGGACGCGTCGAGCGTGTGGATCCGCCCTGCGCCGCCGTCGTAGGCGGGGTTGACGCCGACGGTGAGCACCGCGCCGGTGATCATGCCGGGGCCGCGCACTCGCGTGATGAGCGCCTCGACATCCTCCACCCGCGACTGGTCGCACACCATGGTATCGAGTCGCCCCCGCAAGTCGGCCGGGAGCTCGGCGCACACCCGATCCAGCTTCGCCTGACTACGGCCGGTGATGAGCACCGGCTGATCGGTGCGCTCGAGCAGCGCGAGCGCGCACGCGAGCCCGATCCCCTGGCTGGCACCCGTGACGAGAATCATGCGGCCGCTCCCGCCCAACGCACGAGCTGCATGCCGCCCGAGAACCCGGCGCCCACGGCGCCCAGCCATACCCACTCGCCATCGTGCACGCGGCCGGCGGCCACCGCCTGCGACAGCGCGATCGGGACCGACGCCGACGTGGTGTTGGCGCACGTCGGAAAGTTGATCCACGACCGGGATTCGGCGACGCCGAGATCGTCCAGGATCTGCCTGACGAGAAAGAGGTTCGGCTGGTGCAGGCAGACGAACCCGATCTCGCTCGCGTCCACCTCCGTCTCCGCGATCATGCGGGCCGCGAGCTGGCGGAAGCCGGCGCGCGCGGCCACGGCGACGCGCTGCCCGTCAGGCATCGTGATCCGGTTGCGCTGGTTCCGGAGACCCGTGTCGGTGAGCGGCTCTCGCGAGCCGCCGCCGGGGATGTACACGGCTTCCGCACCCTCGCCGTCGGCGGTCAGGATCGAGTGCCGAATGCCATCGCCGTTCTCGGCCGCGGTGAGCACGACGGCGCCCGCGCCATCGCCGTACAGGAAGGCGGTGCGAAGATCGCTGAAGTTGAGCTGCCGCGACCGCACGTCGGCGCCGATGACGAGCACCGGACTTTCACCCGTCTCGACGCAGCGCGCGCCGAGATCCAGGGCCTGGACGAATCCGGCGCACGCACCCACCACGTCGATGGCCCCGCAGCCCGACAGCCCGAGCTTGCGCTGCACGACGCACGCCGTCGCGGGCGTCGGATAATCGCCGGACACGGTCGCGAGAATGATGCGCCGGATCTCGCGCGGCGCCACGCCACTCGTCGCGATCGCGCGCCGTGCCGCCTCGGCAGCCAGGTCGGATGTCGCCTGTTCGGCCGACGCGAAGTGCCGCGTCTCGACGCCGATGTGGTTGCGGATGAAGTACGACTTCACCCTGAGCCCGTGGCGCTCGATCAACTCGTCATTGGTGACGGGGGCTCCCGGCAAGTAGTGCCCGGTCCCGGCGATGCGCGCCTTCATGGCAGTCGCTCCGGGCGCCGTACCGGGTCCAGCGTCAGGCGCCGGGCGGCGAGCAGTCTGCTCGCGCGCATCGAGCGCCGCGCCGCCGGAAGCCGCACCGCCGACTGGTCCAGGAAACGATCGACCTCGCCGGGCAGTTCGGCGGGATCGATCACGGCATCGAGCGATCCCTCAGCCAGGAGGTCGGCACAGTCCGGCCGCTGACGAGCGGCGACGTCCCGCCATTGGGCGAGCAGCCTCGGACTTCCCTTCAGCACCTGATCGACGATGCGCTCATGCATCACGCCGAACTGCGCTCCCCGGAGCGCGATGCATCTGCTGCCCCCGAACACCTTGGGAAACGACAGCGTGGTGGCACCCCCGAAGCACCGTCCCGCGATCACTCCGAGGCGACCGTGCGGGTAGTGGATGACCTGCTCCCCCACCGAGAGCATCTGTCGGATCAGGCCCGCATCGCTTTCATCGAAGCGGGGATCGATGCCGGGCGAGTCGAGCACGCTCACGAGGGGCAGCCGCAGCGCGCGAAAGAGATCCAGCCCGGCCGAGTATTTCTGAAGCGTCCGGACGGTGATCATGTTGTTCGACCGGCCGAACGGATTGATGAACAGGCCGAACGGTCGAGCGTTCCGGGCTCCGAGGAAGAGACGCACGCGCGGGCACCAGCCCGGAACGACTTCACGCGGCACTCCGTCGAACAGCGCAGCGAGCAGGGAGCCCGTCCGACCGTCGAGCGCCGGCCAGGCCAGTGCGGGCGCCGGAATCACCGGCGTGAGCAATCCGCGAAACAGCGTCAGCGCGGCAGCGATGGATGGAACCGTCTCATGAACGAGCTCGTGTCGTTCGAGGCATCGCTCGGCCGCCGCTCGCACGCCGAAGTCGAGCCCTTCGCCGAAGAACAGGCGGATGACCTCCGGGCCCGTTAGGTTGATCTGCGTGCGGTCCGCGACGGCCACGCGATAGTGCCCGAGCCCGTAGAGAATCGGCGCCAGGCCCAGACACTTCCCGGTCGCGCAGGTGAGTACGAGGCGCTCCCGCGAGTAGTCGAGCAGCTCCGGCCAGAGGGCGAACACGTCCGAAAAGGCGGTCCGGCCCTCCATGAGGCTGAAACCGGCGGAGTTGACCACGTAGACGAGCGGGATCGACTCCGGCTGTTCGCGCAGATGACGCAGAAAGGCTGCGAACCGCCGAGCATTGGCGCGGCCATACGATGCCGCGCGGACGCGGAAGTCGCTCCATGCGATGGCGGTCGTACGACCGTCGCAAATGGCCATCGCGGTGACCAGCCCCTCGCAGCTCAGCCGATCGAAGCCGGGCTGATCGCGCCCGTCGACCCAAACCCGGAGCACATCACAGGAAAAGGCCTCGAACACCTCGCGGAGGAATGGATGTTCTCCCGCGCGGATCTCGACGAGCGCGTATCCGGCCGAGTCGTGCTCCACGCCGAGGCGCGCGATGGCGTCCCGCATGGGAGGCGTCTTGTGCTCGGGCGCATCTGCCCCCGGCCGGCTTGGACGCATTTGTGTGGACATACGGCTTCCACTCGAGATCTCTGGCCGACCGGGAGACGTGGGTGCCTCCCTCGGGTCGTGTTGCGCGATCTCCTGACGCTCGAGTGACGATATCGCCGGCTTGAACGCGTCCCTATACGAATCGCTACGTATGAGGGTAGGGCTGGTATACGTAGGCGCTCGGGTTAGCTCCTCCAGAAGGGAGCTGACGCATTGCCTCCAGTCCGCGCAGGCCTCTGTGCTGTGGCAGGCGGTTCAGACGCTGCCGATCGTGTTGTTGGCCGGGTGTCTCGCTCACGACCTGGCAAACGCTCCGTCCCGCTGGTCGCGGGGCGGCTGCCTACGTAAGTCCGACGCTTCGTCTACGACACCCGACGGATGGGCCACGTGAGCGTGAGGCCGGATCTTCCGGGAGCCACAGTCCCCACCAGCTTCCCGGAGGTCGTCATGCGAACGCCATTCCCTCGTCCCGTCATCGCGTTGTCGTTGCTCTCGCTCGCCGCGTGCCAGGAGGACCGCGTCGTCGCACCACCGCCGCTGCTGTCGGCGGCACAGGCGCGGGAACCCGAGGCGCCTCCGGGAGTGGTCACGATCGGCGCGCTCCAGGTCTGGCCATACACCGGCGTGAACTTCACGGGCGCACCGCAGGATCCGATCAACCTCATCTTCCTCGGCAATGCCGACCCGCGGCAGATTCGCGCGGCGCTCGTGCAGCTCGACGGAAATCGCACGGCGTTCGGCTTTCCCTCGGCATTTCCGTTTGACTGCACGTGGAGCGACGCCATTGGCGGCGTGCAGACCTCGTACGCGTCGGCCGAGGAGTGGGTCGGCAGCGCGATGCAGCTCGAGTGCGGTCCGTATGGGCCGCTCCGCTTTCACCTGCGACTGTTCCGCCAGGGCGATGTGACGCTCGGCGGCGTGCACTTCGAGCTGTTGATCCCCGGAACGGCGGATCATCAGGTGCTGAGCTGGGAGCTCGCGGAGCAGCTCGTGACGGTCGATTTCGTGCGCAGCGGCCTGTTAGGCGCCGCACCCGCGTCGACCGCGCCGATCAACGATGCGCCGACCTTCCGGACGATACCCGCACCCATCTACAACGGAGTGCCGGTGCCGCTTCGCGTCGCCATCGCCGGGCCGGTTGACAACGTCTCCGGCCCCGTCGGCATCGGCACGGACGGACGGGCGACGATCCTGACGCTGGCGGGTTCCGTTCCGCTGTTGGCGGGCGAGGACGTCGATGACCTGGTGATCACCTATGGACAGGTCGTACCGAAGCCGTTCTGCGCGTCGAGCACGGCGGCGCTGATCAGGATCGACGGACCGATCTCGCTGCGCCAGCGCGCGGAGCTCACGGGAACCGGCGACTATACGGTGAACTTCACCGCCACGGGCGGCGTGTCCATCACGCCTATCGACGGTGCGACCGGCCAGCCGAACGGTGCGCCGTACCGCGCCCGCATCCTGGAGCGGCACGCCGGGCACCTCGGCGATCTCGTGCAGAGCGCATTCAGCTTGCGCGAGCAGATCGAGCTGCCGCCCACCGGCGTCGAACGAGGCTTGCTCCACGAAATGCTGCAAGCCGGCAACGACGGAAGGGACAGGTACACGCTCACGGTGGACTGCTGAGCGATGGCCGAGCGCGGGAGTGCGAGCCCGCGCTCGGCCGGGCGGCGGAGCGCGGGCGGGCGCCGCGAGCATCCCGCGCCGCTACTCCGCGGCTTGCCGAGATTACCGAACTCGCGCGGGGTTCACCAGAACGTCACGACGAGTGACCGCTAGTCCAGCCGGATCGCCTCCATCGGCGCGATCCGCGCCGCGCGTCGAGCCGGCAGCCAGCACGCGACGAGGGCGACGCCTAACAGCACCGCAGTCGCCAACCCCAGCGTCGCCGGATCGCCTGGGCCCACCTCGTGCAGGACCGGCGCCACCATCCGCGTCCCGAGCAGCGCCGCCGCGAGTCCGATCGCCGAGCCGGCGATCGCGTGGGCCACGCCGCTGCGGAGCACCATCCGTACGACCGTCGCCCGGCGCGCGCCGAGCGCCATGCGCACGCCGATCTCCCGCCGCCGGATTCCCACGAGGTAGGACAACATGCCGAACACGCCGACTGCGGCGAGCCCCAGGGCCGCCACGGCAAACGTGGTGAGCAGCGCCGCCCACTGCCGCGGCTCGGCGACCGCCGTGTACATCCGCTCCTCCATCGACGCCACCTCGTCCAGCGGAACGCTCGGATCCACCGACCGCAGCGCCTCCCTCACCGGCTCGACCAGGCGGTTCGGCGCTCCTGCGGTTCGCACATACATATGGAGTGTGCGGCTCCACTGCTCGGCGAGCGGCGAGTACATGGCCTCCAGCGAGCCGGCCAGGCCGGAGTAGCGAACATCGTCCACGACGCCGATTACCGTCGTCGGCTCGCAGTCCGTGCAGCCCCCGCGCACCATCGTCTTGCCGAGTGGCGACTCGCCGGGATAGTAGCGCCGCGCCCACGCCCGGCTGACGAGAATCACCGGACGCGGACCGGTGTCGTTGTGCGTGAACATCCGCCCTTCCAGCAGCGGCACGCCGAGCGCGGCGAAGTAGTCGCCGCTCGCACTCGGCCACGGCGCATTCGGCTCCGGCATCCCCGGGCTGGCCGGGCGGTCGATCAGGTTGAAGTTGTCGTTGCTCGTTCCGAAGTCGTCTGGCGGCAGCGACGACGCGAGTCCGACCTCCCGCACGCCGGGCAGGTCGCGGAGCCGCGCGATCGCCCGCGACCAGTACGCCGCGATCGGCGCGTCGTCGGCGTACTGGCCGGCCGGAAGCGACACGCGCACGGTGAGCAGGTTCGCCGGATCGAATCCGGGGTCCACCCGCTGCAGCCGCGCGAAGCTGGTGAGCAGCAGACCGGCCACGGCGAGCAGCGGCAGGGCCAGCGCGAACTGCGCGACAACGAAGCCGCTGCGAGCCCACCGCGCGCCACGGCCGCCACCGATGGCGCGCTCGCCTGACGAGAGGGCGGTGGTCCCATGGCGCAGGAGCATCGCCACGGGGGCGCTGCCGACGATCAGACTGGCGGCGAGGGCCAGGACCACGGCGAGCGTCACGGCGCGGAGGTCGAGGCTCGATGCCGTGAGGCCCGGCATCCTAGGGCCGAACGCGATCAGGGCCCGCAGCCCGAGCGCGCTGGCGCCCACGCCGGCAGCGGCGCCGATCAGCGACAGCAGCGCGCTCTCGGCCGCGAACAGCCTGACGAGCTGCCAGCGGCTGGCCCCGAGCACCGACCGCAGCGACACCTCCCGCGCGCGCCCGATCGCGCGCACCAACATGAGGCTGGCGACGTTGGCGACGCCGATCAGGAGCACCAGCGCCACCGCGAGGCCGAAGAGGCGGAGCATTCGCGCCTCCTCGCCTAACGCCGCCGAGCGGATGGGGAGGGCCTCGAAGCGCGCGCTGCGGTCCGACCAGGCCGGTGCCCAGAGCGGGAAGATCCGCTCGCTGATCCCCGCCACGTCGCGCGTCGCCGACTCGAAGGTCGCACCGGGAGCGAGTCTGCCGACGACCAGGATGCCGAACGGCCCGCGCCGAGTGGGCGGCTCCAGCTGGAGCGCCGGCCACACGTCCGCGCGATCGGCGAGCAGCGCGTCGGCGGGCTCGGGCAGCACGCCGATCACGGTGTGCGCGACGCCGTCCACCATGACGCTCCGGCCGACCGCCGCGACCGCGCCGCCCAACGCGCGGTTGGCGAGCGCATGGCTCACGACGGCGACGCGGTCGGCGCCCGGCAAATCGTCGCCGGGCTCGAGCAGGCGGCCAGCCACCGGCCGAACGCCGATCACGTGGAAGAAGCCTGACGATACCCGGCCGACGCGGACGCGCTCGGGCTCGCCGCCGGCGCGGAAGGCCGCCTCCCCGCGCCGCATGGCGCCCACGGCCGAGAAGGTACGCTGCTGCTCGGCGATGGCGAGGTAGTCGACCGCCGACAGCGACGGGAAGCCGCGGAAGAACAGGACGGCGATGTCGTCGTGCGCCGGGTTGCGCAGCACCGCGTTTACCGCGCTGAACACCGCCGTCGTCGCCCCGATGCCCAGCGCCAGAACGAGCACGGCCGATACGGTGAATCCCGGGCTCCGCCGCAGGCCGCGCCCCGCATGGCGCAGATCGCGGACCAGGTGCTCCAGTCCCCCGATCCCGCGCGCGTCGCGATGGGCCTCCGCGTGGCGCGTCAAGCCGCCGAACGCGATCATCGCGCGCCGCCGCGCCTCGTCGGACGTCAGGCCGTGTGTGCGCACCAGATCCGCCGCCTCCAACTCGAGATGGTGCCGCATCTCCTCGTCCATCTCACGGTCGAGTACCTGGCGGCGGAGGAGCGCGCGCAGGCGGCGAGCGATCAGCCGCGGCAGGCTCGTCAGGCGCGCGCTCATGTCGCCTCGAGCACGTCATCGACCGCGGCGGAAAACCGCCGCCACTGCGCGCGCTCGACGGCGAGCCGCCTCCGTCCCACGGCTGTGAGGGAATAGAACTTCGCGCGCCGGCCTTCGTCGCTCGTCCGCCATTCCGCGGTGACCCACCCGCGGTCTTCCAGCCGGTAGAGGGCGGGGTAGAGTGAGCCCTGGCCGATCTCGAGCACATCGCCGGACAGCTGCCGCAGGCGCTTCGAGATTCCCCACCCATGAAGGGCGCCGAGCACGAGCGTCTTGAGGATCAGCAGGTCCAGCGTGCCCTGGAGGAGATCGGTTCGCGGCGCCATGGCGGGGAGAGCTGAGGGTTGATACCTCGACGTTCGACAATACGGGTTTGTTGTCGGATGTCAAGGCATTGGGAGAACCGGGGAGGAGGGGCGAGCCCGCACGCCGGCGCGCGCCACTGGTGGAGGAACCCGGGGCGGCGTATATCCGGAGTGGATCCGCGGATCGTCCGCGGCCACCTGGCGAACGTCGACGGAGAGGAACGAAATGCGGGTGTGGCGACTCGGAGCGCTGTTTGCGCTCACAGCGTGCGGAGGACAGACGCAGCTCTATCCGCGAGCGGGCACGGAGGCGCCGCCGCCTGCAGCCGTCCCGCGCACCGACGCGGCAGCGCCGACGGACCAGGCGTCGGCGATTCGCGCGGCACGACTCGCCCAGAACGAGGCGCTGCGCGCCGGCAACATCGATCGTGCGGCCGCCTGGTGGACGCCCGACATCTTCGTCGTCGCGGGCCTCGGCGCGCGCGTCGATGGGATCGCGGCGCTGCGGATGGCGTTCGAGAACGACCGGAGTGTCGTGTACGAGCGACTGCCTGACGAGATCCACGTGAGCGAGGGATGGCCGCTGGCGTGGGAGCAGGGGCGGTGGCGCGGCTACGACCCTGCGGCACCGGACACCGCGCTGATCACCGGGCGCTATTCCGCGCGGTGGGTGCGGTCGGAGTTCGGGTGGCGGATCCAGTCCGAGCACTTCGTGGCGGATCGCTGCTCGGGCACGGCCTGCCAGTGGCCGCTCGCCGGCCGGTGACGTAGCTGAGGTCGGCGGATTCACCAGCGATGGTACAACGCGTCAGGCGAACGGCAGGCGGGCGGCGCGCGCAGCCTGAATCGGGGGACGTGCTTGCGGCGCCATGACAGTATCGTCATGGCGCCGCCGTTCTTGCCGCGCGCTTCAGGCGAGCCCGGGCGCGCGTAATGGAATCACTGCGCGTCGTTGTAGAACGCGTTCGTGCGGGCCGACATTTCCCAGTAGAGATAGCCCGTGACGTTCTGCGTGGGACCGCTGGTCGGCGTGAAGGTCGCGTTGATCTCCTTCCCGAGGCAGCCGCTCACCGTCAGGCCGCCCAGCACGACGTTGCCGCCGCACGACAGGTCGAAGAGGTCGGTCAGCGACGCGATGCCGTTCCCCGTGTCGTACTGGTTCAGGTCGAACGCAAAGGTGCCGACGCGAGTCTTCGTGGTCGCGATCGTTGCCACGTCCAGGCCGTAGGCCTCGACGATACCGCACCCCCTCGTGTCGCTGTTGGGATAGCCCGAGGCGGACGGGCCCGCGCGCACGAACTGCACCTTGAGGTCGTCGCCGGTGCCGCAGCCTTCATCCTTGCCGAGCTTGAGCACATGCCCGCCAGACGAGCCTGGCTCGGCAAACGCCGCCGAGATGGGCTCCAGCACGATCGTCATGGCCTCGCCCGCGGCATACTCGACACAATGCGGATGGGGTCGTGCGACCGAGCCGCTGGTCGGCTTGCCTTTCGGATTGTACCACAGGCCTTCGACGCAATGGCCGCCGTAGAAGACGCCGATGCCCGGGAAGTTGGCTGCTTCGGGACCGTTCATGCCGAGGACGCGCGGGCCCGCCGAACCGGCGATGGCGACGGTGAAGCTGCCAAACACCCAGGCGTTCACGTCATCGGCATCGATGCGCCGGGTTGCGTCGGTGAGCTCGAAACTCGAGGGCGGGAGTGGAGCGGTGGGGCCGGCGTCGGTACACGCCGAGAGGAGGAGCGCGGCGGCGAGGGCGCCGGCGAGGCGGGGGTGGATCATGGGAAGTTTCCGCTGATGGGTGGTGGTCGGAGTCGGTGGACCGCGGACGCGATCGCACCCCTGAGGGGCAGGGAGTTGCCGGGTAGCTCAGGCAACCGATATGCCTGAGTCCGCCGCCGCACACGGGTAGTTAGGGCCCATTCCAATGGGTTAGGCGCGGGAAGAATTTCGACAGACGGTTGCACTGTGGGATTTGCGCACCACGCGATTGTGGGGTCGCGGCTACTGCAACGGAACGTTCCATGACCGAGAATCGCGGATCCCGCGCGCCG
Source organism: Gemmatimonadaceae bacterium (assembly GCA_035461825.1). Lineage (GTDB taxonomy): Bacteria > Gemmatimonadota > Gemmatimonadetes > Gemmatimonadales > Gemmatimonadaceae > JALZIF01. Next base: position 26,116 of record DATHUW010000012.1, read on the forward strand.
CCGTTCATCCCGTGGACTCGTGGCCGTCCTTCAGGCTCGCTAGCGGTTCACCGACCCTCGAGGCGTGTCGAGCCATTGGCGTTGGCACGCGGCGTGTGTGTCCGCACGCTCCCCGCGAAAACGCATCGGGCGTCGCCGCGATCGAAGAGACGGCACCGGCGAGCGACGTGCTGGCGCGGTTCTCCGTGCGCACGGTACGTTCGCGGTCCCTACCCGACTGGAGACCGTCCAGTGCGCGTCCGCAACTACCGCCCGAGCTTCGGCGATATCGCTCTTCTTGCCGCCGCACTGGCCCATTCCAGATGGCGCCGCTCGGCGCCGGTCCCGCCTAGCGGCTCACGCGGCCGAGGTGCGTATCGAGCCACTCCAGCGTCTCGCCGATCAGCAGGTGGCGCGGAATGAAGTGCCCGCCGATCGCCACCACGTGGCGCTTCCGATCCGCCGGCGTGCCGAGGAGCGCGAAGTAGCGCTGTGAATTCCGCGTCGGCACCATCGGATCGAACTCGCCGCTGAACATCAACGTCGGCACGCGCACGCGTGGCAGCGCGTTCACGGGATCCACTTCCGGCGTGGCAGCCATCGGCGGGAGCAACCCGATATTGATCACCGCGACGCGAATGCGCGGTTCCTGCGCCATCGCCGCTGGCCCGTTCACGCCGCCCCAGCTGTAGCCGAAGAACGCGATCGCGTCGTGGTCGATGTCGCTGCGCGTCTCGAGGTAGTCGATCGTTCTGCGCAGGTCCTTCACCGTCTCAATGGTGTTGTCGCGGTACTCGGCGGAGCCGAACTCCGGGCGCCGTCGCACGTCGCCGACCCGTCGCTCGAACGTGCCCCGGTAGATCGGGAACGCCACCGCCCTGCCGCTCTTGACGATGAAGTCCACGAGCTTCGCGAAGTACTCATCGGCGTCGTCGAGCGCGAACGTATCCCAGCCGGGCCAGTAGACGACTGTCTGGTACGGGGGCGTGCCGGCGGTAGGCAGATAGAGGTGCAGCAGCATCCGCTCCGCGCCGTATCCCGCGGCGAACTGCACACGCTCGCGAATCCACACGCGCGTCGTGTCCACCGCGTCGATGGTTGGGTCGAGCGGGCCGCGATCGTAATCGAACACCCGGCTGTATGCGGCGTAGACGACATCGGAGACGGGCGGCCGCTCGATAGGCGAGACCGTCGTCCGAGCGGCGAGCGGCTCCCGAATGCGCGCCGCGATCGCCGGCTCGTCGCCGGTCAGGGCCAGCCGGAAGCCGTTGCCTGCGGACCGGTCGTCAGGCGGCGCAGATGCATCCGGGGTCCCGGCGGCGTAGTACGGCTCGTTCCAGCTCCCGCCGAGGATGATGCGTTCCTCGCCGATGGCGCTGGCAGTCCATTCCCGGACGTTGCCCGTCATGTCGTAGGCACCGACATGGCTCATTGCGCGTGAATCCGTAACGCGCCGGGCCCTCTCGCCGCCGAAGTTGCTCGCGGGGAGCAGCCACGGAAACATCGCGTTGGCCAGTGCCTGCTGCCAGTGATGCGCCGTCGACAGCTCCTGGCCGACGAAGCGCGCGTACGCCGCGGCCTCGTACCAGCTGACGCCCGACACCGGAAAGTCGCCCTCGCCATGCGGGTAGTCGCCGGCTTCCCACGTGCTCGGTGCCGGACGACCCGTGCGGTCGACGAACAGCGCCATCGCCGCGGCGAACGGTACGGTGTCCCCCTTGACGACGATCGGATCCCAGAGGTCTGCCCGCCGGTAGCCGCCGGCATCCACGAACGCCTTGTACTCGGCGTTCGTGACCTCGTGCCGTCCGAGGAAGAAGTCGCGCAGGCGAAGCGTATCCGCCCCGATCGAGAGGGTCCATCCCGGCACGCGGACCTTGTCAGGCGGAAGCGTCTCCTCGCGATCGAGGCGATACGTCTCGGGACCGACGAGCAGCACGTCGGCGTTGGTCGGCGTCAGGTGCGTCCAGTTCAGGTGCGCGCCGCCGAGCGCTCTGATGAGGGGGCGGTAGCCCGGGAGCTCCAGACGGATCCGCGACAGGCCATAGGGGATCCGGATGTCGTCGAGCGGCGTGGGGCCCAATCGCTCCCATTGATCGTCCGGCGCATCGTAGCGCTGCCGGTACACGGTCGCGCCCGCGGGTTCGGATTCGATCGTCACGCGCCACGAGAGCCGCGGCCAGAGTTCGGCGAGCTCCGGCGCGTCGGGAACGCGCCGCTCTGCCTGGCGAGCCAGCGCGTATGCGGATTCCCAGTCGGCAACATCGAGGTACTTCTCGATCCTGGGCACGGCCTGATCGAGAAACCACCGGCGGTCGGTGTCGCGTCCAAGGAACCAGAATGACGACGCACCCAGCGTCGCCGCGACGAGCGCGGTGGCCGCGTAGCGGGCGCGCGCCGCTCTTCGCCGACCGGCGGCCTGCGGATGGGGCGGATCGACGGCGAGATCGGCGGGCGATGACATCGCGGCCGAACCGGCGAGCGCCTCGTCAGGCGCCGGAGGGGCGACGTGCGATCGCGCGCCCGCGGGCTCGGGGTGCACCGACGCTGCGGCCGGCAGCGCGTGCTCCGATTCCGGCGCACTGCCTGACGCTGCGCCGGCGACGCGCGTCCGGCGCAACCGGTCTGCCAGGGCTTCGATCTCCGGCGCGGACCGGATACCGAACTCCTCCTGGAGCAGCCGCGCGTGGTTCGTGGCATGCTGGAGGGCTCCTGCCCGGTTGCCGGAAGCCTCGAGCGCCTGCATGAGGTGGAGCGCGACCCGCGAGTCGTAAGGATCCTGCGCCGCGCGCGCCCTCCACCACCCGACCGCGGCGGTGACGTTGCCGACGGCCTCTTCGCCGTGGGCGAGCGACTCGAGCGCCTCCGCGTACGCCCGGGCCAGGCGCTCGCGCTCGCGCTCGATCAAGCGGTCGAACTCCGCCGCGTCGCTCAGGAAGAAGCCATCGAGGAGGGGGCCGCGGAACAGCGCCACGGCCTCCGCGGGATCGCCGCGCGCGAGGGCGTCCTCGAACAGCGCGACGTCGGAGGTGAGGATTTCCGGATTCAGCCGGAGATCATCGCCCGCGGACAGGATCGCGTCGTCGCCGAAAGCCCTGCGTAGATGGTAGACCGCCTGCTTGAGCAGATGCCGCGCGCGGTCCACCTCGCTCTCCGGCCAGAGGTATCCGACCAGCCTATCGCGGCTGGACGTCCCCGCTGGAGCCAGCGCCAGGAGCGCGAGGAGCGCGAGTCGGTGGCGCTGCGCGGCCGGACCGCCGAGGGCGACCCCATCCTCTCCGGTGATGGAGGGGGATCCGAAGAGCCGAAGGTTGAAGCGGTTGGACAAGTTGACGCTGGATTTACCACGCCGCGACGGCGGGTTGACCGGCGCCGCCTATAGTGGCGCGCGTTCCAGTATCGAGCAAGCGAAACCCATCCGAAGGAGAGGTCCGATGCGACGCACAACTCTGCTCTTTGCAGCTCCATTCTTCCTGAGCGTCGCGGGATGCGACTCGACCGTCGGGCCGGAGGCGGATGGCCCTGTGGTGAACCCTGCGTTCAATGCGCACGGAGCCGGCGCCTGGCACCTCGCGACTAGCGTCGATCTCGGAGGGGTGAGCCAGTTGAACACGATCGCGCTCGAGGGGTGTCCCAACGAGTCGCCGGACGGCCGCTCGCTCTTCTTCGCGTCGGACCGTGACGGCGGACTCGACATCTGGGTGTCCCACCGGGATGCGCAAGGCGAATGGGGCGCACCGGAGAAGCTCCCTCCGCCGGTGAATACCGGCGCTGCCGAATTCTGTCCGACGGCGCTGCCCGGTGGCGGCCTGCTGTTCGTGAGCACTCGAGCGACGGACAACTGCGGCACCGGCACGGCGGACATCTACGAGACGCGACTCCATCCGGCGCTCGGCTGGCTCGAGCCGCAGCACCTCGGCTGCACCGTCAACAGCAGCGGCAACGAGTTCTCACCGTCTCACGTCGGTGCGGGCGGGGGAATGCTCTTCTTCTCGAGCGACCGCGCCGGACAGCACGCGCTCTACGTGAGCCACCGCGGTCCGGGGGGAGCGTGGGGCGTTCCGGCCCCGGTTCACGAGCTGAATCTCACGGGCTACAACACCGTGCGCCCTAACGTGAGCCAGGATGGCCGCGAGATCGTGTTCGATTCCGATCGGCCCGGCGGGCTCGGCGGCTTCGATGTGTGGGTCGCGCGCCGCGCCACGCCGCACGCGAGCTGGTCCGCTCCGTGGAACCCGGGCGCGGTCATCAATTCGACCTTCAACGAGACACGCGCGTCGTTGTCGCGCGACGGCCGGCGACTCTACTTCGGCTCCAACCGGCCGGGATTCCAGGGCAACTCCGATCTGTTCGTGTCACGGCGGTGACGACGCGTCGGATCGGCGCGTGAGGCGCGAGCCGCGGCGCATCACAGCCGCGGCCGCGTCGTCCTCGGTGCCGTGCCGCAGTTCTCCGGCCAGTTCGCCGGCCACTCGCCCGGCGACTTGTCCCGCGCGAGCCGCGCTGATCGACTGCACGCGCCCCGTCCCGTTGTCCTGGTTGAACAGCGCCTGCAGGCCCCGCATCACCTCCGGATGGTCCTCCGCGTACGCGCGCGAGCCGATCAGCCCATTCTCTTCGGCCGCCCAGTGTCCGACGACGATCGTCCGTTTCGGGTTCGAGTAGGCCTGCTTGAGGATGCGCATCGCCTCCATCGCCATGATCGTGCCGGTCCCGTTGTCCGTCGCGCCGGAGGAGCCATCCCACGAGTCGAAGTGGGCCGAGAGGATCACGAACTCGTCAGGCTTCTCCGAGCCCTTGATCGTGCCGATGGTGTTGAACGCCGGTACCTCGCCGAGCAGCTCGGCGTCGAGATCGAGGCGCACCATCGGGCGCTGGCCGTTCTCCGCCAGCCGGTGGAGCAGCCCGTAGTCCTCGCAGGTCAGCGTGACCGCCGGGGCCGTGGTGTTGTAGGTCTCGAACACTTCGATGACTCCCCATCCGCCGCTGCCGCGCTCGTTGTCGAAGCCGACGGCGATGAGGGCGAGGAGTTTGCGATGCGCCGGCATGCGGGTGCTCGTTGAGGGAGACGCGGACGATGCGGGCGCCGAAGAAACGTCGTGAGCGCATCGTTCGCTGAGCCTCCCGCGTGTCGCGCGCGAGTCCCAGGGCAATTCCCACGTCGGCCGTCGGTGCGGCCATTCACGAGCTCACTCCGACCGCAGCGACACCGTCGGGTCGACGCGCAGGGCGCGCCGTGCCGGGACCCAGCTCGCCAGCACGGCCACCGCCGCCAGCGCCCCGCCCACCGTGCCGAAGGTCACCGGATCGAGCGGATTCAACCCGAACAGCATTCCCGAGAGCAGTCGCGTGACCGCGACCCCCAGCGCCGCGCCGGCGAGCGCACCGCCTAGTGACAACGTCACGCCGCGCCGCAGTACCAGCCCCGCGACGTCGGCCGGCCGGGCGCCGAGTGCGATGCGGATGCCGAACTCGCGCGCGCGCTGCGCGACCTGATACGACATCACGCCGTACACGCCCGCCGCCGCCAGCACCAGACCGAGCACGCCGAACGCGCCGATGAGGCCCGCGGCGAGCCGCAGCGGCAGCAAGGGGAAGCCGATCATGCGGGGGAGCGGCATCGCGAACTCGAGCGCGACGTCCGGCTGCACGGCGCGCAGCTCCTCGCGAATCGACTCGATCAGGCGAGGGTCCGCGGCGCGTGTGCGCACGTGCAGGGTCATGACGGGAGCATAGTGCTGCGCGGCGGAGAAGAACATGAACTCGCGCCGCTCCTCCCCCAGGTCCACGTACCGGCCATCCCGCGCGATGCCCACGACCTCGTACTCCTGCCCGCGGCGCAGTCGCATGCCTAACGGATTGCGGCCGGGCCACAGGCGCCGGGCCAGCGTCTCGTTGATGATCACGACCGGAGGGGCGCCGCGCGTGTCGCCCGGCCCGAAGCCGCGGCCCGCGACTAGATCGATCCCCATCATGCCGAGGTAGGCGGTGTCGACGATGTTGTACGACGAGGTGAGCCTCACGCTGTCGGGCGCGATCGTGCTCACGTCGTTCGAGTGCGAGTCGCCGGTGAGCAGCGCGACGCGCGCGAGCGACGCGGCGCTCACCCCTGGCAGCGCGCGCACACGGCGGAGCAGCTCCTCCTGCAGGACGCGCCCCTCCTCCTCGCCGATGCGGTGGGGCTCGAGGTTGATGGTGCCGACCGTCACGCCGTCCGCGCGGAACCCCGGATCGAGCGCGAGGCCGCGCTGCAGCCCGCGCACGAAGAGTCCGGCGGTGATGAGCAGCAGCATGGCGAACGCGATCTGCGCGCCGACGAAGAGGCTGCGTCCGCGCATGCGCCCCGTGCCGTCGCCCGAGGCGCCGCCGCCGCCCTTGAGCGCGCCGGCCAGCTCCAGCCGCACGGCGTGCAGGGCCGGCGCCAGGCCGAACGCGAGACCGGTCAGGCCGGCGATGCCCAGCGCGAACCCCAGCACGCGAAGGTCGGGCGGCGCCTCGATCGCCACCGGCACGCCGGGCAGGCGCACGCGCGACAGGAAGCCGGTGACGATGTAGGCGAGCCCGATGCCGCCAATGCCGCCTAGCAGGAACAACACGGTGCTCTCGGTGAGGAGCTGGCGGACGAGCCGGCCGCGCCCCGCGCCGAGGGCCAGGCGCAGGGCGACCTCGCGCCGGCGCGCGACGGCCCGCGCCAGCAGCATGGCGGCGATGTTCGCCGCGCCGATCAGCAGGACGAGGAAGCCCGCGGCCACCAGCATGCCGACGAAGCCCCCGATCCGCGGACGCAGCAGATCCGGAACCCCACCCATGCGCGCGAGATAGGTGCGCTCGACCGTCGACTGCTCGAGATCGGGCGGCAGGCGCGTCCCGATCGTCGATAGGCGCGCCTCCGCGCTCGGAATCGCCGCGCCCTGCCTGACGCGGCCGAACATGCCCACCCACGAATCGCTCGCGATGGAGTCGGTGGCCATGTGCGCGCGGAACGGCACCCACACGCCGAGGGCCAGTGCGACGACGGTCCCATCGAACCCGCTCGGCGCGACGCCGGCGATGGTATACGTCTTTCCGTCCACGTGCACCGGGCGGCCGACGACTGCCGGATCGCCATCGAACTGCTGCTGCCAGTAGCGGTGGCTCAGCACGACGGACGGCTCGTCGTCCTCAGCGTAGAATCGCCCGGCGGATGGTCGCAGTCCCAGCACGCGGAAGTAGTTGCCCGACGTGAGCGCGGCCTGTACCGGCGCGGCGGCGCCGTCCGTGCGCAGGGAGACCGTCTGGAACGCATGGGCCGCCAGCCCCGTGAAGAGATCTTCGCTCGCCTCGCGATACGCCACGTAGCGGGAGTACGGGACCCGACGACCCTCCATGCCGATCGACGCGCCGCCGCTCCGGACCTCCTGCACGCCGTAGAGCTCGTCAGGCGCGGCGACGGGCAGCTCGCGGAACAGCAGCGCGTTGGCGAGGCTGAACAGCGCGGTGGTGGCCCCGACGCCGAGCGAGACGATCAGCACGGCGGTGACGGCGAACGCGCGGTTGTGCCGCAGCGCCCGCGCGGTGAACCGCGCGTCCTGCGCGAGCTCGGACAGGAATCGCGGCCGGTGCGCGTCGCGCATCGCCTCGCGGTGACGCTCGACGCCGCCGAAGTCCAGCAGCGCCCGGCGCCGCGCCTCGGCGCGCGACAGGCCGCGTGACACGTATTTTTCCGTCTGCATGTCGACGTGGAAGTGAAACTCCTCGTCCATGCGCGACTCGGCATCGCCGCCGCGGAACAGCGAGCGGAGCCGAGCGCCGACTCCCGCGAACAGGCTCATGACATCATCTCGGCAGGTGTGGCTGATCACGGCGCGAGCAGGACCGTCTCGACCGCCGCGGCGAACCGGCGCCAGCTCTCCGTCTCCGCGCCGAGCGCTCGCCGGCCGGCCGGCGTCAGGCGGTAGTACCGCGCCCGGCGGTTGTTCTCCGACACGCCCCAGTCGCTCTGAATGGCGCCGCGGTGCTCGAGGCGCTGCAGGGCGGGGTAGAGGGAGCCCTGGTTTACGTCGAGCACGCCGCGCGAGATCTGCTGGATGCGCTCGCCAATCCCCCAACCGTGCAGGGGCCCGGCGAGCAGCGTCTTGAGCACGAGGAGGTCGATGGTGCCGCGCAGGGCGTCGGCTTGCGTGTTGGGCGGCACGTCGGGCGGGCGGCTCCTCTAGAGTTCGAGAGAACATGCGGCGGCTTCTTCTAGAAGTCAAGAGGAGAGGGTGCGGCCCCGTATGGCGGCGGAGGGCTATTACCCTGCGCTTCAAAATCAGCCACGAACCAGCCGGGACGAGACGATGAGCGACATGGACGCGAAGGCTCCCAATCGCGGCGACCGCGAGATGCTCATGGTCGCCGGCCGCGAGATCGCCATCTCCAACCCGGGTAAGGTGCTCTTTCCCGAGGCCGGGTACACCAAGCGCGATCTCGTCCAGTACTATCTCGCGGTAGCCGAGGGCGCGCTGCGCGGGGCGGGCGGCAGACCTAACGTGATGGTCCGCTACCCGAACGGCATCGGCGCTGACTTCTTTTATCAGAAGCGCGCGCCGGCGTCGCGCCCGTCGTGGATCGAGGTCGTCGCGCTGCAGTTCCCGTCGGGCCGGAGCGCGGAGGAGATCGTGCCACGCGACGCGGCGGCGCTCGCCTGGCTCGCGAATCTCGCGTGCCTGGAGCTGCATCCGCACCCCGTGCGCGCCGACGATCTCGAGCACCCTGACGAGCTGCGCGTCGACCTCGATCCCGTGCCGGGGGTGCCCTGGTCGCAGGTCCGCGAAGTGGCCGGCGTCGCGCAGGAGACACTTGCCGAGTTCGGGCTCACGGGGTGGCCCAAGACCTCGGGCTCGCGCGGCATGCACATCAACGTCCGCGTCGAGCGGCGGTGGACCTTCGACCAGGTTCGGCGCGCCGCACTCGCGCTCGCCCGCGAGATCGAGCGGCGCGCGCCGAGCCTGGCGACGAGCAAGTGGTGGAAGGAGGAGCGGCACGGCGTATTCGTGGACTACAACCAGAACGCCAAGGATCGCACCGTCGCCTCGGCGTACTCCGTGCGCCCGACGCCCGACGCGCGCGTCTCGGCGCCGCTCGCGTGGGACGAGGTCCCCGACTGCGACCCCGCCGAGTTCACGCTGGCGACGATGCCGGCGCGATTCGCCGCGGTGGGCGACCGGCACGAGGGGATCGATCGGCATGCCGGATCGCTGGAGGCGTTGCTCGAGCTGTCGGCGCGTCAGGAGCGGGACGGGCTCGGCGATGCGCCGTGGCCGCCGCACTACCGCAAGCAGCAGGGCGAGCCGCCGCGCGTGCAGCCCTCGAAGCGTCGGGTGCCGAAGCACCCGCTGATCGAGATCGGGCGCGCGCAGCGGAAGGAGGAGGTGCTCGCGGGGCTGGAGCGCTGGAAGCGACGGCATCCCGAGGCCGCCGCGCACCTCCAGCCCGCCGATGTGCTCGTCGACGCCATGCGCGGGCGTTGGAGCACGTGGACGCGGATCCGGGTCAACCTTCGGAACGTGCCGGAGGAGCTCCGACCCGCTCAGGAACCGCTCGACCCGGACGCGAACACCCGGTCCAGTTCCTAACGGGCTGCGGCGGCCGGATGTTGCAGTGCGACATGGGACCTCCGCCCGTGCGGCTGACGTCCGCTGAATAAGCGGGAGAGCGGTATAGAGCACTCTCTGCTCTGGAAGTCGCCGTTGGGAGCGGGTTCCCTCGCCAGCAGATGGGAGGCGCCCCATGGCGCGCCGCCGGAAAAGTCGGGGGCGGCCGGCAAGCCAAGTCCCCTCCGGTGGGGTGAGGGCGCAGCGCCGTTCCTCGGTTTGCATGCGGCACTCTGGTGCGGCGCTGCGGTCCGCCTGCGCCGATGATCGCGTGCCTATGACGGTTATCGCCGTCGGATTGCGCTATGCGGACGATGAGAGCCGAATCGTGCGGGGCCCCATCGCGGCAGGCAAGCGGGCGGTCGCACTCGGAATCCCGTCGCTTTCTGTGTGGCGAACGTCCCCCGGTACATGCTCCCGAGGACACGTAGTGTGAACGACCGTCTCCCTCGCAACAGCTCCAGCGTTCGGTGGATACAGCTGGCCGCGGTCGCGCTGGTGACCACGAACGCCCAGAGCCGTGCGCAGTCCACCGATGACGCGCTCGCGGCGGCGATCATTGGGAATCAGATCGGGGGACAGGTGCGCGGCGCTATAACGGCCGCGGGCGAAATGCGGAGCAGCGCAGGGCGTGCTTCGTCGGAAATCGGTGAAGCGCGCCGCCGGTATTGGGCGGCGGTGAAGAGCGGGCGCGGGGTGGCGGCCGCGCGACAGCAGTTCGCGGAGCAGCTGCGCGCGAAGGATCTGTACTACCTCATGATGGCCATCCCCGAAGGAACGGAGGGGCCGCGCGCACGTGTGCTGGCGCTGCTCACCGGCAACATCGATGGCGGGATCCGTCCCTCGGCGCGGCCGCAGTTCGAGCGCTGGGTCACCCAGATCCGCGTGGAGCTGGGCGCGCAGGGCTCGCTGGAGCGTGGGTCGGGCACGCAGCGAATGGTGATCCCGGGCGCCGCTGAGCTCGCGAAGGCGCTGGCGGCCACTGAGGAGCAGCAGGCGTTCTACGTGCGCGCGCGGGATTGGGCTGAGGTGGACGCCAGCGGACTGCGCTTTCCCTGGGATACGGATTCGAAGGCGAGCGTGATGATGCTGCTGCATCGTTATGGACCACTTCACACTGCCGCACAGGTCAAGGAGATCTACAGCGAGCTCGCCGCGATGTTCGGCGAGAACGCGGTGCTCGCGGCAGCCGACGTGGTTCGGAAGGCACGTCGCACCCCCTCCGGCGATGTGGCGAACGCCCTGTCGCTCGGTGTGAATGCGAGTGCGCCGGACGCCGTGTTCGCTGAGCTGCTCGCGACGCGGAATGGCGAATCGTTCTTCAAGTACATCCTGTGGCAGGGGAGCGAGAGCGTCGCTGACGCCCGTGCCACGTACAACCGGTGGGTGCTCGCGCACGGCGAACAGGCCGTGCGCGACGCGGCGACGTCGGTCATGCGGCGTCGCGGCGACGACCGGTACAAGTACATCGGCTTGCCGGTGCTCTATCGTGACATCATGGAGCGGCTGGACCGGCGCGGCGTGGAACCGTTCCTGCGAGGCGTCATCGCGCAAGGCGAGCGTGTGGACTCGCCCGCGGAGCTCAATGCGGCCTATCGACGGCTGGCGGACAGGCATGGCGAGGCAAAGCTGCGGGACGCGGCCGCGCGTCTGCGTTGGGCCTGGCGCGGCGGCAGCTTCGGCTCGCGGAACTCCGCGGAGCGAAGCCGCCGGCAGGAAGAGCGCGGGAAGCACGCCGGCCGCCGCGCGGACTATGCGCAGCTGCTGGAGATTCTCGAGCGGGGTCCGTCACCCGAATTGGCCGCGTACCCGATCGACCGTTGCGAGTTCAGCGAGCATGCGTTCGCTCGTCGCGAAGGACTGCAGATCCCGAGGGTTCCCGGCGGGGAGGACGCGCTGCTCGCCCGGCTCGAGTACCCCCCGGAAGACCGTGCCGCCGGACGGCAGGGGCACGTGCAGGTGGCTGCGGTCGTCGACAAAACCGGAGACGCGGTGTTGGTGCAGGTCTTCGACACATCCAAGGCCACACCCACCATGGTCGGCGCCGCGATGGAACTCGTCAGGTCGGCTCCGTGGGCGCCGGCCTCCGAGAACGGCACGCCGCTTTGCATGGGTGTGGTCCTCGACGTGCCGTTCCGCCTCACGGCAGCGGAAATGGCTACGGCATCGCGTGCCGCGCCGCACGCGGTCGCGCCAGCCGACGCGGGATACAAAGAGATCTACCGATTCGGCGCGGCAGGCGAGCGCCTGTCATTCGCCCGGTTTGCCGGGGGCGCGGCGGGCCGAATGTTCCTGCACGACAATGGGACGGTATACGGTATAGGCGTCGACGGCGGATTTTTTTCCAGGCTGCACGAGATCGACCGTGAGCTGTGGGGCCAGGGCCCGAGCCAGATCGCCCTGCTCGCGGGCCCTGACGGGAACCTGTACGGCAGCGTAAAGACACCGAATCCGAAGATCACCCCGGCGGGGCGCAACCGATCGCAGGTGGAGCCGCGACACCCGTTCGGTGTGCTGTTCCGCATCGACTCCGAGGGCAGCTTCGAGGTCATCCACGACTTCACGCGTGCCGAGGGGACTTGGCCGCGACTTCTCCACGTTGGCAAGGATGGGACGCTGTACGGCGTCGTCGGCGGTGGGAAGGTCGCGCTCTTCAGGACGGCGAGCGACGGGTCCGGATTTCAAAGGCTCCACGAGTTCGAGCCGGAGGACCGGAATTGGATGCGCATGCTCGAGAATTTCTACCTGACCGACGATGGAGAGGGAACGCTGTTCGGGGTGCTGATGAGTGGCGTGGGTGACTCTCGCAAGGGCGAGATCTTCCGCCTCTCGTCGTCAGGCGGAGGCTACGTGAAGCTCGGCGAGCTCGAACGTGTGATGTTCGACGGCGATCCGCAGATCCTCGTCGGCAACGACGGACGGATCTATGGGACGGTGGCCGTGCTGCTCGGCAGGCAGAACTACGCGTCCCTGGTGTTCGCCATGGATGGCGACGGCGAGAACTTCTCGGAGCTGCACCGCCACGAGGGAAAGCAGCTCCGCAATCTCGTGGAAGGCCCCGGAGGCATGCTCTACGGGACATCCGCCTCCGCGGGTCGAGGGGGGCGCGATGATCGACTGTTCCGGATCGCGACGGATGGCTCGCGATTCGAGCTGCTGGACGTGAAGGACATTGGGCGCATCGACGACGTGCTCGCGCAGGGCGGCGCCATCTTCATGGTCTCGGAGAAGGGCATCTCGCGCTATGTACCCCCACCGTGAATCGCGCCGCTCCCGGTCGGCACGGATCGCGAACGCCTTGGCCCTGAGTGGCACCGGCCACGCCGCCGCGCCTGACGCGACGTGGCGCCTGCGGACGTGATCGACTCCATTCGCAACCCTCACCAGCGGGAGGTTCCGCATGTCCATTCGTCGCATAACGATGGCCGCCCTCGCCGCAGGCGTGGGGCTCTCCATGCACGCTACTCCGGCCGACGCGCAGTTTTGGAAGAAAGCAAAGGACGCCGCAAAACGGACGGTCGATGCAGCGAAGGCGCAGGCAAACGAGGAGTTCGGAACGATCATGAGCGATGTGGCGTCGGAGCTCGTGGCCGACGGTCGTTTCGTGGCGGGGTTGTCGCCCTGGCGCACGGCCGAAGGCGACGAGCGCATCGAGGCCGCGCGAATCGCGGGGATGGCGACGATCGCGGTCACGGCGAATCAGGCGCAGCTCGCCCTCTGCGATACTGCGGGCGCGCGCCCACTCCAGGGGGTCATCACCCTGCAGGGACGGACAGGGAGCGCCTCCGCGCTCGACGCGCGCGAGTACGAGCTTCCCGCTCCGTCCGTGCGGGTGGAGCTGATCGATGGCGGCCGGCGGATCGGCGGGGAGATTTCGGGCACGCTACGAATCGAGAGCGTGGCGGACGATCTGGTGGTCGGCGCCGCCCGGCTGACGGTATCGTCGGTCCGCCTCCCCGGCGAAACATCAGGCGAAGACGTGGACCAGGTCGCGACCTTCCGCGCGCGAACGGTGCAGGGCGCAGCGCCGGGGTCATGCGGCACGACGAGAGGGTCGCTCCGGAGTGAGCGATGATCCGGGCGTGCTCGCGGCTGGCGTGCGCCGCGCTCGTGGTAGCCATTGCGTCGGCAATCGCGCCGACCGCACACGCACAGCGCAACCACGACTACGATCCGAAGCTGCTCGACCACATCGCGGATGGCCGGTTCGACGCCATTCCGCAATCGCAAGGCGCACTGACCCAGTTGCTCGTGGCGTACCTCGCGTTCGACAAGCAGCCGTGCAGTCTCACGAACAAGGACGCGGAGCTTCAAAGCGACATTGGCGGGCACTTTCGTTTGTCGACCGAGCTCATGCGCTCGTACAACGGCATCGTCCTCACCGCCGGCTTCACGCAATTGGTGCATCCCACCACGGCCCAGGTGTCCCTATGGGTCGATACGCACGGCTGCGAGCATCCGCGAACGCAGAGTCTGATCCGGAACATGTTCCGGCTCTCCGCGACGCGGTCCACGCCCGCGCACTGGGGGCTCTTGACCGACCGGGCTCCTTCGCCCGATGAAGCGGGACGGGGCTCCGCGACGGTCCGGTCGGCGCCGGCACCGCGTCAGGCGCCGCGCGCATCGAGGCGACGTGCCCCTAGTGAGTCGTCATCGCCGCCGACCATCACGCGGCGGCCGAACGCCGCCCCTAACGCCATTGTCGAAGTCCCGCGCGAGGAGCAGACCGCCTGGATCGACAGCTGCACGAGCGGCGCGATCTCGGCGGCGATTCCCGGCGACCTGCGGAAGCAGTGGTGCGCCTGCAGCAGCCGTGGTCTGAAGGCGATGACGCCGCAGCAGCGACAAGACGTACTGCGAAACTACGAGCGGATGCTGCCATCACTGCGCGAGAGCGCACCACTTGCGGCGGCGCTCTTCGAGCGGTGCACGGCCGGCGTGACGGGACGCGCGCGGTAGGGCGCCCGGTCCGGAAGAGCCCCCGGGGTCAGGTACCGCTCGCCCCCGACGCGAATACCTTGTCCAGCTCGTAAGGCCTGGTGACCTCCAGCTGACCGTACCGGCAGTCGCGCGGCTGCCGGTCCGGGCGCCAGCGGAGGAAGGTGGCCGCGTGGCGGAACCGGTCGCCCTGCAGATGGTCGTATTTCACCTCGCAGACGCGCTCGATGCGCAGTGGTTCCCACGACAGATCCTTGCCCGCGCTCCATCGGCTCTGCCCACCCGGCATCCGCGTGTGGGCGTGCGCCTCGGCGCGGCCCCACTCGCGCCACGGGTGGTCCTTCATCGCGTCCTTGCGCAGGGGTGCAAGCTCCTCGACGAGCTGCCGCCGCCTCGCCATCGTGAAGGACGAGGTTACACCGACGTGATGCAGTACGCCCCCGTCATCGTACAGGCCTAGCAACAGCGAACCGACCGCATCGGTCCCGCTCTTGTGCCACCGGAACCCCGCCACCACGCAGTCGGCCGTGCGCGCGTGCTTCACCTTGAGCAGCGTCCGCTTGCCGGGCTGGTAGGGTGCGTTCGCGGGTTTGGCGATCACGCCATCGAGCCCGGCGCCCTCGAAGCGCTCGAGCCACTCCGCCGCCGTCTCCCGGCTCTTCGTCATCGGCGTGAGGTGAATGGGCGGTGTGATACCGGCCATGAACCGCTCCAGGCATTCCCGCCGCTCGTGCTGTGGTGCATCCATCAGGCTCTCCCCATCGGCCGCCAGCAGGTCGAACGCGACGAACGAAGCGGGAATCTCCCTGGCCAGCTTGGCAACTCGTGAGGCAGCCGGGTGGAGGCGCAGCTGCAGGGCGTCGAACGCGAGCCCTTGCGGTGTGACGATCACGATCTCGCCGTCGACCACGCATCCAGGAGGCAGCCTGTCCAGAAACGTCTGATGCAGCTCGGGGAAGTAGCGGTCGAACGGACGAAGGTCCCGGCTCTGGATGAACACGTCGGCCGCACCGCGAAATACGATGGCTCGAAAGCCGTCCCATTTCGGCTCGAACAGCACGTCGCCTTCCGGCGGTAGCTCGTCGGCCAGCTTTCCCAGCATCGGGGCGATCGGCGGTGCGATGGGGAACGAGTCGTCGGTCACGTGAGGTCTCCACTTTCACCGCCGGGTGGTCGACGATGAGCGGCGAAGTCTGACGGCGGTCTGACCCGGGTGTCAACGGAAGTCAGGCAGGCGGCCAACCGTTTCTCAGCGCTCGAGCATCGCCGGTGACGGTTTTCCCCACCTCTTTTGCGCACTGCGGGTGACCGCGGTCGGGCGCGACCGTGCGGTTCGTGGCCTGTGCAGATCAGAAACGCGGAGGCGCCGATGCGTCAATTCGAGTTCCGGTCGGACGCGCGACCCGCCGTCTTCATCTACGTCGCCGGCGTTCTCACGGCGGCCATGCTCATCTTCCCGCCGTTCACCGGACTGCGCGGGTTGGAGTATGCGTATCTCCTCACCGGGCCCGAGCTCGCGCGGGGCATGAGCGACCTCGCCGTGCAGCTCGGTCTCGGCCCCCGCATCCACTGGCCGGCGCTCCTCGTTCAGCTCGCCATCCTCTGGACGCTCGCGCTCGGTCTTCATCACGTGGCGCGGATTCGCAACGAGCGATCCGCACCCGGGGAAGGATCGCCGGCCCCGCCACGCGATGCCTAACGAAACGGGCCGGCGATCGAGGGTACGACGGACCGCGTGGTGCGGGCGACCGGAATGACGATCTGTGCAGGCCGAGCTGCGCCGCCCAGGGTCCCTCGCGTGATCGCCTCCTTCCCGAGTACATCGCGGGAGCTGCGGCGCGATCCTGCGGTGCTCAATCGCCGGAGGGTGACTCCGCGGCCAGCTCGGTTCGGAACCGGCTGGCACGCGCGGCGTCGCCTTCCTCGGCGTAGATCTCCGCCAGCCGCTCGCGCGCAGTCCTGAGCCAGCGCGAGCCAGGTGTGGCCTGCGCCGCGAGCACTTCGTAGCCGGCGCGCAGGTGCTCCTTCGCGTCATTCAACCGTCCTCGACGTACGAGCACGTCGCCGAGTTTGATCTTGGCGATGGCGGTATTGGT
>DATHUW010000013.1:0-7850 GCA_035461825.1 Gemmatimonadaceae bacterium
GCCTCGCGGCCGCGGACGCCGAGGCGTACGGGCGCTACATCGAGGCCCGCCGGACCCGGGGCGACGTCGAGGGCGCGCTGGCGGAGGCCACGCGCGTCCCGCTGCGCATCGCGCGGGCGGCCTCCTCGGTCGCCGCGGCCGCGGCGGACCTCGCTCGAGACGGGCTGCCCGCCGCCGCGGCGGACGCGGCCACCGCCGCGCTGCTGAGCCGGGGCGCCTGTGCCGCAGCCGCGCTCACGGTTCGCGTGAACGCCGCGATGCTGGAGGATCGGGAGCTCGCTCGCGCGCTTGCGGCGGAGGCCGAACGGTCGGAGCGGGCTGCGGGAGACGCCGCGTCCGACGCGGCGCGGGCCGCCGCTCCGTCGCCCTAGCGCGCTCCGTTCGTCAGGATCCGCGGTCCAGTCTCGGTGATCGCGACGGTGTGCTCGAAGTGCGCCGATCGCGTCCCATCGGCGGTCACGATGGTCCACTTGTCGGAGAGCGTCCGCGTCTTGAATCCGCCGACGTTCACCATGGGCTCGATCGCGATCGTCAGGCCCGGCGTCAGCTTGGTGCCGCGGCGCGGCTTGCCGAAGTTCGGCACCTGCGGCTCCTCGTGGAACTGCTCGCCGATGCCGTGCCCCACGAGATCGCGCACCACGCTGAACCCGGCGCGCTCCACCACCGCCTGCACCGCTGCCCCGATGTCGCCGACGTGATTGTCGGCCCGCGCGGCCGCGATCCCCGCGCCGAGCGCCTCGACGGTGATGTTCATCAACCGTTGCGACGTGGCGTCGACCTCGCCCACCGCCACCGTCGTCGCCGAGTCGGTGTGCAGTCCCGCGAAGCGGACGCCGACGTCGACCTTCAGCATGTCGCCCTCGCGCAGGATCCGGCGGCGCGACGGGATGCCGTGCACGATTTCCTCGTTGATCGAGGTGCACAGCGTTCCCGGGAATCCGTACAGCCCCTTGAACGATGGCGTCGCCCCCGGGTGCTGCCGGATGAACGCCTCGGCCATCTGGTCGAGCTCGAACGTGCTCACGCCAGGGCGCACGGCCGCGCGCACCATGGCGAGTGTCGCGGCGACGATGCGCCCCCCCTCGGCCATGAGCTCGAGCTCACGGTCCGACTTCAGCGAAATCACCCTGCGTTCCCGCCGGGCCGGCAACGCTCCAGCGCTTCCAGCACGCGGCGCGTCACCTCGTCCATCTCCCCCACCGCGTCGACCCGGACCACCTGCGTTTCGCTCGCGTCGTACCAGGCGACGACCGGCTCGGTCTGCTCTCGATAGGCCCGCATGCGCGTGCGGATGGCCTCCGGCTCGTCGTCCTTGCGGCGCACCAGGCGCCCGCCGCAGCCCGGCTTGGGGCACGGGTCTCCCGGTGCCATGCCCGTGTACGGCGTCTGGCACTTCTCGCACACCGTTCGGCCGCCCAGCCGCCGGACGACTTCGTCGTCGGCGATCTCGAACAGCAACACGCAGTCGAGCGACCGCCCCAGGTCCCCGAAGGCCCGGTGCAGCCCTTCGGCCTGGGGAACGGTGCGGACCACGCCGTCGAGCACCACCCCGCGAGACATGGCCGGCGCCGCCAGCGCCTCCTTGACGATGCCGAGAATCACGTCGTCAGGCACCAGGGCGCCGCGATCCATGAAGCCCTTCGCGGCGAGGCCCATCCCCGTGCCCTCACGAACCGCGGCCCGCAGAACGTCGCCGGTGGCGACCTTCGGCACCCCGAGCCGCTCCGCGACCCGCTCGCCCTGCGTGCCCTTGCCGGCCCCCGGAGGACCGAGGAGGAGGATGTTCATGTCTGCGTCATGATAGGAGGAGTACTACGAACACCCTGGGATTGGGGATTCGGGATTGGGGATTGGAAGTGTTTTGCCCGAAGGTCTCGCCCGCGCACGGCGGCGTGACCTTCGGGCAACGAGTTCCGATTGCAGCTCCAAACCCCAAACCCCAATCCCCAATCGCCCGTCCTAGCCCGCCGGCTGCCGCCCGCGGAACCGCACCCGTCCCTTCTTCATGAAGCCATCGTACTTGCGCAGCAGCAGGTGCTGTTGCAACTGCTGGACCGTGTCGAGTCCCACGCCCACGACGATCAGCAGCGACGTTCCCCCGAAGTAGAACGGCACGTTGATCCACTCGGAGATCATCACCGGCAGCAGGGCGATGATCGCCAGGAACACCGCGCCGGGCAGCGTGATACGGGTGACGATGTAGTCGATGTACTCCGCCGTCTTGGCGCCCGGCTTCACGCCCGGGATGAACCCGCCCTGCTTCTTCAGGTTCTCCGCGATGTCGATCGGATTGAAGATGATCGACGTGTAGAAGTACGTGAAGAACAGGATCAGGAACGCCGACAGGACGTAATACAGCCAGGTTCCCGGCTGCAGCGCCTCCGACATCGGCTGCAGGGACTGGATGCCGGTGAACTGCGCCAGCGTACCGGGGATGATGATCAGGGACTGCGCGAAGATGATCGGCATCACGTTCGCGGCGTTGAGCCGGAGCGGGATGAAGTTCCGCGCCGATTCTCGCATGCGGCCGCGCGCCATCGTCCGCTGCGGGATCTGAATGGGTACCCGCCGCGCCGCGACCGTCACCGCCACCGTTGCCGCCACGATCGCGATCATCATGACCGTGAGCAGCAGGAGCGCGAGCGGCGAGATCGCGCCGGTGTTCACGAACTGGATCGTCTGCCAGATCCCCGGCCAGATGCGCTCGACGATCGAGAAGAAGATCAGCAGCGAGGCGCCGTTTCCGATGCCGCGCTCGGTGATCTGCTCGCCCAGCCACATGACGAACACGGCGCCGGTCGTCAGGAAGAGGATCATCTGGAACCGCCATCCCCATCCCGGATCGGCCACCGCGTTGGCGACGCTCTCGGTGAACAGCGCGAAGCCGTACGCCTGCGCCACCGCAAGCACGACCGTAGCGTAGCGGGTGTACTGGTTGATCTTTTTCCGCCCGTCTTCCTCCTTCTGCATCTTCTCCAGCTGCGGCACCACCGCGCCGGCCAGCTGGAAGACGATGCTCGCGGAGATGTAGGGCATGATGCCGAGCGCGAACAGCGTCGCGCGCGAGAGCCCGCCGCCGACGAACAGATCGTAGATGCCGAGCAGCCCGCCGCCGGCGCCGGTGTTCTCGAAGAACGCCGTGATCGCGCGGACGTCGATGCCGGGCGCCGTGATGTGCGCGCCGATGCGGTACAACAGGAGGCACAGGAGCGTGAAGAGGATCTTCGTCTTCAGCTCTGGCGTGCGGAACAGATTCGCGACCGCCGCGCCCGGATTCGCTGCTTGCGCCATGTTAGGCCTCGACGCGGCCTCCGGCCGCGTCAATCTTCTTGCGCACGGTCTCGCTCATCTTGATGCCGCGCACGGTCACCGCGCGCGAGAGCTCGCCGTTCGCGAGGATCTTGGCCGGACCCTTCGCCTGACGAATGAGTCCCGCCGCCACCAGCGTCTCGCGCGTCACGTCCTCGCCCTCCGGGATGCGCGACAGATCCCCGAGCCGCACCACCTGGTGCTCCACGCGGAACGGGTTGGTGAAGCCGTACTTCGGCAGCCGGCGCGTGAGGGGCATCTGCCCGCCCTCGAAATGGGGCTTGCCGCCGCCAGGGCCGTGATGCCCGGCGCGCGCCTTGATGCCCTTGTGGCCCTTGCCCGCCGTCTTCCCCTTGCCGGACCCCGGCCCGCGTCCGATGCGCTTGCGGTCGCGATGCGATCCGGGCGCCGGCGTGAGGTTATGCAGTCCGATCTTCTCGTGTTCGGCCACGGTCTATCACTCCTCGACGGGCGTCACCTTCACCAGGTGCCGCACGCGCTTGATCTGTCCACGAACGGACGCCGAGTTGGGGTGCACCACCACCGACTGATGGTGCCGCAACCCCAACGCGCGGAGCGTCCGCCGCAAGGTCTCCGGGTGGCCGATCTCGCTCCGGACCTGCTCGATCCGCAGCGTGCCGATGCCTTCCGCCGGAAGCTTCTCGGTCGTGCGTGGCCCCTTACCCGGGTGCCACACGAAAGTTCGCGCCATTAGACCGCCTCCCTGACCTGAGCGCGCGAGCGGTACGGCAGACTCGACGGCTCCACCTCGCGCTCGCGCGCGATCTGCTCAACGGTCGTCAGCTGGTGAAGGCCATCCATCGCCGCACGAACGAGGTTGTGCGGGTTGGTCGATCCCAGGCTCTTCGTGAGAATGTCGGCCACGCCGGCGCACTCCAGCACCGCGCGCACCGCACCGCCGGCGATCACCCCCGCGCCGGGCGCCGCGGGCTTCATCAGCACCCGCCCCGCGCCGTGCGCGCCGACCACCTCATGCGGAATCGTCCCGCCGGTGAGCGGCACCTGCGCCATGCGACGCCGCGCGGCATCGACCGCCTTGCGAACGGCCTCGGAGACCTCGTTCGCCTTGCCGGTCGCCACCCCGACGCGCCCTTGCCCGTCGCCTACGGCGACCAGTGCGTTGAAGCTGAAGCGCCGGCCGCCCTTGACGACCTTGGCTACGCGGTTGATCGACACGACGTTCTCGATCAAGTCGCTCTCGCGCTCCTGATCGCGCCGCGGACCACCGTCGCGGCCGCGGCCGCCCTCGCGGCCACCGCCCTCGCCGCCGCCACGGCCACGGCCCCCGCGGCCGCCGCCTCCGCCACCACGGCCCCC
Source organism: Gemmatimonadaceae bacterium (assembly GCA_035461825.1). Lineage (GTDB taxonomy): Bacteria > Gemmatimonadota > Gemmatimonadetes > Gemmatimonadales > Gemmatimonadaceae > JALZIF01. Next base: position 4,648 of record DATHUW010000013.1, read on the forward strand.
TCGGCCCCCACCGCGACCGCCGCGGCCACCCCCACCGCCACCGCCACCGCCGCCGAAGCCACCGCCGCCACCAGCGCCGCCGCCGAAGGGCCGATCGCCCCCGACCGATACGGGCTGCGGCCCGCTCTCGCTATTCTGTTGTTCGCTCATTTAGAACTCCAACCCGCCTTCGCGGGCACCGTCGGCGACCGCCTTCACGCGGCCGTGGTACCGGAATCCGGCGCGGTCGAACACCACCTGGGTGATCCCCGCGTCCTTCGCGCGCTGCGCGAGCAGCTTGCCGACCTCGGCCGCCCGCTCGCCCTTCGTCCCACTCTCGACCGTCAGGTCCGACGCGGCGACGAGCGTCCGCCCGGACGCATCGTCGATGATCTGCGCGTAGATGTGCTTGAGCGAGCGGTAGACCGCCAGCCGCGGCCGTTCCGACGAGCCCATCACCTTCTTGCGCACCCGCACGTGCCGCTGGTACCGGCGCTCGCCGCGCGTGCGCGGCTTGTGAATCGGACGCATTACTTACCTCCCGCCTTGCCGGCCTTGCGGCGAACCTGTTCGCCCTGGTACTTCACGCCCTTCCCCTTGTATGGCTCCGGCGGACGCAGCGACCGGATCTCGGCGGCCACCTGGCCAACCACTTCCTTGTTCGAGCCCTCGACCGTGATCGCCGTCGGCGCGGTCGCCGTGAGCTTGATCCCCTCCGGCGCCTTGTACTGGATCGGGTGCGAGTACCCTAACGCCAGCTGCAGCCCGAACGGCTTGGTTTCGGCGCGGTAGCCGACCCCGACCAGCTCGAGGTGCTTGCGGAACCCCGTCGTCACGCCCTCGACCATGTTGGCGATCAGGGTACGCGTCAGGCCGTGCAGCGCCTTGTGCTCGTTCTCCTCCGAGGGCCGCTCGACCGTGATCGTCCCCTCATCCACCGTGATCTTCATCGCCGGGTGCAGCGTCCGCGACAGTTCGCCCCGGGGGCCCTTGACCATCATTCGTCCCTGATCGAGCGTGACCGCCACGCCCTTGGGGATGTCGATCGGCCGCTTTCCAATGCGCGACATGGCTCCTCCTACCAGACCAGCGCGAGGAGCTCGCCGCCGACGCGGGCGCGGCGCGCCTCGCGATCGGTCATCAGCCCGCTCGACGTGCTCAGAATCGCGATCCCGAGCCCGTTCCGGACGCGCGGAATCTCGGTGACGCCGACGTACTTGCGAAGTCCGGGAGTCGAGACCCGCTGCAACCCGCGGATCACGGACTGATCCGCCCCGGCGTAGCGCAGGTACAACCGCAGCTGCGGCCGGCCGGCGTCATCGTCCACGGTCTTGTAGTCCTTGATGAAGTTGCTGTCCTTCAGCAGCCGCGCGATCTGGACCTTCAGCTTCGACGACGGCATGTCGACGCGCCGATGCTTCTGCCCGCTCGCGTTGCGAATGCGGGTCAGCATGTCGGCGATCGGATCGGTCATGCTCATGAGTTCAACGCGCTCCTATCGTATCCTCGGGGGACGTGTAGGAAGTGAATGCGACGGCGCACGACGACCCGCGTCGTGCGTCCCGTGTCGCACGGTGCCTTACCAGGACGACTTCCGGACGCCCGGAATCAGTCCGTTCAACGACATGTCGCGGAAGCAGATGCGGCACAGCCCGAACTTGCGCAGGAACGCGCGCGAACGGCCGCAGCGCTGACAGCGGTTGTGCTGCCGCACGGCAAACTTCGGCTTCCGCTTCGACTTCTCGATCATGGCCTTACGAGCCATTCGGAACCTCTATCGATTGAATCCTTGTCGGGAATCGGGAATCGGGAATCGGGAATCGACGGGAAGCGGACTTACCGATTCCCGATTCCCGATTCCCTGTTCCCGACTACGCCACGATCACCGGCTTCTGCTCGCCCCGGAACGGCATCCCGAGCTCGCGGAGCAGCGCGAACGCGTAGTCATCGCGGTTCGTGCTCGTCACGAACGTGATGTCGAGGCCGTGCACCTGCTCCACCTGATCGTAGTTGATCTCCGGGAAGATCACCTGCTCCTTGAGCCCGAGCGAAAAGTTTCCGCGGCCGTCGAACGCCCGCGTGTTGACGCCCCGGAAGTCGCGAATCCGCGGCATCGCCACGTTGAACAGCCGGTCCAGGAACTCCCACATCCGCGGACCGCGTAGCGTCACGCTCGCCCCGATTTCCTGCCCCTCGCGCAAGCCGAAGTTCGAGATCGACTTCTTGGCGCGCGTCCGCACCGGACGCTGTCCCGTGATCACCTCGAGCTCCTGCGCCACGCTGTCGAGCAGCTTGGGCTGCTTGAGCGCCTCGCCGAGCCCGACGTTCAGCACGATCTTCCGCAGGGACGGGATCTCGTGGACGTTGTCCAGGCCAAGGTCGGCCTTGAGCCGCTCCCGCACCGTCTGCTCGTAATACGTCCGGAGCCGTGGGGCAGGCGCCGGCTGCCCGGCGTTCGGGTGTTCGCGGTACTGCGTCTTGACCGCGCCGCCCTTGCTCTTCTTCTCGCCGCCCTTGGCGGGGGCGCCACCGCCGCCGGCCGGGGTCTTCTTCTGCTTCGTTGCCATCCGTTAGTCCTCGCTTAACGCGCGCGCGCGATCGCGTCGCCGCTCTTGACGCTGATGCGCTCCTTCGTGCCGTCCTCGTCGAGGCGCCGGCGCGTCCGCGTCGGCATCCCGCCCTTGGGATCGAGCAGCATCACGTTCGATGCATGGATCGGCGCCGGGAAGTCGATGATCGCGCTCTGCTCCTCCGCGCGCCGCGCCTTCCGATGCCGTTTCACCATGTTCACGCCCTCCACCACGACGCGGCCGGTCTTGGGGTACACGCGCAGCACCTTCCCCTCGCGCCCCTTGTCCTCGCCGCGCATGACGCGCACGGTGTCACCCTTGGTGACGTGCACGTGCTGCCGCGCGGCGTTCGCCTCGTGCCGCTGGCGCTGCTTCTTCCGCTCACGCTGGCGATACGTCAACACCCGCATCTCAGATCACCTCCGGCGCGAGCGACACGATCTTCATGAACCGCTTCTCGCGCAGCTCGCGCGCGACGGGACCGAAGATGCGCGTCGCCCGTGGCTCGCCCGCATCGTTGATGATCACGACCGCGTTCTCGTCGAACCGGATGTAGCTGCCATCCTTGCGGCGCGTCTCCTTGGCCGTGCGCACCACTACCGCGCGCGCCACGTCCGACTTCTTCACCGTGCCGTTGGGCAGCGCGTAATTGAC
>DATHUW010000014.1:0-11560 GCA_035461825.1 Gemmatimonadaceae bacterium
GTAGCGATCAGTAGCTTGACGCCGACCCATCCTAACGCCAAACCGACCGCGCCGCCGATCGCCGCGAGCGTCATGCCTTCCGTCAGGAACTGACGCAGGAGCCGCTCGCGCCCCGCGCCGAGGGCCGCACGCACCGCCACCTCACGCTGACGCGACTCGGCGCGCGCGAGCAGGAGGTTCGCGACGTTCGCGCAGGCGATCAGCAGCACGAAGGCGACGACACCGAGCAACAGCATCACCGCCGGACGGATCGATCCCACGGTGCGCTCGTGCAGATCCATCAGGAAGATCGGATGATTCTCCGGCGTGGGGACGTGGGTGTCCGGATTCTGCTCCGCCCACCGCTGCACGAGCGTTCGCAGCTCGGCCTCGGCCTGCGCCATCGAGACGCCCGGGGCGCGCCGCCCGATGACTTCCAGAAAATGCGAGCCGCGATTGTTCCGGTTGGCGCGGTCGAGCGCCGCGGGCACCCAGATCTGCACGCCGGCGTCGGCGACGTCGAAACCCGGCGGCATGACGCCGGTCACCCGAGAGGCCTGCCCGTTCACCTGAATGGTGCGACCCACGATGCCGGGATCGCCGCCGAACGCGCTCCGCCACAGCTCGTGTGACAGTGTCACCACCGGCTCGACATTCGGCTGATCCTCGTCCGCGTTGAAGGGCCGGCCCAGCCGCGCCGGAACGCCGAGTGTGGCGAAGAGCTCGTGCGTGGCGATGGACGAGGTGACGCGCAGCGGCGCCGCATCAGCGCCGACGCTCACCTGCCCCGTCCGGTAGCCGCCCAACGATCCGAGCGTGCGGCTCCGCTCCCCCAGCTCGAGGTATTCCGGGGGCGAGATCCAGAACTCGTCGAACCCCAGTGTGGGGAACCGGCTCGCGACCTTCACGAGCTCGTCCGGCTCGGCGTACGGCAGCGGCCGGAGCACCACGCCGTTCAGAACGCTGAAGATCGCGCTGTTGGCCCCGATACCCAGTGCCAGCGTGAGAACCGCGACGATCGTGAATCCCGGGGCGCGCGCGAGCGCGCGGAGCGCGTAGCGCAGGTCGGAGAGGAGTGCCCGCATGCAAACCTCGAGTGGCGAGAGGCGGCGAAGCGAAGACCGGATCGCGCGAACGGCACGCCATCCGCGCCCGGAGACCTACGCCCGGTGCGCAACACCGGTTTCGACACGCCGCGCCGGCCACTCGTTGCCGGCGTGTGACTCAACCGGACCCGCGCCGGCTCACCTCTTGTCCGGCCTCGCGCAGGAAGAAGCGGATCGCCGCCTCGAGCGCGTCGAATCGCCCCTCCGTGGCGCCGACGAGCGCCGGGAACCGCGCCCGCGGTCCGGGGATGGCATGGCCGCCGTTCCCGATCGTGTACAGCACCACCTCGACACCGAGCCCGTCGCCGAGGCGAACGCGGTCGACCCACAGACCGCGGTCGTCAGGCGCGTGCAGACGTGTCGACGATCCGGAATCCACGCGCCCGTCCAGTCCGGCGAAGTACTCCGCGGTCGCGGTCGCGCTGCGTACGCTGCCGATCGTGTCGCCAGTCGGAATGACGACCACGCCGCCCTCGAACGGGTTGATCGGGTCCGCCGTGCCGTTCACGATCATGACCGGTACGGATTCGCCGCGCACGCCGCAGTCCAGGTCGTCCTCGGCGGGGAGGTTGGCTCCGAATGCCGCGATCGCGCGCACGAGCTCCGGGGCTTCGAGCGCCAGTCGAAAGGCCAAGTGCGCGCCGTTCGAGTACCCGAGGGCGAATACGGCCGTCGTGTCGATCGCGTGCGACTCGCGGAACCGCTCCGTCAGCGCGCGCGCGAACGCGACGTCGTCGACATTCCGGCGCTTCGCCTCGTAGGGCGCCCCAGCGCGACAGTCGTTCCAGGTGCCGCCGACCCCGTCCGGGTAGACCAGCACGAATCCCTCACGGTCGGCGAGACGCTCGAGGTGGCCGTCCGTGAACCCGCGCAGCCGGGCGCCGCTGCCCCCCGCGCCGTGAAAGGCCAGCACCAGTGGCGCGGAGGCGATCGTACCGCCTGGTACGTAGTAGCTGAACGATCGGCTCAGACTGCCGACGCGCACGGAATCGCGCGGCAGCGACGGAAGGGTGGCGCCGGCGCCGGTCGGCTGCGCGAGACCGGTGACGGATGCCATGGCGAGCACCAGGGCGGTGGCGGTGACACGAAGGGCTCCGGCGGGCGAAGGCGCAATCCGGTTGGACGCGACGTGCATCATGACGAATCTCCGATGTACAAAAGGTCTTCTTGCTCACCGAGAAATGCGCAATCTGGCCGCCCTACCTGACGAAGCGAGCTCGCGTGCCCGTCGACACCTCGCGCGGCGGCGCGCGCGCCGCGATCGACGGACGTTCATCGCCGCGGAAACGCTTTACCGCCCGCCGAACAGGCCCCCCAACCGACCGAGATCGTTGAGCGGATTGCCATCACCGTCGCGGTCGAGCATGCCGATCAGGGCTCCCAGTCCACCGGGCGCCTTCTGCGCGGCTTCCCGCGATTCCTGCTCGAGGATGTTCGGCAGGGAGCCACTCGCGTCCGCGGCGTCCGCGCGCGGGGCTGCCTTACGAGCGAGCGCCGCCATGACGATGGGGGCAAGGATCGTGAGGAGCTTGCCGATCTGCCGCTGGTCGAGCCCCGTCGCCTGGCCGACGCCGGACTCCACGTTCGACCGGCGGTCACCGAAGATGTGGCGGAGGATGCCCGCCCCCGGGCCCGACTCCGGATCACCGAGCAATCCGCCGAGGTTTTCGAGCAGGCCGCCGCGATGATCGTTGAGCGCATTGGCGAGCGACGCGGCGCCCTCCGGCTTCGCACTGTTGCGCGCGAGCCCGCCAAGCAGCATCGGCAGTGCAGCCTGCACGGCGGTCGCGGTAGTGCCCTCATCGGCGCCGATCTGACGGCTGATCGTCGAAAGATTCTCGCCCCCCACCTGCTGCATGACTGTCTCGAAGATGGTGCTCATCGATGTGCTCCCGTGTACGATGTCTCCCCGATTCGCGATCGCGATCGAGCCCTCGCCAACATGGGGCGGCGGGAGCCGCGGCGCCACCACGCGCGGGGGGCGTCGAGCCCAGCCGTCGGCGGGGATCATCGAGCGATGCTCGAAGCGGTCATCCGTCGGGATTCCCACCCAAACTGCGCATCGCCCATCATCACCCCCTCGGCGACGACCATGAGAATCGACGATGCACAGCGCGAGATGCGACGCGCCTACAGGCACGGTTTCGCCGGACAGCTCGTGTCCGGCGCGCTCTGGCTCATCGCCGCGGCGCTGGCGACGTGGGGAACGCCACGCGCGGCGATCCTGACGCTCTGCGTCGGCGGCATCGCGATCTTCCCCGCGACCCGACTCGTCCTACTCCTGCTAGGCAGCCGGCAGGTCGTGAGCCGCGAGAATCCCCTTGGGCAGCTCGCCATGCAGATCGCCTTCACCGTTCCGCTCGCGATTCCGGTGATTCTCGCCGCCACCGTCGCCGAAATGGGATGGTTCTTCCCGGCCTTCATGGTGATCGTGGGTGCGCACTACCTGCCGTTCGTCTTTCTTTACGGCATGCGTGAGTTCGGCGTGCTTGGCGCGGCGCTCGTGGTGGCCGGCGTGGCGCTCGGCATGAATCGCCCAGAGGCGTTCGGCACCGGCGCGTGGATCACCGGCGCGCTGCTGATCGGTTTCGCGATCGTCGCGCTCCTTCGCGACCGGCGGGTTGGGGCGGCGGAGGCGCACGCTCGCGCTCCCGCGGTGCACTGATCACCGCTCCGCTTCGGTCCACTACCGTGCCCCAATCGGGCGCACCATCCGCGAGGATGCGCCGGGATCGGTCGCGCACGGCAAGCACTAGTCTTGCAGGATCGGCCCGCAGCCCGACGAGCCGACGTACGGTGCGGGTCGAATCACCAACCGCCTTCCGGGGGAGCTATGCAGCTACGACGGCTTGGACTGCTTCTCGTGGCGTCGGTGCTGATCTGCCGGCCCCTCGAGGCCCAGACGCCGGATTGGATCCGCCGAGTGCTGGCCGCGGCCGAGTTGCCGGTGAGCGCCGACGAGGCGCGCAGGGAAGGTGCGCCTGACAGCGTGATCCAGCGGGTGCTGGCCGCGATGCAGTCCGCCAACGTGCCCGCGCACGAGGCACGCGAGGTGCTCGACGAGGAGCGCGCCGCCATGCGCGAGCACGGGCCGGTCGACAACTTCGGGGCCTTCGTGCAGGCGAAGCTCGATGCGGGACTTCGCGGTCGCGACCTCGCGGCGGCGATTCGGGCCGAGCACCAGCTCCGGGGCAAGGGTCCGCCGGTACGCGGGGCGCAGCCCGGCGACCGGGGCGGCGACCGCGGCCGCTCGGGTGAGGCGCGCGACACGGCGCGAGATCGTCAGGGACGCGCCGAGACTCGGCCCGGGAAGCAGCCCGAGGCGAACGACGAGCGAGCGAAGGAAAAGGGCAGGCCCGCCGAACGACCCACGAAACCGAACGACTAGCCGGCGAGATCAGCATGCGACTTGTTTGTATTCTCGCCGCGCTGCTCATCGCGCTTGGCTGCGGCACGGCCGAGCAGGCGCCGCCGGACACGACCGACATCATGGCCGGCGCCGGGGCCGGCACGAGCGAGCGCGCCGTCACCGCGGCACGAATCGCCGATGCCATCGCACGCACGCCTAACGCTACAGATTCCATTCTGTCGGCGGCGGGGCATACGACGGAGAGCTTCGAGCGCCTCATGTACGAGATCGCCGCCGACTCGGCCGCAGCGGCCGCCTACGCCGCCGCGCGCGCGCCGCGGTGACGCCGCGGGCCAGGCCGTTCGTCGTCGTGCGTCCCCGCCCGTGCGATGACCAGGTTAGTCGGCGAAGCGACCCGCAGTCGTCAGGCGCCGATCCGCGCCGGCGCGGTGTTCACGCACCGCCAGCTCTCCGGACTCGCCGGATCGGACAATGCGTAGCCGACGCGCGGCAGCACCTGCGCGGCGATGAAGGTCAGGCCCCAGAGTAGCAGCAGCAGCGCGAGTCCATGCGTCTTCGCCAGACGCAGCCGCCAGGTGCCGAAGACCGTCCACAGCGCGCCGATGATGACCACCGCCCCGGCGCCCATGTACGCGAGCAGCCCCGGGCCGCACGCTCGGGCGTACGGCCACGCGAACAGGGCGGCGGCCAGACCGGCCACCAGCAGCAGGCGCACCCAGACGCCGATCGTGCCGGCGCGCCGCTCCCTTTCGCGCAGACGTCGTTGCTGTTCCGCGTACCGCGCGCGCAGTTCGGCCGGTGTGGGTTCCGGCGGCAGTCCATCGAACTCGCGCTCGATCTTTCGCAGCTCTTCGTTCCAATCCACGGGGGTCGTGTCCACCCCGGGCAAGCTGGAGTCATTCATGGTCTTTTGACGGGGCAGCGGCGGCCGAGGCAACGCCGCGCCGCGCCGCCACCGGAGCTCGGCGGCACGCAGGCATCACGCTGTGATGCCGGAAGGCGCATCCGCTTCATCCCGGCCGTGAGCTTCTTCGTTTGACAGGGTAGCAGACGCCCCGTATCGTCCTACCACTCCGAAGATGCACTAGCCAACCCTCCTCGCGTCGAGCCGCCTCCCGTGCGATCGCCACGACCTCGAACGCCGCTCAGGACCAACGGGCTCGAGGAGACGGAAGGGCGATGAGCACGCTCTCCCCCGAGCGGTGGCGACAGCTGGAGCAGCTTGTCGACGGCGCGCTCGATCTGCCGCCCGAGCAGCGGACCGCGTGGCTCTTCCGGGAGTGCGAGGGCGATCCCGCGCTGCTCGCCGCGGTTCAAGCGCTCATCGAGGCCGGCGAGCAACCGACCCGCCTTCCGCCATCGCCCGCGCGGGACGCGGCCCCGCTCCTGTCTCGACTCGCGGCCGATGTGGAGCAGCCCGAGTCGGCTCCCCAACGCATCGGGCCGTGGAAGATCGTTAGGGATCTGGGTCACGGTGGCATGGGCACGGTCTATCTGGCCGAGCGCGGCGACGAGCAGTTCGAGAAGCGCGTGGCCATCAAGCTGCTGCGCCGAGGCTTCGGCAGCGCCGAGCTCACCCGGCGCTTCCTGCACGAGCGGCAGATTCTCGCGGGACTCGAACATCAGCACATCGCGAGACTCCTGGACGGCGGCGTCGCGGACGGCGCGCCGTACATCGTCATGGAGTACGTGGACGGGCAGCCGCTCGACACGTACTGCACCGAACGACGCCTGTCGGTCGAGCGACGGCTGGCGTTGTTCACCGACGTGTGTTCGGCCGTCCAGTACGCCCACCAGAGCCTGGTGATCCATCGCGATCTCAAGCCGTCCAACGTTCTCGTCGCGCGCGACGGGCAGGTCAAGCTGCTCGACTTCGGGATCGCCAAGCTGCTCGACGACGAGCGTGCCGCCGGTCAGGCGCCGCTGACCCGGACGGGCATGCACCTCATGACTCCCGAGTATGCGGCGCCGGAACAGGTTCGTGGCGGACGCATAACGACGTCGACCGACGTCTACGCGCTCGGCGTCATGCTCTACGAGCTGCTGGTCGGCGAGCGACCGTATGAGGTCCGGGGTCGCTCCCCGGCGGAGATCGAGCGCGTCGTCTGCGAGACGGAGCCGCCGCGTCCCTCCACTGCTGCCGGCCGCAGGAGTCCTGGCCGCGACGGATACGTGCGCCGGCGCCGGCTCCGCGGCGATCTCGACACGATCATCCTGAAAGCGCTCGCGAAGGACCGCACCCGCCGCTACGCCTCCGTCACCGCGCTCGTCGAGGACCTGGAGCGTTACCGGGACGGACTCCCGGTCCATGCCCGCCCCGACACGGTGCTCTACCGCGCGCGGAAGTTCGTCGGTCGGCACCGCTCCGCGGTCGCGCTGTCCGTGCTGGCTCTCGCGCTGCTCACCACCGACGCCCTCCGCGAACGCAGCCTGCGGTCCCGCGCGGAAGGCGAGGCGGCGAAGGCACACGCCGCCATGAATTTCCTCGTAGGACTCTTCGACGCATCCGATCCCTATGCCGTCTCGTCCGGTCGCGACCGGACCCTCACGGCGCAGGCGCTGCTCGAGCGGGGGCGCGTCCGCGTCGACTCTCTGCTCAGCTCCGAGCCCGCAGTGCAGGCGGAGATGCTCGACGCGCTCGGCAGGGTCTACGCGAACCTCGGCGTCTACGACCAGGCGGCGCCACTCCTCGAGCGCGCCCTCGCGCGGCGCCGCACGCTCCAGGGCGAGGATCACGACAATGTGGCACAGACGATGACCACGTTAGGTAACGTGTACCTGCAGCAGGGGCGGTACGGCGATGCGGAGCCCCTGCTTCGGGACGCCCTCGCCGTCAGCCGACGGCTCCACGGCGCCTCCAGCGAGAGTGCCGCCGGCAGCCTCGACCGCCTGGCGACGGTCTTCGAGCAGCAAAGCCGCTATGCCGAGGCCGAGCAGCTCTCTCGTGAGGCGCTCGCGATCCGCCGGGACCTGCTGGGCGACGAGCATCCCGCCGTTGCCGAGAGCAAGGTGAACCTCGCGCTGCTGCTCTGGTGGAAGGGTGACTACGACGCCTCCGCGGCGCTCGTGGATTCGGCGATCGGCACGCGCCGCCGGCTGCTCGGCGAACGGCACGTGCTCGTGGCCGAGGCGATGCACAATCTGGCACAGGTGGAGCAGACCCGGGGGCAACTCGCCGAAGCCGAATCGCTGTTTCGCGCCTCGCTCGAGATCAAGCGGGAGACGTTCCAGCAGCCGCACCCGCGGGTCTCCGTCCACCTGAACAACCTGGGACGGCTGCTGCGCGATCAGGGCCGGCTCGAGGAGGCCGAGCCGCTCTTTCGGGAGGCGCTCGCCATCGATAGGCAGGTCTTCGGTGACGAGCACCCGTACGTCGCCGCGTCGCTCGACAACCTGGCGGGACTGCTGCTGGATCTGGGTTCGCTGGAGGAAGCCGAGTCGTTGTACCGTCAGGCGCTCACGATGAACCGCCGCCTGCTTGGCGAGCGGAATGCGCGGGTGGCGCTCGGCCTCAGCAATCTCGCGACGCTGTTCCACCGCCGGGGGGATCTGGCCGCCGCCGATGAGGCCTCTGGCGAGGCGCTGGATCAGTACACGGAGCTCTTCGGGCCCGAGCACCTCTTCGTGACGATCGTGAGCGGCAACCGCGCCGGCATCCTGCGCGACCGCGGCGCCCTCGCCGAAGCGGAGCGGACCTATCGATCGGTGCTTCGACAATACGAGTCGGGCGGCCCGCAGACCGAGCCCCGCATCGCCGCGATCCTGGCCGGCCTGGGCCGCACGGTGGCCGCGGCGGGCCGGTGCGACGAGGCGAAGCCGATGCTCGAGCGCGCCGTCGAGCGGTTGGAGCGGCAGCACGGAACGGACGACTGGCGCACGGCGGAGGCGCGGTTCGGCCTGGCGACATGCCTGCAAGCGCTCGGCGACCGCCACGCCGGCAGCGCGATGCGATCGAGCGTCAGCGCGCTCCGCAGAGTAGGGTCGGCGCATCCGCGCCTGCTCCGGGAAGCGGAAGCGATGCTGGGCAGCGCTCCCCGCTCGCGATGAGCCGATCCTAACTCCTTACTCCTAGCTCCTAGCTCCTAGCTCCTCACTATGACGACCCCCGACGATACCCCAGGCCGCGTCACCGAGCTGCTCCTCCGGCTCGGCGACGGCGATCAGCGCGCGGCGGACGTCCTCGTGTCGCTCGTCTATGAGGAGCTGCGTCGCATCGCGAGCCGGCAGCTCGGGCGAGAGGCGGCCGGACACACCTTGAGCCCCACGGGGCTCGTCCACGAGGCGTATATGCGGCTCATCGACCAGCGTCGAGTCGCGTGGACCAATCGCGCCCAGTTCTTCGCCATCGCCGCGCGCGTCATGCGCCGCGTGCTCATGGACCATGCGCGGAAGGTCCGCTCCGAGAAGCGAGGCGGCCGCTGGCAGCGGCTCGACATCGATGATGTGGAGATCGCGGTGGAGGATCGTGCGGCGGAGCTGATCGCGCTCGATGAGGCGCTCGAGCAGCTCGCTACGTTGAATCCCCGTCTCAGCCAGGTGGTGGAATGCCGCTTCTTCGGCGGGATGACCGAGGAAGAGACGGCGTCGGCCCTCGGCGTCACCGACCGGACGGTGCGACGCGACTGGATCAAGGCGAAGGGGTTCCTCCACCAGGCGCTTCCCGCGTAAGGGCCGAACCGCGGCGGCCAGTTCCATCCGGCGCATGCGCGGAGGCCGTGATGTCCGGATGTTCGAAGTGCCCGCGCGTCGGGGAATGTCGGCCACGCACTCGGTGCCGACTCAACCCTGACGAGAGGAGGCACTCATGATTCACTTTGGATTGAGGGCGGTGGCGATCGCGGCCATCGCCTTCGGGGCCGCCGCGTGCGGCGGCGACGACTCGACCGGTCCCGAGCCGATGGGAACGATCGCCCTGCTCAATGAGTCGAGCGTGGACATCGTGTCCGTGTACTTCACGAGCTGCAACGACGACGGCTGGGGACCGAACCGGCTCGCGGACTCCGAGACGCTTTCGTCCGGACAGTTGAAGACCTGGAGCGTGGAGCCGGGCTGCTATGACGTGCGTGCGTCCACCGGTGCGAAGAGCGCCACGTGGTGGGATCGCGAGGTGACCGCCGGCGGGTCCTTGAACCTGGCAGCACCGATCGCCCTCGCGGACATCGCGTTCGGCGACGAGATCGGCGTCGTGCTCACCGCTCGGAAACGGTAGCCGCCGCATCTGCGGCGCAACGGACGGGACTCCGCGAAACGGGGGGCGCCTCAGGCGCTCCCCGTCTTCGTCTCTGGAGGATTCCGCGACCCCGATGCTGGCACCGGCATTCGCCCGATTATCCGAGCATGTCCGGATTCGCTGCGCGGCGGCGCGTCGGAGGATGCAGGCGAAGTCGAGCGCTCGAAGTCTCGAGCCGTTTCCCTCGCCGGCAACCACTGAAAGCGGGGCGAACGGTTCGCTCCCTCAACATCCGACCACGAGGAACACCCATGTCGAGAGCTTTCCACTTCCGTGCGCCGCGGCTGGCCGCCGTCGGGCTTCTCGTTTCGGCCGCCGCGTGCGCCGATGCGCCGACCGCATCGCCGGATGCTCTTCTGGCCCGCGGAGGGCCGAAGGCGGCGCCGAACAGCGAGGGGCGCATCATCTTCGGGAGTTTCATGACCGGCAATCACGACATCTTCTCGGTGAATCCGGACGGCTCCGGACTCCGCCGCCTGACGTATGACGGTCTGGACGAGATGTATCCCGCCGTCTCGCCCGACGGCAGGAAGATCGCGTACCTCAAGGCGCGCACGTCTGGTCCGCCGAAGCTGGACCTCTGGATCATGAACGCCGATGGAAGCCGGCAGCAGATGCGGCTGCAGGCGCCTGACGACATCTACTCGATCAACCCGCCCGCCTGGGCCCCCGACGGCAAGAGCCTGCTGATCTCCTGGCAGGACAACATCACGGCGCAGATGCACATCGCCACGCTCCCGGTGAACAGCGGCGCGCCCGTCGAGCTCCCGATCCAGGGCATCCTTGCGAGCTATTCCCCGGACGGGCAGTACCTGGCGTACATGAAGGACGTCAACGGTGCGCGCCAGCTGTTCACGAGCCGGCCCGATGGCAGCGATCCGTACCAGTGGACCGACCTGACGAACTGCTGCGGCATTCCCCGCTGGTCGCCCGATGGCACCCGCGTCCTGTTCGCCGCGGACATTGGAGGCTACACCCTCGCGGCGACCAACTCCACGGGCAACTGGAACATCCTGCAGACCGGCGCGCCGCCGCTCGGCTCGGGGGCGTGGTCGCCTGACGGTGCGAAGATCGTCTTCGCGTCCGGCCCGGGCGACCTGTGGGTGTCGCTCGCGAACGGCGCCGGCGCGACGCCGATCCTGATGGGCGCGATGGCCTACTCCATGAGCTGGTCACGCTGAGTCCCGCGGCGGCACTCGGCGGCGGTGAGGAGGAGCGAACGTGCCCTCCTCGCCGCCGCTCACCGCGTCAGATCGCCTTGAACTCGTCGAACGGCTGTCGGCAGGCGTTGCAGACGTGAATCGCCTTGCATGCCGTGGAGCCGAACTCGCTCTGCAGCCGCGTATCGGCGGAGCCGCAGTAGGGACAGGCGACGGGCGCCTGACGACGCGTGAGCGTCACCAGATCGGTGGAGGGCGCTCGGCCCGGCGGCGCGATCCCGAACGCGCGCAGCTTCTCCCGCGCCTCCGCCCCGATCCAGTCCGTGGTCCACGCCGGCGCGTACACCGTCCGCACGTCGACCGCCGGCGCGCCGGCCGAGACGAGCGCCGCGCGGATGTCGTCCTCGATCACCTTCATGGCGGGACAGCCCGAATACGTCGGCGTCACGGTCACGTGCACGCGATCGCCGGCCACCACCACGTCCCGCACTATGCCGAGCTCCACGACGCTGATCACCGGCACTTCGGGATCCATCACCTCGTTCAGGACCTCGAGCACCCGCTCCTTCGACAGCATCACCATTCGGCCCCCGGATGCGAGCGGGCGACGATCTGCATCACCGCGAGCATGTGGCCGAGGTATTCGGTGTGCCGGCCGCTGCGCCCGCCGCGACGGAAGGCGTCATCGGTCGGACTCGTCAGAGTCGCGCGCGCG
>DATHUW010000015.1:0-16762 GCA_035461825.1 Gemmatimonadaceae bacterium
CGACTACCTCGAGCACCCGATCCCGACGCTCAAGGTCGGCGCGCTCGGCACGCACAACGCGTTAGGACTTGCGAAGGCGAAGCGTGCGCGCTTCTTCCTCGCGTCCACCTCGGAGGTATACGGCGATCCGATGGTTCACCCGCAGTCCGAAAGCTACTGGGGCAACGTTAATCCGGTGGGGCCGCGCGGCGTGTACGATGAAGCGAAGCGCTTCGCCGAGGCGATGACGATGGCCTACCACACCTATCACGGGCTCGACACGCGGATCGTGCGCATCTTCAATACCTACGGCCCCCGGATGCGCCCCCGCGATGGCCGCGTCGTCTCCAACTTCATCGTGCAGGCGATCTCCGGCGAGCCGATCACCATCTACGGCGATGGCTCGCAAACGCGCAGCTTCTGCTACGTGAGCGACGAGGTCGAGGGCATCTACCGGCTGTTCATGCGCGGGGATTCGAATCCCACCAACATCGGGAACCCTGACGAGTACACCGTCAGGCAGCTCGCGGAGCTGGTGGTGGAGCTGACCGGCTCGTCGTCGCCCATCGTGTATCGCGAGCTGCCGACCGACGATCCCAAGGTGCGGAAGCCGGACATCACCCGGGCGCGGGCCATGCTGGGGTGGGAGCCGTCCGTCGACGTGCGCGACGGCGTCGCCCGCACGATCGAGTACTTCCGCGGGGTGATCGGCGCGCCTTCCGTTCGCGCGTGAGCGAGCGAGTCCTCGTCACCGGCGCCGCGGGGTTCATCGGCTCGCACGTGGCCGAGGCGCTGCTCGAGCGCGGCCATGCCGTGGTGGGCGTCGACAACTTCGATCCGTTCTACGACGAGGCGATCAAGCGGCGGAATCTCGAGCGGGCCCTCGCGCACCCGGCGTTCCTGCTCGTCGAGCGGGACATCCGCGATGCCGCGGGGATGCGGGAACTGCTTGCACGGGAGCGCCCCGACGTCGTCATCCACCTCGCGGCACGGGCGGGGGTCCGTCCCTCGATCGCGGATCCGGCGCTCTATGCCGACGTCAACGTCACGGGGACCGCGGTGGTCCTCGAGGCGGCGAAGCAGGCCGGGGTCCGCCGGTTCGTTTACGCCTCGAGCTCCTCGGTCTACGGGAATTCGGGGATGGTGCCCTTCCACGAGGCCGAACGGCGACTCGATCCGGTGAGCCCGTATGCCGCCACGAAGCGGGCCGGCGAGCTGATGTGCGATACCTTCGCGGCGCTGGAGCGCGAAATGCGCCTCATCTCGCTCCGGTTCTTCACCGTCTACGGTCCCCGGCAGCGGCCGGACCTGGCGATCCACAAGTTCACGAGGTTGATCTCGGCCGGCGAGCCCATCCCGTTCTTCGGCGATGGGTCGTTCTCGCGGGACTACACCTACGTGACGGACACGGTGCAGGGCGTGCTCGGCGCGCTCGTGCGGACCAGGACCATGTCCGCCGGCCACGAGATCTACAACCTGGGAGAAGCGGCCACGACGTCCCTCAGCGAGCTCGTCCGCCTGATCGAGGAGGCCGTGGGACGACCCGCGATATTGCATCGGCTTCCCGAGCAGCCCGGCGACGTTCGGGTGACGTACGCCGATGTGACCCGCGCCAGGGAGGTCCTGGGATACGCCCCGGGGATTCCGATCGAGGCGGGGATTCCGATGTTCGTGGAGTGGTACCGGCGCGAGAACGCCGGCGCCGCCTCCCCCCGCTGAACCGACACCCGGCTTTCGGGTACCACACCGCTCATGTTCCGATTTCGGTCTCTCGCGCTGCTGCCTGCGGTCGCCGCCCTGCTGGCGGTCTCGGCGTGCCGCCCGAACTTTCAGCCGCGGCAGTTCGGCAATGATCACGCGCGCCTGTACGCGGCCTCGATGGACCAGTTCCGGCAGGAGCGCTGGGACAACGCGATCGCGGGCTTCGAGCGCCTGACGATCGATCTCCCGGCGCGCGATCCGCTGCTGCCGCTGTCGATCTTCCACCTGGCCGAAGCGCACTCCCGGAAGGGCGAGCACCTGCTCGCGGCGCAGAACTACGCGCGCGTCGCCGAGTCGTTCCCGCAGGATTCGCTGGCCGATGAGGCACTGCTCAGCTCGGGCCGGTCCTACGCGCGGCTCTGGCGCAAGCCGACGCTCGATCCGGAGTACGGCGACCAGGCGCTCCGCACGCTCGAGACCATGGTGGCGGTCTACCCGGACTCGCCGCTCGCCGAGGAGGCGCGCGCCGAGATCGCGGCGCTCAACGACAAGTTCGCCCAGAAGATCTACGGCAACGGAATGTTCTACATGCGGCGGAACGCGAACCACTCCGCCGTGATCTACTTCCGCGACGTGGTCGACCGGTATCCGGCGACGCCGACGGCGAAGGCGGCGCTGCTGCGGATGGTGGAGGCGTTCCGCGAGGAGAACTGGCGCGAGGATGCCGAGGAGACGTGTCAGGCGCTGCATAGCAGGTATCCCACCGACGCGTCGGTGCGCGCGCTCTGCGGCGTGGCCCCGGCCACGGCGACCACGCCGGAGTAACGGGTGCGGCTGGGGCTCTTCGGCGGGACGTTCGATCCGCCGCACACGGGGCACCTGCTGGCCGCCAGCGACGCGTTCGAGGGCCTGTCGCTCGACAGGCTGATCTTCATTCCGGCGGGGCAGCAGCCGTTCAAGGCGGGGGAGGTGCATGCCAGCGCGGAGCAGCGCGCGGAGATGCTGGAGGCCATGGTGGCGGGTGACGCGCGATTCGGCGTGGATCGGCTCGAAATCGAGCGGGGCGGGTTATCTTACACGGTCGACACGGTGGCGGAGTACGAGCGCCGCCACCCGGGCGCGCGGCGCTTCCTGCTGGTCGGCGCCGATCTGGTCACGCAGATTGCGCAGTGGCGAGACGCGGCGCGTCTCCCGACGTTGGCCGAGATCGTGGTGTTGGAGCGCGGCGCCGGAACCGAGTCGGCGCCGTGCGCGTTTGCGGCGACCCGGCTGGCGACGCGGCGGATCGACGTGTCGTCCACGGAGATCCGCGACCGCTGTCGCCGGAGGCTGCCGACGCATGGGTTCGTGACCGACTCCGTCGCGCGGTACATCGCCGCCGCGGGGCTGTACCGATAGAGGAAGAGAGCGATGCTGAAGACGATTCTCAGCAAGATCGTGGGGTCGCGGCACGTGCGCGAGCTCAAGCGCATTACGCCGATCATCGACGCGATCGAGGCGGAGTACGAGCGCCTGGGCGGCGTCTCGGAAGCGGAGGTGCGCGGACAGACGGAGCGGTTCCGCGAAATCCTGCGCGAGCGGACCAGCGAGCTCGAGGCGCAGATCGCGGAGCTCAAGCGGCGGAAGCACATCACCGCCGACGCCGAGGAGCGCGATGCGATCGACGACGAGCTCCAGGGCGGCGATGGCCGCGGCGGGCTCGAGGCCAAGCTGCGCGAGGTGATCCGCGACACCCTCGACGAGATCCTGCCCGAAGCGTTTGCGACGGTGCGCGAGGTCTGCCGCCGCCTGATGGGCACGACGGTGCAGGTGACAGGCCAGGACCTGACGTGGGACATGATCCCGTATCGCGTCCAGCTGGTCGGGGGCTACGAGCTGCACGAGGGAAAGATCGCCGAGATGGCGACGGGCGAAGGCAAGACGCTCGTCGCGACGCTGCCGCTGTACCTGAACGCGCTCGCCGGCCGGGGCGCGCACCTGGTCACGGTGAACTCGTACCTCGCCCGCCGCGACTCGCAGTGGATGGGGCACATCTTCACGTACCTCGGCCTCACGGTCGGCTGCCTCGATGACACCGAGCCGGGCACCGCCGAGCGCCGGGCCGCCTATCACTGCGACATCACGTACGGCACGAACAACGAGTTCGGGTTCGACTACCTCCGCGACAACATGGTGGTGTCGCTGGACCAGCGCGTGCAGCGCCCCCACTGGTACGCGATCGTCGACGAGGTGGACTCGGTGCTCATCGACGAGGCGCGGACGCCGCTGATCATCTCGGGTCCGGTCGGCAACGAGAGCGACGTGCAGTACCGGGAGTACAACGCCGCGGTGTCCCGGCTGGCCCGGGCGCAGAGCGACGTGGCGAATGCGCTGGTGGCCGAGGGCGAGAAGGCGCTCGAGGACGGCGACGAGGACGCCGCCGGGCTGGCGCTGTACCAGGCGCAGTTAGGCTCGCCGAAGAACAAGCGGCTGCTCAAGGTCCTGCAGGAGACGGGGGTCAAGGCGCTCGTGCAGAAGACGGAGCTCGAGCACATCGCGGACCGCAAGCTGCCGCAGAGCAAGCAGCGTCACCGCGACATCGAGGAGCGGCTGCTGTACGTGCTGGATGAGAAGGGCCACACGGTGCACTTGACGGACCGGGGCATCGAGTACCTGTCGCCCACGGATCAGCAGGCGTTCGTGCTGCCGGACCTCTCCGAGGCGGTGGTGCGCATCGAGCACGATCCCGATCTGTCGCCGCAGGAGAAGCTCGACAAGCGCGCTGAGCTCGAGCGGGACTACGCGCAGACGAGCGAGCGGCTGAACGTCATCCACCAGCTGCTGCGCGCGCACACGCTCTTCGAGCGCGACGTGAACTACGTCGTGCAGGATGGGCAGGTCCTGATCGTGGACGAGTTCACGGGTCGCACGATGCCGGGCCGGCGCTGGTCGGAGGGGCTGCACCAGGCGGTGGAGGCGAAGGAAGGCGTTCAGGTGAAGGGCGAGACGCAGACGCTCGCGACCATCACCATCCAGAACTACTTCCGCATGTACGAGAAGCTGGGCGGCATGACGGGAACGGCGGAGACCGAGGAGTCCGAGTTCCACCAGATCTACGGACTCGAGGTCGCGGTCATTCCGACCAACAAGCCGGTGGTGCGCGACGACCGTCACGACCTGATCTACAAGACCCGCCGCGAGAAGTACAACGCGATCGTCGAGGAGACGAAGCGCCTGCACGAGCTCGGCTACCCGGTGCTCGTGGGGACGGTGAACGTGGAGGTCTCGGAGACGCTGTCGCGGATGTTCAACCGCTCCGGGATCCGCCACAACGTGCTGAACGCGAAGTACCACCAGCGTGAGGCGGAGATCGTGGCCGGCGCGGGCCAGCCGGGCGCCGTGACGATCGCGACGAACATGGCGGGCCGCGGTACCGACATCAAGTTAGGCACGGGAGTCAAGGAGGCAAAGCCGTCGACGGTCACCGATCCCGACGGCAAGACCCTCGAGATCGAGGAGTGCGGCGGCCTGCACATCATCGGGTCCGAGCGGCACGAGTCACGGCGGATCGACCGGCAGCTGCGCGGCCGTGCGGGCCGTCAGGGCGACCCGGGCGCCTCGCAGTTCTTCCTCTCGCTCGAGGACGACCTGATGCGGCTGTTCCGCTCCGAGCGGATCGCCACGCTGATGGACAAGCTCGGCGCGCAGGAAGGCGAGGTCCTGACGCACCCGCTGGTCACGCGGTCGATCGAGCAGGCGCAGAAGCGGGTGGAGATGCAGAACTTCCAGACCCGCAAGCGACTGCTGGACTACGATGACGTCATGAACCAGCAGCGGGAGGTGATCTACTCGCTGCGGGCCTTTGCCCTGGAGGGCGGGGAGGAGCTGAAGGGTGAGGCGCGGCGCATGCTGCAGAACGCCGTGGCCCGGCGCATCGAGACCCACATCGAGCTGTTCGAGTCGCCTGACGACTGGGATTTCGGCGTGCTGCGGCAGGACCTCCTCATGCACTACCTGATGTCGGTGCCCGAGCTCGAGGAGGGCGCGGACCACCCGCGTGACGAGGAGGCGCTCAAGGAGGCCGCGCGCGCCGCCGCCGACAAGGCGTTCGAGGCGAAACTGGCCGCGCTCGACACCGTCAAGGACGAGAACGGCGCGGGCTACTCCGACCGCCTGCTGTCGCTCGTCATGCTCAACGTGATCGACGAGAAGTGGAAGGACCATCTCTACGATCTCGACCAGCTGCGCAACACCATCTACTACCGGGCGTGGGGGCAGAAGGACCCGCTCGTGGAGTACAAGGGCGAGGCCTACACGATGTTCCAGGGCCTCATGGCGGACCTGTCGAACGCCTTCGGCGAGCGGTTCCTGCGCGTCCAGCTGGTGTTCGAGCAGCCGCCGGCGCCGCCGCCGCGCCAGGCGCAGCCGAAGACCACGCGGCGCTTCAACGCCCTCGGCGTGCTCGAGGAGGTGCCGGTGGACGAACCCGGCGGCAACGGTGCGCCGGAGGAGCAGATCGTGGAGACGGGACCTGACGAACCGCCCAAGAAGCAGCCAGTGGCGCGGGCGGAGCCGACGGTCGTCGGAGCGGGACGCGCCATGTCGGGGGGTCGTCAGGCGGCGCCGGTGCAGGACTGGAGCTCGGTGGGTCGCAACGATCCGTGCCCCTGCGGCTCGGGGAAGAAGTTCAAGAAGTGCCATGGCGCGAGCGTGTGAGACCTCCGGTAGGGGATCGACCGACGCCGGCGTAGAAGATCAACCGACACCGGCGGTGTGACAGATTAGAGAATTCTAACGAACGAGGGCGACGTGTTGCGTCGCCCTCGTTCGTTTCGTCCAGAAGGTACGGCGCCTGACGTATAACGTCGGCGCGCCTGGCGCGGCGCACGAGGCGCCGCGCCTCGAATGGTCGCCATGTGGCCGCACCCAGCCTTCCTCGTCGCCCCGGAGTTCCCGATGTTGCCTTCCTCACCCCACCTGCGCCGCGCCGCCATCCTGGGCGCCATGTGCGCGCTTGCAGGCTGCAGCGATTCTCCTCTGAGCGTGCCCGGCACGGATCCCGACGGCTCCGCGCTCTTCGCGATGGCGCAGGAGTCCGTCGCGGAGGCGAACCGCCTCTATCATCTGGCCGATACGGCGCTGGCCGCCGGACAGTACAATCGCGCGGCATTGCTGTCGGCCGCCATCGATGGACTGCAGTACGGCGCGCCGATGCACGCGATCACCGTCACGTTGGATGGCGTCGCCGAGCCGTTCAGCGCGATTCTGCTGGAGGACGATCTGACTGAGAATGGCGCGCACCTCGCCCTGGCGCGATCGCTGGTCGCATGGTCGGGGGCGAGCGCGGACCGCATTCTGATTGCCTACGAACAGATCGACGGACCCGGATTCAACGCTGCGTTGTTCCTCGACGGCGGCGACGCCATGTTCATCCACTCGGGCGAAGGCATCGCGATCACGCGAAGCGGCCTGGCCGGCGAGTGCGTTTACGATCTGCAGACGCCGCTTGTCGGTCCTCGCGGCGACTGCCGGCATACGACGATGTCGGCAACTGCGACCGTATCCGCGACACTTGGCGAGGAATCACGGGCCATCGCCGTATCGACCGGCAGCCTCGCCGGCGTTCGCGTGTCGCGCGCGCTCGAGGACTTCTGACCAGCTTTGGCCACCCGGCACCGGCCGCCGGATGACGGCCGGGAACGGGTGGTGACCCGAGGTCAGGCCCTCCGCGTCATGCCCGGCGCAGCACGTTGTGGTTCCCCGGGCGGCGCCGCGGCCGGGAGCGGTCAACCCGCGCGTGACGACAGAAGGTGTCGCTGGACGGGCGGCGTGACGATTCTTGATGTCGCCCGTGTGCGCCGCCGGCCGCTGGTCGGAATGATCAGAAGATTCGAATAATCCGTTCTGTAGCGTTATGCCTGAACACGCCTTGCGACTACCGACAATCGCCAGGTGTGACGTGCGGTAGGCCGAGGCCGCCTGTCGAGCAGCAGTGGACAGCGCGCGATCGGCCGGCAGTGCGGCGAGGCGTCGCCACAGGCTCACGAGATGGAGTACAGCACCGTGACTGCTTCGCAGAAAGTCCGTACGTTCAACGACTCGTGGAACGTTCCGTCGGCGTCGGATGTGTCAACGCCGAGTAGAATCCTCGTCACGCTCGAGGATGCCAAGGCGCGCGGCGATGTCGCCGGCCTGATGGATTCGCTCGGCTATCAGGTGGACGCGGCCGATGGCGCCGGGGAAGCCCTCGAGCTACTGCGAACCAGGCGGTACGCGCTGATCATCTGCGCGGTACCGTCGTCAGACGACGCGCGGTCGTTCCTGGATCAGTCGGCGGTGCTCGATCCGGACCTCTCCATCCTGCTCGTCGACGACCAGGGAGCGGCCGGCCGGAGCCGCGACGACGCCACCTCCCCACCGGCTGTGACCTCGGCGGCGCATTACGATAGGCTGTCTGACGCGGTCGCGGCAACCCTGCGCCGGCACGCGATCGTCGTTCGGCAGCGCGCACGCGATGAAGCGGCGCTGCTGCGGCTGGCGCGACGCGACGAGACGCTCAAGCAGGAACGGCAGGCGCTGCGGATGCTCTCGGTGAGCATTACCGAGACGCTCGTGAATGCCATGGAGACGAAGGATCAGTACCTTCGGGGCCATTCGCAGCGCGTGGCCGCGCTCGCGGCCTCCATCGCCGAGGAGCTCGGCCTGGAGCCGGACACCGTCGAAGCCGTACGCCTCGCCGGACGATTGCACGACGTCGGCAAGATCGGCATCCGTGAGGAGGTGATGAACAAGCCGGGCGCGCTCACCCCCGAGGAGTACGAGCACGTCAAGCAGCACGTTCGCATCGGGATGGAGATTCTGACGCCGCTCAAGCATCTCGGGGTGGTGCTCGAGTACGCGCACGATCACCATGAGCGCTGGGATGGCACGGGCTATCCACGCGGCCGGGCCAGCGAGGAGATCTCGATAGGTGGGCGGATTCTCGCGGCGGCCGATGCATTCGACGCCCTCACCTCCAAGCGCGCCTACCGCGATCCGCTGACGCCTCAGGAAACGCTCGTCTACCTTGGCGAGAACGGCAGCGGCACGCTGCTCGATCCGCAGGTGTTTGGCGCGCTGGAAGCGGTTGTGCACCGCAACAAGGTGCTGCTGTTCATCGATGAGAGAAATCCGGCCGGCTAGCCGGCCCTGGGTACGGCCGTCGGTGCGGTGCTTGGCCTCTCCTGGCCTGCCGCCAGTCGGTAGCGCGGTCGCTATCCGAGCGTCGGCCGGGTGGGCGCCAGGCGGTTCGCTCGCGTAAGGTACCTTCGCGGGCGCGCCATCCTCGTGTTGGCGCGGTGATCGAGCAACGGCTGCATCGGCGTGCAGTGCTGCGCGCAACCACCGTGATCACGCGTTCCCGCGCGGCGCTTCGGGTGCGCCGATCGGCAGGACCGTGAACTCCTCCCGTTGTAGTGGTGGATGAGGTCGTCCGGCTCGTCCTTCAGCGTGCCGCCGAGCGTTCTTCCATCCCGATCGCCTCCGGCGAATCGACGCTGGGTACTCTGAAGCCCGCGACGAAAGAACGGGTGGCCCCCGGGCCGCGTGTCCGTACGGGCCCCGCTGCGTGCAGCGCGTTCGCGGGGGGTCGTCCCAGCGCCAGCACTCGGTCGTGGAGGAGACCGACGGCTGTCATCCGGCGATTTCCATCCGGATGTCCGATCCGTGGAGATCGCGAAACGGAGCAAAGCGGGTCGACCGGAGCGGTGCGTTTCGATTCCACGCGTCACCCCTTGCACCACCGCGCGCATTCCCGATGACGGCGCCAGCGAGGGCTCAGCACAGCTTGGGCGTCAAACTCGTCTGAGGAACGTCTATGCGTTGTGCTTTGCCAATCCCCGGCCACGGGGACGTGGAAGAGGGTAGTGCGACTCCTAGCCGTCCGCCCCGTCGGACCCTTAGTATACGAGAACTGCCGCTGGCCGAGCGGCCACGAGAGCGGCTGAAGGCGCTCGGGGCACAGTCGCTGAGCTCCGCCGAACTGCTGGCGATCCTGCTGGGCGCCGGCACGTCCAGCGGGTCGGCGCTTCGGGTCGGGGAGGAGATGCTGCTGCGGGTCGAGGGCTCGCTGCGGCGCCTGTCGATGCAACCGGTCGCGGCCCTCACGGCGCTGTCCGGGGTAGGAACGGCGCGCGCGGTGGCCGTGCACGCGGCGCTGGAGCTGGGGCGGCGGCTGGCGGAGGAGGCCCGGGACGCGGGGGCTCCACTTCGGTCGCCGCGGGATGTGTTCGAGGCCTTCTCGCCCCGGCTGCGCGATCTGCCGGTCGAGGAGTTTCATGTCGCGGTGCTCGATGCGCAGCATCGGCTGGAGCGGGACATCACCGTCACGCGAGGGATCCTGAACTCCTCGCTGGTGCATCCGCGCGAGGTATTTCGGGAGGCGATCGCTGAACGGGCGGCGGCGATCGTGCTGGTGCACAACCATCCGAGCGGCGACCCGACGCCGTCGACGGATGACCGGTTGGTCACCGACCAGCTCGTGGCCGCCGGTCGGCTGCTCGACATTCCCGTGCACGATCACGTGATCGTGGGGCGTGGGCGCTACGTGAGCTTCGCGGAGGCAGGACTGTTGTGACGGCACCGGCGGCGAAACCGGAGATCCCCGGCTGGAAGTTGACGGACGACTCGCTCATGGAGCGGCTCGACCTCGACCTGCTCACGCGCGCCTATCGATTCAGCGAGAAGGCGCACGAGGGCCAGGTACGGGCGTCGGGCGAGCCGTACGTCAACCACTGCGTGGAGGTCGCGCGCATCCTCGCCGAGCTGCATCTCGATTCGGTGACGGTGGCGACGGGGCTGATCCACGACGTGATCGAGGACACCGACGCCACGTTCGAGGACGTGGAGCGGGAGTTCGGCAAGGAGATCGCCCAGATCGTCGACGGCGTCACCAAGATCGGGAACCTGTCCTTCCGCACGGGGCAGGAGCGGCAGGTCGAGAACTACCGCAAGCTGCTGCTGTCGATCGCGAAGGACGTGCGGGTGATCCTGATCAAGCTGGCGGACCGGCTGCACAACATGCGGACGCTGGACCACCTGGCGCCGGAGAAGCAGCGGCGAATCGCGACCGAGACGATGGAGCTGTACGCGCCGATGGCGCACCGGTTCGGCATGGCGCGCATGCGGTGGGAGCTGGAGGACCTGTCGTTCAAGTACCTCGAGCCGGATTCCTATCGCCGCCTGGCGAAGCTCATCGCGCAGAAGCGCGGCGCGCGCGAGACACTCGTTGCCCGGATGCGGGAACCGCTGGCGGAGGCGCTCGCGCGGGCGGGGATGAAGAGCGCGGAAGTCACTGGCCGGCCCAAGCATCTCTGGTCGATCCACAAGAAGATGGTGTACCAGGATCGGCCGTACGAGGACATCTACGACCTGCTGGCGATCCGCGTGCTGGTGGACACGGTGCCCGAGTGCTACCACGCGCTCGGCGTCATCCACGATGGGTGGACGCCGATCCAGGAGCGGATCAAGGACTACATCGCACAGCCCAAGTCGAACGGCTATCAGTCGCTGCACACGACGGTGTTCGGGCCGGGCAAGCAGCTGTTCGAGATTCAGATTCGCACCCGGGAGATGCACCGCACGGCCGAGTACGGCATTGCCGCGCACTGGCTGTACAAGGAGGGCCAGGACAGCCGCGATGAGCTGGATGAGAAGCTCGGCTGGTTCCGGCAGATCCTGGAGCTGCAGCTCGACGCCAAGACGCCTGACGAGTTCCTCGAGTTCCTCAAGCTCGACCTGTACAGCAAGGAGATCTTCGTCTTCACCCCGGACGGGGACGTGATCCGGCTGCCGGAGGGGGCGACGCCGATCGACTTCGCATTCGCCGTCCACACCGAGGTCGGGCTGCACTGCGCGGGCGCCAAGGTGAACGGGCGGATCGCGCCGCTGTCGCGGCAGCTGAAGAGCTCGGAGACGGTGGAGATCATCACCGCCGCGTCGGCGCGGCCGAGCCGGGACTGGCTGGCGCACGTGCGAACCGGGCGCGCCCGGCACAAGATCCGGCAATGGATCCGGATGGAGGAGCAGGCGACGTCGGTCAAGCTCGGCCGCGAGATGCTCGAGAAGGAAGTCCGGCGCCGCAGCCTGCCCAAGCCTGACGATGCCGAGCTGGCGACGGTGGCCAGGTCGCTGAACCTCGGCGATGCCAAGGCGCTCGTGACGGCGCTGGGTCGCGGCGACGTGCAGGCCTCGCAGGTCCTCAAGGCGCTGCACCCGGACCTCGACACCACCCCGGAGCCGGCGGCGAAGCCGAGCGCCTTCGAGCGGCTCGTCAGGCGCATGCGCGGCGCGAGCAAGGGCGTGCGCATTCAGGGGGTCGACGGGCTCATGGTGCGCTACTCGCAATGCTGCCAGCCGGTGCCTGGCGACCCCGTCGTGGGCTACGTGACGCGCGGCCGCGGCGTGAGCATCCACCGCTCCGACTGCCCGAACCTGCTCATGCTCGCGCACGAGCCCGAGCGGCGACTGGAGATCGACTGGCAGAAGCAGGATGGGGAGCTGTTCCTGGTGCGCATCTCGGTGGAGGGATCGGACCGGCGTGGACTGTACGCGGACATTGCGGCGGCCGTGACCGAGACCGGAACCAACATCAAGAGCCTGGAGCTCTCGAGCGGCGATGGCGGTGGCGTGCGCGGCTCCGTGCTGGTCGAGGTGGAGAACCTGCCGCATCTCGAGAAGATCCTGCGGGCCGTGCGACGCGTGAAGGGGATCTCGGGGGTGTCGCGGAGGGAGCGGATTTCGATGTAGCGAGGGATTGGGATTGGGGATTCGGGATTGGGTGGGCAGTGGCCAATCCCCAATCCCCAATCCCTATATTTCTCGGATGCCAATCGTCTCCCCCTACATCCTCCAGGCCCCCTTCCGGCCCGCAGGCGACCAGCCGCGGGCGATCGCCGAGCTCGAGGCGGGGCTCGCGCGCGGGGATCGGTTCCAGACGCTGCTCGGCGTCACCGGATCGGGGAAGACCATGACGATGGCGAACGTCATCGCCACGCACGGCAGGCCGGCGCTCGTCCTCTCCCACAACAAGACGCTGGCCGCGCAGCTCTACGGGGAGCTCAAGAGCTTCTTCCCGCAGAACGCCGTCGAGTACTTCATCTCGTACTACGACTACTACCAGCCCGAAGCGTACGTGCCAACCACGGACACGTACATCGAGAAGGACGCCTCGATCAACGAGGACATCGATCGCCTCCGGCTGCGGGCCACGTCGAGCCTCATGGAGCGCGAGGACGTGATCATCGTCGCGACCGTATCCGCGATCTACGGCCTGGGCGACCCGGCGGCCTATCGCGAGAAGATGGTCGTGATCCGCCGCGGCGACACCATCCCGCGCGACGACATTCTCCGCCGGCTCGTCGACATCCAGTACTCGCGCAACGACGTGGCGCTCGAGCGTGGCACTTTCCGCGTGCGGGGTGACACCGTCGAGATCCTGCCGGCCTACGAGGAGCAGGCGGTCCGCATCGAGATGTGGGGCGATGAGGTCGAGCGCATCACCAAGATCGAGCCCCTCACGGGACACGCCATCGCGGCGCTCGACCGCGCGGCGATCTATCCGGCGAAGCACTTCGTCACCACGCGGCCGACCCTGGAGCGCGCCGTCTCGCTGATCCGGACCGAGCTCGCCGAGCGCCTGGCGGAGCTGCGAGCGCAGGGGAAGCTGCTGGAAGCGCAGCGGCTCGAGTCGCGCACCAACTTCGACGTCGAGATGATGCTCGAGATCGGCACCTGCGCCGGGATCGAGAACTACTCGCGCCACCTGTCGGGTCGTCAGGCGGGAGAGCGGCCGGCCGTGCTGTTCGACTACTTCCCCGAGGACTTCCTCGTGGTCGTGGACGAATCGCACGTCACGCTGCCGCAGATCGGTGGCATGTTCAACGGCGACCGGGCGCGCAAGCTCACGCTGGTGGACTACGGCTTCCGCCTGCCGAGCGCGCTCGACAACCGGCCGCTGATGTTCGACGAGTTCCTGACCCTGACGCCGCGGGCCGTGTTCGTGTCGGCGACGCCGGGGGAGCTGGAGCTGCAGCTGTCGGAGGGCGTCGTCGTCGAGCAGATCATCCGCCCGACGGGCCTCATTGATCCGGTCATCCAGGTGCGGCCTGTGCGCGGGCAGGTCGACGACCTGCTCGGCGAGATCCGCGCGCGCGAGCGGCTGGCCGAGCGCGTGCTCGTCACGACGCTCACCAAGCGAATGGCCGAGGACCTCACGGACTACCTGCAGCAGATGGGCGTGCGCGTGCGCTACATGCACGCGGACATCGACGCGATCGAGCGAATGGAGATCGTGCGCGGGCTGCGGCTCGGCGAGTTCGACGTGCTCGTGGGGATCAATCTGCTGCGCGAGGGGCTGGACCTGCCCGAGGTG
This sequence comes from Gemmatimonadaceae bacterium, assembly GCA_035461825.1. GTDB lineage: Bacteria > Gemmatimonadota > Gemmatimonadetes > Gemmatimonadales > Gemmatimonadaceae > JALZIF01. The sequence goes on from DATHUW010000015.1 coordinate 14,069, forward strand.
TCGCTGGTCGCCGTGCTCGACGCCGACCAGGAGGGCTTCCTCCGCAGCGACCGGTCGCTCATCCAGACCATCGGCCGCGCGGCGCGGAACGTGTCCGGGACGGCGATCTTCTACGCGGACCGGATCACCGGCTCGATGCAGCGGGCGATGGAGGAGACCGAGCGGCGGCGCGAGATCCAGCTCGCGCATAACGCTGAGCACGGCATCACGCCGCGCACCGTCGTGAAGGATGCGGCACAGGTGCGGTTCATCACGCGTGTCGCCGACGCGCGGACGGAGAAGGCCGCCGGCAAGCGCGTGCGCGAGCGGGCCGCGACGTTCGCGAGCGAGGTGGATCTGCTCGCGCGGATCGAAGAGGTCGAGGCGGCAATGCGGGCGGCGGCGCAGGAGCTCGATTTCGAGGCGGCGGCGCAGCTGCGCGACGAGCTGTTCGAGCTCAAGGCGCGGCTCGACAGGGGCGGCCGCGGCGCGAGCCGCACCCCGGCGGGCGCGGCGCAGGGCGGGGGACGGTGACGCATCACGAGCTCCACCACCGTGTGCCGCCGCTGGCGGACCGCGGTCGCATCGCGATGACCGAGCGCGAGCTCGAGGCGTGGGGCGCGTCGTTCGGCCGCGCGGCACGGCCGCCGCTCGTCGTGGCGATCACCGGCGACCTCGGCGCGGGAAAGACGACCCTGGTGCGCGCGATCTGCGCCGGCGCGGGCGTCGCCCAGCCGGTCACGAGCCCCACCTTCGCGCTCGTCCACGAGTACGACGGCCGGCTCGGTCCCGTGTACCATCTGGACCTCTATCGCCTGACGACGCCTGACGAGTTGACCGGCCTCGGATGGGATGACCTCGTGCGCGCGCACGCGCTCCTCCTGGTGGAGTGGGCCGATCGCGCCGGGGACCGCCTCCCGGCCGACATCGTGCCGATCGCGCTGGAGCACGTGGAGGGGGATCCCGACCGGCGGATTCTGATGGCCGGGTGAGCGACGGCCTCACGCTCGCGATCGAGTCGTCCACCTATCTCGCCAGCTGCGCGCTGTTCGCGCCGGGTGCCACCGAGCGGCTCGCCGAGGATGCGGTGCGCAGCCGGGGCGCGGAGGGCGAGCGCCTGCTTCCGGCCATCGACGCCCTCCTGCGCGGGGTGGGCGCATCCCCGCGCGACCTGACGCGGGTCCTGTGCGGCGCGGGACCGGGGAGCTTCACGAGCCTCCGCGTCGGCGCGTCGATCGCCAAGGGGCTGGCGCGAGCAAGCGGCGCGTCGCTCGAGGCGGTCCCGTCGCTCCTGCTCGTCGTGGACGGCGAGCCGGAGCGGCGGGCACCAGGCATCTACCTCGCCGTGGTGGACGCGATGCGGGGCGAACGGTTCGCCCAGCCGGTGGAGATCGGGGCCGATCGCCTGACGATCATCGGCCCCGTCAGGCGGATCGCCGTCGCGGACGTTCGTGCCGAAGCGGCGCGGCTCGGCGCGATGACCATCGGGCCGGCGGACGGGGCAGCGTTGCCGGCGCAGCCGCATGCGCGCGGCGCGCTCCGGCTGGCCGGACATGTCGAAACGGTCGACCTTGCCGCGTGGGAGCCGGAGTACGGCCGACTCGCGGAGGCGCAGGCCAAATGGGAGGCGGCGCACGGGCGGCCGCTCGTCCGCGAATGACCGCGCGAGAGCCCGTGGCGCCCGCGGTCGTGCTCCGGGAGGCGCGCGCCGAGGATCTCGATGCCATCGTTGCGATCGAGCGCCGCGCGTTCTCCGATCCCTGGAGCCGCGAGTCGTTCGCGTCGGTGCTTGGTGAGCCACCGGTCCACTTCGGCGTCGCGACGGTCGACGACGTGGTGATCGGCTACGTGGTCGCCTGGTTTCTGGCCGGCGACGGGGAGATCGGCAACATCGCCGTGGAGGACGAGCACCGCGCACGGGGCGTCGGCAGCCGGTTGCTCGACGGGGCGCTGGAGGCCGCGCGCGCGCGGCGCGTGGAGGCGGTGTATCTGGAGGTGCGCGAATCGAACATCGCGGCGCAGCGGATGTATGAGCGGCGTGGCTTTACTCGCGTCGGCCGCCGACGACGTTATTATCGGAGGCCGGAGGAAGACGCTTTCATTCTGCGTCTCGAGCTCGCTGCGCCGGGGGCGCCGCGGCGCTGATTCCGCGATGGCGGCGTGCATTCGATGGTGGCGCCGCCGTCCACTCTTCATAGCATCGGCAGCGAGCAATGACGCTCTTCGCCAGGAGGACACGTGAGTCGCAGCTTGAACAAGGTGACGCTGATCGGGAATCTGGGCGCTGATCCCGAAGTGCGCTCGACGACGGGTGGCGGGCGCGTCGCCACCTTCTCGCTCGCCACCAGCCGGAGCTGGAATTCCCAGAGTGGGGAGAAGCAGGAGAAGACGGAGTGGCACCGGTGCGTGGTGTGGAACAGCAAGGTCTCGACGCTCGCTGACATCGTGGAGCGGTACCTCAAGAAGGGCGACAAGGTCTACGTCGAGGGGCGCATCGAGTACCGGCAGTGGCAGGACAAGGAGGGGCAGACCCGGTACACGACCGAGATCAACGTCCGCGAGCTGCTCATGCTGAGCGGTCGGAGCGGCGGTGGCGAGGGCTTCGACAGCGACGCTCCGTCACGCTCGCGGGCTCCGGCGGGCCAGCGCGCGGCCTCTGGCAGCGGGCAGTCCGAGGACTCCGAGGAGTTCTCGATCGACGAGGAAGAGGACGAT
>DATHUW010000016.1:0-2383 GCA_035461825.1 Gemmatimonadaceae bacterium
ATCAATGTGGCGGTGATCGCCGCCGCGGAGAGCTGTCTGCGCATGTGCCGGCCTCCTCGCTATGAGCACGAATCGCGGATCCGCGTGCGGCTTGAGCGGCCGCGAAGGGAGGCGTAGTATTTCCACAGGGTCGCTCAGGAAATCCTCAACTCGCGCGCGGAGCGTGAGTCATGGTTAGGCTTCACCTGCTCGGTCCGCCGGAAGTCCGGAATTCCCGCGGTGTGGTGCCGCTTCCGCCGAGGCTCCTTGCGCTGGCAGGGTATCTGGCGCTGGCTCCGCCGGACCGGAGCGTGCGGCGTGACGTGCTGCTGGCCACGTTCTGGCCGGACTCCGACCTCGAGTCGGCCCGCGACGCCCTGAATCAGGCGATCTACGAGCTGCGGCGATCGCTAGGGAGGGAGACGGTCGAGAGCCGGGGAAAGGGCGAGCTCGCCCTCGGCGCGGCGGTGTACGCCGACGTGCGGGAGTTCCGCGCCCGGCTCGCCGACGGCCATGGCGGAGACGCTCTGGAGCTGTACCGCGGTGACCTGCTCGAGGGCCTGCACATCTCTCGCGCGTGGCCGTTCGAGCGGTGGCTCGCCGACGCGCGTCATCGCCTCAGGCGCGACGCCGCGGCGGCCGCTGTGGCGCAAGCGGGCCGCGTAGAAGTGCAGGGCAGGCCCACGGCGGTCGCGGCCTGGCTCGCGCGCGCGCTCGAGCTCGATCCCGTTGACGAGACCGTCGCAAGGCGGATGATACTGCTGCACCTCGAGACCGGCGATCGCGCCGCCGCCGTTCGCGAGTACCAACGAATCGTTCGCGCGCTGCGACTCGAGCTCGATCTCGAACCGGCCGCCGAGACCCTGCGCCTGGCCGAGATGTTCCAGTGCGCCGGCACGACCCGGGATGTGCGCTCCGGCGCCGCCGATGTGACGATGCGGCCCACCGCAGCGCGGCGCATTGCTGGCGAGCTGCTGGACCGGGTCGGGGAGCTGGCGCCCTCGGACCGAACCGCGAACGCCGTTGCGCGAGAGCTGCTACGACAGGCAACGCGTATCGATCCGGCGCTCGAGGCGGCCCGTGCGGCCCACGCGTCCGCGCTGGCCGACTGGGTGCTGTTGTTCGGCGGTCCCCCACGGGCCGCGCGTCTGGCGGTCGACGAGGCGGATGCGGCCATCCAACTCGATCCGACATCCTTTGCGGCCCATCTAGGCAGAGGCTTTGGACTCGAGGCGATGACTCGCTTCGGCGACGCTGCTGGTGCGTTTCGTGACGCGCTGCGCCTTCGACCTCGCGAGCCGGAGGCCGTGTCGCGTTATGGTCGCGTGCTCATGTACGCAGGCGACGTCGCGGCATCCCGGCGCGTCGCGCGCAAGGCCGCGATGAGCCGGGATGAGGACGCCGATCTGCTGCTGCAGCTCGGGATGGCCGACTTCGTTCTCGACCGTGAGGACGAGGCGCGGGAGGCTACGGCTTCGGCGCTCCGTCTGCGCCCGGCGTTTCAGTACGCGGAGGCGGCCTGGGGGTTCTACGAGCTCGCGCACGGCCATTTCGATGCGGCCGCGACCGCGCTGAACCGGCTGCTGTCGCGGGAACCGGACAGCTTCCTGGGTCACTTCTTCCGCGGCGACCTCGCGCTCGTCCAGCGCGATTTCGACGCGGCACTTGCAGCCTACCAGCGGTGCTGTGACATCGATCCCGCCGGCCGGCCCGTCGGGCTCTACCTGTCCGCGCGAACGCAGGCCGGCTTCGTGCACGTCAGGGCGGGTGACGCGGCGCTGGGCCTTCGAATGCTCGACGACGCAGAAGCCGACGTCAGGCAGGTGCTGGGCGCTGGTGCGGAGTTCGGCGGTTTCTTCGTGGAGCTCGCGATCGTCGCGGCCGCTCGTGGAGATACGAATCGCGCGCTGGCTCACCTGACGACGGCGTACCGGAACGGCTACCTGCAGTACCACCTCATCGATCGACACCCGGTGTTCGACGAGTTGCGCGCCAGACCCGCCTATCGCGGGCTGTTGGCCGCGATTCAGGACGATGTCGCGCGGCAGGGGCGGCGCGCCGACTGACAGTCGCAGCGGATAGTGACGAGACCTGTCGAGCAGCTGGACCTCAGCGGTTCTCGCCTCGTGATCGTGTGGGAGTTGCGCGTGCACTCGCTCCCTCGTGGCCCAAAGCCTCCGATGCGATCCGGCCATCGCTGCGTGATGCGCGATATGAGAGCGGCCGGTGCCGTGCGAGCTGCGATCTCGCTCGCACGGCACGGCCTTGCCGGTATTCTCTAGGAGTCCATCCCGGCCCGTAACGCGAGGACAGCGACTCGGGCCGCCTCCGCGTCGGGATCTGGAACGACCGTCGTCGAGATCACATCGATCGCGCGCTCTGCCGCCTCGAGGGCAGAGAGAAG
>DATHUW010000017.1:0-13148 GCA_035461825.1 Gemmatimonadaceae bacterium
CCCGTAGGCGACCTCGCGGTGCTGGACGACCCCGTCGACGATCGCACGGGCCTGCTCCACCCTCACGCGCGCCTCAGGCGCCAGCGAGACGGGCGCACGATCGATTGCCACGGCCCAGACCCGGTCGAGGGTGAGCGAGTGGCCGTCGAGGAGTACGGGTGCGGGCATGGGACGAATGAATTGGGTCCCGACCCGCGGATCAAGTGCGGGCGCCGGATGGGGAACGGGAAACGGGAAACGGTCAGCGATCCGTTTCCCGTTTCCCGTTTCCCGTTTCCCGTTTAATCGCTACCGGCGGCTCCTCTTGAGCTCCGGGTTCCCCGGATCGCTCTGGTACGCCCAGTCGATGATCGCGTAATCGCGATTCCAGTGCGTCACGCGCACCGCGCCGTACTGCGGGTTGCCGTTGAGCACCGTCTCCCACACGTAGGCGAACCCCGGCAGGATCTCGATCGGCGTCGAGGAATAGCCGCCGAGCGGCGCGACGTCGATCGAGGTGAGATCGGTGACCGTGCTGCTGCCGTAGAGCGCGACCCGCGTCCCTGCCCTAACGGGATGGAACCACAGCGTTCCGTCGCTGTGCCGCTCGATCCGGAAGTCGAGGTCCGTCCGGTCGCCGGCGGTGACCAGGCCGAGCGTGTTCGACGCCGGGTAGTAGAACCGGAACCCGCTGTTCGAGAGGCTCGACTGCATCGCGAACACCACGACGTTGCGCGCGTCGTAGCGCGGCGTGTCGTGCCGCGGCGCCGTCCATACGCTCTCGTGACCGTCGACGGAGATGGTACTCACCGCGAAGCACCGCGGGGCCCCGTTGGCGATTCCGGTCACGAGGAAGTCTTCGGAGACCGTGCTTCCCTCGAGCACCCAGTTCTGTCCGCTGCACAGATTCGCGTCGAGATCGTAGGTCGTCGAGTAGACACGGTAGTACCAGAAGAGCGAGGGACTCGCCGTTCGCCCGTTGCTCGGCCACGCGAGCTGCACGGCGCGGTCGAGCGAAACAGTCGTCAGGCCGCTCGGCGCCGGCAAGCGATTCCGCTCGTCGACGGTGATCGTGTTGGACGGGCGGCTCTCCGAGCCGAACTCGTCCTCGGCGACGATGTAGTACTGGAGATGCGGCACGCCGGTGTCATGGAACGATGACGACGTGGTGGCCGCCCGTCGGCTCCAGGCGGCGTTGGTCGAGCCTCGCGAGTAGACGACGAAGGTCTCGATCCTTGAGTCGCCCGGATCGGCCCATCGCAGCAGGATGCCGTCCGGAAAATCGGGATCGCCGCTGGGCAGCAGCTCGTACGTGAGGCCGCTCGGCGCCCCGAGCTCGTCGGGGTCGGGGCCGAAGCCGTCGTCGTACCGTGTGCACGCAGCCACGGCGGCGACCGCAGCGAGAAGCACGAGATTGTGTCGCATGGTGGCTCCGCAAAGGTGTCACCGGCGACGGAACGCAGCAGGCAGGCCGCGCGAACCGCAGTGCGTAACTCGTTGTCCTATTTAGGGTTGAACATTACCGAGCGCGGCCGTGTGTCCACTGGAGCGGACAGGATGTCGTTCCTGAAGCGGGACGGCCGGTCGCGCACTCCCCGTGGCGGTCGCGCGGAGCGTGCAGGCGTTATCGCTGGCCGGATGAAGCCGACGTTAGGAAAAGGCACCAGTGGTGGGCTGGGCTCCGTCTGTTTTTCGCGCGGAGGCGCGGAGCCGCGGAGGGATGAGGAACGTGATGGTCACGTCTACCATACTTCCCCGGAGCGATAGCTCACTAGTGTTCCGTGCCGGAACTTCAACCTCGAAGTGGTCGAGGTGCACACGGGCCGGGCAGGAAGTCGGACTGAAGTGAACTTGCCGAGCCGATTCCTCCGCGGCTCCGCGTTCTCCGCGCGACAAGACGAGGGGGCGATTCTGGGAACCCCGCACGGCCCTCCGCGCCTCCGTGCTCTCCGCGCGACACGACACCGGGGGTGATTCCGGGAAACCCGAGCAGTCCTCCGTGTCCTCCGTGGTTCAAACCGGCCGATGCCGGCACGCGAAGCGAGACTCGTCAGGCGACGCGATCCCGACTCCTCACCCACCCGGTCGATACGTCCGCCGGTTGTAGTCGAACCGGATGTCCGGCGCCGCCTTCAACGCGATGAAGAAGTTGAACGCGAAATTGCCGTTCGGCGCCTGCGTGAACGCGAAGATCGCCCGCCAGTCGTGCAGCTCGCGCTGCAGCGTCACCGTGTGGTCGGCGAACTCCGACCGCTCGAAGTCGTACCCGGTGCCCCACTGCACCGCCCACCGAGGCGTCAGGTTGAACGTGAAGTTCCCCCGCAGCGTCGAGGTCGGCGGGAACTGCGTGACGACGCCGCCCTCGATCGTCTGCAGGGCCGAGTCGCGGGCCGAGAGCGCGAGGTCCTGGCACCGGCGGAACAGGATTGGATCCTGGGAGAAGCGGGCGCACTGCACTTCGGGATCGAAGATCTCGACGTTGTCGCCGCGTACGGGCCGGCTGCGACGCGTCGAGAACTGCAGGCTGGCCTGCCACCCCCGCCCCACGTTGATCCCCATCGGGTTCCGGCTGCCCGACGTTCCCGCGATCTGCGCGCCCTGCGCAAGCGCCGACGGTTGGCCGGCCGAATCGACGTCGGCGAGCCCGGCGAGCGTGTCGTCTGCCGTTGGCGGCACGGCCTGCCCGAAGATGCGCGTCAGCGCGGAGAACGGATGGTTGTCGGCGCCGATGGACATGTCGATCGAGATGTCGGTACGGTACGGGTCGAAGCGCGCCGTGTCGCTCACCGGGTTTCCCTCGAACAGCGAGTATCCGACGCGCGCCGACATCCCCGGGAGCAGATCCGACCGTCCGCTCACCGAGAAGCTGCTCGTCGTTATGCCGCTCGCGCCTGCCCGCTTCCGCTCGAAGTCGTACGCCACCGAGGAGAAATCGAGCTGCAGCAGCTTGATCTTCTCACCGGTGCCCGGCACGCTGTCCGCCGGCGACTCCAGCTTGGCCTCGAACACCTGCGACAGCCCGAAGGTCAGCATGTTCTGCCGCAGATCGCCGAGATACCCCGGCCGCGTGCGGTTGAGCGCCGCGAGGAACTCGTCGCTCACGTCGCCCTCCGGCGCGTAGCTGTACGAGATGCGGGGGCTGAACGCGTGCCGGATCCGCGAGAACGGACCGATGGCCGGGAAGAAGGCGAACAGCGTCGGCGAGATGCTCGCGCCGTACTCGAGCCGCTTCCCCTGCCGGATGTACTCGTCCCCGCTGAGCTGCGTCCGCAGCATGAACGGCGCGGAACGGTCCACGTTCACGATCCCCACCGTCGGCGTCAGGTTGAGCGTCGAGCGGAACATCGTCGGCAACGAGATCCCCGTCTCCCAGTTGATGTCCGTGCGGTACGTGCGCTCGTACACGCGCCGCACGGACCGGGAGGTGTCGTTCACGTCGGGGAAGATCGTGAACGCCTGCGGGAAGTCCACCTCGGTGTCCTGCACGTTCACCGAGTTGCGCCATTCGAACCCGAAGATGCGGAAGGGGGTGTCCAAGCGCAGCCCGCTCGTGCGCTGGTCGCGATCGAGTCGCAGGCTGTCGATCGCGCCATCGGGTCGCTGGAAGTAGCGAAAGGCGAGCTGGGTGCCGCCGCCGTCGAAGTTGAACGTCTCGTTGTTCGTGGCCGACAGTCCCGGCGACCAGACGAGCCACTCGGCGATCTCCACCGGTTTGGTCGTCAGGGTGACGTTCGGGAAGTTCTGCTGGACCTGGTCGCGTCCGGGATACTGGGTGCGCGATCCGCCGATCGAGACGTTCGCGGGCCCCAGCCCCTGCTGGAAGCTCACCTGCGAGGCGATCGTCGCGAGCGCCGCCGCCACGTTGAAGGCCTGACGGCTCTGCAGCTGGGTGCTGGTGACGTAGTTGATGTTCGTGTTCAGCTTGCTGCGCATCGAGAAGTCCTGCGCGTGCGACCACGACACCTTGCTGTTCGTCTGCCCGTTGTCCCAGTCCTCGTGGGAGAGCGCGACGCGCCCGGAGAGGAACCGGTCCAGCCACCGGTAGCGCCACTCGCCGTTCCAGCGCTTCCACCCCGGGTCCTGGTCCGTGGACCGCGCGCCGCTCCGCCAGTCGAACGAGAGCTGCGCGTCCATGTAGTCGCTGAGCGCGAAGTACCAGCCGAGGTTCTCGATCTGCCGGCGGTAGCCTGACGAGTTGCGCAGAATGTCGCTGAAGCCGAGCCTCGGCGACAGGAGGCCGCTGCGTCGGCCCGAGCGCATGTCCTGGAAGATGAACGGCAGCCAGAACACCGGGACGTCCGACACGTACATCGTGGCCGACCGGGCGACGAGGATCCGGCGCTGGATCACCTTCACCTCGCCCGTGCGGAAATGATAGTGCGGCACCGCGAGATCGCAGCTCGTCAGGCGGCCGCTGTGCGCGTAGAAGGTGCGCCGGTTCGGGTCGCCGGACGCGCTGTCGAGCCGGAAGCCGCTCTGATCGCCGCAGACGAACCAGCGCACCCCCGTCTCCTCCATCGACGTGCACAGCCCCGTCACCAGCCCCTCGCGGGCGGCCATGTCGTACTCCAGTCGCCCCTGCGCGATCAGGTCCGCCGTGCCCTGGGTCGGATCGCGCAGCACCGCCGGCAAGCCCCAGGCGATCATCGTTCGCGTGGAGTCGTTGAGTGACACCGAGTCGCCGACGAGGATCGTCGCCTCGCGCTGGATCGCGGCCCCTTCCAGCAGGCGGATCTCCCGCTGCACCGGGTCGAAGACGACCGTGCGCCCCTGATAGCGCGTGACCGTGTAGCCGGGACGCCGCATCAGCGCCGCCATCACGGAGTCCTCCGGCACCCACGTCACCAGCTCGCGGCCCGTCGTGTCCGCCGCGGGATGCAGCGGCTGCCCCAGCGAGTCGCGCAGTACCGAATCCCGCCGCGCCTGCAGCGTGTCCCGGACCTGCCCCGCCGCGTCGCGGACCGACGTGATCGCCGCCGCGACGAGGAACGCCGTCACGACCGCCGCGCGGGCCACCCTCATACCATCAGGCTCCGCGGTCCCGGATGCTCCGCATCGGCCTCGGCACGCTCCTCGGCCGCCTCACGAGCAATGCGCCGCTCCCGGCGCTGCTCGATGGTGTTCGCCAGCAGGATGCTCACCTCGTACAGCAGGTACAGCGGCACGGCCAGCGCGACCATCGACATGATGTCGCCGCCCGGGGTGATCACCGCGCCGCCGACGAAGCAGAGGACGATGGCGTGGCGGCGGAACCGGCTCAGCGTGCGCGCCGAGATGATTCCGAGCGCCGTGAGCGCCACGATCACGATCGGCAACTCGAACGTCAGGCCGAACGCGAGCGACATCGTGATCGCGAAGCCGAAGTAGTCCGAGGCCTTGATCATCGATTCCAGCGACTCGGTCTGGAGTCCGAGCAGGAACCGCAGCGTGAGCGGAAGCACCACGAAGTACGCCAGCGCCACACCGCCCGCGAACAGGAAGGTCGCGCCACCGAGCACCGGGATCATGATCTTCTTCTCTCGCTCGTACAGCGCCGGCGACACGAAGGCCCACACTTGATAGGCGATCACCGGCAGGGCCAGCACGATGCCGATGATGAACGAGGCCTTCATCGTGATGCTGAACGGCTCGCCCGGGTGCGTGAAGACCAGCTTCTGACCGCCGAGATACGGTGTGATCGGCCGCGCGAGGAGGCCGATCACGTCGAGCTTGAGGACCAGGAAGAAGCCGATGGCGATGCCGACACCGATCGCCATCAGTGACCACAGAATGCGCCACCGCAGTTCCTCGAGGTGGTCGAGGAAGGGCATCTCGGCGTTGTGCGACCGCGTCACGTGCCCTCCCGGGGGACGCTCAGGGCAGCGTCCGCAGCCGATCGCGTGCCAGCGCGGCCTCGTCCGACCGCGGATACCGCGCGATCAGATCGTTGAACATCGTCTTCGCGGCCTCCGTGTCGTTCGCCGACAGCTTCGCCAGGGCGCGCTTGAACATCGCGGTCGGCGCGCGCGGCGATTCCGGGTACTTCGTCACGACGATCCCGTACACCGAGTCCGCCGCCGCCGGCTGGTTTTCGGCCGCATGGGCTTCGGCGATGTAGTACTGCGCATCGTCGGCGATGTCGCTCGCCGGATGCTTCGTCAGCAACTCCTCGAACGCCAGGCGCGCGGTGCCGGGGCTGCCGCGTCGCAGCTGGTCGAGCGCGAGCTGGAAGAGCGCGTTCGGCCCCGGATCCGTCGCCGACGGCAGGGGAGCCGCCGCCGCGCCCGTGTCGTGCGGCGCCGCGGCGGGCGCCAGGTCCTGCAGCCGCTGATCGAGCGAGGCGCGCACCTCCTGCAGCCGCCGCTGGCTCTGTCCCGTCAGTTCCTGGATCGAGACCAGCTGCTGGCCGATCTCGAACAGCTCCCCGCGCACGGCGCCCTGGAACGACGTCAGGCGCGTGCTCAGGAGCTCGACGGAATCGTTGACCGCCGTGACGGACGTGAGCACCTGCCCGATCTGCTCGCGCATCGCGGAGTCCGCCCGCGCTCGCTCGGCCCGCGTTTCCTGCAGGTCGAGGTGGAGGGCGCGCACATCCTCACGTGTGGCGAAGCAGGCACCGGTCGTCAGGACGACGACCGGCACCAGGGTGTACCACCGCCTCGTCATTCGCCAGGCGACCGCAACGTGTCGCCGCCGCCCGTGATCTCGAACTCGTCGCGACGGTTCTGGGACCAGGCGGATTCGTCGGATCCCTGCACCGCAGGCCGCTCCTCGCCGTAGCTGATGATCGCGATGCGATCGTCCGCGATGCCGCGCTGCGTCAGGTAGCGCTTCGCCGCGGCGGCACGCCGCTGCCCCAGCGCCAGGTTGTACTCGTCCGAGCCTCGCTCGTCCGCGTGGCCGGCGATGCGCAGCGTGAGTCCGCTGTTCGCGTTCAGGATCGCCAGTTTGGCGTCGAGTCGCGACCGCGCATCCGCGCTCAGGCCGTCGCTGTCGAAGTCGAAGTAGATCGCCTCCATCAACGTGTTCCGCAGCGCCGCGATCCGCGCGGCTTCGGCGCGACGCGCCTCCTCGGCGGCCGCGTTCGCGCGGTTGATCGAATCCATGCGGGCGCGCTCGCGCGCCTCCGCCTCTGCACGAGCGCGGTTGGCGGCGTCGATGCTGTCCTGATTGACCGTCGGTTCCGGCATCGGCGCGGCCTCCGGCTGGCGCCGGCAGGCGGAGCCCCCCAGGACCACGGCGGCCAGCGTCAGGACGGGGATGAGACGGGACGTACGGATCATTGCATTCTCCGGTCGGGGGTGGTGCGTGAGTGGTTGGCCAGCATTACGAGGTGGGGGGCAGAATGCGGGACCACGCCGCCAGACGGCTCCCACCCTGACGAGTGAGCTGGCGCGCGCGGCCGGTCTCGACGTCGAGCACCCAGAGCTGCCGGATACCCGAGCGCGATGAGGTGAACACGAGATGACGTCCGTCGGGGGCCCACGAAGGATCCTCGTTCACCCCTTCGCTCGTGAGCTGCCGCATGGAGCGGTCTCGCAGGTTGATGGTCATGATCTGGAAGCGTCCGGCGACACGTGCCTGAAAGGCGACCAACCGCCCATCCGGCGACCACGACGGACTCGAACGATAGCTCTGGTCTCCAATCGTGAACGGCGTGAGCAGCTCCGCGTTCGCGCCATCCAGGTCCACCGTGTACACCTCCGGATGACCCGAGCGCCCCGACGTGAACGCGATCCGGCGACCATCGGGACTGATCGACGGCGACGTGTTGTCGGTTCCCCGCCCGACCGTGATGCGCCGCGGCTCGCCGCCCTCGGCGCTGACCACGAACAGGTCGGTGCCACTCTCGCGGCCGTGCGCGAACACGATGGAGTCGCCGCCCGGCGTCCATTCCGGAGTAATATTGAGTCCCCTCGCCGCCCCGGACAACCGCCGCTCGCGATTCGTGCGCAGATCGACCACGCGAAGCTCGCTGCCGTGCTCCCCGAAGGTGCTGAAGGCGAGCGAGTGTCCGGCCGGATGCCACGACGGCGACAGCGCGCCGCCGCCCGCGCTCACCGCCTCCTCCATCTCGCCGTCGCTGTCCACCACGTAGACCCGTCCGCCGCGCACGAAGGCCACACGCGTCTGTGCGATGCCGCGCGTGCCCGTGATCCAGCGCTCGATCTCGTCGGCCACCCCGTGGAGCGACATGCGCCATTCCCGGCTCAGCGGCCCGCCGTCCAACGCGAAGTCGCGCGCCGTGGCGAGCCGCTGGCCCTGCACGTCGTGCAGGCGCACCCGAATGCCGTTAGGCAGGAGGTCCGCGTGCACCACGCCCGCCGCGCCGAGGCGCTGCCAGAGCGGATAGTTGGGCGCGCGGCCATCCTGCCCGAGCGCCGCCTCGTACGCCACCGCCCCCGGCCCCGTCGTCACGCGCATCCGGTCCCCGTACTCCAGGTCCCGTGCGATGATCGCGCGTGCGCTGTCGCCCGCGAGGCCGCCCACGGGCAGGACCACCACCGTCGGCGGCGCCGCGCTCTGATAGGTCAGGCCGATGCGCACTTGCGTGGTGTCCTGGGCCGCCAGCGGCGCGGCCGCCAGGGCCAACGCCCATCCCGCAACTCTCGTATGCCTCACGACGCTCAACGAATGGTTCGAGGATCGAAGCTGAAGACCACGGTCAGCACGTCGTTCTCGTAGCCGGCCGGCAGCGGGCCGAAGGCCCGGACCTGCCCGGCCTGCTCGATCGCCCCCTGCGCCTCGAGGTCGAAGGCGAACGCTCCCGACCGCTGCACGAACTGCACGATTTCCGCCGAGCCGTCGCGGCGAATCAGAAATTTTACCTCGGCCCGCAGGGCGGCGTTGCCCGGCGGCTTGAACCGCAGCGCGATCTGGCGGACGATGTTCTCGAGGTACCCAGGGAACGGGAACTCGATCCCCTCCGTCCGGACGTTCGCCACATCCGTTCCGCGTCCCCCCTCGGGCCCGCCGCCGGCCACGGGAGCCGGCGCCGTTCGCGGCCGGGGTTGCGGCTCAGTCGGCGCGGGCGTCGGCGTCGTCTGCGCCGGCGTGCGGCGCGGCGGCGGCTGCTTGGAGGGGGGCGGAGGCATCCGGTCCGGCTGCAGCTGCTGCGGCCGCGGCGCGGGAGGTGTCGCCGCCGGCGGCTCCGGCTCGGGCGCGGTGGCCGGCGGGCGGACCTCGCCGATCTGCCGTGGGCCGGGCGGCGCGGCCACCAGATCGACGCGGTACACCGGTGCCGTGAATCTCGGCGCCTCGGGCCTCGCCAGGAACATGGCCGTCAGCAACAGCACGTGCAGCCCGACGGAGAAGCCGAACGGCCCGGCGCCGAGCGCGCCGCCTGACGAGCGGCGCCCAGCCATCAGCGCACCGTCTCCGGCTCGGCCACCAGGCCGACGTCACCGACGCCGGCCGCGCGCATCACGGCCAGGACGCGCACGACGGTGCCGTAGGGCACCCCCTCGTCGGCGCGCAGGTAGAGGCCGCCCTCGCGGCCGCGCTCGGCCGCCAGCGAGGAAAAGCTCGCCGTGAACTCGTCGTAGCTCAGCCGGGTCTGGTCGACGAAGATGTCGCCCTGCCGGTTCACCGTCACGACCACGCCGCTGCGGGCCTCGAGCGGGCGTGCCTGCGCGCGGGGCAGCGCCACGTCCACGCCGCCCTGCATCATTGGCGCCGTGATCATGAAGATGACCATGAGGAGCATCATCACGTCGATGAGGCTCACCACGTTGATCTCGGCGTAGAGCGGCAGACCGCCGCGCTTGCGATGACGAGGCATGTTCTTGAGGAGCTAGGAGCTAGGAGCAAGGAGCTAGAAGCTAGGGGTTACGAGCTCGGAGTCGGGAATCTGGCGCGAAATCCCTAGCTCCTAGCTCCTAGCTCCTGTTTCTCAAATCCGTCCTTCCCGTACCATGAGCGCAATCAGCTCCGAGCCGAAGTTCTCGAGCTCGCTCTCCAGCCGGGTTACCTGGTTCGCGAAGATGTTGTACCCGAAAATCGCCGGAATGGCCACGGCGAGCGCTGCCGCGGTCGCGATGAGCGCCTCGGCCACACCCGGCGCCACGGCGCTGAGGTTGCCGGATCCGCTCGTCGCGATGCCGATGAACGCGTCGATGACGCCCAGCACCGTACCCAGCAGGCCGATCAGCGGACTCGACGAGCCGATGACTGCCAGCCACGGAATGTAGCGGCCGAGCCGGTCGCGCTCGCCCGCCGTCTCCGAATCCAACACGAGGCGCAGCGCCTCCACCTGCGAGCCCGACAGCGGCGAGCCGGCCGCCTCTCGCAAGGCGCCGGGCTTCATCTCCGCGAAGAAGTTGAGCGCGCGCGAGAAGACGCGCGTGAACGGGCTGGGCCGGCTGCGGCGTGCCAGCTCGCTCACCTCCTCGAGTCCGGCGACCCGCTGGAACTCGCGCATGAACGTGCGACCGGTGGCGAAGACCGCCCGGAGCTGACGCCACTTCGCCCACATGATCGCCCAGCTCATGAGCGAGAGGACCACGAGCACGACGAGCACGATCTGCGTGAGCAGGTTCGCGTGCACCACCATCTCCCACGGCGACGTGGGAACGGCGGCACTGACCTGCGCGAGCGGGATCATCACGTCCGTGCTCCACTGCGCTGCGCCGCGAACCACTCGTAGGTCGCCGCCAACCCCTGCTCCGGCGGCATCGAGGGGCTCCACCCTAACATACGCTGCGCCTTCGCGATCTGCACCGCGGAGCGCATCTGCTCGCCGGCGCGTGCCGGGGCGTGATGCACCGCGACGTCCGACTGGCCCGCCCGCTTGAGCAGCGCGGCGAGCTCCAGCACGTCGGTCTCGATGGAGGTGCCGATGTTGAACGCGCGGCTGTCGAGCGTCGTCATGCGCGGCAGCTCGGCGCTCGCCGCGAGCTGATTGGCACGCGCTACGTCGAGGGCATACACGTAATCACGCGTCTGCTTCCCATCTCCGAAGACGGTGAGGGGCGTGCCGTCCAGAATCCGGTTGCAGAAGATCGCAACGACACCGGCCTCGCCGTGCGGGTCCTGCCGGGGCCCGTAGACGTTGGAGTACCGCAGGGCCACCGTATCGAGATCATGCACGCGAGCGTAGTAGCCCATGTAATACTCGACGCTGAGCTTCGCCGTGCCGTACGGCGACTGCGGGTCCTTGGCGCCGCTTTCCTCGACCGGCATCGGCACGAGGTCGCCGTACACCGCGCCGCCGGTGGACGAGAAGATGAACCGCGTGCGGGCGCCGCTCTGGCGGACCGCCTCGAGCAGGTTCAGCGAGCCGCCAATGTTGATGCGCGAGTCGTTGGCCGGATCGGCGACGCTCTTCCGCACGTCGATCTGCGCGGCGAGGTGGCAGATCACGTCGAAGCCGGTGTCGCGCACCAGTGCCGCCGCCTCGGGGGACGTGATGTCCAGCTCGTAGAAGTCCGCCTCGCGCGGCACCTGCGACCGCTTGCCGCTCGTCAGGTTGTCGAGGACCGTGACCGCGTGGCCGTCGGCCAGGAAGAGATCGGCCACGTGGGAGCCAATGAAACCGGCGCCGCCGGTGACGAGAACGGTGCGTGCCATGCCCTGAGGTCGAAGTGAGTCGGTGTGCAGCCGACGTATCCTAGTGGAATGCGCCACCGAGCGGGAGCCGCGATGTGCGACTGCCGCGCGTCACAGGTCTACCCCCGACGCGAACGCACGGCGCCACCCTCCAAAGTGAAAGCGCCGCGAGCCTGTTCGGCCCGCGGCGCCGCACCGCGCATCGTGGGTTGCGCCTTACGGCATCTTCGCCGACAGCCTCGCGCGTGTCCCCACCGCGATGGCCGGGTGCCGCTGATCGATCAGCATCACCGTCGCAGCGAAGTCGCTCACGCGCACCACGCGCGCGAGCGCGATCGGCTCCTCGGGGAGGGCCTGCCCATTCTCCATCGTGCGCCGCGGCAGCACGAGCGTGAACTGGTCACCCAGGCTGATGCCCTGACGCGAGCTCACGTCGAGCGCGAGGTAGTCCTGCACGGTCGGGAGGATGTCCTGACCCGAGACCCACACCACCGAGGTCATCACGCCGAGGTCGCGCGGCGTCGGCAGGATCTCGTCCGGGATCGACAGCATTGGAAGCGGGATCAGCCGCTGCCCGAGCTTCATCGGACCGAACAGGCGGAGGACGCGAATCGTGGCGGCCTCGCCATCCGGACGGCGCTCCACCTCGACGATGCCCGTCGGGACGATCACCCGCGTCGTGTCGGTCACCATCTGCCCCTGCGCGACCACGAGGTACCGTTCGCCGACCGCGCCGACGCTCCCCGAGGGCAGCGTGGCGTAGATGCGATCGAACACCTGGAGGAATTCGGGCAGGTCGGAGAACGCGATCCCCGATGGTGCGACGCTCTTCAGCAATTGCCCAGCCCCACTGGGCGCGCCCAGCCGATCGATCCACGGCGCGGCAAGCAACTCGTGCTCGCTGAGCGCGAGGACGCGCGGAGGCGCGGCGTCGCCGCTGACGAGGACGGTCGGCGCGCGGACCGGACGCCGAACGGGCGCATCGAACACCGTCTCGACAGGCATCACCCGCTCGGCGATCGCGAGCGCGGCCGGCGCATCCGCCGCACCCGACGGCAGGCGCAGGAGCTCTCCCGGATAGATCCAGTGCGGATCCTCGACGATGTCGGGATTGAGCCGGTAGATCTCCGGCCAGAGGAATGGGTCGTTGAGATACGCGCGCGACAGATCCCACAGCGTGTCGCCTTCGCGCACGCGGTGCGTCCGCTCCGCGGCGGACGATTCCTGCGCCCAGACGAGCGCCGACGCGTGGAGGGCGCCGGCCAGAGCGAGCGCCATCGAAAGGCGCCGTGTGCCGAGGCGCGGGGGAGAGTTCGGAGCGAAACGTCGGATCATCGATCCCACCCAGTTGTGTCGGAACGGGAGGTCCGCGCATCGATGGATGCGCACCTGGATCTTGGACGCGGGATCGAGGGGGCGGGTAACGGGGGGCGGGGGACGGGGGGCGGGGGACGGGGGAAAGCCAAAGCTTTGTTCCCCTTTCCTGCTGAACCCCCACTCGTAGCCGCCTCAGTCCGCGGACCCCTCCGAGCCCCCGGTCGGAAACAGACCTCACAACCTACATGAGGTCCGTCAACTTCAACCCGCAGTGCATTTTGACTGCGCCGATTGAAGTAGAACCTAAGACGGCACACCCGGGGGGG
>DATHUW010000018.1:0-19873 GCA_035461825.1 Gemmatimonadaceae bacterium
TGCTCGCCGGCGACGGTGCCGGCGCGG
This sequence comes from Gemmatimonadaceae bacterium, assembly GCA_035461825.1. Classification (GTDB taxonomy): domain Bacteria; phylum Gemmatimonadota; class Gemmatimonadetes; order Gemmatimonadales; family Gemmatimonadaceae; genus JALZIF01. Next base: position 28 of record DATHUW010000018.1, read on the forward strand.
AGAGCCGAACGGAGTTCCACCGGTTCAAGGTCGAGAACGCGAACCGCGAGGCGATCGCCCGCTACTTCCCACAGGCCTATCGCGGCCGGGCGATCGTGTTCATGTCGTCGGGTCGGGACTTCGACGCGGGTGAAGATCCGCGCCTCGAGTGGCTGGAGCTCATCGATCCCCCGCCGGAGATCGTCTACGTCGATGGCGCGGACTCCGGCGACGTTATCTCGCCGTCGCACGTCAGCGCCTTCGCGGCGACCCTTCTCGAACGACTGGACGCCTCGGCCGCGCTGGGCGCGTCGAGGTAGCGGGCCACGTGGTCGAACGCGAGACGCGTCCGCTCGTCCGCTTCACGGGGCTGGTGGTCGCGAGCATCGGCGCATTCGCGCTGCTCGAGCGTCTCAGCGTCGGCCTGGGGAGACTCCCCCCCGCCGCGTACGAACGGTCGTTCGTCGCCCCGGAAGTGCTCGAGCGCGCCGGCCGTTTGCTGCTGGATCGCGTCCCCATCGGAATGCTCGCGCTCCTCGGCGCGGTCGTGGTGCTCGCGCTCATCGCGGATGGGAGGCTGGCCCGGTGGGCCGGCCTCCGACGCATTTCGTCCATCGCGTCAGGCTGGAACGCCGTCGAGGATGGCGCGGCGCTGCGATGGTTCGTTGGCGGGGTGACCGGCATCGCGACCTGGGTGCTCGCTGCCTATCCATACAACGCCTACTTCGACCGGCTCCACCTCGGCGACCGGCTGCTCCTCGTGCTGCTCTGGGCGGCGCTGCTCTGGCGCCCGCTGTTCGTGATCCCGTTCGCGATCGTCGCCAGCGCGATCGCCCATCAGTTCCAGATCCCGCTCGAGTCCTACTCGTGGACGGAGATGGAGTTGCTGGTCCGGATTCCGATCCTGTTCGGGGCATACTGGGTGGTGCGATCGCTGATGCGGGAGCACAGGCCCGATGCGTTCGTCTTTCTACTGAGCTGTCTCATCGCCGTGGACTGGTGGTCGTCAGGGTGGGGGAAGATCCGCGTCGGGTGGATCATGCACCCGCACATCGACTACCTGCTGCTGGGCGCCCACGCCAACGGCTGGCTGGGTTTTCTGGACGCCGGTGTGGTCGAGCGCGTTGCGGACGTGGTGGCCGCGCTGCGCGTTCCGCTGATGCTCTTCACGCTGGCGGTGGAGTGCGGAGCGCTCATCCTGCTCTGGCGCCGCTGGTCGCTGCCCGCCTTCCTGATGCTCACCATCACCTTCCACCTCGGCGCATTCGCGCTGACGGGCATCTTCTTCTGGAAGTGGATCGGCGTGGACCTGGCGTTCCTGGTGTTTCTCCTGCGGGGACGGCGCATAACGCGGCTGTGGATCTTCTCGCCCGCGCAGTTCGCGCTCTCCGTGCTTCTCATCGCGGCGAGTGGCATCTGGGTGGCGGGTCGCAACCTCACCTGGTTCGACACGCCGCTCACCTACGTGATCCGGCTCGTGGGAGTGGATGCGCGCGGCGGCACCCACGCCCTGCCGGCAGGGTTCTTCCGGCCCTATTCGGAGACCTTCGTGCTCGAGACGTTTTCGTACCTGTCTCCGCATCCGCAGCTCACGGGGCCGATGGGCGTCACGCAGCGGCGCGAGGTGGCGAACGCGCTGCTCGCGGCGCGGGACTCGGCGGACGTCGCCGCGCTGGAATCCACGTTAGGTACGAGCCGGTACGATCCGGAACGCAGCGCCCGCTTCGATCGATTCGTGGCACGCACGATACAGACATGGAACCGAGGAGCGCCGGGTGGGGCGCTGGCGCACGTGAGCGCGCCTCGTCACCTGTGGACGTTCCCGCTCGAGGCGGAGTGGCGCGGGTCGCCCGCGATTGTGAGCGTGGACGTCATCGAGATCACGAACTTCTACGATGGCGCGGCGCTGCGGGAGATCCGGCGCCGGCGGCTGCGAACGATCGACGTGGGTCGTACGGCCGAGTCTCCTCGTTCAGAGGTTTCGGCGGCATCGGGTCACCGACCGTCCCGATAGCGGCCGGCCTGTTGCGCCTGATCGGGGACGGATCAAGCCTGCGGAGCCCATGCGGGGTGCTCCCTAACCGGCGGCGCTGCGTGGCGCGCCCTTTCGCGCTCCGATCGTTAACCGGCGACCCACGGGCGCCCGGGACGGGGATATCGTCGCCGGCCCGTTTCGGCTGTATCTTGTCGATGCCTTCCGTCTCTCCATCTATATGGCACGACCGCAGGGGCCACCCATCGTGTCAGGCAGTGCGACCGTCAGCGTGCTGCTCGGGGCAGTCGCCGACGGCGATCGCGACGCGCTCAATGCCCTGCTGCCGCTGGTGTACGACGAGCTACTGGCGCTCGCACACTGGCAGCGGCTCGCATGGCACGGCGACCTCACACTAACCACGACCGCGCTCGTCCACGAGGCGTGGCTCAAGCTGGCGCACGGCGAGCGGCTGCCGGCGGAGAGTCGCACGCACTTCCTGGCCGTCGCGTCGAAGGCGATGCGTCACGTCCTGTGCAACTACGCGCGCGATAGGCGGCGACTGCGGCGCGGCGGGGACGCGCCGCACGTGCCGCTGGACCCGGTCGAGGCGCGCATCGCGACGCTCGATCTGTCCGATGACCAGTCGGAAACGCTGGCAGCGCTCGATGAAGCGCTCAAGCGGCTCGAAGCGACCGCCGAGCGGCAGGCTCGCGTCGTCGAGTGCCGGTTCTTCGGCGGGTTGAGCGTAGAGGATACCGCCGCGGCACTCGGCATCTCGGCGCGCAGCGTAAAGCGCGACTGGAGCTTCGCGCGCGCCTGGCTCGCACGCGAAATCGGCGTCATAACGGGCGCCTGACGGAGCACGCATGGACGCGGAACGCATGGAACGCCTGGCGGGGCTGCTCGAGAGCGCACTCGAGCTGGCGCCCCCGGATCGCGCGCGTTACCTGCGCGAGGCCTGTGGCGCCGACGATGCGTTGCGCGCCGAGCTCGAGTCGCTGCTCGAGGCGCACGACACCTCCGGCGCCGTGTTCGACGAGCTCGCCGCCGCCGTCATCGCACCGGGGTATGCCGCGCTGCTCGGCCGCACGCCGCCGGAGCCGTCCGCTGAGCTGCGAGCCGAACTGGAGGCCGTACTCGGCGACAGCTACCGCATCGGGCGAGAGCTGGGCGGTGGCGGCATGAGCCGCGTCTTCCTGGCCGAGGAGATCGCGCTCCATCGCAGCGTCGTCATCAAGGTGCTGAGCGGCGACACTCCGGCCATGAGCGGCGAGCGGTTCCGCCACGAGATCCAGCTCGCTGCGCAGCTCCAGCACCCGCACATCGTGCCGCTCATCACCAGCGGCTCGACCGGTCGGCTGCTCTACTATACCATGCCCTTCATCGCGGGCGAGTCGCTGCGGGCGCGCATCGCGAGCGGCGGCGCGCTGCCCGTGCGCGATGCGGTCGCGATCTGGCGCGATGTGCTCGACGCGCTGGCCCATGCGCACGCGCTAGGCGTCGTGCACCGCGACATCAAGCCAGGGAACATCCTGCTGAGCGGGCGCAACGCGCTCGTCACGGATTTCGGCATTGCGGCAGCGCTCGAGGCCGCCGCCATCGAAGCGGATAGAGCGACGGGCGGGCTCGTCGTCGGCACGCCCGCGTACATGGCCCCCGAACAGCTTGCGGGTACGGCGGACCATCGTGCCGACCTGTACGCGGCGGGACTCGTGCTCTACGAGATGCTCGAGGGGCGCCCGCCGTTCCCCACTGGCTTGCCGCGAGAGATGGTGCTGGCGCGGCTCGCGGCCGACGTGCCGCCGCTCTCACGGGACGACTGCCCCCCGAGCCTCGCCGCCCTGTTGCGACGCTGCCTCGCGCCTGACCCGACGGACCGGCCCTCGAGCGCGGACGAGGTGATCGCGGCGCTCGATGCGATCCCACGAGAGCCTGTACGCGTGCGCCGGCTTGCCTCGCGCGCATATGCGCTCTTGATCTTGCTCCTGCTCGTGACAGCAACCGTGTTCACGGTTGCACGAGGCCGCGGCGGGCCGGGAGGTTCCCCTGAGAACACCGTGCCGACCATCGCCATCATGCCGCTCGCAACTGCGGACGGCGCTGTCGGAGACGCCGCGCTCGCGAGTGGCCTAACCGAAGAGTTGATCACGGCGCTCGGCCGCGCAGGCAGCTTGCGCGTCATCGGCAGCACGTCCGTGGCCACGCTGCGCGACCGGCCGCTCACGCTGCGGCAGATCGCGGACAGCCTGAGCGCCTCGCACCTGGTCGAGGGCTCGCTGCAGAAGGCGGGGAACCGGGTGCGGATGGAGATCCGCCTGATCGATGCGCGCGACGGATCCGTGCGCTGGGCCGAAACCTACAACCGGGAGATCGGCGAAATGCTCGCGGCGCAGGAGGACATCGCACGCGCAGTCGCGGGCGAGCTGAAAGTGCTGTTCGCGCCTGTCGGTCGTGCGGTCCGGGACCCCTACACGCCGGACATGGCCGCTTACGAATTGTACCTGCGCGGCCGGAATCCGGCGATGCTTCGCGGGGAGGAGAATCGGCAGGAGGGGATCGATTACCTCGAGCGCGCGATCGCGGCGGACTCCGGCTTCGCCGCGGCGTGGGCGGCTCTCGTGCCGCTGTACTTGAACCTCAGGTTTACGGACGTCGATTACCACATCTGGCTTCAGCGTGCCGAGCGCGCTGCTCGCCGTGCCGTCCAGCTCGACGATTCCCTCGCCGACAGCCATGCCTCGCTCGGCTGGGCACTCCTGATGAAGCGCGACTGGCCCGCGGCGGAAGCGTCGCTGAACCGGGCAATCGCGCTCGATCCCTCCATTAGCCGCGGCCATGAGGGACTCGCACGGCTCTACATGGAGACCCGCCGACCTGCCGAGCAGCTCGCGGCAGCGCGCCGTGGGCTCGACGCCGATCCCTACTCGCACCGCGCCGTGGTGGAAATGGCGCTCGCGCTCAACACGAACGGGCGCTGCGATGAGGCGATCGAGCTGTTGCGCCCGCTGAAGTCACTGACGCCGCCCGCGGGGGGCGCGGGGGTGATCATGGGGCAATGCTACATCACGCTCGGTATGTGGCCCGAGGCGCTCGAAGAGCTGCGGTGGAGCGTCGAGACGAAGCAAGCGCGTGCCGCCCTCGCGTTTCTGGGCTACGCGCTCGCGCGGTCCGGCGACAGCGCCCAGGCGCGTGCGATCCTCGCGGACCTGCTCGCCGGCCGTAGCCGCAGCAATGGCGCGTTCGGCATCGCCGTCGTGTACGCCGGACTGCGCGACTACGACAACGCGTTCCTCTGGCTCGAGCGCTCGATCGAGGAAAACACGTTGCGCCACTACATCTTCACTCCGATGTTCGCCGAGCTGCACCGCGACCCGCGTTTCGCGCGGCTGCCGTTCCCTGGCCGTTGAACTGCAGCACCGATCATGGCCGCCACGAGGGCCAGATTCCCGAGGTGAGGAGCGTCGGCGCACCTCCCTCGGCGGGGATCTCCATGATACGATCGTTGCCGTTGTTGTCGATCGAATAGTAGGCGATGCGAGTTCCGTCCGGCGACCATGCCGGCATACCGCCTAGCGTGAGCTGCGTCTGGCCGGTGCCGTCGGCGCGGATCACGTAAATAACCCCGTTCATAGAGAACGCGATGCGCGTGCCGTCCGGAGACCAGGTGGGCCGGCTTATCCAGGCTGATGTCAACGGTACGATTTCTGTCATGCCGCTGCCAGTGGGGTTCACGAGCCGCAGTGAATGGACCAGGTCGTCGTTGTCATACGAACCATTACGAGCGACGAATGCGATGCGGCTCCCGTCGGGCGACCAAGCGGGCGCGAAGCCTGATGCTGCCACCAGCCGCATGACGCTCCCCGCGGCCAGCTCTTGCACGTAGATCGCGCCGCAGTATTGGTCGGCCGGACAGGGCTGGTTGATGGGACCCACGAACGCAAGCGCGTCGCCCTGCGGCGACCAAGTCGGCGAAAGGAAATCGGGCCCGGTCACCTGCGACACGGCGGTGCCATCCGAATTCATCACGTAGATGCTACGTGTCCCTTCGCTGTAGCTTAAACGGGTGAATGCGATGCGTTCACCATCCGGTGACCACGCCGGTGTCTGGTTCCAGGTGAGGCTGTCGCGGGACGCGACCTGCCGCGTTCCGCCCGTGGCGGCGTTGAAGATCATGATGTCGCCATTGTCCTCATAGGCCAGCTCGGAGTTGCACGGGCCGGGCTGGCACGCATCGGCAGTGAACTGCGCATCTATGTCGCCCGTCAGCGCTCGTACGTGCTGCCTGACCGCGGTTGTTCCCAGAGTCCAACTCGACTCCGCGATTCCATCCGACCCCGTAATCGCCGTCTCCGGCGCCAGCGATCCGCCACCATCGACTACCGCAAACGTGACGATTGCGCCGGCGACGACATTTCCGTCGGCGTCGGTGGCCTTGACCCGAAGCGGTGCGGGCAGCGGCGTCCCGGCGGGGGCCCGCTGGCTGTTGCCATCGACGACGGCAAGGCTGGTGACCGCGGGCGGCGGAGGCTCCGGAGCCGTCGTGCCGTCACATGAAGGCAGAGCTAGCAATACGATGAACAGCGCGATGGGGATTCGGGTAGCGCGCATGCCGTGTACTCCTGATCATCGGGGGGAAGCCGATCCTAAGGAGAAACACACCGTCGGCAGCCGGCAGGGGCCACGGTCAGAGCGATAGTTGCGCGGCGAAACGTTTCACCCGTACCGCTGTCGACAAGCGAGGGAACGGCGCCACCTGCCCGCGATCGATTTTGCGGCAGCCGGGGCTGGGCTGGGGAAACACGCATGCTCTCACCCTACAAAGGCTCGGGCTAGGCGTCTCCGCGCAAAAAGAGCGGTGGCCGGACCGCGATGGCCTGGCCAGCGCCCCGCGCCGATTACGGAGTGATGCTCCGGGACCTGCCTCCCGAAGGCCGCAATCGCGCCCGCCGCTAGCCGGGTCGGCAACGAGCTCACGCCGGTGTAACTCTTGGCGCCGACGGTCCAGTCGATCGGTCCTGACGCAAAGCCCCGAACCGTCAGGTCGGGGATCGACACGTCCCAGGAAGTGAAGCCGGGATCTCGAGCGACGAGTAGCAGCCATGTTGCCCCGCCACGCAGATGAGTCCATATCTCTGCCGGCGAGGGCCTGGGCAGCACGAGCGACAAGAAATTTCGAATAACGAGGTGCGGGATGCGGACTCGGCACCATCTCCACGCGCTACTCCCACTGCTGTTGCTTGCCGCGGCAACGCGTGCAGGCGCGCAACTCGATCCCCAGCTCGCGCAGCGCTACTTCGCGGAAGCCACCGCGCTCTGCGAGCGCGACGCGGGCCGCCTGTGGGGCGTGTCGCTCTGTGGTCCCATGGTGATCTTCGACCCCGCCACGGGAATGCGCGCCACGAGCCAGCCGATACCGGAAGGGCCGCCCCCCCGCTTTGGGGGTTTCGCGGACGGTCCCGTCACCTGGGGCGGGGTGCGATGGTTCGCCTGGCCCGTGACCATGCTCCCGGCGAACGACGCCGACGTGCGCCAGCAGCTCCTGCTCCACGGGCTGTTCCATCGCATCCAGCCCGAGCTCGGCCTAACGCCGAGCGATGGGGCGAACGAGCATCTCGACACGTTCGACGGGCGCCTCTGGATGCAGCTCGAGTGGCGCGCGCTCCTCCGCGCGGTGGAGTCGGGCGGGAGCGACCGCGCCGGGGCGATCGCCGATGCGCTTGCCTTCCGATACGAACGGCGCCGCCGGTTTCCCGGCGCGGCGGACAACGAACGGCGCGACGAGATTCGCGAGGGGCTCGCCACATACACCGGCATCGCGGCCTGGGCCGATTCGCCCGCCGATGCGCGCCGCGCCGCCGCATCGGCGCTCGCCGGAGCGGGATCGATGCCGTCCTTCGTCGGCCAGTTCGAAGCCGCCTCGGGACCCGCCTACGGTGTGCTGCTCGATGAGCTCCTTCCGTCATGGCGCCGCCAGGTTCGCAGCACGTCCGACCTCGGCGACCTCCTCGCGTCGGCGATCGACAGGCCGCCGGCGACCGATGTGGACGCGGCCGCGGCGCGCTACGATGCCGCGACGCTGCGCGCGGCCGAGGAGGCGCGCGATCGGACGCAGCAGCTCCGCGTCGCGGCGCTGCGCCGGCGGTTCGTCGATGGGCCGGTCCTGACGATGCCTGCCGCGGGGAGCGGAACCTTCGACACCAGGGGCAGCGTCGGGATACCCGGCGTCGGCACGGTACTGTTCAATCACTTCACACTTTCGGCCCGCTGGGGCCGTCTCGAGGCCGACAGCGGTGTCCTGCGTGCAGCCGATGGGAGGACGCTGACCGTACCGGTCACGGCGCCGCTCGAGGGGACGAGTCTCAGAGCAGAGGGTTGGACCGTCACGCTGAATGCCGGGTGGGCCGTGCGGCCCGCGGCACGCCAGGGCTCCTTCGTGATCGTTCGCGAGAACTGATCGGGGCTTCGCATGGCCGAGCGACAGGCTGGATCGCGCGCCCCTACGCTCCGACCGCGGCAGCCGTACACGACCTGACCGATCTCCGTTCGGCGCGTGGCTGCCGCTCGCCGCCAGGACGAGCCGCTCGTCGCCGATTTGCGCCGCCCGCCGGCTGCCTCATCGCCTCCTCGTCTCGCGCCTGCGAGCTTGTCGGCTCCGCTGACGCATGCTCCCGTGGTTCCGAGGGCCGCGGATCGCGCGCCGCTATACCTTGATCAACCCATCGGATGGGCTCCGCGGAGCAGTCGGTCGGTGGCCGTGCAGCGGACGCCTGGGGGCCGAGCCGATCCACGCCGACCGGCAGCCGGAGGCGACAGCCGCCGGCGCATCCGCCCCGGCGAATCACACCCGTGATGAACAGAACCACGAAGCCGTTGTCCACCCTGCGCGCCGTCGCGGCGGATTCCCTGGAGGTCGCCTCGGACGGTGCGGCGCGACGCGGCCCCCGCGGCTACCTGCTGCTCAACGTCGGCGGCTGGCTGCTGTTCGGCGCCGCGATGACGATCGGGTGGCTCGAGATCATGCCGTCGGATGTCCTTCTCGCGACCACGCCGGTGTACGTCCTGATCGGGTTTCTGCTGTCGCTGCTGCTCGGCGCGGTGTACGACCGTCTTGCGGTGGGACCAGGGTCGTTCGGACGCTCACTCGCCATCAGCATCGCGGCGGCCTACGCGGCCGGCCTGCTGTGGATGCTCGTCTACTACTACTACAGGCAATTCGGCGCGACCTTCGTCCACTCGCTGATCATCGGCGGTCCGTCGTCGCTGCAGTTCCGGCGGCAGTGGATCTTCGACGGCGCGTTCAGCGACGGCGCTCTCCCGCTGTTCGGGTGGAGCCTCGTGCGGCTGGGGCTGCAGTACAGCACCGCCTTGCGGGAGCAGCGGGAGCAGGCGCTCCGGGCCGTGGCCGCCGCGCGCGACGCGCAGCTCCGGATGCTCGCGTACCAGCTCAACCCGCATTTTCTCTTCAACACGCTCAACTCCATCCGGGCGCTCATCAACGAGGACCGCCAGCGCGCCCGCGAGATGGTGACCGCGCTCGCCGGCTATCTTCGTTATGCGCTGGTGGAGCGGCCGCTGCACGTGGCGCTGCTCGAGGAGGAGGTGGCGTCGGTCCGCGGCTATCTGGCGATCGAGCAGGTGCGCTTCGAGGAGCGGCTCGATGCGCGGATGGAGATCGATCCCGCCGCTCTGCGCTGCGAGGTGCCGGCATTTCTCCTCAATCCGCTCGTGGAGAATGCGGTGAAGCATGGAGCCGCCGGCGCGAACGGCGCGCCGCTCGTGCTGCGGGTGGAGGCGCGGCTGCTGAGGCCGGACCGGCTGGCCATCGTGGTCGAGAACACCGGTCGATGGAGCAGCGGTCGCACGACCACGCCTGACGAGATCGCCGGCGGCGGCATGCGCGCAAGCCTGGGGCTCGCCAACGTGCGCGCGCGTCTCGAGGCGCTCCATCCCGCCGACCATCGCATAACGATCGAGGAGGCGGACGGGCGCGTACGCGTCAGGGTGGAGCTGCCGGCCCGCTGCCGCGACGAGGCCGCGACGTGAGCGCGCGTCCGCGCCATGCCGTCATCGTGGACGACGAGCGGCTCGCCAGGCGCGAGCTGCGGACGCTGCTCGAGGAAGCCCACGCCGAGCAGGTACGCGTGGTGGGTGAGGCAGCCACGGTCGCCGACGCCGCACGGCTCGTGCAGGCCACCGACGCCGACGTGGTGTTCCTCGACATCCAGCTCGGCGGCGAAACGGGGATGGACCTGCTGCCGCTGCTCGGCGCGGACGTGGACGTCGTGTTCGTGACCGCGTACGACGAGTACACGCTGCGTGCCTTCGAGGTAAACGCCCTCGACTACCTGCTGAAGCCGGTGGCGCCCGAGCGGCTCGCCGTGACGGTGAATCGCCTAGCAACTATGCAGGCGCCGGTACCCGTGCGCGAGACGGTCGGCTATGACGACCGCCTCTACCTGCGACTCGGCCAGGAGCGCGCCTTCGTCAGGGTGCGCGACATCGTCGCGCTCGCGGCGGACGGCGACGGCTCCACACTGCTCCTGGCTCCGCAGCTCTCGCGCAAGCCGTCGGCGAAGTCGCTGCGGGAGTGGGAGCAGCGCCTCCCCGACCGGCAGTTCGTGCGCATCCACCGGTCGACCATCGTGAACCTCGAGTTTGTCGAGCGGCTGGAGCCGTGGTCGCATGCCAGCCAGCAGGTGTACCTGCGCGGCGTACCGGAGCCGGTGATGATGAGCCGGCGGTTCGGGGCGCGGCTTCGCGAGCGCTTCGGGTGAGGGGACCCGGCGACGACGGCGAACCCTCTCCTGCTCTCGTCGCCGGGTCTGCGCCTCCGCACGCTGCGCCATCGCGCGCCCGGGCGTTCCAGCCGCTGTTGAAACTTCCGTCCGATGGCTCCGTTTCTCTTGACAGCGACAGAAGCGGCGCGTACGCTTCTGTCGACAGCTACAGAAACAGGAGCCTACCGTGCCGCCTCGGCCACAGACGGACGCCCTGCGGGGCTCGCTCGACCTGCTCATCCTCAAGACCCTCTCGCTCGCGCCGATGCACGGGTGGGGGATCAGCCAGCGCGTGCAGCAGATCTCGAACGGCGTGCTGGAGGTGAACCAGGGGTCACTCTATCCAGCGCTGCAGCGCCTCGAGAAGAACGGCCTGGTCACCAGCGACTGGGACACGACCGACAACAACCGGCGCGCGCGGTATTACCGCCTGACCCCCACCGGGCGCCGCGCGCTCGGTGCCGAGCTCGAGAGCTGGCGGCGGTTCGCCGCCGGCCTGGAGGCAGTCCTGCGCGTTTCGTGATCCGCGCGCCGCTACCGCCGCGCGTTCTCATCCCCGGAGCACTCTCATGACGTGGTTCCACGCCGCCCGCGCGCGGCTGCGCCTGCTCTCCCGGCGCGCGGCCGAGTCCAGGATCGATGACGAGATCCGCTTCCATATCGAGATGGAGACGGAGCGGCTCGTGCGCGAGCATCAACTCGACCCTGACGAGGCGCGGCGCCGTGCGCTCGTCACGTTCGGCGGCGTGGACAAGCACAAGGAAGCGCTGCGCGACGAGCGCGGCACCGCGTGGTTCAACGGACTCTCGCTCGATCTCAAGCTCGGCGCCCGCATGCTCGTGAAGTATCCGGGCCTGACCGTCGTCGGCGGGCTGGCGATGGCGTTCGGCATCTGGTTCGGCGCCGTCACGTTCCACCTGTTCGGCATTCTGCAGAGCACTGAGCTCCCGCTCCCCGATGGCGATCGCATCGTCCAGATCCAGAACTGGGATCTGCAGACGCAGGACGACGAGGATCGCGTGCTGTACGACTACCAGCTGTACCGCGGGCTTCGCTCCATCACCGATCTCGGCGCCTATCGAAACGCGAGCGTGAATCTCGTCGGTTCCGACGGCAGCGCGCAGCCCGCCGTTGCCGCCGAGGTCACGGCCTCGGCGTTCCGCATCGCACCGGCGCGCCCGCCCCATGGCCGCGTGCTCGCACCGGCCGACGAGCGTCCGGGAGCAGAGCCGGTGGTGCTGCTCGGCTACGACCTGTGGCGGGACCGGTTCGACGGCGACCCGCACGTCATCGGCCGCATCGTGCAGTTCGGAACCAACTTCGCGACCGTCGTCGGCGTGATGCCCGAGGGCTACGCCTTTCCGATGTCGCACGAGCTGTGGCTGCCGCTGCGTACCGACGCGCCCGGCGTCGAGCCGCGCGAGGGCGTCGAGATCAACGTCTTCGGCCGCCTCGCGCCGGGCGCGAACTTCGAGAGCGCGCAGGCGGAGGTCAGATCGCTCACGAAGCGCATCGCCGCCGAGCATCCGACGACCCACGCGCAGCTGCAGGCGCACGTGCTTCCGTACGCCCAGATGTCGGTGAATCCCGACGAGCAGTGGACGCTGGCGCTCATCTACTTCTTCATCGTCATGCTCGTCGTGGTGGTCTGCAGCACGGTGGCGCTGCTGCTCTTCGCGCGCGCCGCGTCGCGCGAGACGGAGATCCTCGTCCGCAGCGCGCTCGGCGCAAGCCGTCGCCGCATCGTGACGCAGCTCTTCGCCGAGGCCCTGGTGCTCGCCGGCCTCGCGGCGGCCGTCGGCCTGCTGATGGCGCAGCTGGCCCTGACGCGCCTTGGCGAGCCGTATCTCGTGTTGAACTATGGCCGGCTGCCCTTCTGGTACGACTTCGACCTTTCGCCACAGACGATCGTCTACGCGCTACTGCTGGCGGTGCTCGGGGCGGTGGTCGCCGGCGTCGTGCCGGCCCGGAAGATCACGCGCGGGCTCGGGACGCGCCTTCGGGCGGGGACCGCGGGCGGGGGCGGCGTGAGCTTCGGCGGCGTGTGGACGGCCGTCATTGTCGTGCAGGTCGCGCTCACCGTCGCGTTTCCCGCGACGGTGCTGCTCGTGCACAGCGAGATCAAGCGCATCGAGTCGTACGACGTCGGCTTCCGCGCGCAGGACTATCTCGGCGTCAACGTGGGGATCGACGGTCCGCCCGAGGAGACGCTCGACAGCACGTCGAGCGCGGCGCTGCTCGCCCGATTCAGCACGTCGCTCGAGGCGCTGCGGCAGCGGCTGGAGTCCGAACCCGGGATAGCCGGCGTGACCTTTGTCGATCGACTGCCGCGCGATTATCACGTCGAGCGGCGGCTCGAGGTCGTGACGATGCCTGACACGTTTTCAGTGGAGGTAGCGACGGCATCGATCCACCCCTCCTACTTCGACGTGCTGCAGGCCCCGGTGCGCGCCGGCCGCGCGTTCAGCATGGGCGACCTGTCGCCTGACGCGCGGGTCGTGATCGTCGATCAGGGATTTGTCGACGTGGTGATGCCCGGGCGCAATCCGGTCGGTCACCTGGTGCGCATCAGCAAGGGGCGCACGCTGGATTCCAACACGGCGGAGCTCCCGCTGTACGAGATCATCGGCGTGGTGGACGAGTTGGGCATGGCGCATGTGGGACAGCGTTCGCGGTCGGCGGGGTTGTACTTCCCGTTCGTTCCTGGGAGTCGCGGGGCGCTGAACATGATCGTGCGCGGCCGCGGCGACCCGCTGACGGTCGCGCCGCGGGTCCGCGAGCTGGCGACGTCGGTCGACCCGACGCTGCGGATCGAGTCGATGACGCGGCTCGACCAGGTCGCAAACCCCTTCCTCTGGTTCCTCGGTCTGTGGGTGCGCGTCACGGCCGGCCTGACGGCTGTCGCGTTGCTGCTCTCGCTCTCGGGAATCTACGCGGTGCTGTCGTACACGGTCGCCCGCCGGACCCGCGAAATCGGCGTGCGCGTCGCCCTCGGAGCGAATGCGCGGGGCGTCATAACGTCGATCTTCCGGAAACCGCTGACGCAGGTGACGCTGGGGGTGGTGGCCGGCACCACCCTCATCGCGCTGGCGGCGCTCGGTCTCCAGCGCACGACGGAGTTCAGCGCAGTCGAGCCGCGGGGGCTGACCGCCGGCGAGATCGCGATGCTGATCGGGTACGCGATCCTGATGGTGGGCGTGTGCATGCTCGCCTGCGTGGTTCCGACGATACGGGCGCTGCGGGTGCAGCCGACCGAGGCCCTGCGCGCGGAGTGAGGAACCCATCGCTGCTCGGTCGTCTTCGACGCCGAGCCGCGATGGCGATGCAATCAGCGTGCGCACCCGATCTTGGACATCCACTTCTCGATGGCCGTCATGGCACACACGTCTCGCTTACTCGTTATGGTCGCATTCGCTGCGTTTCCATTCCGCGCCACGCCGGCCCAGCTTCCTGACGGAGCGACGCCGCCGACCGCGGAGGCATTGGCGGCGCGGATCGATTCCGTCGTCACGACCGACATTCTCCCGCGCGGATTTCCGAGCGTGTCGATCGCGGTCACACGCGGTGGACAGACCCTGCTCGAGAAGGCGTGGGGCGTCGCGAACATCGGCACCGGTCAGCACGCAGAACCGGCCACGCTCTATCGCATCGGATCGGTGTCCAAGCAGTTCACCGCCGCGCTGGTGCTGAAGCTCGTGGACGCCGGGAAGTTGTCGCTGACGGACTCGATCGGCCGCTACCTGAAGGGCCTCCGGCCGGACTTCAGCTCCATAACGATCGAGCAGCTGCTCAATCACACGTCCGGCCTGGCCCGCGACTACATGCAGATGAGTCGGGAGTCCGCAAACCTGCCGGGCGATTCGCTCATCGCGTTGGCGGCGCGGGACACGCTCGTCTCGAGACCGGGGACGGTGTACGCGTACTCCAACACCGGCTACATGGTGCTCGGGGTACTGATCCAAAAGATGTACGGCAAGCCGTACGACGCCGTGTTGCGCGACGAGATCGCGCGACCGCTCGGCCTAACGTCACTCGGTTGGTGCGAGAACATGGCGGGCCCCCGTGCAGCGACCGGCTATCTCCGATCGAGTGATGGCAAGGCGAGTTTGCGTGGCGAACAACACGCGTCGCAGCTCATCGGCCCAGGCGGCATCTGCTCGACCGCGGGCGACCTCGCCAGGTGGAACCATGCGCTTCATGGTGGCCGCGTGCTGTCCGCTGCGTCGTACGCGGCAATGACGACGCCACGTGGTGCAGCGGACCGATACGGATTCGGCCTCCTGCTGCGGAAGTCGGTCTGGGGCTCTCCGGCCATCGTCCATGATGGACAGGGCGGTGGATTCTCGGCGCATAACGCGTGGTTTGCGGCCGAGTCGCTATCGGTCACGCTGGTGTACAACGCGCTTCCGCGACTCGAAGTGCAGATGGCGGACTTCATCGGACTGATCGCGCTAGGCGGGCAGCCGCGCCCGATCCCTCCGATTCCCGTCATCGAGCTGCCTATCGCCGCCACGCAGGGCCCGGGGCGGCCGCCGTTCGTCGGTGCGTACGAGATCTCGTCCAGAGCGCGGTTCATCGTGACCTTCGAGGAGGGGAACCTCTACGTCACGCCGCCGGGGGGCAAACGGCAGCAGCTCTTTCTCCAGTCCGGGACGACCTACACGCTCGGCAGTCCCGGGTCGGCCACGATCGTCACGTTCCACGTGGATTCGGATGGTGTGGTGACGGGATTCACGGCGCGGGACAATGGTGTCGACCGGGAGTTGCGAAAGGTGAAGTAGCTGGAAGTGGGCGGCGGGAATTAACCGGGGCGCCAGCTCCGCGCCACTCGTCGCTGGGATGATCCGCTCGTCGGCGATTGGCGCCGCCCGTCGGGAGCGTCATCGCGTCCCCACGTCCCGCGTACGAGCTTGCCGCGTCCAGATCGTGAAGACCGACGTCCAGGTGCGCTACGACATGCACGAACTCGGCGATCGGCGGACCCCGCGGCCTTCCTCTGTCGTCTGAGATGAGAACGAGACTGACTCACTCGCTGCATCAGCGAGCCGCAAGCCTGTCCGGTCGCTTCGGTGTCGCTACACCTCTTGTGCTCGTCATCGCGCTCGTCGCATCGGCCGCCGGCGGGCTCGTCGTGGGAGGCGGTTCGGGTTTTCTGCACTCCATACAGCAGGATGCGACGCCGCGTGGCGAGGTGAGGCTCGTGAGCGATGTCGCCTCGGTCCGCCCCGGCGAGCCGTTCACCGTCGGCCTCCACATCACCCTCGAGGACGGGTGGCGAACCCCATGGAAGAACGCCGGGGACGTCGGCAGCGCCTTGCTCGCGAGCTGGATGCTGCCTAGCGGGTTCAGCGTCGACTCCTTCGCTTATCCGATTCCTGAGCGAATCACGGCCCCGCCGGTCGCGAGCTACGGGTACACCGGCGAGGTCGTCATCTTCGCCACCATCACACCGGCAGCCGACATCGAGCCCGGCCGGTCCGTGCGGTTGAGGCTCTCGGCCGACTTCGTCATCTGCGGCAGCACCTGCATCCCCGTCAGCGCCGAGCGCTCGCTCGAGCTACCCGTCCGCGATGCACCGCCCGCACCGTCCGGCGACGCGGGGCGCATCCGTCGTTATGCCGACCGCCTGCCCGTGACGCACGCGGGGTGGACGGCGCGAGCGGCCCGCACGAACAGCGGTCTCGTCCTCGGCCTCACGCCCCCCGCGAACTGGGAGGGCTCACTCAACGGAGCCTACTTCTTCCCCGCCGATCGCGGGCTCCTGGACCATGCCGCCGAGCAGCCCGTGGGGCGTACGGCGCGCGGGGAGTATCGCGTGCGGCTGACCGAGTCGACCTACCTGTCAGCCAGGCCGGAGCGGATCGAGGGGATCCTCGTCCTCCCGCACGGCGCCGCGTTCGACGCGGCAGGGCACCGCGGCCTGATCGTGAGCGCTGCGGTGGAGGGTGCGGAGGTGACATGGGCCGCCGAGGCCACCAAGCCGGTCGCGGCGCCCAAGCGACAGAAAGCACTGAGATGAGACGAAGCGCGAGTCACCAGCTGAAGCGGACGACGGGAGACCGGTCCGGCCGCCCGGGCATGGCTACGCCCGTGGCCCTCTTGGTCGTGCTCGCCGCAATGGTCGGGGCCGGGCGCGTTGCGGGAAGCGATTCGGGCCCCCTGCTCTCCGCCCAGGAAGACACGACGCCGCATAGCGAGGCGAGGCTGGTGAGCGATGTCGCCTCGATCCGCGCCGGCGTGCCGTTCACGGTCGGCTTCCACGTCACCCTCGACGAGGGGTGGCACACCTACTGGCAAAATGCCGGCGACGCCGGAAACGGCCTGATTGCGGAGTGGCGCCTGCCCGGCGGGTTCGTCGCCGACTCGTTCGCCTATCCAATCCCCGAGCGGATCCCGTACCCGCCGCTCGTCAACTACGGGTATAACGACGAGGTCGTCTTCCTCGCCACGATCACCCCGCCGCCCGACCTCGGGGCCGGCGGGTCTGTGCGGCTCACGCTGTTGGCCGACTTTCTCGTCTGCGAGAAGATATGCATCCCCGCGCAGGCGGAGCGCTCGCTCGAGCTGCCGGTACGCGATGCCCCGCCTCTGCCATCCGGCGACTCGGTGCTGATCCGACGCTTCGCCGACCGCCTTCCGGTGGCGAACGCGCAGTGGGGCACACGCGCGGCCCGCACGGATGGTGGGTTCGTCCTGGACGTCGCCCCGCCGGAGGGCTGGGAGGGCTCGCTAGGCGGCGCCTACTTCTTCCCCGCCGACCCGGTGCTCCTGGACCACGTCGCGGACCAGCCCGTGGGCCGCACGGAAGCCGGTGCCTATCGCGTCCGGCTCACCGAGTCCGCGTACCTGCCCGGCGAGCCCCAGCGGATCGAGGGGGTCCTCGTCCTTCCCGACGGCGCCGCGTTCAACGCGGCGGGGCGCCGGGGCCTGATCGTGAGCGCGGCGGTGGCGAGCGCGAACATCGCATGGGCGGCCGAGCCTGACGAGCCGGTGGCGGCGGCCGGGATGGCGGTCGGGGTGGCGGCCGGCAATGGCGCGACAGCGAATGGCGCGGGTGGGGTGAGCCTCCTCGTCGCCGTGCTGTTCGCGCTGGCGGGCGGCGTGATCCTCAACCTCATGCCCTGCGTCTTCCCGATCCTCTCGCTGAAAGCACTGGGCTTCGCCAGCCGGGGCGGCGACCGGGCCGGGATGCGACGGGACGGACTCGCCTTCGCAGCCGGCGTCGTCGTCACGTTCCTGGCGGTGGCCGGACTGCTCATGGCCGTGCGGACATCCGGCGCGCAGGTCGGCTGGGGCTACCAGCTCCAGAGCCCCGCCGTGGTGGCCGCCTTGGCTGCCCTCATGTTCGTCATCGGCCTGATCCTCGCCGGCCTGTTCGAGGTCGGCGTGTCGCTGACTCGCCTGGGCGGACTCGGCGGGTCGGGTGAGGGATCGGCGTTCCTAACGGGTGTGCTGGCGACCGTCGTCGCCACTCCGTGCACCGCGCCGTTCATGGGCGCCGCCGTTGGCGCCGCGCTGATCCGTCCGCCGGTGCAAGGGCTGGTGGTCTTCGGAGCGCTGGGCGTCGGCATGGCCGTGCCCTACATGGCCCTCTCGTTCTGGCCCGCGCTCTCGCGTCGGCTGCCGAGGCCGGGGCGGTGGATGGAGACGTTCAAGCAGGTGCTGGCGTTCCCGATGTTCGCCGTCGCCATCTGGCTGGTCTGGGTGTTCGGGCTGCAGACGGGGATCGGCGGCGCGGCGCGGCTCCTGTTAGGGCTGCTGATGCTGGCGTTCGCCGGCTGGGTGATCGGGCGTTGGCCGGCGACGGTGATCTCGACCCGCAATCGGTTGGCGACGCGAGCGCTGGCGCTCGGTGCGGTGATCGTCGCGCTCGCGGCTGGCGTCGCCGCCATCAGAGGGGAGACGCCGCTCCCCGCGGGTGGGGACGTCGCGGCGGTGGAGTGGGAGACGTGGAGCGCGGCCGCGGTCGAGGAGCACCGCAGTGCCGGCCGGGCCGTGTTCGTGGACTTCACGGCGGCGTGGTGCATCAGCTGTCAGGTGAACGAGCGCGTGGCGCTGGAGGCGGCCTCGGTTAGGCGGGTCTTCGCGGAGCGGGATGTGGCGCTGCTCAAGGCAGACTGGACCCGCCGCGACCCCGCCATCACGAGTGCGCTGGCGTCGTTCGGCCGCAGCGGGGTCCCGCTCTACGTGTACTACCCGGCGGATCCCTCGGCTGAGCCCATCGTGCTGCCCGCGCTGCTGACCCCGAACATCGTGCTGGAAACCCTCGAGAAGGAGAGTTCGACATGAGAAGAAGAGCGTTCGCGATGGCGGCCGTGCTCGCGCTCGGCCTAACGACCGTGGCCGCGGGCGTGCGCCCGGCCCCGGAGATCGGCAAGCCGGCGCCCGCCTTCACGCTTCCCGACTCGCGAGGCGCGAAGCATTCCCTCGCCCAGTACCAGGGGAAGTGGGTCGTTCTGGAGTGGCTGAACTACGGCTGCCCCTACGTGCAGAAGCACTACCGCAGCGGAAACATCCCCGGGCAACAGGAAAAGTGGCGGGCCAAGGGCGTCGTCTGGCTGGCCATCGCGTCTTCGGCCCCCGGGGAGCAGGGCCACTACGAGGCCGCGAAGATGAACGTCGAGTCGCAGAAGAAGGGGAGCAAGGCGAGCGCGGTGCTGCTCGATCCCGCGGGGACGGTCGGCCGCCTGTACGACGCGAAGGTGACGCCGCACATGTTCGTGATCGACCCCAAGGGCACGGTGGTCTATATGGGCGGGATCGACAACGTTCCGACACCGCGGGACCGGGACCTCGAGCGCGCGACACAGCTCGTGGACGCCGCACTTGAAGAAGGGATGGCCGGCAAGGCAATCTCCACGCCGACCTCGCGACCGTACGGGTGCAACGTCAAGTATCGCTGAGTCCAGCCGGACGGTCTCGTCCACCTCGAGCAGTCGCTATGAATGCCGCGGAACATCATCGTTGGAGTTGGCAGATGAAGACCACGAAGGCACTGTTCGCCGCCGCCGCGCTGGGCGCCTCCGCCCTGCTCTGGGGAGCCTGCACGCATGGCGCGCAGCTCGGCTCCACCGGCATCACGATCGATCGCGACGACATCGCGGGAACCGTCACG
>DATHUW010000019.1:0-43273 GCA_035461825.1 Gemmatimonadaceae bacterium
CCGAACTCGCGCTCGATGGCTTCGCACTGACAGCATGTCACCATGGCGGCAGGGAGTTAGCGTTTTTTTTTGTGAGTGTGCTGTGGCCGAAAGAGACGATCATGAGCGCTACGGGGTCGTCCGATCTGTCTGAGACTCGCCGAGCTCGAGGAGCAGCAGCCGCAGGGCGTCGTCAGGCGTAGCCGCGCTGTGGAAGGGCGCACTGCCCGACAGCTGCTCGAAGAACGCGCGCGTCGTGGCGGAGGGGCGCACCAGAATCGTCGGCTTGCGGGCGCGAAGCGCGAGCGCGATCTCCGAGGCGGTGCCGGGGCTCGAGCCGCATGCGATCACGGCATCGGCGCTCGCGACCAGCACGGCGTTGCGGGCCTCACCGAGTCCGGTCGGCAGCGCCACGGACAACCCGGCCGCGGCGTCGTCGCGATCGAGTCCGCGCATCAGCCCGATCGCGAGCCCTCCTCCCGCCCGCGCCCCCGTCGCGGCGGCACCCATTACCCCGGAGGCGCTGCCGCCGGTCAACGTGACGAACCCGTATTCGGCCAGGAGCCGGCCTATCGCCGCGGCATCGTCACAGGCCGTTCGCTCGGCGCCGTCCCCAGGGCCGATGACCGCCACACACATGCGCGAGTTTCCCATGAAGGAATTCTACACGTGTACGATGCGTCGCCCCACTTCATCGACCTGATGTTCACTAATTGCGGACGTGCTGCCGCCTATCGGTCAGTTCACTCTGTGCGGTGTGCGGATCTCACCACGACGTGGCGAATCGAATCGCCGGCATCGCGTCGATGCACGACCTATCGACCGCGCGGTTCGGGTCCTGCCAGAACTGCAATAGCATCCGCTGGACGCATGGCCCGATCGGGTCGGCGTGGCCCTGACCCCGCAGCTCGACCACGGTCGTGTTCCCCAACAAAGCAGCGATACGTCGGGCGTCTTCAGGCGGAGCCCCTGAGGTGTCGTACTCCCCCGCGATGATCAGCACGGGGGCCCGATTCCCGGTCGGCACCGGCACCGTGACCGCGCCTGAGTCGTCAGGCCAGTCGGCACAGGTCCGCACCGAGCGGATCCGAGCGATGGCGCGCACCGGCAGGCTCACCGCGGCGAGAGCGGAGTCCTCCAGCGCGAGCGCGCGCGGACCGAACTCGTCGTTGCATGGAACGAGTGAAATCGTGGCCGGCAGAGCCGGGTGCCGACCGGCCGCCCACTCGGCGACGTCTCGCGCAGCGCGGGAACGGTTTCCGCGCCGCAGCTCTTGGAGGAGGAAGGGGATACGACCGATACGGGCATGAGCGTTCAGACCGTCGCCGAGCGCGTGGACCAGCGTCGCGCCATCGAGGACGATTTCTGGTCGCGGCTCCGCAGCCTCCGGAAGCACGACACGGAGGGGACGTGCCTCGAGCTCCTCGAAGACGGCCGCCAGGTCGTTGGACGGGGCTGGGAAGGCCGTGCGGCACGCGACGTCAGCCGCGCAGGCGGTGAAGAGCCTATCCAGAGCGCGCTGGAGCCGGAGCGGGTTCTCGGCCCGGTGCTGCAGGGGATTCATCGGCCGTTCCAACACTACCGAGCGGATTCCCTCCGCATCCAGCGCCAGGGCAGCCACCGCAAGCCGCCCTCCATAGGACCCAGCATAGACGTCCCAGGTGGCATAACCTAACGATTGGCGCAGGTCGACGACGTCCGACGCGCTCTCCGCCGTCGTATACGCGGTGGGATCGATCCCCTGACGTCGAAGACTTGCAGCGCACGACCGAACCACGGCTCGCTCTCGCTCTCTGGCCGTACCTCCAGCTTCTGCCGCGAGAAGTGCTTCGCCCCGCCGGCGGTTGAAGTCTGGGCAGAGTGCCGGCTCCGCGTGTCCCGCGCCCCGCTGGTCGAACATCACGACGACACGCATCCGCGGCAGTGGTGACGCGGCAGCGACAGGGAGGAAGCTGTCGAGCCCGCTTTGGCCAGGTCCGCCGTGGAATAGCACCAGCGGCGGCAGCGCTGAGGGATCAGGCCCTCGAAGAATGGCCACCGGCAGTCGCACCGTCCGCTCCGAGCTCCGATCGCGGCTCTCCCAAACGACCAGCCTGCCGCAGTCCAGCTTCAGGCCCTCCGCCAGAGGTCTCGGTTCGCCGGGGCAAGGCCCCGGCTCGAAGCGTGGCACTATCCCAGCGGCTGCTCCCCCGCTCGGCTCGCGATAACCGGCACCCAGACTGTCGAGCAGCGTACGCACTCCGGGCGCCAGCGCCTCGAGTTGATCGACGAGCTCGCGGCTCGTCGGTGACGTGCCGCCGCTCACGACCTGACGAATGTGCGCGGCGGCACCCGTGCCGACCCGTGCATGCACGTGCTCGGCGAGCAGGCCGACGACGCCCTGGTACCAGCCGAAATTCCCACCGCTTTCCGGAGACAGAAAGAGCGGCGTGCCGTCCGACGCCCTGGCGCGCATGAACTCGCCCCACCAGGCATCGAGGTGCGTGTATCGTGGCGCCGAAACGTCCGTCAGAGCGCGTAGGTATCTCCTCCACGACTCGGACTCGATAGGCCGACTGGTCGACACGAACGCCGTCATGAAGTATGTCGCGGCATACTCCCAGAACCATTGCGGTATCGCGGAGAGCCGATCGAACTGCTCGCGCATTCCGGCCGACATGCGCCCCGGCGGGATGCCGATGCTGTCCCTCATCGCCAGAGGCATGAGCGACCAGGTGAGCAGGTGCCCGCCTTCATGGCCGATGGTCAGCCAGTCACGCGTGTTTCGCCCGGCGCCCACCAGGATCGTGTCGTGCCCATCCGGCGGCGGGGGCGTCGCCGGCGCGGCGATCAGGTTGACGGGTGGGCCGACGTTATGCGGAAACGCGTACGGCAGCCGAGTCAGGCGCTGCCAGTCCTCGGGACGAAGCGCGGCGATCCGCATCCGCGTCTCCACGCCGAGTGGCGCATGCCAGAAGCGGAGGTACTCGTCGAGCATGGCCTGCAGCGCTAGCGCCCGCTCGCGGTCGGTGGGGCGGAAGTACACGGTGGCGATGCCGGAGACCGAATCGAGGCCCATCGCGCGAATCGAGTCCAGCGCCGCGAATCGCGGATCCTGCGCGTGGAGTGGAGCGCGCATTCCGAGCACGACCAGTAGCGCCGCGATCGAGAGCGTCGGTGTCCAATAGCGGGCCTTCAGCATGACGTGATCCTCCCTTCAAGGCGTGACTCGCGCAATACTCAGCGCTCCCGCACGCGGATGGTGACCACCGTCGGATTCCCGGCGACCTGACCGCCCGCCGCGAACGTGTCCACGCCGAGCAGGTACTCGCCGGCGAGGGTTGGGGTGAACTCGAAGTCGAACGTCGTCCCGGGTCCGGCTTCGTTGCGCGGCGGGTGAAGTGTCGCCAGGTGCGGCGCGTAGTCGGCGCCGTCGCGCGCCAGCGCACGCCACTCGACGGCACCGGGGCCGCGCAGCGTTACGCGCTGCGCGTCATTCGCCGTGATGTGGATGAACCGGAGCCGATAGGTCTCGCCCGCCACGAGGTCGACGGGCGCGGGGGACGCATTCCCGTTGAGGAATGGCGGCCTACCCGCGCTCCGCACCACGCCCGGCCCGGCGTCGGCCACGACGAACACGAGATCGCGTGAGGAGTCGTAGCGCTGGCCAGGCTCGAGCACGAGCAGGGCGCCGTACAGGCCGGACGCCAGCTCCTCGTGGTGCTCGTTATGTACGTGGTAGATGAACGTGCCGGCGCGCGGCGGCGTCAGCCTGACGATGAACGAGTCGCCGGGAGCGATCGCCGGCGCAATGCTGCCGCCGACTCCACTCCAGCCCGCAACCCCATCGAAATAGCTCTCGAGCTCCAGCCCGTGCCAGTGCACGGCCAGCGGCTGGGCGAGTCGGTTCATCACCACGATCTCGACCGGCTCGTCGCGCGTCAGCACGATCGGCGTTCCAGGGATTCGGATCGAGTCGGTCGGGGGCGGCGCCTCACCCTCCTGCAGGATGAACGCGAAGCCCGGGCGTGTCCCGAACACGCCTTCGCGCGTATTGGCGAACACCCGCAGCCGCCTTCGTGGCGTCTCGGCGGCCGCGGATGCCGTCGACGTCGCCGGCCGCACGACGACTCCGAGTACGAGACCGGCCATGTCGTGCTCGGCGTTATGCGTGTGTGTACGGGCCGCGGCGGCTGCGATGGCGGACGCGCTCGGCATTCGGTCCAGCCGCTGCGCGGGCGACATGTGCGCGACGATGTGGCAGTGGAAGATCCAGTTGCCCGGCCGCTCGGGTGTCCACTCCAGCTGCATCGTCCAACCCGGCGCCATGGCTTCGGTGACCAGTAGCGCGCCGCGGCGTGCACGGCGGAACGCGTCGTTCCGCGTTGCGTCGCCGAGCGCGAGCACGCGGAAGTAGAAGCCGTGCAGGTGCATCAGATGTCCGTCATTGGACGCGTTGATGACACGCCAGCGGACGGGTGCTCCGGCGACGAGATCGAGCCGCTCGGTGTGCGGCCACGAGAGGCCGTTGATCGCGTTCAGCTCGAACGGCCGCTCACGCTCGGCGGTTGCAGGCTTCCAGCGCGTCAGGACGAACACACGATCCTCCGCGCTCGCATCCGACGGATCGACGATCAGGCCGCCGACCAGCTGCCCGTCCTCGTCCGCGGTGAGCTGCCGGACGTCGCTGCGGCGAGTAGCCCAGTAGTAAAAGGTGCCCGGCGTGATCGCGCGGAACTGGAACGCGTGCGCCGCGCCTGGCGCAATCGGCGTGACGACCAGCGAGTCGCCGTTGCGGTCCTGTAGCCCGCGCACCCAGAGCGTGTCGTGGAGCGTGTTACGGAGCGTGGCGTGTACGGCCGCGCCCGCGCGAACGCGGATGAGGGGCCCGGGGATGGTCGCGTCGTGGCCTTCCTCCGAGAACGCGTGCGCGGGTACGGCGCAGCCATTGGGCCCTTCGGGGTACCAGGCGGCTTGGCGCACGGTCAGGCGCAACAGCAACGTGTCGTCGACCCAGGAGCCCGCCCTCTCGCGATTGTCGTTCGGCACGGCCGCCCCGGCGGCCGCCGTGGGCAGGTGGCGGCAATCGGCAGTGGGTGATTGCTGCGGGTGAAGCGCAGAGGGCTGCACGACGACCGCTGCGGAAATTGCCGCCGACAGGAGCCGTGTGGAGCGGGGCGAACTGCGCATGGTCGTTCCTCCGCCGAAGAGGTCGGGCGCATACGAGAACGCAGAACCGGCGTAAACGGGGCCCTCGGGGTATCTGCGCCTCGAATGGAGAGAGCTCGTCTAGTAGCGCACGACTATCACCTCGATTGGGGGGTCGGCGATAGACATGGAAACGCGAGGCATGGCAGTGGCCGGGGTCATCACGGCACCAGATTCGGGCCACGGCTCATCGTCGAGGTGTCCGCGCGCGACATCCCATTCGACCAGGATCTCTCGCGCGCGCAGCGGCCTCAGCGAGAAGCGCCGGCCGCCACCGGACAGGAGCCCTTCCAGATAGGCGGCGAGCGCCGGCCGCTCCTCCTCGCCGAGGAGCACGAGATCGAGGCGGCCGTCCCCAGGGTCGGCGTCAGGCGCCAGCTCGAGCACCGTGCCGATACGCCGGATGTTCATGGCGACGGCCAGGAAGTAGTCTCCCGACAGGTCCTCCCCGTCCGCACGCACGGTGCAGGGCCGCGCGGGGTGCGTGCGGACCGCGCGCAGCACGGCGCGCACGCGGGCCTCCCGGCTGTCGTCAGGCAGGCGGTCCGGCGGACGGGTCGCTGAAGCGCGCGCGGCGTGAGCGAGCAGTGCGGCAAAGAGGCCCACCCCCGCCGATTCGACGAACCGTGAAGTACCCCACGGTGCGGCGGCCGTCGCGACGTCGAGCCACCGCCGCTCACTGCTGCCGAGCGCCGCGACAAGGGCATGCGGCGCTCCGCCGATACCTAACGAAGTGGCGATGTTGTTCGCGGTGCCGAGCGGCAGGATGACCAGGGGCACGTCGCGCCGCTCGAGGTGCGTCGCCACCTTCGCCACGGTGCCGTCCCCGCCGGCGGCGACCAGGATGTCCGTCTCCGACTCGAGCCCACGGCGGTAGCCCGGCTCCCTGGTCGAGAAATAGCGCACGGCGTATCCCGACGCCTCGAACCAGGCGACGAGTGCGCGGCGCGGCGGCTCCCCCCTGCCGGCGGTCGGGTTGTGGATGATGGTCGCTCGCATCGCGGGGCGGTCGGTCCACGCCTTCACGCGCGCAAGCCCTGGGCCTGGTTGTTGCCGCAGCCATGATGGAGTGAAGACAACGCCACGCATCCTCGTCTCGAATGACGACGGCATCTACAGCCCGGGCATTCGCGCGCTTGCCGAGGCGGCGCGCGAGTTCGGGCGCGTCCGCATCGTGGCGCCCGATGTGGAGCAGTCCTCGATGGGGCACGCGATCACGCATTCGCGTCCGCTGCGGGTGAAGCGGACGCCGATCGGCGACTTCGAGGCCTATCGCGTGAACGGCACGCCGGCGGACTGCGTGGCGCTGGGCATGGAGGGATGGGGCGGCGCCGACATCGTGCTCTCCGGCATCAACCTCGGGCCGAACCTCGGCAACGGAATGTGGCACTCGGGGACGCTGGCGGCGGCGAAGCAGGCGACGCTGCTCGGTTGCCGCGGCGTGGCGTTGAGCACGCCGACCAGCGGCGGGGAACCGGATTTCGCCGCGCTCGCGCCGTACGTCCGCCGCGTGCTGGAGCTACTGCTGCACGACGACACGCTCCGCCTGGTCAACGTGAACCTGCCGAAGGAGCCGATCGGGCTCTGCTGGACGCGGCAGTCGGTCCGCCATTACGATGGCCGCGTCGTGCCTGACGAGGATCCGATGGGGCGGGAGGTGTTCTGGCTCACGGTGCGGCCCCTCGAGGAGGTGGAGGAGGGCACCGATCGCTGGGCGTTCCGTCAGGGCCTCGTCTCGATGACGCCGCTGCGGCTCGATCTCACCAACGAAAGCGCCCTGAAGGACGCACGCGAGCGGCACCCGCTCAGGGAGTCGCGGGCTGCCGAAGCTCGGCGACCCAGTTGAGCACCACCACGACCTCGCGCCGCGCGTCCTCCTCCGGCCGCACGATGAGTAGATCGGTGGAGAGGGGCGCGTGGGTCGGGGCTCGTGTTCTTACCCATCCCACGTTATCGCACGGCGACGGACGCGGTGAATAGCTCGAATGGACCGCGCCGCGCATCAGTCCACATTGCGTGAAAACGGCCATCGGCGGCGGCGACCAAGCCGAAATAATCACCGCCCTGCGGCCAGCGCCTCATCGCGAACCCGTTTCGTGCCACGTCGGGACAGGTACGCGGAGAGACGGCGGCAGGCGCGGCGAACGAGGCTCCGCCGTCGCGCGAGACGGCGATCATAACGCGGTAGCACGCTCCCGACGTGTCGCGACCGCCGTCGAGCCAGGCAACCGCGACTGTGCCGGAGCGATTCACCGCGAGCCGCGGCTGCGTTCGGAACGCACCGGCGGTGTCCGCACTGACCAGGCGGGGCGCCGACCACGTCTCGCCGCGATCATTCGAGTGGTGGATCAGGATCCCGCCACCGTCGAGGGTCCGGCACACCAGAAACACACGCCCGCGAGCGGGCCCGGCCGACGCATCGGCAGCGACATCGTAGGCGCTTCGTCCACAGTGCTCCGTGACGAACAGCGGCGGTGAGAACGTCCGGCCGTCATCAGTCGAGCGGAGCATCCAGATTCGCCTTCGTTGGAGCATGCCGTCGCGGCCTCGAAAGTTGTCCACGTTGCGCTGGAAATCGACGAACGATGCCAGGATCGTCCCATCGTGGAGCACCACCCCCTCCTCGGCATTGAGATTGAGATTGCTAGGCAACACCTTGACCGGCTCACGAAAGGTCCGGGCTGCGTCGACCGACCGCGCGATGTACACCGACCAGCGCAGTGGCCCGTCGTCGAGCTTGAGGCCGAGTCCGGAAAAGAGCACGACGCTCCGCCTCGCGTCGGGACGCGGGTCGGCGACCATGGTCTCGCGATCGTGACCGCGTCCGAGCCCAACGAGGGTGTCGTTCCAGGTACGGCCTCCGTCCGGAGAACGCGCTACGACCAGGCCCATCGCACCGGGCCAGCCCACGACCGCATGCATTCCCAATCCGGCGAACACCACCTCGCCGCTGCCGGTCACGGTCACCCACGGATCGGCGCAGCTGACGAGCGGCTGTCGTTCGCTGGCCCAGGTGCGGCCGCCATCCGTGGAGAGAAGCGTGGCGCAGTGCGCCTCCGGGCTCGGCGCGCCGGCGGTGTCGGCCACCATGACCGCGGCGACCAGGTGACCGGGCATGGTGGGATGCGCCGCCAGGTGAGGCTCGACGAGCGCGCCCCACGCCGGCGCAGCCATTGCCAGAACGTTAGGTCCGACCTCCAGGATCTGGGCACCCGCCAGCGGAGCCGAGATCGCAAGTGCCGAAGCCGTCCCGATGATCAGGCGCTCGAGGTGACGCTTCGCTCGTAGCATGTTGTGTCAGTGGTTGTTTACGGTTGGTTCAGTGCCTCGGCGATCAACGGCCCTGCTCCCGAGTTGGATTACCGATGCGGCGAGTCGGACCGTTCTTCGTACGCGCTTCTTGCGAGCTCGAGCCACTGCTCGAGCGTGATCCGGCCGAGTACTTCGTACTTCCCGTCGGCCAGCGGCCGAACCACCACCGCGTCCCCTTCGCCGATTCGCCCGTGTCCGTGAGCGGAGAGGTACCGGTTGATGTACGCGTTATGGGTGACGAGCACGCGGTTGACCCCCCGCTCCGGTCCGGTCGTGAGAAGGGCTCGCGCCTCGGGCGTCGTGCGTCGTGAACGCAGGAGCTCCGTCGATTCGGCCCGACCGAACGCGTGCTCGGCCGTCTCGCGGGTCCGGAACATCGGGCTGGCCAGGATCTCGCCAACGGGTATCCGGCTTGACGCCATGGCTTGCCCGATGCGGCGGGCGTCGTCGGCACCACGGTCGCTCAGGTTGCGCTGCGTGGACCGGTTCGACAGCGACCAGTCCCGGTCGTCCATTTTGCTTCGATCCGTGTGCGCGTGACGGAACACCACGACGTATCCACCATGCCGGAGGGCCGTGACGAGCGAGTCGGCCGACACGGTCACATCGCTAGGCGCGGCCGGTGGCGCCTGCATCGCCATGACCGGCGCGGCTTGAATCGACATGAACAGGCAATAGGTGATCGCAGGTGACTTCATGAGGCGCCTCCCGTGTGCACAGGCAGTTGCTTCGACATCGTGATGATCAGTGCCGCGCCAAGTGGCGCCGCGTAGCTCCCCCCGCGCTCGATGAATTCCCAGAGTGGCGCGCCGGAGAGCGGAAACAGGGCTTCGGTCGTCACCTTCCAGCCGCACACGAACAGCAGCAGTGCGACGCCGGGGCGGGCGAGCACTGCCGCGGCCAGGGCGAGCTCCAGCCATCCCACCAGCGCGACCGTCTCGGAAGGCAGGCCCAACGCGGCGTAATGCGTGACGAGGAGGGTCTTTCCAGTGAGCGCTCCCAGCGCGCCATGACCGGCGAGGAGCATCGCGGTGGACAGCCTGAGCATGGCCCCGGCATGCCGCAACCGAGTCAGGCAGATCTCGCCGGTGGGTACGCGCGAGCGCCACGCACCGAACGAACGGGGAATGCCGGCGAGAAGCAGCAGCGCCATCGGCACTCCGTAGTTTCCAGCCCGCTCCAGCATCTCCCAGGCGCCGTCGCCGGCGAGCGGTCGCAGCATCGCCGTCCAGAGTCCCCAGACCGCCATGTAGAGAAGGAACACGGGTCGGGGGGACACGAGGACGGAGATGCCGACGGCAATGTCCACCACGCCGACGACCGGCATGAGCGAAAGGGCCAGCGGCGCGGGGATACCGACGAGCGCGAAGTACGGGAGCCACTCGGCCTTCTGCAGGACGCCGAAGGCCCCATGCCCGATGAAGCACATCGCTGCGCCGATGCGGAGCAGCCACCAGAGCGTCCGGTGGCGCGTCGAGATACCTAGCGAGTCATCCGTCTGCTCGAGCGGATGACTCGTAGTGCGAGGCAGAGCTGGGGCGTGTGCCGCAGTTTCCATGGCGCATCCTCCCGTACAGGCTGGTGATGATCGACAGCGTGTACGTTGCACCCGCGGCGGCGCCTGGTGGCGACGGAGCTGAGAGAGGTCCTCGAGAGAAGTGCAGGCGGTGTGAGAGTTCTGTGAAGCGGGAATCCCACTACATGCGGAGGCGGTAGCCGACCTTCCACACCGTGAGGATCAGCCGGGGCTTGGCGGGATCCGGCTCCAGCTTGCGCCGGAGCTCCGCGACGTGCGCATCGACGGTGCGGGTCGTGACGGCGCCCGCGTAGCCCCATACGCTGCGAAGCAGCTCCTGACGGGACGCGACGCGTCCCTTCTTCTCGGTGAGCGCCAGCAGGAGGTCGAACGCTTTCGGCGTGAGCGGAATCTCCCGACCGTCGCGGCGAACGGTGCGGTCCTCGACATCGACTTCGATGTCGCCGAGTCGGCGGATGTCGAGCCGCGGTTCGGCGCCGGCAGCCCGCGGTGGCCCGCGACGCAGGATCGCGCGGACCCGCAGCATGAGCTCCATGACCCCGAAGGGTTTGGTCACGTAGTCGTCGGCGCCCGTTCGGAACCCGAGCACGCGATCCACTTCTTCCGCGCGAGCGGTGAGAATGAGCACCGGCACCTCGTTGCCCGCGGACCGTAGCCGGCGGAGCACTTCGTAGCCATCGATCCCCGGCAGCATGACGTCGAGCAGCACGAGATCGGGCGGCGTCTCCCGAGCGGCAACGAGTCCATCTTCTCCGCTATGGGCCACAATGACCTCGTGACCCTCGACTTCCAGGTTGGCCTGCAACCCTAACGCCAAATCGCGCTCATCCTCGATGACGAGAATCCGCGTCACGCTGCCGGTACCGAGAAGGTCACGCGCGCGCCGTTGTCCGCGGCGTCGATCCAGACCCGTCCGCCGTGCGCAGAGACGAGCTGCCGGACGACGGAGAGCCCGATGCCTGCGCCTGCCACACGCGTCTCCTTCGAGCGCTCCAGGCGCGTGAACGCCTCGAACACCCGATCACGATCGGCGTGAGGAATCCCCGGCCCCTGATCCTCCACCGAGACGAGCACCTCGCCGTCGGCGCGGTCGAGCCGCACCGTCACGGTCTGCCCGCGTGGACCGTACTTCACCGCGTTGTCGAGCAGGTTGAGGAGGATCTGGCGAAACGCTCCGGCGTCGACACGTGCCGGTGCCGGCCCGGTCAGGAGCGGGTCGAGCCGCACGTCCGCCGCGGCGGCGAGTGGTGCGAATCCCTCCACGACCTCACGGACCTCCGCCGAGAGATCGACCCGTTCCATCGTCACCTGCGCGGTTCTCGCGTCGGCTCGCGCGAAATGCAGCACCCCCTGGACGAGATTCGATAGGCGCTTGCTCTCGCGGAAAATGACCCTCGAGAAGTGGCGGCGCTCCTCGGGGGAGCGCTCCCGCTCGAGCATGAGCGTCTCGCTGAACATCGCGATCTGCGCCAGGGGCGTTCGGATCTCGTGCGACACGCTGGCCACGAACCGGGCTCGCAGCCGCTCGAGCTCGCGCGCGCGGCGGAGCTGTACGAGGGCGATGCCGGTGAGAGCGACCGCGAGCGTGAGCAGGCTCAGATACAGCGGCAACCGGCTCGATGGAACGCCGCCGATGAGGAGCGACTGCGCAATCTCCCGCCGCGGCGCCACCGTGAGGATCAGGCCCCCGAGCGATGGCGCCACGGTGTCGGTGACTACCGTCGAGGTGGCACGGGACGAATCCGGGCCAGTCCCGAGGATGGTGCCGGCCGCCGGGTGGGATATCCGGATCCAGAGCGCGCTGTCGTTAGGAAGCTCACCGATCAGCGACGGCGGGAGCAGCGGCTGATCCCGCACGATGCGAGCGAAATCCTCAGTGAAGTGCCGCGGGTCGGCAGCCAGGCCGTAGAGCGCCCGCGGCGATTCAGACCTGTCCCGCACCACCGCCAGCGCGAGCACGTAGGGGCTGCCGGCGAGGGAATCGAACCGAAGCACACCCGGGCCACGCCCATCCTCATCCCTCCGGTCCCGCGCGACAGCGATCCCGCGGCCGAGCTCGTGTCCGATACCGACGAAGCGACTGAGGGCGGACTCGAGCTCCGGGTCGAGGGGTCGGTCGACCATGATCGTCTCCGCCGACAGGTCGACGGCGAACGCGAACCGGACTTCCTCCTGAAAACCGCATCGGCAGCGCGCGACGCTCTCCGACAGGAGCGACGGGTGCGGGAGCGGCGCACCGGGACGCACCGGATCCCTGGGTACGGCTGACAGGCTCATCGAGAGATGCGAGCTGAGGTAGCCCCGCACCGCCCGCTCGAATTGCCAGGCAGCGAACGCCGCGTAGTCGCGAAGCACGCCTTCGGCAGCGACACGCCGGGAGCGATCGGAGGCCCGCGCTTCCCAGGTCAGCCATGCGATCAGCGCCAAGAGCGCCAGCACCGCGGCCGAAATCGTTCGCTGGCCACCGGTCGACTGCAGGCCCGATTTCAGGGAGGCGGACATGATTCGGCGGTAGATGAGTCCCGAACAGTAGCCGACGGATGGGCGCCGCGGGTGAAGCCCCTGTGAAGGATGTGTAAACGCCCGGGGTCGCGCCGCTCCTAACGCCTTCGGACCATAGACACCGCTGAAGCGCCTCGCCCTTGGTGAAGGCAGTCCGGCATCAACCTCGGGCCGAACCTCGGCAACGGGATGTGGCACTCGGGGACGCTGGCGGCGGCCAAGCAGGCGGCGCTGCTCGGCTGCCGCGGCGTGGCGTTGAGCACGCCGACCAGCGGCGGGGAGCCGGATTTCGCCACGTTCGCGCCGTACGTCCGCCGGGTGCTGGTCGCGCCTGCCCCTAACGGTCCGTCGCCAGCGAGCGAGCGTGCAGCCAGTCGCCGAGCGAGCGAACGAGGGCGGCGGGAAACACCGACCGGCCAGGCCGCTGCTCGACGAGCGCGTGGCCCACACCCGGGATGACCTCCACCGACAGCAGCGATGCCGGCACCGACCCGCGCCAGATCGCGGCGGCGCGGTCGACCGGCACGTTGTCGTCGCCGGCCCCGAAGAGGACCAGGACCGGCACGCGGATCGCCTGGAGGTCCGGCACCGGATCATAACGGGCAAACCGGCGAGCCAGCGCCCAACTGGTCGAGCTGGAGTCGGTGGGCGCCTCCACGAGGGCGACGATCTGGGGATCGGCGGCGCGCGCGTGGTCGATGTACGCGTCCCAGCCTTCGCCTGATGCGGCGAACCGCCACTTCAGCGCCATCAGCTCGGCCGCCGCGTCCGCATTCAATCTCGCGCCGGCCGCCTCGGCCCGCGCGCGGAACACCTCCTGCGCTTGCGGCGACACGCCGCCGCCCGACAGGATGATCAAGAAGTCGGCGCCGGGCGCGAGCGCTGCCGCCGCGGGAATGACCCAGCCGGCCTGGCTGTGTCCGAACAACCCGACCGCGCCGCGACGGATCCGGGGATGCTGCCGGAGCAGGGCGACGCCCGCCGCCGCGTCGCTCGCCAGGTCCTCGATGCCCGCGTGCTGCCAGTCGCCTGACGAGCCGCCGACCCCGCGCTTGTCGTACAGCAGTACGGCGATGCCGTGCCGAAGCAGCAGGTCCGCGCGCGCCATGCCGAGGAGGCTGGTCCGCTCCGCGGGTCCCGAGCCGTGCGCGAGCACGACGCCGGGGTGCGGACCGTCACCGGGCGGGAGGAGCAGGGTTCCCGAGAGCGTCGCCCCGTCACCGCTGAAGGTGACCTCCTCCGGTGTGATCGGCCGATTCGCGCGCCGGGTGACGCGCCGGGGGCGCGTTTCCGGATGCCATTCGATGAGGCTGTCAGCGAACACGGCAAATTCGCGATCGCGCGGCTCCGCACGGATCGAGCGGTCGGTGAACATCGTGTCGGTGCTGTACGCGTACAGCCCGCCGCCGGCGATCCACAGAGCGCCGTCCGCCAGCGGATCGGTCTCCGCCCAGGCGAGCGCACCACCGGCGCGCCTGACGACGAGCAGATGGTGGCTACCGCCCTCTCCCTCGGTGTAGGAGCCCGCCCGGCGTGCCGCAATGGGGCCGGGGAGCTCGCGTACCGGCAACAAGTGGAAATCGCCGGTCAGGCTCCCACCCTCGATCCGGCCGAGGATCATGCCATCGTCCCAACGACCGGCCGCGCGATGCGCGCCGAACGGCGAATGAAAGGTGAACGCCACCGTCGAGCCGGCCAGCTCCACATCGGTGACGGGCAGCCGCGACACGTTCTCCGATGGCGCGCGAAGCTCGCCCGTCAATCCCGCACCGTCGCGACGAAATTCGGCTTCGATGATGATGTAGCCGCCCAGAACGTTCGTGCCGCCCACCCACCGTCCGGCGAGCTCCCCAGCCTGACGTACCGTGGCGAAGTCGAGCGCGCGAGGGCGCGTCGCGCCAGGCGCGCAACCCGGACCGGCGAGCGTCACCATGGCGACCAGAGGCAGGAGTCCCGTGACGCGTCGGTGCATGTCGTGCTCCGCGTTGACGTGAGGTGGGGCGTTGACCAGCGCCGCGCGCGGCGTCAGGGTACGAAGGCCGCCGTGAGCACCGCCAGCACGGTCGCTCGCGTGGCGGCCTCCTCGAGATGTTCGGAGTCGGGGGCCGTGTGCCGGTGCATGGCGAAGAACGCAACCGTCTCGAGCACGATCCGGGCGGCGATGGCATCGTCAGGCATCGCGCGCAGGCGGTTCTCCCGCGCGCGGCCCGCCAGATACCGCTCGAGGAGGTCCAACCCGCCCCGGCGCAGCTCGCGGTAGAAGAAGGTGCTGAGCTCCGGCCATTCGAGCGCACACTTCTCGATGATCCGAATGCCCCGCCAGTAGCGCGCGAGCCAGTCGTAAAACTCCGTCACGACGTCGGCGAACTCCTGTCCGGCATCGGCGATGGGCGGTAGCGCCGCGGCGCGCTCCAGCCGCGGGAACCGCGCGCGCTCCTGGACGAGCCGCCAGGCGGACTCGATGATCGATGAGCGGCTCTCGAGGCGGTAGGGCGCGGCGTCGGGAAGCGGGCGCGGCGCGAGGAACGCCGCGTGGAGCGCCAGATCGAACAGCGCGTCCTTCCCCTCGGCGTACAGGTAGAGCGTGCCGGGCGCGACGCCGGCCTCTTCGGCGATCATCTCGACGCGCGTCGAGGCGTAGCCGCGTCGCATGAACAGCCTGATGGCTGCCTCGGCGATGGCGTCCGAGCGGCCGGGAGCGCGGGTACGTACCATGCATAAATGAATAACTCATTCAGAATAGAACGCAAGACGGCGCATTGGCGGACATCTCATGCTGCCGCTCGTCCCGCCGGCCTCGTCTTCGGCGAGCTGGGCAGGAGACCGGGTCCGCAGGTCGCCAATCGATTCGGCGGCGCGCGTCACCGCCCGGGTCCGTCTCCGCAACGAGCGCGCGGGGCACACGCTCGGCGCAACCGAGCTCGTCCACGAGGCGTTCTTCCGCGCCCGGTACCGGAGGCGTTCATGGCGGGCGTGATCGAGGAGAGCCTCCGGCTCCCCGCCTTCGTCTGGCGCGGCATCATGCTAGGGCTACTCGAGACCGAGGCGGCGGTGTCGCTCGGCCGTTCGGGGATCCCGGCGCTCGTGGTTTGGGGAGGCAAGGATAACTGGCCGCCGCGCGCCGAGCAGGATTCGCTCGTCGCCAGGCTGCGCACCGCCACGCTCGCGGTCTCCGAGGAGACGGGACACGCGCCGCACTGGGAGCGGCCGGACGAGTTTGCCCGGACCCTGCAGAGGTTCATCAGGGAGACCAGGCCCACCGGCGAGTGACTCGCGGATCACGTCGGTCCAAACCCTCGATCGCGCCGAATCTCCACCGCATCGTATGTTCGTGCGCCGCAGCATGCTCACGCCCGCGCGCACTTCACCACCGTGTCCCACGATCGCGTCGTGACATCCTTCCCGAACGTCTTCTCGATGAGCGTCATGAACGCCGCTCCGCGCGGACTCGGCACATAGGCCGTGAGCACTTCGCGTCGCGTCACGGCGAGAATCCGCGCTCCGTCCTTCTCCATCGGCAGCGCGACCTTGCCCGTGTGAGGCTCGCGCAGGAACGTGACGACCCGCTTGGCGTTCTTCGGAAGCTGGAAGGCCGCGAACGGATCATCGTCGATGAACGCCTGGAGATCGGATCTCTTCCGCACGATCGCGACGAACGTATGGCCGAGCTGGCTGCTCATCGCCCGCTGGGCCTTACGAGCGATCGCCGTGTCGGAGGCGGCCCGGGCGTCGAATACGACGTTGCCGCTCGAGAGCACGGTCCGCACGTTCGTGAAGCCGGCGGCCTCGAAGGCGGCTCGGAGGTTCGCCATCGAGGCGTTCATGGGACTCACTCCACGGAGGAGTGCGACGTAGCGAGGCATTGGTCGAGTGGGGATCCCGTCGGGAGTGTGGCGCGTTGTGTGGACCGACGCGTCGCCACAGTGCGGCCGAAGCGCTGGCCGAATCGCCTTCGCAATTCTCGTCTATCCGCACCTAACGCGCTACCGCGTCTGGATCCCAGAACGGGTCGGTGAGCCCGAGGGAGGCGAAGATGCGCCGCATTTCGGCCGGGCCCGGCCGGCGAGCGGCCGGCGACAGGCGATCCGCATACCAGTGCCAGGCCAGCCTCCACAGCTGGCCCATGGCGACGATCGGGCCGCGCGGCACTCCGCGCTCGGCGCACCAGCGGTTCAGGAGGTCTTCCGACCGGAAGAAGAGCATGTTGCTTCACGTGAAGACCAGGTCGTCCCACCAGCGAGCCGCGGGCACGAGCGAATGGAAGATCCAGGGACAGGGCTCGGGGCCGTCCGTCGCGACCTGCAGCCGCAGCGGCGCTCCGGATTGCGCGCACTCGGAATGCACGGTCGCGGTTTGGTGCAGGGCGGCGACCACGCCTAGCGCATCCCATGCGCAGTTGGCGAACCAGCGCCGCGCGCCGATTTCGACGACGTGCTGTGTCGGCACGCCGGAGAAGGGCGGCGCCATGCGGATCGTCTCGGCGTCCGGCTCGAGGTAGAGGACTCGAGCGGCTCGCAGCGCAGCGAAGCTCCGCCTTACCGCGTCGGAGTCCGTGCCGAGTCGCCGGGCGAGCGTGGCGACCGTCGGCGCCTCGGCGGTCTCGGCGAAGTAGCGATAGATCTCGAGCTTGACCTGCGTGTCGGAGTCCATGACACGTTCCGCAACGGGTATGGACTAATGATCGTGATCGCCACATGCACCGCAAGGGCTCGACGATCGGCGCGCCGGCTCAGGCGGAGGGACGTCCCGAGCCGAGATGGGACGGGCAGTCGTCATGCGAGGTGCGAAGTGCGATGGGAACTTGACGGTCGCCGACGAACTCGGCTATCGTGCGCGCACAGCCGGGGAGCAAGACCGCTCCCCCGGCGCGACGCACCGGCTCGCGCTGAAATACCCGGTCGCAGCCGGACTGCGTTACGCGCAAACCGGGCCGACAGGATGCCCGACGCGCGTTCGTTGCCGTTGCGACCGAGCGCCATCCTGGGCGAGACCACCGTGGCGGAGGGCTCCGACATGCCCGCGACTGCGCGAGTGCACGCCTGCGGCGGCAGCGCCTATCGATTCCTCGCACCCATGACCGGCGTGCTCGTGTACGCTCTCGCCGCCTCGCAAGGCATCACGCACCATCACACGGCCGACCTAACGCGCCCGCGCCGCCTGCCGACCCACGCGCACCATGCGAGCGCCGTTGCGCCGCCGATGGCGAGGAGTATCACCGGTATCCGGTACGGTGCAACCACCTCGTAGGTGAACACGGCGCCGAGCGCTCCCAGAGTCACGATCGCGTACGCGGTCCAGACGAGCCGCCTCGCCCGCTCTTCGCGCAGGAATAGCGATGCGAGGATCAGCGCGAGCGCTCCGTGAAACAGGAGAAAGCCGACGACCCCGTTTCGGGTGGCCTCGCCGAGCCTCCAGTCATAGCGAACCGCCCACACCATCAGGACGTGCAGCACGATGACCAGGGCGACCCCACGCCAGAGACGAGCTGGAAACCGGGACGTCGCGGCCAGCACGGCGGTGAGCGTCAGGCCGGCATAGCCGATCACGGCGAGAAGAAACGTCAGGCGCTCCAGCATCGGCGCACCCCTGGAGGAGATTCGTGGTGACGCGGCTCGTGAGGCATGGACCGGCTCCCGGAGCGCGAGCCGCCTACCTTCCTCGATCGACTCTACGGTAGCACCGTGATCGGGTCCGCGCGAGTCGACGGCCCCCTCCCCTCTCCTCCCCCAGAAACGCCGGTCAGCGGATCAGCGTGCCGTTCGGGAATCCGTACACGCTCTCGACCGAACGGAACAGCTCGGGAGCGAAGCGGTCCGCGTCCGCGCCGGCGCCCGTCATCAGGACCGCCATCGCCCACCCGTTGGCCGGGCGGGCAAAGATGTACGCACGATAGCCGTTATGCGTACCACGGTGGAATCGCGTCCCGGTGTCGTTGCTCCGCATCCCGAGCCCCATGACGGTGCGGCGGCCGATGGACCGATTGGCGCACCGCGAATTGGTCGACTGCCCCGTGAGCGCCCGTACGC
The DNA here is from genome assembly GCA_035461825.1 of Gemmatimonadaceae bacterium. Classification (GTDB taxonomy): domain Bacteria; phylum Gemmatimonadota; class Gemmatimonadetes; order Gemmatimonadales; family Gemmatimonadaceae; genus JALZIF01. The sequence goes on from DATHUW010000019.1 coordinate 18,544, forward strand.
TCGCCGCACTGAGAACGCGGGAGCCGTTGTAGATCCCATTCCGGTTGACCATGATGAGGAACCGCGCAAGGTCCTCGGTCGTGGTGACCAGCGAGGCGGCCGCGTGGTTCGCGTAGTTCCGCTGCGAGCGGGTCACGCCGCCGGAATGCCCGCGCGCGAATCTGCTGCCTTTCCGGAATGCGTCGACGGTCGAGATGAGCGGGTAGTCGGCGAAGGTGGACGAGGACATGCCGAGGTCGCGGAACAGGTCCGTCGTGTACGCCGAGAAGCCGTTCGAGGCATAACGATCGATGATCGCCTCGACGAGGAGATACGAGGCGCCGCCGTACTGGAACATGGAACCTGGACGGAGCGCCGAGGTCTGCACTGGCTTGAAGTTCGAGCTCGCCGGAGAAAGGCCGACCAGCTGCTGCCCCATGGAGGGCAGCGTACTGCCGAGGGGGAACGACTGTGCGCTGGTCGCACGGAGGTTCCCTACCTGCGTTTGCGAGAGCACGCCGGCGCAGTGGCTGAGCAGACGCGTCAGGTCGATGTCGCCCGCATTCTCGAACTGATTCAGGAACGCTGCGATTCGCGGTGCGGCCACGTACCGCGTCGCCACGGCGCCGAGCACCTTCGTGTCCGTGAGCGACACGCGGCCCTGATCCACCAGGCGCAGCGCCGCGGCCGCCGCAAGCGGCTTGCTCACGGATGCGGCGTCGAACGTGGTCGAGCTCGACACTCTGGTCGTCGGGCTGCCGGCGATCCGTACCCCGTAACCGCGCTTCCATTTGATCGCGTTGTTCTCGACGATGACCAGGCTCAGCCCCGTGATCTTGTGCGTGCTCATCCGGCTGGTGATCGAGAGATTCGCCGACGTCAGGCCGTTCTCGATCCGCGACATCGTGTCGAACACCGCACGCACGGGCGCCAGACGCGGCTCGCCGTGGGCTGGGCGGGCGGCATTGCTCGCGTGAGGTGTGGCCGTGACGACGGCGCCGGCGAATCCGGTAAGACCGGCCAGCACGCCGAGCAGCGGGAGTACGCGGGAGAGCATTGCGGGACCTCGGTTGATGGGGCCGATGCTCTCAACGCAATTCTCGACTGTATTCCGCCACGGCGGACCGGCTGGGATAGGGCGGCGCGTGGACTGGCGGCAGGTCACCGGAGGAGTTGTGCCGCTCGCTGGCCGAACGCGCACGATGATGCCGCATGCCTCCAGCGCTACGCTGCCCGCGGGGCGACACGGCGAATCAAGTTCGGTTGGCGGGCTCGGCGGAGTCCAGCGCCAGGTTCGCGCGGGCGCGGTGGGTCCGGTTCTGTAGAGAACCTGTCGGACCGAGTCCAGGCGTGACGGGACCTATCGCCGCGCCTGCAGCACGCCGTCGTACACCACCCGCCACACGGACCCGAGGTGCTCCAATCGCTCGAGCGGGTCGCGGTCCACGATCAGGATGTCGGCGGTCTTTCCCGCCTCGAGCGTGCCGAACCGGTCATCCACACCGAGCCATTCTGCGGGATACAGCGTGGCGCCGCGCAGGATCTCGATGTTCGATACGCCGGCGCGCGCCATCGCCTCCATCTCGCCGACCGTGCCCGCCGGGTCGATGAAGTCCTGTCCGACCAGCAGCTTCACGCCGCGCGCCGAAAGCTCGAGGGCAAACAGGCGGCTTACGGCAAGGAGCCCTTCGAACGGGGCGCGGTAGCTCTCGGGCGGATTCTCCAAATTCCTCTCCGCCAGCCGCAGCGTCGGGCAGAAGTAGATGCCGGTTCGCGCCCACCGCTCCGCGAGCGCCGCGAGCCGTTCGGGCACCACCGATGCCTCGCCCATGGCCATGAGACGCAACAGCAGACTCTCGCCGGTGGCGTAGTCCACGCCGGGCGTCAGGAAGGCCTCGACCTCGCGCCGGAGATCGTCGCGCAGCACGCTGGGCCACGCCGCGCGCCCGTGCTCGATGCTCGAGACGCCGATGGCCAGCGCCGAGTCGATAGGCACGGGGTTCAGGATCGGGAGCCCGGGGTCCCAGACTACGCGGAGGGACCGCGCCTTCGCCGCGCCGACGAAGTAGCGCAGCAGGGGCGCGTCCCACCGGTCGATCGCCTTCGTCATCGAGGCGCCACCGCGCACGAGCCGGTCGAGGATCGCGTCTATCTCGGCCGGCGTCTCCACCACGAGGCCGGTACCGGGAAGGGGTCCCGCGTTCAACTGTTGAAAATCGCGATCGAGGGGGCTGCGGCTGATGACCGGCCCGGTATAGTGGACCCGCGGCCCCAGCATTTCGCCCGCGGCGACGCGCCGGCTCAAAGCGCCGATGGTATCGAGCGGCCCGCCGACGTCCCTGACGCTCGTGACGCCATTCCGAACGAATCCTTCGAGGGTCGCGCGCAGCAGGGAATCGCCGCCCATCGTCAGGAACGAGAAGTGGACGTGCGCGTCCCACAAGCCGGGAAGCGCGTACCGGCCGCCGGCATCGAGGTGCGCGATCCCCGTCGCCAACGCACCGGCGTCGCCAATCCCGGCGATCCGATTGCCACGGACGAGGAGAGCGGTCGGCGGCGAGAACGTTCCGCTCCGCGGATCGAAGACGCGGACGTTCTCGATGAGCAGCCCGGGGGGCGACGTGCCTGATGATGGTGGCGTCGGGGCGCACGCGGTCGCAGCGAGCAGCACGGGTCCGGTGCACGCAATGGTCCGCAGTAGTCGCATCAGCCACGTTCCTTTCTTCAGTGCCGCAAGCCGAGTCGCACGGCGCACCAGATGATGTGCCATCCCGCGAGCGATTCCGCAACGCATCGAGGGCCGCGGTACCCCTCAATGCGTTCTCGGTCGAGCAGCCCTCTTCCCACCTCGCTGGCGCGGCGGTTTCTTGACCATTGGCGGCGAACTCGGCTATCCTGACTGAGCCGGCGCTCCCTCCACCCGGCATCCGCCGCGTCGCCTTGCCGTTGCCCTCTCTCCCGGAGTGGCGTTGAGCGCAGAAACCACGGACGCGATCGAGCGCCTGCGCTTGGCGCTGATCGACCGCTACCGCCTCGAGCAGGAGCTCGGCGCCGGCGGCATGGCGACCGTCTGGCTCGCGCACGATCTCAAGCACGAGCGTCGCGTCGCCATCAAGGTGCTCCGCCCCGACCTGGCAGCCGTCATCGGCGCCGAGCGGTTCCTGGCCGAGATCCGGACGACGGCGAACCTCCAGCATCCACACATCCTGCCGCTGTTCGACTCGGGCGTCGCGGACGGGGTGCTCTACTACGTGATGCCGCTGGTGGAGGGGGAGAACTTGCGGGACCGGCTCGCCCGCGACAAGCAGCTGCCGATCGCGGAGGCCGTTCGCCTGATCGCGGAAGTCGCCAGCGCGCTCGACTACGCCCACCGCCGCGGCATCATCCACCGCGACATCAAGCCGGAGAACATCCTCTTCCACGACGGCAGCGCCCTCGTCGCGGATTTTGGAATCGCGCTGGCGGTGTCGAACGCGGGCAGCTCGCGGATGACGGAGACGGGTCTCTCGCTCGGCACGCCGCACTACATGAGCCCTGAGCAGGCGATGGGGGAGCGCGAGATCGGGCCGCGCTCCGACATCTATGCGTTAGGTGCCGTCGCCTACGAGATGCTCTGCGGCGAACCGCCGTTCACGGGGCACACGGCGCAGGCGATCGTGGCGCGGGTGCTCACGGAGCAGCCACGCTCGCTCCGCACGCAGCGGCACACGGTGCCGGAGCACATGGAGGCGGCGGTCGAGCGCGCCCTCGAGAAGCTTCCCGCCGACCGGTTCGCTTCGGCGACCGATTTCGCGCGGGCGGTGGCGCAGCCGGGGGCGGACGCAGCTCCGCGGCCGCGCGGGGGTGTTCCCTCGATCGTCAGGCGCCGGACGACGCTCATCGCGGCCGGCGGCTGGGCCGTCGCCGCGCTGCTCGGCATCGCGCTCGCGGCGCTGCTGTTGCGGCCCGAGCGCCCGCTCCCCGTGAGCCGCTTCAGCGTCGACCTCGAGGACAACATGATCCGCTCGAGCACCGACGTGCCAGCGATCTCTCCCGATGGCTCGAAGTTTCTGTACGTCGATAACGAGGGGAACCTGCTCATCCGGCAGCGGGACCGGATCTCGACGGTGCCGATACCCGGCGCGAAGGATGCCTGGACGCCGTTCTTCTCGCCTGACGGCAAGACGGCGGGGTTCTTCACCGGATTTCCCGGCGCGCTGCGCACCGTGCCGGTCGCCGGCGGACCGGTCTCGACGGTCGTGAGCGACTCCGCGTACGGCAACGGCGGGGCATGGAGCAAGGATGGGTGGCTCTACTACGTCGGAACCCACGAGGGCCGCTCCGCGATGATGCGAGTTCGTCCCAATGGCTCGGACTCGCGCCTGGTCGCCGTCACGGATCCGGAGCGCGACGAGCTCGTCCTGTTCGGGCCGCACATGCTGCCTGGCGACGAGCACCTGCTCGTCACGGTCATGCGCCGCCGCGGAGCGCCGGACATTGCCGCGATCGATGTCGAGAGTGGCGAGCTGCGGACATTGATGAACGGCCTTCGGGCGTTCTACCTGCCGTCGGGGCACCTGGTCGTGACGCGGGGCGACGGGACACTGACCGCCGTGCGGTTCGACCCGCGGTCCCTCGAACTGCGGGGCCAGCCAAGAGTCGTCGCCGAAGGCATTCGCGTCGGGGCGCAAGGGCGGGCGCCGATCAGCGTCTCGCCGGATGGGACGCTGCTGTACGAGGAATTCTCCACGACGAACCGTGTGCTGCGCGTGACGCGCGATGGCAGCGCCGCACCGGTGGACGCGACTTGGCAGGCCGCCATCGTCTACGCCGTTCCGTCGCCCGACGGCCGGTTCATGGCCGTCGTCATCGAGCGGGAGGGGCGTGCCGAGCTGTGGGTCCGCAACGTCGCCGACGGCACGACCGACCGCCTGTCGGCGGAAGGCACCTACAGCTACCGGCCGACGTGGACGAGCGACGGGCGCTCGATTCACTTCGTGTCGGATCGGAGCGGCAAGGGGCTCGTCTATCGGATCGCGGCGGATCGCAGCACGCCCGCCGAGCTGCTGTACGACTTTCCACGCGGCGTCGATGAGGCGGCTCCGTCGTCAGGCGGCGAGTGGTCGATCGTGCGGGTCGGTTCCGGCAGCGGGCGCGACATCTACGGTCGCCGGGCCGGCACGTCGGAGCTCGTGCCGCTCATCGCCACCGCGGCGGAGGAATTCGCACCTGCGGCCAGTCCCGACGGGCGCTGGATCGCCTACGGATCGGATGAGACGGGGGTGTCGGAGGTGTACGTCAGGCCGTTTCCCGGCACGGACGGCGGGCGGTGGAAGGTCTCGCTCGACGGCGCCACCGAGCCCGCCTGGTCGAATGATGGCCGCGAGCTGTGCTATCGAAGCGCGAGCGGCGACCTGATCGCGGCGGAGATCGCGCCGGGACCGGAATTCCGGATACCCGCCAGGCGCCATCTCTCCGGCGTGCGCGACTATCGCTCGGACACCCGCCACCGCAACTACGCGGTAGGCCCGGACGGCGCGTTCTACTTCATTGCGCCGGTTCCAGGGGTGCGGTCGAAGCTGATCGTCGTGCAGAACTGGCTCGAGGAGCTAAAGACGCTCGTACCGTAGCCGCCGGCGGTCGTACGGCTGCGTCTCACCGTAGCGCCGTGATCGGGTCCACCCGGGTCGCGCGGCGCACTGGCGCGAGCAGCGCGATCGTGCCGCACGCGATCAGCATGACGACGGCGAACGCGATCGCGAGCGGATCGAACGGCGCAATCCCGTAGAGCAGCGTGCGCACCAGTCGGGTGATCGCGAACACGCCGAGCGCGCCGCCTGCGAGCCCGACCACCATCCACACCGCCCCCTGCCGCAGCACCAGCGCCGCGATACCGCGCCGCGTGGCCCCGAGCGCGATTCTGACGCCGAACTCCCGCTCACGCGCCGCCGCCATGCTCGCGAACAGCGCGTACACGCCGACTGACGCCAGGAGCAGCGCCAGCACGCCGAACGCCGCCATCAGCACCGCCGGCAATCGCTGGCCGGAGAGCCCTTCGCCGACGACCTCTCGCAGGGGCATCACGCGATCGAGCGGCAGGCTGGGGTCGAGCACCGCGATCTCCCGCCTAACCGCGTTCACCAGGCCCGTCGGATCGGACCGCGTGCGGACCACGAAGCTCGAGAACGGCCACGGTTGCTGGCGGTTGGACCGGTAGGCGATCGGCTCCGCGTCAGGCCGGGAGAGGTCGTTCCGCACGTCGGCGACGACGCCGATCACTTCCATCCACGGGGCGTTCGGATTCGGCCCCAGGCGGATGCGCGAGCCGAGTGCATCGCCGCGCGGCCAGAACCGGCTCGCCGTCGCCTCGCTGATCACGACCGTGGGCGGCGCGTCCAGCCGGTCCCGCTCATCGAACGTGCGACCCTCGCGGACGGCGATCCGCAGCGTGCGGAAGTAGTCGTCGGACACGGTGGCGTACAGGACGAACGGCTGCGCGTCGTCAGGCGGTGGCGGCGCACCGTCGATCGAGATACCCATGCTGGTGAGGACCGCCGTCGGCAACATGCTCACGCTGGCCGTCCCTTCGACGCCGGGGAGCGCCCGCAGCCGCTCCGCGAACTGCTCGTAGAACCGCGACTGCGCTTCCGGCGTCCCATAGGCAGCGCCCGGCAGCTGAACCGCCATCGTCAGCGTGTTCTCGGGATCGAACCCGAGCGGCGCGTTCGTCATCGCCCACAGGCTCCGGGTCAACAGCGCGGCGCCGGAGACGAGACTGATGCACAGCGCGATCTGTGCGGCGACGAGCAGACCGCGCAGATGCCCGGTCTGCCCGCGTTCGCTCGCGCCGCGCGTCTCATCGCGAAGCGTCTGCTGCGGATCTGACCGGCTCACGGAGAACGCCGGCACCACGCCGAACGCCAGCCCGGTGGCGAGCGCCAGGAGCGCGATCACCGCGACCGCGCCCGGATCGAGCGCGAGCTCGGCGTAGGTCGGCAGTGCCGGCAGGGCGAGCCCCCGTAGCACGCGGAGACCGAGCGCAGCGAGCAGCAGCGCCGCGGCGCCGCCGATGACGGCCAGCAGCGTGGACTCGGTGAGCAACTGTCGGATGAGGCGGCCCCGGCCGGCTCCGAGCGCGACCCGGACGGCGAACTCCTTCCGACGGGTCAGGGCGCGCGACAGGAATGCGCCCGCGAGATTGGCGCAGGCGATCAGGAGCACGAGGCCGGCGCTCGCCATGAGGACCAGCAGGGGCGTACGCGTGTCGCCGACCATCGCGTCGCGAAGCGACACCCCCGTGAAGCCGATGCTGCCGTTGTCCGCCGGATACTCGCGCGCGAGGTCGGCACCGATCGCCGTCAGCTCGCGGCGGCCCGCCTCCGGCGTGATGCCGGGACCGAGACGCCCCACCATACCTAACCAATGTGAGCGCCGGGCGCTCACGGGGTTGGCGAGCACGGGCTCCAGATTGAGCGCGAAATGGAAATCGGCCTCACCCCACGGGCCGACGAACCCGCTCGGCAGCACGCCGATCACCTCGCGCGGGATGCCGTTGATCCGCACATCGCGGCCGAGCACCGAGGGGTCGCCGCCGAACAGCCGTTGCCAGGCGCCGTGACTCAACAGGATGACGTGCGCCGTATCGGGCGAGACATCCTCCGACCGGAACACACGGCCGAGCGTCGGGGACACACCGAGCGTTCGGAACACGCCAGGCTCGACCCATGCTACTTTCGCGACCCGCGGACCGTCGTCGCCGCCGTGCACGGCATCGATCGCCTGACTCTGGAAGGCCGCGACGCTCTCGAACGACCGCTGCCGGTCGGCGATGTCCCGCACCGAGCCGGCGCTCAACGGGCCGCGCTGGTCCGGCTCCTCGAGGTGGTGCCCGTGAACGCGCATCAGGCGATCGGCGTCGCGGTAGGGAAGGGCATCCAGCAGGACCGACTTGAGGACACCGAACACGGCCGCGTTGGCCCCGATGCCGAGCGTGAGCGTCAGCACGGCGAGCAGCGAAAACAGGGGAGCCCGAACCGCGGACCGGACGGCAAACCGGAGATCCTGCCGCAGGTCCTGCCACCAGTCGGCTCGGCGACTCTGCCTGACGAGTCGGCGGTCGATCTCCGTGAGCTCGGCTCTGGCCAGCCGGACGTCGCCGAACTCACGCACCGCCATCTCTCTCGCGGCTTCCGGATCCATTCCGGTGGCGATGAGCTGGCGGGTGCGCTCCTCCAGGTGGAACGCGATCTCTTCCTCGACCGCACCCGGGACGCGCTGCTGCGCGCCAGGCAGCGCGAGCGCTCTCCGGATGCCCTGCTTGCGACCCATGGGACGCCTCTACACGTCAGGCGGTTTGGAGAACCTTGTACACGGCGGCCGCGTACCGGGACCACGTGTCCGACTTCGCGCGGAGCTGCAGCCGTCCGGCCCGGGTCAGCTGATAGTACTTGGCCTTGCGGTTGTTCTCGGTGATGCCCCATTCGCTGTCCAACCAGCCGCGTTCCTCCATCCGGTGCAGCGCGACGTACAGCGCCCGGTCCTCGACCTGGAGCTCGGCGTCGGTGGTGTCGCGGATCCACTGCGCGACCTGGTAGCCGTGGCGGGGTCCCCACGAGAGGGTCTTGAGCACCAGGACATCGAGCGTGCCCTGGAGGAGCGGCAGATCATCGCGCGCCATACGGCCTCATCGGAACTGTTTCCCGGAAGTGTTCCGGGGAACAGTACAGAGCGGGCCGAAAGCGCGCAAGAGACCCAGTCGCGGTTTCGAGGGCCGATGCGACAGCGGTGAACAGATCGCAGGCTGTGGCGCCACTACCCCAGCTGGTGGACCTCGGCCTCACCGCTCCGGGAACTTCATCTCTTTCAGAATCCGCGCGACACGCGGATGCGAGCGCAGGTTCGCGAACGCGGGATCGACCTGCAGGAAGACGAGAGCCGGATTGCGCTCGGCGTACGCACGCTCGAGCCAATCCAGGCTGCGGGCGGTGTCCCCGGCCAGCAACCACAGCTTGGCCGCGCGCAGCGGATCGACCACGCCGTCCGATTGGCGACGATCCATCTCCAGCCAGCTCCGCCAGAAGCCCGGCATGCCTGACGCGGCAAAGGCACGCCGCATCGCGGACAGCTCGCCCGCCGTCGCGCCGCGCAGGGTCGCGATCCGGAGATGCTCCTCGACCGCCTCAGCATCGCGTCCCTGCAGCAGGTAGACCGCGCCGGTTCCCGAAGGGAGAAATGGCCCCGAGCCGAGGAGCAGCGTATGGGCCGGGTCGAGCCTCATGGCCCGCCGGAACTGGACGAGCGCGTTATCGTAATCGGCCGCGATCATGTAATCGTTGCCGAGCAGGATCACGGTCCGCGCATTGAGGGGGTCGAGCTCGACCGCGCGCTCGCGCGTCGTAATGGCTTCGTGGAGCCGTCCTATCACCCGCTGATGGTTCGCGAGGTGATGGTAGGCGTGCGCGTCGCTCGGGTTCAACTCGATGGCGCGCCGCAGCGCCTGCTCGGCGGCGTCCCACTCCCAGTCGAAGAACAGCCTGAGCATTCCGAGCGCCGCGTGCGCCTCGCCCAGGTCGGGGTCGAGCTCGAGCGCGCGCGTCGTGAGCGTCCGGAGCTCGCGCAGCCCCTCCTCCCTCGGAACGTGGCCGAAGAGAATGAGGGGCCCCATCACGCTCGCCTTCGCCGCGTGCGCGCGCGCGAAGTCCGGCTCCAGCGCGATGGCGCTGTCGAAGTTCCCCATCGCCTCACGCAGCGCATCGGCCGACAGGCTGTTGCGGTGGAACAACCCGCGAAGGTACAGGTCGTAGGCATCCAACCCGGGCTGCCGGGCTGCGGACACGGCGCGCCCGCCGGCCAGACGCAGCTCCAGCGCGGCGGCGATCGCCCGCGCGATCTCCTGCTGCACCGCGAAGACGTCCGCGGGCTCGCGATCGTATTCCTCCGACCACAGGTGATAGCCGGTCGAGGCGTCGATCAGCTGGGCGGTGATGCGAAGGGTGTTCCCGTCCTTGCGAACGCTTCCCTCGAGCACCGCCGCGACACCCAGGGTGTCACCGATGGCGCGCACATCGAGCCGCCCGTCGCGCAGCGCGAACGATGACGTGCGCGCGGCGACGCGCAGCCCATCGATCTGGCTGAGCGCCGTGATGATCTGCTCGCTCAGGCCGTCGCTGAAGTAGACGTTCTCCGGATCGGGGCTCATGTTCACGAACGGCAGCACGGCCACGGAGCGCGCGATGGGTGGTCGCTCCGGTGTCCGGCCCGCAATGCCGCGCACGGCGAGAATTGCGATCATGAGCAGCGCCGCAGCGGCCGCGGCGTAGCTCCAGCGCCGAGGCGTGCGGGCGGGCGCGGTTCGCCGGGGCGCCGCAGGCGCAACGTCGTCCAGATGCGAGGGGGCCGGAGGCATAACGACTGGCTCGGGCGCCGGCCGAGCGGGCGGGGCGCTCCGGAGCCGTTCGGCGAACGCGGTCACCTCCGGATCCGGCTCGGCGTCGAACTCCTCGCGCAGCAGGGTCGAGTGGATCCGCGCCTGCTTGAGCGCGTCGGCGCGGTGTCCCCACGCCTCGAGGGCCCGCATGAGGCGCAGTGTCACGCGGCCGCTCAAGGGATCCTGCGCCGCCAGCCGCCGCCACCAGCTCACCGCCGCCTCGAACTGGCCGCTGGCCTCGCTCCGCTCGGCGAGCGCCTCGAGCGCCGCGGCATAACGCAGGCCGAGACGCGCGCGCTCCGCATCGAGCCAGTGCGCGAACTCGGCGCTGTCGGGGAGGTGGAAGCCCTCGAGGAGCGGCCCCGTGAACAGCCCGACCGCCGCCTCGTGCCGCTCCTCGTCGAGCAGCCGCTCGAACATCTCCGCGTCGCTTTCGATCGCGCCGGGGTCGAGCGCGAGCTCGTCGCCGGATGAGCGGATCACGTCCTCGCCCAGCGCGCTCCGCAGGATGTACACGTCATCCGACAGCTGGTGGCGGGCCCGGTCGGTGGGGCTTTCCGGCCAGATCAGCGCGAGGAGCTTGTCCCGCGTGACCGCCCGGCCCCGCGCGGAGACGAGCACGGCGAGCATCGCGAGCCGGCGGCCCTGGGTCGCGCGACCGGTGACCTGACGTCCATGCGCCTCGATCGACGGAGTCCCGAAGAGCTTGAGCTTCAACACATTAGGGACCGCGAGACAATCACGAGAGCGGCGCGAGAGCGGCCAGATGGGCGGCAGCTAGAATAGCGCCGCTGCACGGACGGCAGCAAGCACCGGCCGCGACACCGACCGGCGCTCGGGGCGTTCCCGCCACTGAACAAACCCATCATTGAGGTGAAGTATGCTCGCAATCTCGAGTTCCAGGCCAGTCGCACTGCTCGGCGCGTGTCTGCTGCTCGCGGCATGTAGCGATGGAGTGTCGACGATCGCCGGCCCAGTGGCCGACGCGGCTCCCGTGATGTCGATCGGCACCCTTCACGAGTCGGCCGTGGTCAATTGGCACGCGCAGCAGCTAGGGTTCGGCAGGAGCGGGCCCGTTGCGGGAGCGTCGGCGCACCTGGTCCGTAACGCCAACGGCATCTCCTTCCGGATGACGACCAATTCGCTGACCCCGGGCAACGCCTACACGCTGTGGCTGGTCGTGATCAACAACCCGGCTGCCTGTTCCGCGACGCCGTGCGCTGCCCCCGACTTTCTTCTGAATGCGGCCCCCGATGCGCAGGTACGATTCGCGGCCGGCAGCGTGGCGGGCGGCGCGGGGCGAGGGACGTTCGCCGGTTCGGTGAAGGAAGGACCGATGCCGGGGTGGCTGGATGACCGGTCGCTCGAGAACTCGATGGGCGCCGAGGTCCATCTCGTAATCAACGACCACGGTCCGATGCTACCGGAGTTCATGCCGGGGATGATCCACACCTATCGGGGCGGCTGCGCCGACAGCAGCCCGTTCCCGTCCGTCTTCCCACCTTCGGCGCTGGCCGACGGCGAGGTTGGGCCGAACGTGTGCCGGCTGTATCAGGCGGCCGTCTTCCTGGCTCCATAGTCCGATGCTCACGCGATTAACCAGGTAGGGAATGCATATGCGAGTTCCTGCGAAGACCCGGCTCCTAACGGGGCTGCTGACGCTGGCGCTGGTGGCGGCGTGCGCTGAACCCGCCACCGGGCCGCGTGCGGACGCGGGCATGCCCGTGCTCCGTCTCTCCTCCGTGGAGAACTCCGGGGGAGAGGTCAACGAGGCATTGCGCTGGAACCAGACCGCGCTCGCGGCGGTCTCCGCGGGAACGCTCGGGCCGCCGATGGTGGCCCGGGCACTCGCCCTCGTTCACACGGCGATGTTCGATGCCTGGACCGCTTACGATGACGTAGCCATCGGCACCCGGCTCGGGGGTTCGCTGCGGCGCCCGCCTGTCGAGCGCACGCACGCGAACAAGGTGGCGGCAGCAAGCTACGCGGCCTACCGGACGTTGGTGGATCTGTTCCCGGCTCAGGTGTCGCGCTTCGATGCTCACATGGCGACGCTCGGCCTCGACCCGGGGAACACGACGCAGGATGCGACGACCCCAGCGGGGATCGGGAACCTCACCGCGGCGGCCCTGCTCGCGTTCCGGCACGGGGACGGTTCGAACCAGCTCGGCACCCTCGGCCCGAGTGGGGTGCCGTACTCCGACTACACCGGCTACGTGCCGGCCAACACGGCCGATGAAATCGCCGATCCTAACCACTGGCAGCCGCTGCGGTTCATGAACCGGGCGGGCACCGCGATCATCGAGCAAGCGTGCCTCGGCGCCCAGTGGCATCTGGTCACGCCGTTCGCGCTGACCTCCGCGGATCAATTCCGGCCGCCGCCGCCGAACCTGTTCCCGCATGGGCGCTACCGGCAGCAAGCCGAGGAGCTCATCAGGCTGAGCGCGGGACTCGGAGACCGGGAGAAGGTGATCGCGGAATACTGGGCGGATGGCCCGATGACCGTCCTGCCGCCTGGACATTTCGACCTGTTCGCGCAGTACGTCTCCTTGCGCGATGGGCACACGCTCGATGAGGACGTGCAGCTCTTCTTCATCCTGACCAACGCGGTGTTCGATGCGGGGATCGCGGCGTGGGATGCGAAGAATCATTACGACTACGTGCGGCCGATCTCGGCCATCCGATACCTGAAGCGCGGCCAGAAGATCCGGGCGTGGGCCGGTCCGGGCCTCGGGACGCGGGTGATCGCCGGCGAATCGTGGCGGCCGTACCAGCCCGACTGGTTCCCCACGCCGCCGTTCTCGGAATACGTGTCGGGGCACAGCACGTTCAGCGCGGCGGGCGCCGAGGTCCTGAAGCGGTTCACCGGCAGCGACGACTTCGGCGCATCGATCACGATCTCGCAGGGTGACCTCGGCGTGGAAACGGGGGTGCCGGCGCGTCCGGTGACGCTCTCCTGGGATACCTTCTCGGCGGCCGCCGACGAGGCCGGGCTCTCGCGGCGTTATGGTGGAATCCACTTCGAGGACGGCGATCTCGCGGGTCGGAAGCTCGGTCGCGCGGTTGGGGCGCTCGTGTGGGCGAAGGCACTCGGGTACATCGAGGGGCGCGCGCCGTAGGGTTGCCGCTCGCGGGTACGCGACGCGGCAGCCGCTGCGTCACGTACCCTGCGCCGCTCGCACCGTCCGCTGCCGCAGCACCTCGTAGAGCGCGATGCCGACGGTCGTCGACAGGTTGAGCGCCCGCACGCGCGGCGAGAGGATCGGCATCGACACGAACCGGTCCGCATAACGTTGGTGCAGGTCGGCGGGCAGGCCGCCCGTTTCGCGTCCGAACACCAGGACGACCCCCTGCGGTTCGGCGAGCGGGACGTCCCAGAACAGTCTCGGCGCCTTGGTCGAGAAGAAGTACGGCTCCCCCAGCTCGGGCAGCCCCTGCTCGAACGCCTCCCAGCTCGACCAGGCGTGCACGTTCACGTGCTCCCAGTAGTCGAGCCCCGCACGCTTGACCTCGCGTTCCTCGAGTGAGAAGCCGAGCGGCTCGATGAGGTGGAGCGTGGCGCCAGTCGCCAGGCAGGTCCGGCCCGCGTTGCCAGTGTTCCAGTGGATCTCTGGGTGTACGAGCACGACGTGCGTGGTCATCCTCGGTGGCCTCCGGGTTTGCAGGGAGCCGCGTAATGCGTGCGCGCGATGCTCGCCCTGGTCGACATCCCGCCACGATCGTACTCGCGAAAGGCAGGGCACGCCGGGCGGCCCGACGCTTCCACGGCCATCGGCGCGTTCTGCATTCTAGCGTGGCCTGTGGCGCCCGGGGTTCGCGCAGTTGTTGGGTGATCACCAAATCGCACCGCTCCGGCGGATCACCCATGCTCGCGCGCTGTACGCGCCGCGGGCCGCACCTCGAGGAGAACGACCATGAACACGCTCCGGAGCTTTCTCCGGCCCAGGACGCTCGTCGCCATCGCCGCAGCCGGCGTTCTCGCTGCCTGCGCCGATGACACGGCCGTAGGCCCCGACGCGCAGCCGCCGGTCGTGGCCAAGGCCGCCGGCTCGCCGGCCGAGACGATCGCGTTGAGCCGCGTCGTCGCCACGCTCCAGCGCGTGACCGCGCGCTACCACGACCTGGACGTCGCCATCGCCGACGGATTCGTCCTGCTGCATCCGTGCGAGGACCGACCTGGCGAGGGTCCCGTGGGCACGGTCTACGTGCACTTCGGCCGCCTGCTCGACGGCATTGCCGATCCGTCGTCGCCCGATGCGCTGGTCTACGAGCCCGCGGGGCCGAGCGGCCGGCCGAAGCTGGTGGGGGTGGAGTTCGCCATTCCGTACGTGCTCTGGAGCGACCCGGCGCCGCCGGAGTTCATGGGCCATGCGTTCCAGCGCGAGGACGAGTTCGGCGTGTTCGGCCTGCACATCTGGGTATGGCGGAACAACCCGAACGGGCTGTTCGAGGAAGCGAATCCCAAGGTGTCCTGCGGACCCGAGGCATAGACGTTAGGTCGAATGGCGGCGCGACGCGGCCCCTGCCGGCCCGTCGCGCCCGCCGCTCGACAGCGCACCCACGATCACCATCGCGAGGCATCGTTCCATGACTCACATCGGCACACGCCGGCGCATCGCGGCGCTGGCGCTCGCTGTCGCGGCGCTCGGCGCCTGCTCGGACTTCGAGCCGGCACGGGGCACGAGCCCGGCACCCGACGCCAGGACGGCACGCGGCGGCATCGATGCGACCCTTCGCGGCCAGCTCGCGGCGCACGGATTCACCGGCCGCATCGGCAGCACCCTGGAGGCCCGGCTCGGCCGGCGCGTCGATCGCCAGCTCGCTGACATCGGGCGCCTGTTGTGGTTCGATCCCATTCAGGGGTTGAACGACGACAACACGTGCGGCGGGTGCCACGCCCCGGCCAACGGCTTCGGCGACACGCAGCCCATCGCCATCGGCATCGAGAGCAACGGTGTGGTGGGGCCCGGCCGCACCGGGCCGCGCAATCAGCGGCGCTCGCCGATGGTGCTCAACACCGCGTTCTATCCGACGCTGATGTGGAACTCGCGGTTCTTCGCGACTTCGGGCGATCCGTTCGACAACTCGCAAGGCTTCGTCTTTCCCGACCCGGAGGGGCAGTCGCTCTCGCACCTGCCGCATCTGCTCACGGCACAGGCGTTCATTCCGCCGACCGAGCGCGTGGAGCAGGCGGGGTTTCACTTCGCGGGGACGAACGATGACATCCGCGCCGAAGTGCTGCGGCGGTTGAACGGCCATAACGAGTATCGGCGGTTGTTCGCCAAGGTCGCGCCGCACGTCAAGGCGGGCGGGCCGATCACCTACGACGACGTGGGCCGCGCGATCGCGGAGTTCGAGTTCACGCTGACGTTCACCGACGCGCCGATCGATCGCTACGCGCGCGGCGTGGACAACGCGATGACGCCGCTGCAGAAGGAGGGCGCCGTGCTGTTCTTCGGCCGCGCCGGCTGCGTGGACTGTCACGCCGTGTCCGGCGCATCGAACGAGATGTTCAGCGACTTCCGCCAGCACGTGGCGGGCGTTCCGCAGATCGTCCCGGAGTTCGCGAACGTCGTCTTCGACGGCCCCGGCGCGAACGAGGACTTCGGCCTCGAGCAGGCGACGGGAAATCCGGCGGATCGTTACGCCTTCCGCACGTCGCCGCTGCGCAACGTCGCGCTGCAGCCCGCGTTCATGCACAATGGAGCGTTCGTCCAGCTCGAGGACGCCATCCGGTACCACCTGGATGCCGTGAGCGGCGCGGCGTCGTACACGACCGAAGCGCTGCCGCCGGACCTCCGGAAGGCCACGGGGCCGATCGCGCCCGTGCTGGACCGGCTCGATCCGCGCCTGCGTACGCCGGTGGAATTGAGCAGAGAGGAGTTCCAGGCGCTCGTGGACTTCGTGCGCACCGGGCTGCTCGACCCGGCCGCCGAGCCGGACCGGCTGCGCCGGTTGATCCCGGAGAAGCTGCCGGGCGGGCGCTCGACGATGCTGTTCCAGTAGCGTCCGCCTCGCCGTCTTGACGGGATGGGCTCGAAAGGTACGTTGGCATGAACTGGCGCACCTTTCGAGCTCGGAGGACAGCATGCGACGTTGGCTCAGCGCAGTTACGGCGGTGGCCCTGGTCGGCAGCACGGCGTGCCACGATGCGGCGGGTCCCACGGATCCGGGAACCCCGCAGCTCGCCCGCGGCGGACAGCAGCCGGGCGACTACATCGTGGTGTTCGCCCGGGGGGCGGGGGACCCGGGAGACCGGGCCCGAGACCTCACGGCGACCCACGGCGGACAGATCCGCAACGTGTACCGCAACGTCATTCGCGGGTTCGCCGTGCGAGGGCTCCCCGCCGCCGCGGTCGACGCGATCGCGCAAAATCCGCTGGTCGCGTACATCGAGCCGGATGCGGAGGTCCAGCTCGTCGCGACGCAGAACAACGCGCCGTGGGGGCTGGATCGGGTCGACCAACGCGACCGGCCGCTGAGCACCACCTACACCTACAACAACACGGGCAGCGGCGCGAACGCGTACATCTTCGACACGGGCGTCCGGCGCACTCATAACGACTTCGGGGGGCGCGTGCAGTACGTGCCCAACGGCGCCAACGGCGACTTCGTGGGCGACGGGCGCGGCAGCGCCGAGGACTGCCATGGACACGGCACCCACGTGGCCGGGAGCGTCGGCGGCTCGCAGTACGGCGTCGCGAAGGGCGTCGCGCTCTGGGCGGCCCGCGTCGTGAACTGCAACGGCGGCGGACAGGCGTCGATGCTGATCGCGGCGCTCGACTGGTGCGATCAGAACTGCCTGCGCCCCGCCGTCGTGAACATGAGCCTCGGCTACGGCAACGTGCAGTCGATCCGCGACGCCGTGGAAGACCTGAGCTCGAAGGGCGTGACCTCTGTCGCGGCTGCCGGCAACGGCAACTTCTTCGGCATGCCGCAGAACGCGTGCAGCCAGGCGCCGGCCGGCGCGCCGAGCGCCATCACCGTCGGGGCGACCAGCTCCTCCGACGCGGAGGCGTCGTTCTCGAACTACGGCACCTGCGTGGACATCCTCGCGCCCGGCGTGAGCATCACGTCCGCGTGGTACACGAGCAATACGGCGACGAACACCATCAGCGGCACGTCGATGGCGACACCGCACGTGGTGGGCGCCGTCGCGCTCTATCTGACGGCCGAGGGGAACCAGTCGCCGGCGAACGTGCAGAACGCGATCATTGCCAATGCGTCGTTGAACAAGATTTCGCTGCACAGCGCGAGCCTGAACAACGGCACGCCGAACCGGCTGCTGTACACGCTGAACTTCGGCAGCGGGGGAGGCGGCACGAACAGCCCGCCGAACGCCTCGTTCACCTTCTCGTGCACGGACCTGAGCTGCACCTTCAACGGCAGCGGCTCCTCGGATCCGGACGGGAGCATCGCCAGCTACGCCTGGGCGTTCGGCGACAACACGACGGGAAGCGGCGCGACGACGAGCCATACGTACGCGGCCGGCGGCACGTACCTCGTGACGCTCACGGTGACGGACAACGGCGGGCTCACCGACAGCGAGTCGCACAGCGTGACGGTGACCGCACCCTCGCCAGGCGGCTTCACGCTCGCCGCCACGGGCTACAAGGTGCGCGGGCTGCAGAAGGCGGACCTGAGCTGGTCGGGGGCGACGTCGGGCAACGTGGACGTGTTCCGCGACAACGTGCTGATCGTGACGACGGCGAACGATGGGTTCCACACGGACGACATCGACGGTCGCGGCGGAGGCTCCTACGCGTACCGCGTCTGTGAGGCGGGTACGTCGACCTGCTCGGGCACGGTGACGGTCACGTTCTAACGCTCCGGTGTCGAGCAAGACCGCCGCGTTCCGATCGATGTCGGGACGCGGCGGTCGTCGTTCGGGGCGGCAGTGCCGCGGCTAGAGCACCTTCCCGCCAGCCTCAGAGCTCGCGAATCCAGACGTTCCGGAAGCTCACCGGGCTGTCGTGATCCTGCAGCATCAGCGGCAGTTTGGCCTCGTGCTTCCGGTAATACGGCGCCCCGCGGTTCACGGTGATCCCCTTCACCTCGACGCGGTCCTGCACCAGCACGCCGTTGTGAAACACCGTGAGGTACGCCGGCGTCAGGATCGATCCATCCTCGGCGAACCGCGGGGCGCGGAACACGATGTCGTAGCTCTGCCACTCGCCAGGCGGCCGGCTCGCGTTGACGAGCGGGATGTGCTGCTTGTAGACGCTCGCCGCCTGCCCATTCACGTAGGTGGGGTTCTCGTACGAGTCCAGGACCTGCACCTCGTACTGCTCCTGGAAGAAAACGCCGCTGTTGCCGCGGTCCTGTCCGCGGCCCTCCACACGGGCAGGCGCGCGCCACTCGATGTGCAGTTGCACGTCGCCGAACGCGCGCACCGTCCGCATGGCGCCTGTCCCCGCGACGACGGTGAACGCGCCGTCCTCCACGGTCCATCGCGCCGGGCTTCCGTCGGGGTGCCGCCAGGCCGAGAGGTCTCGACCGTCGAAGAGCACGATCGCATCGGAGGGGGCCGCGGCACCCACCCCCGGCGTCACGACGCGCGGCACCGGCTGCCAGACCTCGGTGAGCTTCGGGTCGGGCTGGGGGGGCTGGGCTGCCGCGCCGTCGGCCAGCGGCAGGTACAGGGCGCCTATCAGCGCGGCCGTGCCGGTCGCCATCGCTCGTCGGGTCGTCATCGTGTCTCCAGTGGTAGGTGCAGATCACTCAGTTAGGCGAGCCTGGCACCCGCCTTCTCCAGCAGCCGTCGAAGGATTGAGCGGTGGCACCGCGCCTCGTCCTCACAATAGCAGCCGACGGAGAGGTTCGCCGTATGCGAGAGGGCGGCGAGCAGCTCGATCGTGCGTTTCGCGTCAGGAGCCGACATCTCCTTCTCGTAGCGTCGGGTGAACGCTGCCCACTCGCTCACGGACGCCGCCGCGCGCCCGAGCTTCATCGTCTCCAGGCTCGGTGCGAGGCTGGGGAACCAGACATCGTACCAGTCGTCCGCGGCGAACCTCGTCTTCGGCACGCCGCGCGGCGGGCGCCGGACGGTCCCGATCCGCAGTCCCTCATCTGGCCCGCGGGGGGAGCCGAGTCTGACGATGGAGATGCTCATGCCGTCGGGCCGTGGTGCAGTGTTGGATCCACCCCCTCCCTGGCGCGGAACATCCCCCACGTCTCGAGCTCCGGCACGACGACTGCGTGGCCGATCTCGCGGTAGCCGAAGCGTTCGTACAGCGCGATGTTGCGCTGCACCTCAGTCGTCAGGCTCACGCCGGCCGACGCCGGATCATCGGCCGCCACGCGGTGCACGTGATCGAGCAGGTCGCGCCCGTGCCCGCGCCCGAGCTCCGACGGCCGCACGCCGATCATGTTCAAATGGTGGTGCCGCTCCACGACATCGAACGTGCGGGTGGCGGCGCCGAATGCCTCGTACCGCTCGCGAGCCTCGTCGCCCAGCCTGCGCCACACCGACTTGCGCATCTCGGCGAGTGCCGTCGGAGGGTCCGGGTTGTCGGGAAGCGTGACCAGCGCGACGGCGACGAGCGCGCCGGCCGGACCGCGAATGCCGAGGAGGAGGTCGTGGCGCAGCACGCGCGCGGCGACGAAGAAGCCGACCAGGGTGTGCAGGCGGGTGGAATAGTCAGGCGACGCCCCCAGCACGTAGCGCATGACGGGGTAGTCGGCGAAGGCTTCGCAGAGGACCGTCGTCGCTTCGTCCGAGTTCACGGCGGAGAGTGTCTGGAGCGTCATGTGATCACCTCGCTCGCTACCAGCGGTGTGTATCCAGCGACCGCCCGAACGTCACGACGCTCGGCAGCACTGTCTCGAGTTCGCGGGCAATGCGCGCCGCCCGTCCTTCGGGCAGGTGGAAGGCGACGATCTGCCGAGGACGGATCCACCGCTCGATCACGCGCCTCGTCTCGCGATCCTGCAGAGCCCAGAACGGCAGTAGCGCCATGTCGACGCGCGCCGTGTCCAGCCGGAACGGGGCGAGCGTTGCCTCCGTCAACTCGGCATCCCCCACGTGGAGGACGCGCCGCCCGCCCAGCTCCACGATGAAGCCGAGGTGCTCGACGTGGCGTTGGCGGCCGCCGCCGCTGTGCGGAAGCCCGAGCAGGTGCACCGGAATTCCGGCGACGACCACCCGCTGGCGTGCGCGGGGCGCGGTGGTTCGCGCGAGGATCCGCGCGTTCCGCGAGGTTGCACTCGTCAGGGGGCGATGCAGGCTGTCGATGACCTGCCGCGAGGTGAGCAGCGTCGTGTGCGGATTCGCGTCGAGGTGACGGTTGACGGGGGCAGGATGAAAGTGGTCGCCGTGCCGATGGGTCACCAGGATGAGGTCGATCGAATCGAACGGCGATTGCGCCAGCGCCAGGGCGCGCTGCGTGGAATCGGGGGGAACCGCGTACTCCGGCCCATATCGCTCGAAGAGCGCATCGATGAGCACCCGCCGACCGCCTGACGAGAGGAGGACGCCCTCGTTGGCCAGGTAGGTGACGGTCACGCCCTCTGCCGCATTCCGAGCCTGCGCGGACGGTGCGCCCGTCCCCGCGAGAGACGCGGAGGCGAGGAGAGCCGGGGAGATGAGGCGCCAAACCGCAATCACGGTATGCTCCGATTCGCCGACCTTGTACGATCACGAACGGGATCGCCAGCCACAACCTCCGCGGGCGCGAATTCACCACATCCGCGCGGGGGTTTCCGGAGTCGTCCCACCGCCGTAGGTTCGGCCGGTGGGCGAGTTCTGGCCGGCGGCGCCCCGCCGTTCGGACTCGTCGCTCTTCCCGGCACTCGCGCGGCGCCCGACCGCACACGAGTCCCGCCACTCATAACGACGAGGCTCGATGACGCCAGGGAGCAAGCCTGCGCCGGTCAGCCGAATGCGTGCGGTCCGAGCGATGCGGCCCATGCCGCTTCCCCTCTTCGCGCTCGTCGCCGCCGTCCTGTTGCTGCGTTCGCCCACCGCGGTGGCCCAGACGCCCCGCCCCCTGCTGCCGATCGACTTCGAGCATTCGGCCGAGTTCGGCTGGCTGCGAAAGCTGGTGCTCGAGCGTCGCACCCTCGACGCAATGAGCGATTCGACCACGTGGCAATTCACCGGGACCGGCACCCTGTCGTTCCCCGCCGCGCCCGCAATCGGCGAGAGCCGCGTGCTACGGGTAGACATGCGGATGTTCCACGACGCGCCGGCGCCGACGCGCAGCCGGCTCTCGTCGGTGAACCTTCGGCGCAGATTCCCGGGCGAGGACTGGAGCGGCTACAACCGGTTGTCGATGTGGATCCGTCCCGAGGTCTCCGGCTTCCCGATGCTGCCGCTCCAGCTCGTGCTGCATAACGAAGGTGCGGAGCGGGTGCCCGACGCCTACTACCGGGAGGGGATCCACTACGTGACGCTGGCGACCGAGGGCTGGCAGCAGGTGGTGTGGGAGATCGATCCGCTCGCTCGTGACAGCGTGACGATGCTGGAGATCGGGTATTGGGTGAACAAGATGCTCGCCCAACCGGGCGATCGCGTCGCGTTCGAGATCGCGCGACTCGAGCTGCAGCGCGTGGAGCCGGACCATCACACGGGCTGGGACATCGCCCCTGGGAGGATCGCCTTCAGCCACACTGGTTATGCGACCGGCTACGGCAAAACGGCCATGGCGTCGGGGCTGCGCACACCGACGTTTCAGCTGCTGCGCGTGAGCGATAGCGCGCTCGGCGAGGTCATCCTCGAGGCGCCGGTGCGGACGGTCGGCACGCGGCTGGGCGAGTTCCAGATCCTGGAGTTTTCGGGAGTGAACCGGCCTGGCCGGTACATCCTGCGCGCCGGCGATGTGCACACGCGATCGTTCGCCATCGGCGACGACGTGTGGAAGGGGACGATCTGGAAGTCGCTCAACTTCCTGTACGGGAACCGATGCGGGTACGATGTGCCCGGGTCACACCGGGTCGATCACCTCGACTGGTTCGCGGTGCACGGCGACCAGCGCATCGTGATGAGCGGCGGCTGGCACGATGCCGGCGACCTGTCGCAGGGGCTGATCAACACCGGGGAGCTGACGTACGCGCTGTTCGCGCTGGCCGACCGCCTGCGCGAGCGCGGGGACGACCCCGCGCTGCTCGCGCGGGTGCTGGAGGAGGCGAAGTGGGGGCTCGACTGGGTCCTGCGCGTGCGCTTTCCCGGCGGATACCGCATGGGGTTCGCGAGCCACAACCTGTGGACGAACAACGTGGTCGGCGATGCGGACGACCGCATGCGCGAGGCGAAGAACAACCCCAACGTGAACTACATCGCGGCGGCGGCCGCCGCGATCGCCTATCGAGTCCTGAAGGACGACGATCCCGCACTCGCGGCGCGGAGTCTCGTGGTCGCGCGGGACGACTGGCGGCACGCGATCGCCGGCATCGAGAGCGCCGAGACGCGCCACACGCCAGCGTTCGCGGCGACGCCGGTCGAGCTGGCGGGGATCGGGATCCTGGCGTCGTTGGAGCTGTTCCGTGCCACGGGCGAGCAACCGTACGCGGACAAGGCGGTCGAACTGGCGCGCACGATCGTCGGCTCGCAGCAGCGGGCGCGTGTGGGGAGCGACTTCCCGCTCGCGGGATTCTTCTACACCGGCCCGGATCGCGACACGCTCTTCCACCAGTTCCACCGCGGCAACGATCAGGCGCCGATCGTAGCGCTGACGCAGCTCATCGCACTACTCCCTGGCCATCCCGACTGGATCGCGTGGTACGCGACGGTGGCGCGTCACGCGGAGTATCAGAAGCGCGCGGCGACGACGACCGCGCCCTACGGCGTGCTCCCCGCCTACGTGTACCGTTTGGCGGATACGATGGAAGTGCCCGATTCCGGCGCGCTGCACGGCGCCACCCGCGAGGCCTATCGCGAGCAGGTGCTGGCCGGGATGCCGATGGGAGGCGACTGGTATCTGCGCGCGTTCCCCGTTTGGTTCGCGCGCCGGGGCAACTTTGGCATTCTGCTGTCGCAGGCCAAGTCACTGGCCGCGGCGGCCCGGCTGCGCGGCGACAGCGCGGCGATGGACCTGGCCCACGCGCAGGCGCACTGGATCGTGGGGCGCAATCCGTTCGTACAGAGCACGATGTACGGCGAGGGGTACGACTGGGCGCAGCAGTACAGCGTCTCCTCGGGTGACTTCGTCGGATCGCTCCCGGTGGGCATGCAGAGTCGCGGCACGAGCGACCTGCCGTACTGGCCGTCGCAGAACACCTACGTGTACAAGGAGGTGTGGGTGCACTCGACGAGCCGGTGGCTCTGGCTCATGGCCGACCTGCTCGGTCCGCGTCAGGCTGTCGCGGATGGGGCTGGTCCGGTGTTCTCCATCGCGTCGCGCACGGCGGCGAACGGCGAGGTGACGATCCGCCTGACGGCGACCGGGACAGGTGAGCACGCCGTCGCGCTGTACGCGGACAATCTCACGGTGCGACGTGCGTCACGGCGGATCACGCTGCGGTCAGGCAATCCGGTGCACGTCGAGTGGCGGGGCCGTCCACGCGATCGAGAGGCGCCATGGACCGCGATCGTGGTGCCGAACGGACGCTGGGATGGCGCGATGGAGGTGGACGGGTCGGGGCGGTGACGCTGCGCGTGTGCTCGAGATTCCTGGTACCTCGACGCGGTGGCGAAGCACACGTTCCAGCCAGGATGAATCAATGGAGGAGATCATGCGGTCGAATACGTCCACAGCATTGCTAATCGCCGCTGCGCTCGTGGCGGCACTGCCGCTCCCCGCGCAGACCATCGACCTCGCGCGCGCCCGCTTCGTCGACCTGACGCACGCGTTCGACTCGAGCACGATCTACTGGCCGACTGCGCCGTCGCCCTTCGTGCTGGAGCGGCTGGCGTTCGGCGCGACGCCCGGCGGCTGGTTCTACGCGGCGAACGCGTTCTCGACGCCCGAGCACGGCGGCACGCACCTGGATGCCCCGATCCACTTCGCCGAGGGGCGCCTGACGAGCGACCGGATCCCGCTGGAGCGGCTGATCGGGCCGGCCGTGGTGATCGACGTGACGCGCCAGGCCTCCGCCGATCAGGATTACCGGCTCACCCGCCAGGACGTGCTCGGGTTCGAATCGCGCCACGGGCGGATCCCCGCCGGCGCGATCGTGCTCCTGCGTACCGGGTGGAGCGCGAAGTGGCCGGATCGTCGCGCCTACCTCGGCGACGACACGCCGAACGATGCCTCGAGGCTCCGGTTTCCGAGCTACGGCGAGGAGGCGGCGCGTCTGCTCGTCGAGGAGCGCTCGGTGGCCGCGCTGGGCGCCGACGTCGCGTCGATCGACTACGGCCGATCGGCGGACTTCATCGTGCACCGCATCGCCGCCGCGCGCGACGTGTAC
>DATHUW010000020.1:0-41689 GCA_035461825.1 Gemmatimonadaceae bacterium
GTACGTGCGCCCGCTCTTCTGCGAGGGGAAGGGGCCGTTCCGCTGGGTCGCGCTGTCGGGCGATCCGGCCGACATCCATCGCACCGATGCGCTCGTGCTCGAGCTGTTCCCGGAGGATGAGCATTTGCGCCGGTGGATCACCCTGGCGCGTGAGCGCGTGCAGTTCCAGGGGCTGCCGGCGCGGATCTGCTGGTTAGGCCAGGGGGCGCGCGCGCGCTTCGGCGTCGCGCTCAACGATCTCGTCGCGAGCGGCGAGCTCTCGGCGCCGATCGTCATCGGGCGCGACCACCTGGACACGGGCAGCGTCGCCTCACCGTTCCGCGAGACGGAAGGGATGCAGGATGGGTCGGATGCGATCGCCGACTGGGCGATCCTCAACGCCATGCTGAATGTGGCGAGCGGCGCCTCCTGGGTGTCGTTCCATCACGGCGGCGGGGTGGGGATCGGCAACTCGCTGCACGCGGGCCAGGTCATCGTCGCCGACGGCACGCCGGAGATGCGGGTCCGTCTGGAACGGGTTCTGACGAACGACCCCGGGATCGGCGTCGCGCGCCACGCGGACGCCGGCTATGCGAGTGCGGTCGAAACGGCGGAACGGGAGGGGATCGTGATTCCGATGGGGCGGGGCGAGGGACGAGGGGCGGGGGACTAGAGCAGGCGCGACACCGCCCCTCCGGCTCGGCGCGGATGGCAGCTCGTACGCGGCTATGTTTGACCTCACGTACGATCCGCGTCTCGTCCCTCGACCCCCGACCCTCGTCCCCCGCCCCCCGTTGCTCTCCTCCCGCTTCCGCCTCTACCACGTGCCGCTGTTCGCGGGGAAGTACGCGTGGCTCCATCTCCGGCGGAAGCCGCTGCTGGTGCACTTCGAGGTCACGATGCGGTGCAACGCGGGCTGCTCGTTCTGCGACTACTGGAAGACGCCGGCGAGCGCCAGAGCGACCGAGCTGAAGAGCTTCGCGGACGCGGCGCGGTTCTTCGATCCCATGATGATCATCTTCGTCGGCGGAGAGCCCCTGTTGCGCCGCGACCTCGAGGAGCTCGTCGCCGCCGTGGACCGAGCGGTGCGCCTCAAGTACCTCAGCATCGTGACCCACGGCGGGATGCTGTCGGTGGAGCGGGCCAGGTCGTTATGGCAGGCCGGCTTGAATCAGTTCAGCATCTCGCTCGACTATTTGGACGCTCGGCACGACGCCGAACGAAAGATCCCCGGACTGGCGGCGAAGATCCTCCGCACCGTGCCGGCGATGCGCGAGGCGGGGATCGACAACATCCGCTTCAACACGGTGATCAAGTCGACCAACCTCGATCAGATCCTGCCGATCGTCAGGCGCGCGGAAGAGCTCGGGATCGGCGTGTCATTCAGCACGTACACGGACTTCAAGAACGGCAACCGCGGCTTCAATCCGCAGCTGGACCAGCTTCCGCAGATCGAGGCGGTGATTGCGGAGCTGCTGGCGTACAAGAAGCGCAAGCGAGGGGTGATCACCAGCTCCGACTGGTATCTCGCGCAGATCCCGCGCTACTTCCGCGGAGAGATGAACGACCCGTGCGCGTCCGGGGTGCGCACCGTGCACGTGGACCCGACGGGCCACGTCCGCCGGTGCCCCGATTTTCCGGTCGATTTCCACTGGACCGAGTACGAGACCTACGCGCCGATCCAGTGCAACGAGTGCTTCTACGCGTGCCGCGGGGAGTCGCAGGCGCCGTTGACCTGGGCGCGGGTGCGGGACGTGTCCGCCTGACTGCGCGGCTCCCGCGCATCCGCGGTTGGCCGATCCGTCTGGTCGAGCCGTTCCCGGGACCGCAACACCGAACCGAGTATCCATGTCCGACCTGCTCTTCCACAACACGAGCCAGCTCGTCACGTGCGCCGGTCCCGCCCGCGCGCGGCGCGGGGCGGAGATGCGTGATCTGCGGATCATCGAGCGCGGAGCGGTCGTCGTGCGGAACGAGGCGATCGCGGCGGTCGGATCCGCCTCCGAGCTCCGGGAGGCCTGGCCTAACGCCGAGCCGGTCGACTGTGGAGGGCGGGTCCTCCTGCCGGGGCTCGTCGATTCCCACACGCACGGGGTGTTCGGCGCCGCGCGCTACGCCGAGCAGGAGATGCGGGCGGCGGGGGTCGGGTACATGGAGATCGCGCGCCGCGGCGGCGGCATTCACGCCTCGGTGCGCGACGTGCGGGCCAGGACCGAAGACGAGCTGTTCGCGCTCGCGATGGCACGGCTCCAGCGCCTCGCGGCGCACGGCACGACGACCGTCGAGGTCAAGAGCGGCTACGGCCTGACGATCGAGGACGAGCTGAAGCTGCTGCGCGTGATCGCGCGGCTGCACGACGCCCTGCCGATGCGCGTCGTCCCCACCTGGCTCGGCGCGCACGAGATCCCGCACGAGGCGCGGGCCACCGCGACCACCCGGCGAGCGCACGTGCGAATGCTCATCGAGGAGATGCTGCCGCTCGTCGCGCGCGAGCGCCTCGCGCGCTTCGCCGATGTGTTCTGCGAGCCCGGCGTCTTCACGGTGGACGAAACGCGCGAGATCCTCGTCGCCGCGCGAGCCGCGGGGCTGGAGCCCAAGCTGCATGCCGACGAGCTGGAGCCCTCGCGCGGAGCCGAGCTGGCCGCGGAGATCGGCGCGACCTCGGCGGATCATCTGGCGGCCGTCTCCGAGGCGGGGATTCGCGCACTCGCCGCCTCGAGTACCGTCGCGACGCTCCTTCCCGGCACCATGCTGTTCCTCGGCCGCGATCGACAGGCGCCGGCGCGCGCGCTCATCGAGGGCGGGGCGGCCGTTGCGCTTGCGACCGACTTCAATCCCGGCACATCGCCCACCGTCAACTTCCCGCTCATGCTCACGCTCGCGGTGAGCCAGCTCCGGATGAGCGTGGCCGAAGCCGTGACCGCGGCCACCGTGAACGGCGCCGCCGCGCTGGGACTCGCATCACGCGTCGGACAGATCGCGCCCGGCATGTCGGCGGACCTCGCGCTGTTCGATGCGGAGGACGTGCGCGAGCTGCCGTACTGGTACGGCGACCACCGATGCGTCGCCTCGTGGGCGCGAGGTAAAACTTGTTACCCCCGTGACTTGCGCCTAAGTTAACCGTCCTACGCCGGGGCCCTCTCTCCGCCCCGTTTCGCCCGCCAAGGAGTCGACCGCCCGCCGTGTCCAACATCGCCAGGCTCAAGAAGCAAGCGGCCGAGTTCGAGCAGAAGCGACAGTTCGACAAGGCGCTGGCCAAGTATCGCCAGGTGCTCGACGAGGTCGTCGGGGACCTCAGCGAAGCGGATATCGCCCTCTACAACCGCGTGGGCGATCTCCTCCTGCGGCAGGGCAACGTGGCCGATGCGGTGAATCACTACGAGCGCGCGGTCGACCTCTACGCCGATGGCGGCTACTTCAGCAACGCCATCGCGTTGTGCAACAAGATCCTCCGCACCGCGCCGGGGCGCAGCGGCGTCTACTACAAGCTCGGGAAGATCAGCGCGCAGAAGGGGTTCATCAGCGACGCCAAGCAGAACTTCCTCGAGTACGCGGAACGGATGCGGAAGTCCGGTGAGGTCGACGAGGCGTTTCGCGCGCTGAAGGAGTTCGCCGACCTGTGTCCGGACCAGGACGACATCCGGATCATGCTCGCCGACCAGCTCGCGCGGGAAGGGCGGAAGGACCAGGCCATCGAGCAGCTGCAGATGTTGTACGAGAAGGCGAACGCCGAGGGGCGCGCGACCGAGGCGCGGGCGGTGGCCGAACGGATCCAGGCGATCGATCCGACGGTCGTGCCGTCGTCAGGCGCGACGCCGCCCTCGACGCCGGTGACCGCCGGCGGGCTGGAGCTGCTCATGCCCGATCAGGCGGCGCCGCCGCCGGCGCCACGCGCCGCGACGCCGGCGCGTCCGCCCCGCGATACGCCGCACGGTTCGACCACCATCGTGGACCTCGCCGGACTGCCGCTCATCCACCCGGGCGGCGAACCCGAGAGCGTCCCGGTCGAAGGCCTGGAACCCGCCGCGACCGTCGACGACATCACCCCCGCGGACACCACGCCGATCGCCGGGCTCGAGACGGCGTTCTTCGAGGCGGACGAGGACGAGGACGGCGTCGAGTCGCTGTCCGATGTGGAGCACGCCGCGTTCGAGCACCCGGCCGACGAGATCGAGCCCCTCGAGGACCTCGAGGGGATGGATGGCGCCGGCGACGAGGATCCGGATGTGCCGGCGCTCGACATCGAGGTGCCGCTCCTCCTGCCTGACGAACCGCTCGAGTCGACCCTCGGCGCCGCCGCGCCGCCGGACCCCGAGATGCTCCCGGAGGTCGTGCCACACGAGCCGGAGGAGCTCGTGCTCGAGGCCCAGGATGCGCCATTCGAGTTCCAGTCGATCGGCGACGGGTCGCCGTTCGAGTCGCAGAATGCGGTATTCACGACCGACCCGGCGGAGGAGTACGACGGAGAGGTCGCGTGGACCGACGTGGAGCCCGCGGAGGCGGCGCAGGCCGTTGCCGTCGAAACGCCCGAGGCGTCACCGTCGCTCACGGACCGGATCTCCGGGTTGCGGAGCCGGCTGGAGGCCGATCCCGGCAACGCGGAGCTTCACCGTGAGCTGGGCGAGTGGCTGATCGAGAGCGGCGCGCGGGGGGAAGGATTGGAGCAGCTCGAGGCGGCGATCTGGGAATTCGAGCGCGTCGGCGCGTACGCCAAGGCGTATGCCGTGACGAACGAGATCCTGCACGTCGATCCCGATGCGGTGCGCTTCCACCAGAAGCGGGTGGAGTTCGCCTTCCGGTCGGGCGAGAAGCCGCGGCTCGTCGATGCCTATCTCGGCCTGGCCGACTCGCTGGTCCGCGCGGGCGAGGTGTCGAAGGCGCGCGTGGTCTACCAGCGGGTGATCGACCTGTCGCCTGACGATGCGCGGGCGCGTGTCGCGCTCGACACGATCACCGATCCGTCGCGTCCCGCGACGCCGCCGTCGACCGAGCATGCGAAGCCGGCAGCACCGCAGGCGCCGCAGCCGGCCCGGCCGGCCACGCCACCGCGGCCCAGCGCGGCGGCCCCCGCTGGCGCCGTGCGGCCCTCGTCGCGGCCGACGCCGGTCGCCACCGAGTTCGTGGACCTGTCCGCGTGGTTGACCGAGGAGACCGGCCCCCGCTCGACCCGCATGGTGGCGGCAGGCGTCACCGAGCCTGACGACGACGCGCAGGTCGACTTCGCCGAGATGCTCGAGCGCTTCAAGGAAGGGGTCGCGGCCAACGTCGATGAGGGCGACTTTCAGAGTCATTACGACCTGGGCGTCGCCTATCGCGAGATGGGACTGCTCGACGAGGCGATCGCCGAGTTCCAGAAGGCGCTGCGGGCCACCGACGACCGGGTGAAGACCTACGAGGCGCTCGGGCAGTGCTTCATCGAGAAGCGCCACTATCCGGTCGCGATCACGCTCCTGTCCCGGGCCCTGTCCGACGGCAAGCACGGCGACGAGACGCTGATCGGCGTGCTGTACATGCTCGGCTCCGCGTGCGAGGCCGTGGGGCGGCACCAGGAGGCGCGCACGTACTACGAGCGGGTGTACGCGGTCGACATCCAGTTCCGCGACGTGAACGACCGCCTCGCGGCGGTGGAACAGGGCGCGCCGTGAGCGGCGTCCTGCGGACCCGAACCTCGATCACCCCCGCACTCCGCGACATCCAGGCGCCCATTCAGGAGCGGCTCGAGCAGGCGGCGAACGACCTGCAGCGCATCGCCGTGGCGGACTTCCCGATGCTCGAGGAGATCGGCAGGTATCTCCTCCTCATGCGCGGCAAGATGTTCCGTCCGACGCTGACGCTCCTCTCCAGCGCGGTGGAGGGTTCGCCCGAGCCGCGCGCCACGACCGTTGCCGCCACGATCGAGCTCGTCCACCTCGCCACGCTCGTCGACGACGACTCGGTGGACCACTCGGTGCTGCGCAGCGGCATGCCGACCCTGAACGCGCTGTTCAGCCATCAGGTGTCGGTGATCATGGGCGACTATCTCTACTCGCGCGCCATGGTGGAGCTCGTGCGGTTAGGCGATCTCGACGTGCTGCGCGTGATGGCCGATGCCACCAACGCCATGACCGTCGGCGAGATGCGGCAGCTCACGTCGCTCGACGCGCTCGCGTTCTCCGAGGTCGATTACGAGGCGCTCATCCGCGCGAAGACGGCCTCGCTCCTCTCCGCGGCCTGCGAGCTCGGCGCGCTGGCCGGGGCGCACCGGTTTCGCCAGGCGCTCGCCCGCTACGGCATGAGCCTCGGCATGGGCTTCCAGGTAGCCGACGATCTGCTCGATTACACCGCGACCGAAGCGGAGACCGGCAAACCGACCGGCGCGGATCTCAAGGAGCACAAGGTCACGTTGCCGCTCATTGCCGCACTGCGGACCATGAGCGCGCGCGCGCGGTCGGAGGTCGATGCACTCTTCGCCGCACCGGAGCCGGATGACGAGCAGATCCGCCGGGTCACGGAGATCGTGACCGACGAGGGCGGCATCGAGTACGCGCGCCGCCGCGCCGCCGATTACGCGGCAGATGCCGAGGAGGCGCTGGCCGGCCTTCCGGAGTCGCCCGCGCTGATCGCCCTGCATGATGCCATCGCCTACGCCGTGGAGCGGACCAACTGATGCAGCGAGGATCCTCGAAGCACCGGCCGGTGTTCCACTTGGTGGTGCTCGCCATCGGGTTCGTCGTCGGCGGGTTCCTCACCGCGGCCAGCCGCAAGTTCCTGCCCGCCGGCGCAGTCAAGGAGTTCCTGACGACGGCGGTGACCCCCTCGGTCGGGCCATTGGCCGTCGACCTGGTGATCATTAAGTTTGCGGTTGGTCCCGTGGCTCTCGACGTCTCGCTCCTGAGCCTGGTGGGCGTCCTGATCGCGTACCTGATCGCGCGGTCACTCTTCTGAGGAGGTCGGATGATCGGCAGCCTGGGTCTCACGGAAATCCTGATCATCCTCTTGATCATCCTGCTCTTCTTCGGGGCGCGCCGCATTCCCGAGATCGCGGGGTCGTTCGGCAAGGGGATCCGCGAGTTCAAGAAGAGCATCAACGAGGTCGAGCGGTCCATTCGGGAACCGGAACCTCATGACCGGGTGCGCGCACCCGAAGAGCCGGTGGGCCGGCGCGAGTCCGAAGAGGCGAGGGATCCGAAGCGCCTGATGAGCTGAGGACGGGAAACGGGAAATGGCAAACGGGAAACGGACTCGCTGACGACTCCGTTTCCCGTTTCCCTTTTCCGTCTCCCGTCAAACCACGGGCACTGCCGCCTGGTAGAGCGTCTCGCGACGATAGTCCCGCACCGTCGCGTTCTGCCGCAGGTTCACCATGAACTGCTGCACGCGCTGCTCGCGGAGCTGCTGGATGGTGCCCGCCCGCTGCACCTCCTTCTGCCCCTCCCACGCCGTGCGGTCGGCCTGCACCCGCCTATCGACGCGGAGCACGTAGACCCCGTTCTCCGTGACCACCGGCTCGCTCACGGCGCCGACCGGTAGGCCGAATGCCGCACCGACCGCGCGCGTCGTCCGTCCGAGTCCCGGCACGGCCATCGTCCGCGTGAACATCGGCGTCGTCTGCACCTCCACGCCAGCCTGACGAGCGGCGTCCTCGAGTGTCGCGCCCCGCGTCACCGCCTGCGCCACGGCCCGGGCCCTCGGCAGCGCGGCCTGCACCTTCTTCTCCTGCATCAAGCGGCGGCGGATGTCGTCGCGCACCGCGTCGAGCGTTGGACGCCCGCCCACCGTCAAGGAGTCGAGTCGCGCGAGAAAGTAGGCGTCATCGGCGGCGACGAGCTGGCTGATGTGCCCCTCCTCGGCGCCGCGGAATGCCCACGCGGCCACGTCAGGCACGTAGCGGCCGTCCCAGACCAGCGGCTCGCCCTCGATCGCGACGACCTGCGCACGCTCCAGGCCCATGGCCGCCGTCGCCGAGTCGAAGTCTGCCGGCTCGGTGGACTGCTCGATGCGAGCCAGCTCGTCGGCGCGGCGGTCGACGGCTGCGGCCGACGAATCACTCTGGCGATACGGCACCAGAATGTGGCGAATGGTGGCGGTGTCCCCCTGGCGCTCATCGACCCGGATGAGGTGGAGCCCGAACGACGTCTGCACCGGCTGCGAGACTTGCCCGACCGGAATGGAGTACGCCGCGCTGTCGAACTCGGGAACGAACACGCCCTTCGGCTGGCGGCCCAGCAGCCCCCCCTCGACGGCGGACACCGAGTCCACCGATTCCCGCTGCGCGAGATCCTCGAAGGTCGCCCGGCCCGACACGATCTCCTCCCGCAACTCGCGGATGCGGTCCAGCGTGGCGGCGCTGTCCTGCGCCGTGACCGGGCGGGGGATGACCGTCAGGGAGACGACGGCCCGGCCGGGACGCTCCCCCAACTGGTCGCGGTGCGCGTTGTAGTAGTCCCGAATCTCCTGGTCGGTCACGCTGACGGCGGAATCGGGGATCAGTTCAGGCCCGAACGAGACGTAGCTCACCGAGGCCGAGTCGTGCGTGTCGCGGTAGATCGCCCAGAGCTGGGCATCGGAGATGTGCGTGCCGGCGACGATCTGCTCCGCGAGCTTGGCCTTGGGGATCTCGCTGCGGTAATACCCCTCCAGCATGACGAGCACACCCTGCTGCCGCACGGCCGGACTCTGGATCCAGCGCTGGTACTTGGCGGGATCGAACTGTCCCTCGGTCTGGAACTCGGGGTTCTGGAGCAACTGCGGAGGCGGCGTGGTGAGGGCCGCCTGCTGAATCTCCTGGACCGTCACGTCGATGCCGCGCCGTCGCAGCTCCTGGCTGATCAGGATGTCGCCCACCAGCTGGTCGAACGCCATTTGCTCGATGCGTCGCTGATCGTCCAAGGTGAGCGCGGTGCCTTGCCGCTGCGCCTGGTCCATCATCTGATTCACCGCATTCTGGTACTGCGCGACGGTTATCGACTGGCCATTGACCTCGGCGACGGTCGTACCGGGGGTCACCCCGCCGGCGGTGCCGAGCACCCCGGAGGTGTCCAGGGCGAGCCAGCCGACGAACGCGACGAGCAGGATCCAGAAGATGTACTTCGCCGAGCTCCGCATTGACTGCAGCACAGCGCTTACCTCACCAGGACGGAACGGGTCGACAGAGGGCGGAAAGAACCGGGAAAGCTACGGATTGCCGAAGCATAAAATCAAGTGATCGTGTCACTTCCGATTGACTTGAATCGTCAGTGGTACGTATCTTCACGCCACCTCACCGCCCCCGGAGGGCGGCACCGCACCGAGGGCCCCGCATGGCCAATCCTGCCCTGATCGACGAGCTCGAGCGGCAATTCCGCGATAACCCGCGTCGCGTGTTTGCCCGCCTCGCCAACGAGTATCGCAAGGCCGGCGACTACATGCGCGCGATCGAGATCTGTCACGCGCACGTGCCCCAACAGCCCGGCTACATCAGCGGCCACATCGTTCTCGGCCAGGCGCTCTACGACGCCGGGGAGATGGATCAGGCCCACGCGACCTTCCAGGCGGCCTTGGCGCTCGATCCGGAGAACCTGATCGCCCTGCGCCAGCTCGGCGACATCGCGCGGAACCGGCGGGACTACCGCGAGGCACGCAGCTGGTACACCCGTCTCCTCGAGGTCGATCCGCAGAACGAGGAGATCGTCGCGCAGCTCGGCGAGCTCGCGCTGTCGGACCACGGGGGTGCGTCCCGCAACGGCGGAGGCACCCACGGGGACCACGGGTCCCACGCGGAAGACGCCGCGCAGGACCTCGCCGAGCCGGCCAACTCTCTGGATGATGTCGCGGCCATGGAGGCCGCCGATGATCAGGATGCCCGCGAGACGCATGACGCGACGCCCGAGGAGCCGGCACTCGCCAGGCATGCCGCGCGGAAAGATTTCGCGTCGGAGCCCGACGACGATTCGGCGCTGCTCGACTTCGAGATCCCGGAGAGCCCCGCCGCGTCGGCCGAGGAGGACGCTGCGTCGATCGCCGCTCCGGTCGCGGAGCCGCTCGTCGAGGCGACCCTCGTGGAGGACGACGTGGCGTGGATGTCGGGGTCCGACGACCCGGCCGGCGATGACGCGCTCATCATCGAGGAGGTCATCGAAACGGAGACCGACGAGATGATCGTCGCGACCGATCCGCGAGACGCGGAGGGCCCGATGGACTCCGACCTGGACTTCACGTTCGAGGCGGAGGAGTACGAGGCGCCACTCCGGCCGCACACGGGCGAGTCGCTGTCGGTCATTGCCGAGGAGGATGCGCTGGCGGGGGTGCAGCCGGTGCAGCGCGGAGAGCGTTCTCCCTTCGGGGAGCCGTTCGATGCCGGCGACCCGTCGGAGTCGGCATCGACGGAGGCCGAGTCGCGGTTCGAGCCGCTGCCTATCGAGGAGCTGGACGCGGCGTCGAGCCCTGTCGCCTCGGCGGCGGGCGAGCTCGAGAGTCCGGACCACGAGATCAGCGGCTGGGGATCGGCGGCGCCGCCCGTCGCGTCCGACGATTCGCCAGGCGCGACCACGCCGCCCGACGGCTTCGATCTGAGCGAGGCCGAGACGCTCATCGAGGAGTCGGCGATGGAGCGCACGTGGAGCGAGCAGACCGCGGCCGAGGATGCCCCGCCGAGCGCCGCGTCGCCGTCGGAGACCCTGGACGACGAGTTCGGGTGGTTCGATGACGAGTTCGCGCCGGCTCGTGCGCCGCAGGGGGAGGCGAATCACGACGCATCGCCGCCGGAGCCGCGGGACGACGCGGCGGATTCCATGGAGCCTGACGATTCCGTTCAGGATGCCGAGCCGGAGGCGCTCGCTGCGATCGCGGATGCACCCGGCGCGGACGCGTCGGTCGCGGAGGAGGAGTTGGCGGCGGCGGACGCCGAGGGGTCCCACCTGACGAGCGCCGACGCGGAGCCGGCCTCCGTCGACGTTGATCCGAGGAGTGCCGCGGCGGTGCCCCCCGGCGCGCCGATGCCCAGCGACGCGGAGCCGGCCCGGTTCGACGAGGAGCCGCCGAGCGCCGAGGCGGAGCCTAGGGGCGAGCACGCGGACCTGCCGACGCCGCAGGAGTCGCTCCCTGCGACGGCGGAGAGCGCGCCGCCGGAGGCCGAGCCATCCCATCACCAAGAGCTGGATCGTACGGCCGCCGCCTTCGTCACGGAGACGATGGCGGAGCTGTACCTCAGACAGGGCTTCCGCACCGAGGCGCTGGAGGTCTATCGGAAGCTCGCCGCGCAGGCCCCGGGCGACCAGGTGATTCAGGCCCGCCTGGCGGAGCTCGAGGTGGGGTCGGACCTCGTCGCGGTGGAATCCGAGGGTGGCGAGGAGCTGCCGGGCCCGCCGTCGCTCGACCGTCCCGCCGCCGCCTTCTTCCGGTCGCTGGCCTCGGTGCAGATGCCGGCGCGCGCGACGCCGCCGTCGGGAGCGGGGTCTGCGTCCGGTGTGGATGCCCACCAGTCGCACGGATCGCCGCACCAGGACGCGGCGCCGGCCGCACCTGCCCCCTCACGGGTCGACGAGCCGGGTGCGCCGTCCGAACCCGCGAAAGCGCCGCACTGGGCGGACGACGCGCTCTCGGAGTTCGGCGAGGTTCGTGAAGCGGATGAGTCGGCCGCGCGGACGCTCGCGCAGGGGTTCACCGCGGAGCCTGCCCCCGCACCCGTCGCGCGCTCGGCGACGCGCGCGGCGGCGCAGGAGATGTCGCTCAACGACATCTTCGGCCGCTCGGAGCGCGCGCAGCAACGGCCGGGCACCCCGGGCGCCATGGAGGCGTTCTTCACGCCCGAGGGTGAGCGCGCTGGCGAGGCGAACGAGGAGGAGGGGCGCGAGGACCTCGAGGCGTTCAACGCCTGGCTCGAGGGGCTGAAGAAGTAGTGCGGATCGCCGTTCTGAACGGCCCCAACCTCAACCTGCTCGGCGAGCGCGAACCGTCCCTGTACGGGACGACGACGCTGGCCGACATCGAGCGGCGCGTGACCGCGGTGGCGGCGGAGTTAGGTGTGGCGGTCGAGTTCGCGCAACGAAACGGCGAGGGCGAACTGATCGAACTGGTACAGGCGCTGCGCGGACGCGCCGATGGCGCGATCGTGAATGCCGGTGCCTACACCCACACGAGCCTCGCGCTGCGCGACGCCTTCGCGGCGGTGCGCGTTCCGTTCGTCGAGGTGCACCTCACGAACATTTACGCGCGCGAGCCGGAGCGCCGCCACTCGATGCTGGCGCCTGCCGCCGTGGGTACGATCGCGGGGCTCGGCGCCGCAGGGTACGAGTTGGCGCTGCGCGGCCTGGTCGCCGCGCTCTCGCCACGTGCCTGACGGGCGCCCGCGCCGCCTGAAGGCGCTGCGGGACGCCATCGCTGCCGCCGGCGTCGACGCGCTGCTCCTCACCAGTCTGCCCAACATCCGGTACCTCACCGGATTCTCCGGCTCGAATGCGCTGGTGGTGGTCACGGCGCGCGAGATCGTGCTGCTCACCGATTTCCGCTATCAGACCCAGGTGGCGGCCGAGGTCGGCGACTTCGCGCGGACGGTGATCGAGTCGCAGAGCCTCTGGGGCGCATTGTGGCGCGCGCTGCCGGGCCTGGCGGTGGAGACGGTCGGGTTCGAGTCGGCACACGTGCTCCATCGCGATTATCAGCGGCTGCTCGACGGCGGGGCGCAGTGGCAGTGGCGGCCGGTGGTGGACCTCGTGGAGTCGCTGCGGGAGCGCAAGGATGAGGACGAGCTGGCGGCGATCCGCCGGGCCATCGCCGCCGCGGAGGAGGCGTTAGGCGACACGGTGCCGCAGCTGCGGCCGGGCATGACCGAGCTGGCGGTGGCCGGCGCGCTCGAGCGCGCCCTGCGCGAGGCCGGCAGTGAAGGCTTCCCGTTTCCGACGATCGTGGCATCCGGAGCCCGCGCCGCGCTGCCGCATGCGCGGTCGTCGGACCGCGTGATCGCCCCGGACGACTGGCTGCTCATCGACTTCGGCGCGGTCGTGGACGGGTACTGTTCGGACATCACGCGCACGTTCGTGGTCGGAAAGGCCAGCGCCCGGCAGCGCGAGGTCTACGCCGTGGTGCGCGAAGCGAACGCACGGGCGGCGGCGGCCGTGAGCCCCGGCATGCGGGGGCGGGATGCCGACGCGGTCGCCCGGCGCTACATTGAGGAGCTTGGTTTCGGCGAGGCGTTCGGGCACAGCCTGGGCCACGGCATTGGCCTCGAGGTACACGAAGCGCCGCGGCTCGCCACGACGGCCGAGGGCTTGCTTCCGGCGGCCGCCGTCGTCACCATCGAGCCCGGCATCTACATCCCCGACTGGGGCGGAGTCCGAATAGAGGACGATGTCTACCTCGACGGCCCCGGATCGCGCATCTTGACGTCCTTCACGCGCGAGCTTCTCGAGCTTGCGTGACCCCGCTTCGCGATTCCTCTCTCGCCTATGATAGACCTTCGCTACGTCAAGAAGCTCGTCGACATGCTCGATCAATCGTCCGTGGATACGATCGAGATCATGTCCGACAAAGGGGTCAAGCTGAAGATCTCGAAGCGGTCCGGGCGGGCGCAGGCGCAGATGCTCCCGCCGATGGTGATGCCGGCGCAGCCCCTGCCGGCAGCCATGCCGATGGCCACGCCGGCGAACGGCGTGCCCATCACGAGTGACGCGGCCCCGGCGCCGCCGCTGGCCCCCGAGGCGCGCAGCTATCTGGAGGTCAAGTCGCCGATGGTTGGCACCTTCTACAGTTCGCCCGAACCCGGCAAGCCGCCCTACGTCACCGAAGGGCAGCGCATCGAGAAGGGTCAGATCCTCTGCATCATCGAGGCAATGAAGATCATGAACGAAATCGAGTCCGAGTTCTCGGGCGTGATCAAGTCGGTGGCCGCCGATGACGCGCACGCCGTCGAGTACGGCCAGGTCCTCTTCCGCATCGATCCCAATGGCTAATCCAGTCACGCTGCCGTCGAGCGAGGGCGGCAAGGGTGCCGGGGCGGGGACGTTCAACTTCAAGGTGGTCCTGCAGCAGATGGTGCAGCAGAACGCCTCGGACGTCCATCTCAAGGTCGGGCGGCCGCCCGTGCTCCGCGTCAACGGCGAGTTGATCACGCTCGACATGCCGCCGCTCAGGCCCGAGGACGTCAAGCAGCTCGCCGAGCACATCATGACGCCTCGTCAGGTGAAGGAATTCACCGACAACAAGGAGGCGGACTTCGCCATCGGCGTGCCGGGCATCGGCCGCTTCCGCGTCAACGTCTACCAGCAGCGCGGGACAGTCGCCTACGCGCTCCGCTCGGTGCCCTATCAGGTGAAGACGGTGGAGGAGCTCAACCTGCCGCCGGTCGTCAAGCACATCGCGCTGCGCCCGCGCGGGCTCGTGCTCGTCACCGGGATCACCGGGTCGGGCAAGTCCACGGCGCTCGCGGCGATGCTCCAGCACATCAACGAGACGCGGCACGCGAACATCATCACGATCGAGGACCCGATCGAGTTCCTGCACCGCGACAACAAGTCGAACATCAACCAGCGCGAGGTCGGGACCGACACGACGAGCTTCGCGCAGGCGCTGCGCCGCGTGCTCCGACAGGATCCCGACGTCATTCTCATCGGCGAGATCCGCGACCGTGAAACGCTCGAGGTCGCGCTCAAGGCGGCCGATACCGGCCACCTCGTCTTCTCCACGCTGCACACGACGGACGCCGCGCAGACGATCAACCGCGTGATCTCGTTCTACGATCCGCACCAGCAGAGCGAGGTGCGGTTCATGCTCTCGAGCGCGCTGGCGGCGATCATCTCCCTGCGGCTGGTGCCGCGCAGCGACAAGCCCGGCCGCGTACCGGCGTGCGAGATCCTCATTAACACGGCCGCGGTGCGCGACCAGATCCGCGACATGGACAGCTCGCTCAACATCCCCGAGCTGATCCGCGAGGGCACGACGCAGTACGGCATGCAGAGCTTCGACCAGTCGCTCATGCAGTGGTACTCGCAGAACGTGATCTCGTACGAGAGCGCGATCTTCTTCGCCACCAACCCCAGCGAGTTCGCCCTGCGGACGCAGGGCGTCGAGGGGTCCAGCGACCAATCGTGGGAAGGGTTCCAGCAGGACGTCAATGTCTGACGCCTGCCGCGATTTCGCGTAAGGCCGCCGGATGTTCAAGAAGGTCCTGATCGCCAACCGCGGCGAGATCGCGCTGCGCGTCATCCGCGCGTGCCGCGAGCTCGGCGTGCAGACCGTAGCGGTGTACTCGGAGGCGGATCGCGAGTCGCTGCACGTGCGCTTCGCCGACGACGATGTGTGCATCGGCCCTCCCCCGGCGCGCGATTCGTACCTGCGCATCCCGCGGCTGATCGCGGCGGCGGAGATCACCGGGGCCGATGCCATTCACCCCGGCTACGGCTTTCTTGCGGAGAACGCCGAGTTCGCGGAGACGTGCGCGGCGTCGAACATCACGTTCATCGGGCCGACGGCGGACCAGATCCGCGTCATGGGCGACAAGGCCGCGGCGCGCCGCGCGATGGCGGATGTCGGCGTGCCGGTGGTGCCGGGCACGCCCGGGCCCGTCGAGGAGCCTGACGAAGCGCTCGCGTGCGCGCGCGAGATCGGCTTCCCCGTGATCATCAAGGCGGCGGCCGGCGGGGGCGGGAAGGGCATGCGGGTCGCCAATGACCCCGACGACTTCGCCCGGGCGTTCCAGCTCGCGCGCTCCGAGGCGCTCAGCGCCTTCGGCAACGGCGAGGTGTACGTCGAGAAGTACCTCGCCCGGCCGCGCCACATCGAGTTCCAGATCCTCGGCGACCGACACGGCCACGTGATCCATCTGGGCGAGCGCGACTGCTCCGTGCAGCGCCGGCACCAGAAGCTCATCGAGGAGGCGCCGAGTCCCGCGATGACCCACGATCTCCGCGAGCGCATGGGGGAGGCCGCGGTGCGCGGCGCCAAGGCGATCGACTACGTGGGCGCCGGCACGATCGAGATGCTGCTCGATGAGAACGGCGAGTTCTTCTTCATGGAGATGAACACGCGCATCCAGGTCGAGCATCCGGTCACCGAGATGCTCACCGGCATCGATCTCGTGAAGGAGCAGATCCGTGTCGCAGCCGGCGAGCCGCTGTCGGTCTCGGAGCTGCCGATGCTGCGCGGACACGTGATCGAGTGCCGCGTCAACGCGGAAGATCCGGCGCGCAACTTTCAGCCGTCGCCGGGAAAGATCGACGTGTTCCACCCGCCCGGCGGCCCCGGCGTGCGGCTCGACACGCACGCGTATGCCGGCTACACCGTGCCGCCGTTCTACGATTCGCTCATCGCGAAGCTCATCTGCCAGGGACGCGACCGGCACGAGGCGCTTGGCCGCATGCAGATGGCGCTCGACAGCTTCATCGTCGAGGGCGTGACGACGACCATTCCGTTTCTGGCGCGCGTGATCGCGCAGCCGGAGTTCCAGCGGGGAGAGGTGGACACCAAGTTCCTCGAGAGGCATCCCGAGCTGATGCGGGACTGACGCATGCGCATCGAGGTGTTCTTCTCGCCGACGCAGGTGCCCGGGTCGTCGGTGTCGGGGAAGGTCGTGGCGATGATCGACGTGCTGCGCGCGTCGTCGAGCGTCGCGGCCGCGCTCGCGAACGGCGCACGCGCGGTGGTGCCGTTCGACAGCGCCGAGGAGGCGATCACGCGCGCGAAGTCGTTCGACCGGAAGGAGATCGTGCTGGCGGGCGAGCGGAAGATGATGCCGATCGCCGG
The DNA here is from genome assembly GCA_035461825.1 of Gemmatimonadaceae bacterium. Classification (GTDB taxonomy): domain Bacteria; phylum Gemmatimonadota; class Gemmatimonadetes; order Gemmatimonadales; family Gemmatimonadaceae; genus JALZIF01. The sequence goes on from DATHUW010000020.1 coordinate 16,672, forward strand.
GTTCGACCTCGGCAACTCGCCGCTGGAGTACACGGCTGAGACGGTCGAGGGGCGCACGGTGCTGCTGACGACGTCGAACGGCACGTCCGCGGTGACCTCGGTGCAGGGCGCCCGCGACATCTTCGTCGCGAGCTACGTCAACTTCACGGCGGTGGCGACGCTGCTGCGGACGGCCGTGCACGGCGGGACGGACGTGGTGCTGCTGTGCGCGGGGCGCGAGAAGGCCTTCGCGCTGGAGGATGCCGCGTGCGCCGGTCGTTATGTCCGGCACTTGCTCCGGGACGGTTCGGGCCTCGACCTGAACGACGCGGCGCAGGCGGCGATGCTCATCGAGCGGCGGTATGGCGACCACATCGATCGGGTGTTCGCGGATGCGGAGCACGGGCGCGCGCTGCGCGATGCCGGTTTCGCGAAGGACCTGGAAGCGTGCGCGGCGCTCGATGCCCATCCGGTGATTCCAGTGTACCAGGAGCGGCAGATCACGAAGATCGGACCCGATCGGGAGCGCTGACTCGTGGGGCGTGACCATCTGCGACGCGAGCTGGCGGGCGTCGCGCTCGCGCTGCTCGCCGTGTTTCTCCTGCTGGCCATTGCGCTGGAGCGGGCGCCGCTGGCCGACGCCGCCTGCGTGGAGTCGACCGGCCCATTCGGCCCGATCGGCTCCTGCCTGCGCCATGCCGCGGTCTCCGTCCTGGGAGTGCCCGCGGCGGTGCTGCTCGCGCTCGCCCTCGGCGTGATCGCGGCGGGACTGCTGGGGCGCGACCTGCCCGGCAACGAGCGCCGCTGGGGCGCCTTCGTCGGCGGCATGGTGGTCCTGCTGCCGATCCTCCTCGCGACCCTGCTCGGCAGCGGGACCGGCGATCACTGGGCGACGGGCATGCTGGGCGGCGGGGTGTACCGTGGGCTGCACGCCGCGGTCGGGACGGCGGGCGCGTGGATCGTGATGCTCGCGGCGTTCAGCGCGCTCACCATCCTCACGCTTGCGTGGAATCCCGTGCGGCTGGTGCTGGGGCCGCACCCGACGGGTGGTCGCGAACTCGGAATGGAGATGGCGGAAGCGCCCGGGGAGCTGCCGGCCCGTCGCCGCCGGAGCGCCGCGGTGCCGCAGCCCGAGGACCTCGAGCCCGAGCCCGACGAGCTGCCGGCCATCGATCCCGCCGCGCTGCTCGACGCGGGCATGCCCGACGAGCAGGCCGAACTCCCGCTGGGCGTGGGCAAGCGCGACCGCCGCCGGCGCGAGGAGGCCGGTGCGCGCCGCGACGAGCGCATCGCGGCGGAGCTGGAGGCGCACGACGGCGCCGGCGACGGCGAGTGGGAGAAGCCCCCCGTCGAGCTGCTGACGCTCCCGCCGCCGCAGAACGCGGAGCTGCACGACCGCGAGCTCGACGCGATGGGCGAGAAGCTCAAGGCGGCGCTGGCGACGTTCAAGGTCGACGCGGAGATCGTGGGCCGGACCACGGGCCCGGTCGTGACCCAGTTCGAGGTGGAGCCGGCACCCGGCGTGAAGGTGCGCCAGATCGCCAACCTGTCGAACGACCTCGCGCTGGCGATGCGGGCGCAGAGCATCCGCATCGTCGCGCCGATCCCGGGGCGCGGGGCGGTAGGCGTCGAGGTGCCGAACCCGACGGCGGAGATCGTGCCCTTCCGTGCGCTTCTCGAGTCCCGCGAGTACCAGCACGCGCGAGCCGCCTTGCCCATCGCGTTAGGAAAGGACCTCGAGGGCAAGCCGGTGATCGCCGATCTGGCGAAGATGCCCCACCTGCTCATTGCCGGCGCAACGGGATCGGGCAAGTCGGTGTGCGTGAACACCATCATTACGAGCCTCGTCTACCGCCACTCGCCGCGCAAGCTACGCTTCCTGATGGTGGACCCGAAGATGGTGGAGCTGTCGGTGTACAACGCCCTCCCGCATCTGCGGCACAAGGTGATCACGGACAACCGCGATGCGGCGGCGGTGCTCAAGTGGGCGGTGATGGAGATGGAGGAGCGCTACCGGGTGCTCGCGGCGAACAACTGCCGGAACGTGCAGGACTTCAACCGCCGCCTGACGAGCGGTGCGGAGATGAAGCGTCCGCGCGATGACGACGTGGCGTTCGAGAACGAAATCTGGGAGGGCGGGGAACTGCCCTACATCGTCATCGTCATCGACGAGCTGGCCGACCTGATGATGACGGTGCAGGGGGAAGTCGAGACGCCGATCGCGATGCTGGCGCAGAAGGCGCGCGCGATCGGCATCCATCTCATCCTCGCGACGCAGCGGCCGAGCGTGAACGTCATCACGGGGCTGATCAAGGCGAACTTCCCGAGCCGGGTGGCGTTCCGGGTCGCGTCGCAGGTGGACAGCCGCACGATCATCGACGGGGCCGGCGCCGAGACGCTGCTCGGCAACGGCGACATGCTGTTCATTCCCCCGGCCCGCTCGGAGCCGTTCCGCCTCCAGGGCGCCTTCATCTCCAGCGAGGAGACGGAGACGCTGATGCGCTGGTACCAGGAGCGTCGTGAGGCGCGCAAGGCGGCGGCGGAGGCCCGCGGCGAGCTCGTGGTGGAAGAGGTGGAGGACGAGGACATTCTCGCGAAGGTGCGCGAGGTCGAGGCGCGCGCGCGGGCCGACGGGATGGCGGAGGACGAGGAGCCGGGCGAGCGGGACAGGCTGTTCCGCGAGGCGGCGGAGATCTGCATCCAGCACCAGGGCGGCTCGACGTCGCTCCTGCAGCGGCGGCTGAAGATCGGCTACGGCCGGGCGGCGCGGATCATCGACCAGTTGCACGACGCGGGCATCCTCGGGCCGCCGGATGGGTCGAGGCCGAGGGAGGTGCTCAGGGGGGTGGAGGTATTGGGGGATCTCTGAGGGGGAAGGTGGCTTGGGTGGAGGGTTGAAGGGCCAGGGGCCAGGGGCTGGGGGGCTAGGGGTGGTGTGCGTCGTTTGAAGCGCGACCCATTGAGACCGCGGCGGGGTGTCTGCTACCGTTCGATCACGGTCGGCGCGCGAAGCCCTGGCCCCCAGCCCCTGGCCCCCGGCCCCTGGCACCCTCCCCTAACCCCTAGTCCCTATCACCTCTCCCCTTTCCGCGGTCGCCGCCCATTGGGAGGCCGAGCCGTGCGGCACCCGGGAGCTGCCGCCTGACGATCGCCGGCGGTTCTTCGAGCAGCTGGAGCGGGAGCGGTATGCGCTCGAGCCGTACATCCCGCGGCTGGCGCGGTTCGAGCAGGGCCGCGGCAAGCGGGTGCTCGAGGTCGGGGTCGGCGCGGGGACCGACTTCGTGCAGTGGGTCCGCGCCGGCGCCATCGCCACCGGCATCGACCTGACGAGTCGCGGCGTGGAGCTCACGCGCGAGCGGCTCGCGCTCGAGGGGCTCTCCGCCGACGTGCGTCAGGCGAATGCCGAGGCGCTGCCGTTTCCCGACGCGGCGTTCGACCACGTGTACTCGTGGGGCGTGCTGCACCATTCGCCGGACACCGCGCGGGCGATCGCCGAGGTGCACCGGGTGCTCCGCCCCGGGGGCACGGCGACGGTAATGATCTACCATCGTCATGCGTGGGTGCCGCTCACGGTGTGGGCGGTCCACGGACCGCTCCGGGGACGCCCAGGCCTCTCGATCCGCCGGGCGCTCGCCGAGCATCTGGAGAGTCCGGGCACCAAGGCGTACACGCGGCGGGAAGCGGCGCGCCTCTTCGCGGCGTTCGCCGACGCGCGGATCCAGACGGTGCTGAGCCACGGCGACCTGCTGCGCATCCGGCCCGGTGCGCAGTACGCGTCAGGCGCCTATCGAGCGTTGTGGCGGCTCTATCCGCGCTGGCTGGTGCGGGCGCTCGGCGATCGGTGGGGGACGAATCTGGTCGTCGAGGGGAGGAAGTAGCGGGGAGATAGGTGCTAGGTGCTAGGTGCTAGGGGTGGTGTGCGTCGTTGGAACGCGAAACGATCGAGATCGCGGTTGAGGGCAAGCCCTTGGGCGGGGCTGACCCCTGATGCCTTGCCCCCAGTTCCTAGCTCCTAGCTCCTAGCTCCTAGGTCCTAGCCTCACCCCGCATCGTTCCGCGCCCACCAGCGCCGTTCGGATGTCCCGTCCCTTCCGTCGTCCCCCCACATTCCCCCCATGTCCACCGAGGCGCAGGCGCTGGGGGAGCTCGGCGAGCGGATCGCCGAGCGATGGCTGGCCCGGCGGGGATGGCGGCTGGTCGGGCGGCGCTTTCGCAACGGCCACCGCGACATCGACCTCATCGTCGAGGGCCACGACACCGTCGTGTTCGTCGAGGTCAAGGCGCGCCGCGCCAGGGACTTCGGCGACCCGGTCGAGGCCGTGGACTGGCGCAAGCAGCGCGAGCTGGTGCGGTCCGCCCACGTCTGGATGGACCGGTTCGGCGTGCCGGGGCGGGCCTACCGCTTTGACATCGTGGGGGTCCTGGTCGAGGGTCGCTCGGTGCGGGTCCGGCACGTCGAGAACGCCTTCGCGCTCCGCGGCGAGGCGGTTTGACTTCCGGAGGGACTTTCGTATTTTGTTCGGGAACCGCGGTGCGGTGCCGCGAATAGATTCCACTCCTCGCCGGCGGGCCGCGCCGGCAGACCCTACCCGAGAGGGCGCGACTCCATGGCAGCTCCCGCCGTGCAGGACGAGAAGAAGAAAGCGCTGACGCTGGCCATCGCGCAGATCGAGAAGTCGTTGGGCAAGGGCTCGATCATGCGCATGGGCGCCGAGGGCGGCCGCGTGCGCGTGGATGCGATTCCCACCGGCGCGATCAACCTCGATGCGGCGATCGGCGTGGGCGGCATTCCGCGAGGCCGCGTCACCGAGGTCTACGGCCCGGAGTCGAGCGGCAAGACGACGTTATGCCTCCACGTCGTGGCCAACGCGCAGAAGACGGGCGGCGTCGCCGCCTACATCGATGCCGAGCACGCGCTCGACGTGGAGTATGCGCGCAAGCTGGGCGTGGACATCGACAACCTCCTGGTGTCGCAGCCCGACACCGGCGAGCAGGCGCTCGAGATCGCCGAGATTCTCGTCAGGTCGGGGGCGGTGGACGTGGTGGTCATCGACTCCGTGGCGGCCCTCGTGCCCAAGGCCGAGATCGAGGGGGAGATGGGCGATTCGCACGTCGGCCTGCAGGCGCGGCTCATGAGCCAGGCGCTGCGCAAGCTCACGGGCGCCATCGCGCGCTCCAAGACGTCGGTGATCTTCATCAACCAGCTGCGCGAGAAGATCGGCGTGATGTTCGGCAACCCCGAGACCACCACCGGCGGCAAGGCGCTCAAGTTCTACGCGTCAGTGCGGCTCGACATCCGGCGCATCGGCCCGGTGAAGGAGAAGGACGAGATCACCGGATCGCACGTGCGGGTGAAGGTCGTGAAGAACAAGGTCGCGCCGCCGTTCAAGCAGGCGGAGTTCGACATCATGTACGCCGAGGGGATCAGCCACGTGTCGCTGTTGGTCGACATCGCGGCGGAGTCGGGGATCATCGAGAAGTCGGGCGCGTGGTACAGCTACGGCGGGCAGAAGATCGGCCAGGGCCGCGAGAACGCGAAGCTGTACCTGAAGGACAATCCCGCGATGTCGGCGGAGGTCGAGGAGAAGGTGAAGGCGGTGCTGGGCATCAAGCCGCCCGCGGGCAACGGCGAAGCGGAAGCGAACTACGAGTAAGGCGCGCGCGGTCGCCCGGATGGAATTACTGCCGGGGAGAGGCTCGTCGAGGGGTGTGGGTACCCGGATTGCCCCCCCACCGGCGCAGCAGCTCCCCGGTGGTTTTTTATGAGGGGCGCGGGACGAGGGTCGGGGGGAGCGTGCGTCCTCGGAGGCCGCTGTGTCGGCGAGGCGCCAGCGTGCTGGCGGGAGAGCCCGTGAGCGATGAGTTCCGTATTGCCGCGATCCGTCCGCATCGGCGGCGTGCCGACCGGGTCGAGATCGACGTCGGGGGCGAAACGTTCACTGTCGCCCCGGAGTATGTGGTGCGCGCGGGGCTCCGCTCGGGCGCGCCGCTCGCGCCCCAGGCTCGTCAGGCGCTGGAGGCGGAATCGGCGGTCGTCACGGCGATGGACCGCGGCCTGCTCCTCCTGTCGCATCGCGCCCGCGGCCGCACGGAACTGGCCCGACGCCTGACGCGGATCGGGTTCACGGCCGCCGCCGTCGACGCGGCGCTCGAGCGACTCGCGCGGCTCGGCTACCTCGACGACGCCGCCTACGCCCGGCAGCTCGCCCGCAACCGCATGCTCGCCAGCGGCCAGTCCACGCATCGCATCCGCTCGGAGCTGCTGCGGAAAGGGATCGATCGGGAGACGGCGGACACGGCGATCGAGGAGACGCTCTCGGCGGAGGACGTCGACGAACAGGCGGTCATCGAGCGGGTGGCGGAGAAGAAGATCCGGTCGCTCGCCCGCCTCGATTCGCCCACGCGCCGGCGCCGGCTCTATGCCTTCCTCGCCCGCCGGGGATTCGATGCGGACGACATTCGGAGAGTGGTGGAGCGGATGGACGAAGAACAGAGGAGCTAGGAGCTAGGAACTAGGGTGGGGAATTTTGAGCCGGGAACGAGGGGGTGGTGAGAACGCGTATGGCCGCACGCCCCTCGGCCTTCGGCGCCATCGTCCAACGTGATTCCTGGGCTCTGAGTTCGTTGCCCCTAGTTCCTAGCTCCTAGTTCCTAGCTCCTTTCGTATATTCCGCCCCATGACCGCCGCCGAGATCCGCCGCCGCTTTCTCGACTACTTCCGCCGGAACGGACACGCCATCCGGCCGAGTTCCTCGCTCGTGCCGCACGACGACCCGACGCTCCTGTTCACGAACGCCGGGATGGTCCAGTTCAAGAAGATCTTTCTCGGCATGGAGGACCCGCCGTTCGGGCGGCGGGCGACCACGTCGCAGAAGTGCGTGCGGGCGGGCGGCAAACATAACGACCTCGAGCAGGTGGGGCACACCGCCCGGCACCACACCTTCTTCGAGATGCTGGGCAACTTCTCCTTCGGCGACTACTTCAAGCGGGACGCGATCCGCTTCGCCTGGGAATTCGTCACGCGCGACCTCGGCATCGCGCCGGAGCTGATCCGGGTGACGGTCCACCACTCGGATGACGAGGCGCGCGCGCTCTGGCGCGAGGTCGCCGGGCTGGCTGACTCGCGCATCTACAGCCTCGGCGACAAGGACAACTTCTGGCAGATGGCCGACACGGGGCCGTGCGGCCCCTGCTCGGAGCTGTACGTCGACCTCGCGCGGATCGCGGCCGACTGGGCGTATCCCGAGGGCGCGACGGGCGAGTGGACGACGGACCGCGACGAGTACGCGCTCGACGCGTTCGTCGAGGGCGCGGAGGCCGGCCGGTTCCTCGAGATCTGGAATCTCGTCTTCATGCAGTTCGATCGTCAGGCGGACGGCATGCTGGTACCGCTGCCCAAGCCCAGCGTCGACACGGGCGCGGGACTGGAGCGCATCGCGGCGGTGATGCAGGGCGTCACCAACAACTACCACACGGACCTGTTCCGGCCGTTGCTCGAGCGGGTGGAGCAGGCAGTGGGTGTGCCGTACCGCGGCCGTGAGTCGCCCGAGCCCTACGAGCACCGTTTCGCGGCGGGTGGCCCCGCCGAGCGCTCGAGCGCGGTCCGCGACGGCCGCATCACGGTCGATCCTGCGTCGTTCCGGGTGCTCGCCGATCACGCGCGCGCGGTGGCGTTCCTGCTGGCCGACGGCGTGTTCCCCTCGAACGAGGGGCGCGGCTACGTGCTCCGGCGCATCCTTCGGCGCGCCGTCCGGCACGCCTGGCTCCTCGGCCGCGCGACGCCGACCCTCGATCAGGTCGTCGAGACCGTGATCGAGACGATGGGCGATGCCTATCCGGAGCTCGGCCAGCGCCGCCAGCACATCATCGAGACGACGCGCGCGGAGGAGCAGCGCTTCCTCGCCACCATCGAGGGCGGCCTCTCCCGCTTCGAGCAGCTCGCGCCGGCACGCAGCACCCAGGGCTCAACCGGCCTGCGGGGCATCATCAGCGGCGAGGACGCATTCCGCCTCTACGATACCTTCGGCTTCCCGATCGACCTCACGGAGCTGATGGCGCGCGAGCGCGGCTACACCGTGGACATCAGCGGGTTCGAGCGCGCGCTCGACGCGCAGCGCGCCCAGTCCCGCGAGGAGCGCCGCACGCGGCACATCGGGATGGGCGTCGACGAGCACGCGGAGTGGCAGTGGGAGCAGGCGCCGGCGGCCGGCGAGACTCGTCAGGCGTTCGTGGGCTACGACACCGTCGAGATCGAGACGCAGGTCACCGCGGTGAGCCGGCTGCCGGACGGGCGCCTGGCGATTGCCTTGCGCGAGACGCCGTTCTACGCCGAGTCGGGCGGGCAGATCTCCGACGTCGGCGAGATCCTCGGGGAGGGGTGGCGCGTCGAGGTGCAGGAGGTGCGCAAGATCGACGGCCGCATCGTGGCTGTGGGCGCCGTCCAGGGCGACTTCGCGTTCGGACGCGTCACGGCCCGCGTGCCGACCATGCGGCGGCGCGATACGGAACGCAACCACACCGCGACGCACCTGCTCCACGCCGCCCTCCGCGAGATCCTCGGCGAGCACGTGCACCAGGCGGGCTCGCTCGTCGCGCCCGACCGGCTGCGCTTCGACTTCACGCATCACGGGCCGGTCAAGCCCGAGGCGCTGGAGCGTATCGAGGCGTGGGTGAATCGCGCGATCTGGGACGACGTGGACCTCCGCTACGAGGAGAAGTCCTACGTGGAGGCCGTGGCGGCCGGCGCGATGGCGCTGTTCGGGGAGAAGTACGGCGACGTGGTGCGGGTGGTCGCCATCCCCGGCTACTCCATGGAGCTGTGCGGCGGCACGCACGCGCGCAACACCGGACAGATCGCCCTGTTCAAGGTCGTGAGCGAGAGCGGGGTGGCCGCCGGCGTCAGGCGCATCGAGGCCGTGACCGGGCCCAGGGCCTACGAGCTGGTGCGCGAGCGCGAGACGCGACTGGACCGCATCGCCGAGCTGGTGAAGAGTCCTCCGGCGGCCGCGGCGCAGCGCGTCGAGGCGCTGCTCGAGGAGCGGCGCGCCTTGCAGAAGCGGCTGGACGAGGCGATGCGCGGCGGCGGCGACCAGGTGCAGCAGCTCCTTGCGGGCGCGGAGACGGCGGACGGCGCGCGGATCATCTCGGCGCCGGTGACCGCAGCGGACACGAGGGAGCTGCAGGCGATCGGCGATGCGCTGCGTGAGCAGTTGGGCACCGGCGTCGGCGTGTTGGCTGCCTCGTTCCCGGAGGGCAAGCACGCGATGCTCGTCGTCGTCACCGACGACCTGCGCGAGCGCGGCGTGCGGGCCGACGCGATCGTGCGGGACGTGGCGGCGGTGGCTGGAGGGAAGGGGGGCGGCAAGCCGCACATGGCGCAGGCCGGCATCCCCGACGGCTCGCGCATCGCCGAGGCGCTGGCGAGCGCGCCGGGTTTGATCCGTCCCATGCTGTCCGCGACTCCGTGACGATCGGCGACTGGGTGCAGGAGCGTTCGGCGCTCGTGCCGGCGACGCTGCGCGCCGGAATCAGCGAGGCGTTAGGTTCCACCGCGAGCCGCCCCGCGGCCGAGGCCGCGGATGCCCTCCTCGACGCCGCCGAGCGGCGATTGGCGGAATTCCTCCCGCGGGGAGCGACCGCGCGGGATGGCGCCGTGCCGCTGCTCACGATCGACGCGCTCATCACCTTCGCGCTGGAGGCGGCGTCCGAATGCCCCGAGGCGCTTGCGGCGCGCGCACGCGAGGCCATGCTCCGGCTGTCCCACCTCGCGGGCGCGTGTCCATGAGCGTACTCGACCGACTCGCGGGTGCCGACGGCGGCCTTGCGGTGCTGGTCGATCCTGCCCGCACGACGCCTGACGCGGCGCAGGCGCTCGCGGCGCGCGCGGCGGGTGAGGGGGCCGTCGCGCTCCTGGTGGGCAACAGCTTCGGGGGCAGCGAGGGTCTTGACGCCTGCGCCTCGGCGCTGCGGCGCGGCGCGCCCGGCCTGCCGCTCATCCAGTTTCCGGCCACGGCAGCCGAGCTCACGCCGGTCGTGGATGCCGTGCTGCTCCTCTCGCTGGTCTCCGGCCGCAATCCGCAATATCTGATCGAGGAGCACGTGCGCGCGGTGCCGTTCTTCGCCAGGCATTCGCACGTGGAAGCGATCAGCACCGCCTATCTGCTCATCGACGGCGGGCGTGTGACGTCGGTGGAGGCGGTGACCCAGACGCGGCCGCTCCCCGCCGACAAGCCGGAGCTGGTCGCGGCGCACGTGCGCGCCGCGCGCATGATCGGCATGCGCGCCGTGTACGTGGAGGGCGGGAGCGGAGCCGCGCGTCCGCCTGCCGAGGCCCTGGTGCGGGCGGCGCGCGAGGCGACGGATGGCCCGCTGCTCGTTGGCGGCGGGATCCGCACGCCTGACGACGCGCGGCGCACCCGCGCGGCGGGAGCCGACGTCATCGTGGTGGGGACCGCGTTCGAGCAGACCGATGCGCCGCCGGTCCGTGCGCTGGCGCTCGCCGCGCGCGCGTGATCGACATCCACACCCACCTCATGCCGGGGGTGGACGACGGCGCGCGCACGGTCGAGGCGTCGCTGCAGGTGCTGGAGCGCTTCGCGCGCTCCGGGGTGACGACGGTGGTCTGCACGCCGCACCTTCTCGCGACCGACGCGGAGGCGCTGGACACGGGCGGATACGACGAGGCCTTCGGTCTGCTCGTTGCCGCCGCTCCGCCGGTGCCCGCGCTGGAGCGGGGGTGGGAGATCATGCTCGACGCTCCGGGGGTCGACCTGCACGATCCGCGGCTCGGCCTGGCGGGCTCGAGGTCGGTGCTGGTGGAGTTCCCGAGAATGAACGTGCCGGCTGGCGCGACGGCCGAGCTGCGCCGCATAGCGAATGGCGGATTGATTCCCGTGCTCGCGCATCCCGAGCGATACTGGGGGTGTACACCCCAGCGCATCGACGAGTGGCGCGCGGCCGGCGCGGTGATCCAGATGGACGCCGCGATGCTGCTCGGCAATGGGCCGGTCGGCAAGCTCGCGCGCGCCATGCTGGAGCGCGGCCAGGTGGATGTGATCGCGAGCGACAACCACGGCGACGTGCGCTCCCTCGGCGCCGCCCGCCGCTGGCTGGAGGAGATGGGCGCGGAGGAACAGACCTCGCTGCTCACCCGCGCGAATGCCGAGCGGCTGCTGGCGAGCGAGCGGCCGCTCCCAGTGCCGCCGATGCCGCGCCTGACGAGCGGCGTGCTCGGCCGGCTGAAGTCGCTGCTTCTGGGAAAGTGACCTCATGACCGAACACCTGACGGCAGCCCTCCTCGACCTCGCGGACACGGCGCGGCGCACCGCCCAGACCCTCGAGCCGCAGATCGCCCGAGCGCTGGAGATGGTGCGCGCCACCGTTCGCGGCGGCGGCACGCTCCTCTTCTGCGGAAACGGCGGCAGCGCCGCGGACGCGCAGCATCTCGCCACCGAGTACGTCGTCCGCTACATGCGGGACCGCCGGGCCTATCCGGCCATCGCGCTCACGACCGACAGCTCGCTGCTCACGGCGGCCGGCAACGATCTCGGCTTCGAGGAGATCTTCGCGCGACAGGTGCAGGCGCTCGCCAGGCCGGGCGATCTGCTGATCATCCACTCGACGAGCGGCAACTCGCCCAACGTGCTCCGCGCCGCCGAGGCGGCGAAGGAGCGGGGCGTGCCGGTCCTCGCGTACACGGCGCGCGATGGCGGGGCGCTGGCACGGATCGCGGACCATGCGGTCATCGTTCCCACGGCGCGCACGGACCGCGCGCAGGAACTGCACCTGTGCATCCAACACCTCATCTGCGAGATCGTGGAGGCCGAGCTGTGATATCGCTGCGGGGAAAACGGGCGCTGGTCACGGGGGCGTCGCGCGGCATCGGTGCGGCGACGGCGGAGCTGCTCGCCGAAAGCGGGGCCGACGTGGGCATCGGCTACCACGCGCGCCGGGCGGACGCCGAAGCCGTCGTGAGGCGGTGTGCGGCGCGCGGCGTGCGGGCGTTCGCGCACGCAGCCGACATCAGCACCGCGACCGGCGCGGACGACCTGTTCGCCAGCATGACGCGCGAGCTGGGTGGGGTGGATGTGTTCGTGGGGAACGCCGGCATCTGGCCGCCTGACGACGTCGCGGTCGCCGAGATGAGCGACGAGCACTGGGCGCGCACCATGCGCCAGAACCTGGACTCGATCTTCTACACGGCGCGGGCCGCGGCGCGGCTGATGGAGGCGACCGGCCGGATCGTGCTCGTCTCCAGCACCGCGGGGCAGCGCGGCGAGGCCTTCCACGCGGACTACGCGGCGTCGAAGGGCGCGATCATCTCCTTCACCAAGTCGCTCGCCACCGAGCTCGCGCCGCGCGACATCACGGTGAACTGCGTGGCGCCCGGATGGGTGGACACGGAGATGGCGGCGCCGGCGCTCGACCCGGAGGCCCGCGCGCGCATCGAGCGCTCGATCCCGATCGGCCGCATCGCCACCGCCCGCGACGTCGCCGCCCCGATCGTCTTCCTGTGCAGCGATCTCGCGCGGCACGTGACGGGTGAGATCGTGAACGTGAATGGTGGTAGCGTGCTCTGCGGATGAGAATCACTGCCGAGCATCGGGAATCGGGAATTGGGAATCGATTCCACGACCTCGATTCCCGATTCCCCATTCCCGATTCCCGATAGAATGAGTCCTCTCCTCTTCACCGGCGGCACCATCTCCATGCGCGACGACGCGCAGCGGGGGGGCGCCATGCCCGCGTTGTCAGGGGCGGAGATTCTCGCCGCCACGCGAGGCATCGATGCGATCGCGCAGGTCGAGGCCATCGACTTCGGCCGGTATCCGGGGCCGCACATGACGGTGGAGCGGGCCTGGAGCCTGCGCGCCCTCGTCGTCGAACAGCTCGATCGTCAGGCGGTCACCGGCATCGTGATCACCCACGGCACCGATTCGCTCGAGGAGACCGCCTATCTCATCGCGCGCTCCGTTCGGACGCACACGCCGATCGTGTTCACCGGCGCGATGCGCACGGCGAGCGATCTCGGGTGGGACGGGCCGGCGAACCTGCTCAACGCCGTGCGCGTCGCGGCGAGCCCGGAGGCCCGCGGCTACGGCGTGCTCGTCGCCATGTCCAGCCGCATCTACTCGGCGATCGACGCGACCAAGGCGCACACGCACATGCTCGACGCCTTCGAGAGCCCGGGGCTGGGCCCCGTCGGCGTGATCGACGAGGACCGCGTCATCTTCCGGCGGGCGATGCCGGCCCCGCGCCAGGTGATCGACTGCCCGGCGCCGGTCACGCCGGTCGACATCGTCTACGCGTGGCAGGGCGCCGACAGCCGCCTGCTCGATGCCTCACGCGAGGCCGCGGCAGGGGTCGTCATCGCGGCAATGGGGCGCGGCAACCTCCCGCTGGAGATGCTGCCGGGCGTCGAGCGGTGGATCTCGTCAGGCAGGCCGGTGGTGATCGCCTCGCGCGCGGGGCGGGGGCGCGTCGGCGTGACGTACGGATATCCGGGCGGCGGGCGGCGGCTGCGCGAGATGGGGGCGATCTTCGCCGGATCGCGACGTCCCCAGCAGGCGCGCATTGACCTGATGCTCGCGCTCGGGGCAGGGATGACGGCCGAAGCCCTGCGCGAGCTGTTCGAGGGCTATCGCGCGGCCGAGAGCTGAGACTCGTCCGCGAACGGGTCGCCGTCGAGGCGGCGCCACTCCTTGAAGCACCGCCACCGGAACTCGTTCGCGGCGCGGATCTGGTCCGGGAAGCCGAAGAAGTCCCGGAATCCCTCGGTTTCCGCGCGCCAGCGGCAGCACCAGGTAAATTCGAAGCCGAGCACCGCGTCCGGCGTCTCGACGCGCACGATGCCCCGGAAATCGGAGCAGCCGGACCGCGCGTGAACGCGCACGCGTTCGATCTCGAGGTCGGGCTCGGCCTCGAGGAGGTGCAGGAGCAGCCGTTCGATCTTGAGCGGGGGCGCGGCCCGCGCCAGATCGATGCTGGGCGCCGCGCCGTCGCGGAGGAATCGCACGACGTCGGCCTTGAAGCGCTCGGCAGCGCGCGAGCGGTGCAACAGACTCTTCAGCTCCATATGGAACAAATGTAGCATGGCGGCCGTCTCGAATCACCAGTTGGAGCCACCGGGCGCGATCCGGAAGATCGCGCAGCGGCTCGAGGACGCCGGTCACGAGACCTGGTGCGTTGGCGGCGCCGTGCGCGACGCCCTCCTCGGCCATGGCCATCTGGACTGGGATCTGGCCACGGCCGCCACCCCCAAGCAGGTCCGGCGGCTCTTCCCCCGCACGGTGCCGGTCGGCATCGAGTTCGGCACCATCGGTGTTCTGGACGACGCCGGCGTGATGCACGAGGTCACGACCTTCCGGCGCGACGTGCGCACGGATGGGCGGCACGCGGAGGTCGAATTCGGCGCCTCCCTGACCGAGGATCTCGCCAGGCGCGACTTCACGGTGAACGCGATCGCCTGGTCGCCGACGCGGCACGAGCTGAGCGACCCGTTCGGCGGTCGCGAGGACCTGCAGCGTCGGGTGATCCGTGCAGTCGGCGTGCCTGACGAGCGCATGCGGGAGGACCGGCTGCGGGCGCTCCGCGGCATTCGCTTCGCCGCGCGGTTCGGCTTCGACATCGAGCCGGAGACGTGGGCGGCGATCGTGCGCAGCGCGCCGCACCTCGGTCGTCTGTCCGCCGAGCGCGTGAAGCAGGAGCTGGACAAGACGATGGAGCAGGTGGCGCGTCCATCCATCGCGATGGAGATGTGGCGCCGCGCGGGCGCGCTCGGCGCGCTGATTCCGGCGCTGGAGGACGCGCCGCGCCTCGCCTTCGCCTCGGCGGACGAGCTCACCAAACCGCGGGGCGGCCCGCGCAACGACGAGCGCCGCACGCTGCGGATCACCGCGGTGTTTCTCGAGCTGTCCGAGCGCGACGCCGCCTCGACACTGCGCGCGCTTCGGTTCTCCAACCGCGACGTCGCCTGGATCTCCGGAACCATCGGCGCCTGGCATCGCGTTCGGGACATGCTGGAATCCTCGGCGCGTGGCGAGCGACGGCTCGGCGCGGCGGAGCTGCGGCGGATCGTGGCGACGGCCGGCCGCCTCAGGGTCCGCACGATCTGGCGGCTGCTGGCGGCGCGATGCGCCGCCGAGTCGCGCCTGAAGACGGGACGGGCAGGTAGGGCGAACGGCTGGGGCCCGATACATTCCCTCTATCGTGAGGCGCTGCGGGTCGCCTTCCGAGGCGCGGCGCCGCTGGAGCTGGCCGATCTGGCGGTGGACGGCGATGACCTGCGCCGCGCCGGCGTGCCGCCCGGTCCGGAGCTCGGACGCATGCTGCACCGGCTCCTGGACCGCGTGCTCGAGGACCCGGCGGGCAACACGCGCGAGGCGCTGCTCGGGGTGGTGGCGGAACTCCTCGCGTCGGGACACGGGAAGGAGGAGCGTTAGGTGTTCTTTCGCGGCAGACAGCCCGAGACGTCGCTGTGGCGGCGGTTCCGCACCTCGGCCGATGGGTTCTCCTTCCTCGAGGAGGAGGACTTCTACTCCGCGCACCTCGTCGCGAACGCCGAGCGGGTCGTGGATCTGTTCGACGCGTTGCTGGAGCACATGCCGCCGGCGGTGGACGTCGCCGTGCACGACGCGCGCACGGAGCGCACCTGGGAAGGGAAGGCGATCGCGCTCCCCGACGTGCGCGATGCGATCGCCAGGCTCAAGGCGCCGCTCGGGCGGTACGGCGGCGTCGAGATCACGGTCTTCACCGCGGACGATCAGATCACGCTGAATCCCGTGCTCGAGCTGTTCATTTATGCGCGCAGCGACCAGTGGCTGTACATCCTCCAGGGCAAGGGGCTGGAGCGGCAGCGGGCGGTGCGCACGCGCAGCTGGAAGCTCGGCCGGGTGGAGCATCCGCCCGCGCCGGAGCTGAGCGAGGCGGTCGCCGAGGCGGCAGCGACGTTAGGGCTCGCGCCCAGGTGAACGCGTTCGCCCTGGCGTGCGCCGTCGCCGCGGCCCTTGCCAACGTCGCGGGGGCCGCCGCGGTCACGTGGCGCAGAAAGTGGGGAGTGCGGGCGCTGGAGGGCATGGTCGCGTTGAGCGCCGGCTTCCTGATCGCGGCGTCGCTCACCGACCTGCTCCCCGAGGCCATCGAGCGCGGCGGTCACACGGCGGCGCTGGTCGCGCTCGCGGGCTATCTGCTGGTCCATCTCACCCAGCACACGCTCGCGACGCACTTCCACTTCGGCGAGGAGACGCACGAGGTCGACGAGGTCACGAGCCACACCGCGCTGGCCGGCCTGCTGCTGCACACGCTGGTGGACGGCGTCGCGATCGCGAGCGCGTTCGGGGTGAGCGAATCGCTGGGACTGCTCGTGTTCTTCGCGATCCTGCTGCACAAGTTCCCCGAGGGCCTGGCGATCTCCAGTCTGTACCTGGCTGCCGGGGCGCCGCCCAGGCGCGCGATGTATGCCGCGGTGGCGCTGGGCCTGGCGACGATCCTGGGAGTCGTGCTCACCAGCGCCCTCGGCGTGCTCGCCACCCATGGCCTCGCGCTCTCGGCCGGCGTGACGCTGTACGTCGGCGCGTCGAACCTGGTGCCGGAATTCCAGAGCAAGGAGGGCTGGCGGCTCCCGGCGGCGTTCTTTCTCGGCTGCGGGATCTACCTCGCGGCACGGGTCGTGACGGGAGTCGGGTGATGCCACCTTCCTCCGCGCAGTCGTCGCTCTTTCAGCCGCCCGAGTCCGCCAAGCCGCTCGCCGCCCGCATGCGCCCGCGCGTGCTGGACGAAGTCGCGGGCCAGCAGCACCTGCTCGGGCCCGGCAAAGCGCTCCGCGTCGCGATCGAGTCCGGCGCGCCGGGGTCGATGATCTTCTGGGGCCCGCCCGGCTCCGGCAAGACGACGCTGGCGCTGCTGATCGCCCGCTACACCGACCGCCACTTCGTGCCGTTCTCGGCCGTGATCGAGGGCGTGCCGCGCGTGCGGGAGATCATCCGCGAGGCCGAGCAGCGGCTGGCCGAGCATCAGCGCGGCACGATCCTGTTCGTGGACGAGATCCACCGGCTCAACACCGCGCAGCAGGACGCGTTTCTCCCCCACGTCGAGCGCGGCACCATAACGCTGATCGGCGCCACCACGGAGAATCCGTCGTTCGAGGTGAACCCGGCGCTGCTCTCGCGCGTGCGCGTGTTTGTGCTCCAGCCCATGTCGCCTGACGACATTGCCGAGCTCGTGCGGCTGGCGCTGACCGACTCGGAGCGCGGGCTCGCGGCCGAGGACCTGACCGTGGGCGACGACGCCGTGATGGCGATCGCGGAGGCGGCCGACGGTGACGCGCGGCGGGCGCTCACCGTGCTGGAGGCCGCCGCGCACCACGTCGGCCTCCGGGGCACGATCACGCCGGAGGTCGTGCGCGAGGTGATGCAGCACCGCGTCGCGCGATACGACAAGTCGCGCGAGGAGCATTACAACATGCTCTCCGCCTATCACAAGTCGCTGCGCGGCAGCGATCCCCAGGGCGCCCTGTACTGGATGGCGCGCATGCTGGAGGGCGGGGAAGATCCGATGACGATCTTCCGGCGCGCGCTCGCCATGGCGGCCGAGGACATCGGCCTGGCCGACCCGATGGCGCTCCAGCTCGCGGTCGCGGCGCGTGACGCGTATCACATGCTCGGCGCACCTGAGGGATATCTTCCGCTGGCCGAGATGACCATCTACCTCGCGACGGCGCCCAAATCGAACTCCAGCAAGCGTGCGCTCTCGGCAGCGCTCGACGCGGCGAGGCGGACGCCCGCCGAACCGGTGCCGCTCCACATTCGGAACGCGCCGACCTCGCTCATGAAGGAACTGGGTTACGGGGCTGGGTATCAATACGCACACGACTCCGCCGAGGCATACATTCCGCAGGAGTACCTGCCGGAATCGTTGCGGAGCCAGGCGCTGTACGAGCCGGGGCGCTATGGGTTCGAACGGGAGATCGAGAAGCGGCTGGCGTGGTGGGCGGATCTTCGGCGCAAGGCCAGATCCGGCGAGACCGACGAGCGATCACATGAGGAGAGCGGGCATGCGTAGACTGGCGATGGTCGCGACAGCCGTAGCGGCGATCGGTGCAGGGGGCGCGGCGTGCGCCGGACTCGGGCTGGGCGGGTTCGAGGAGCCCGTCGTGACGGTGAGCGATGTGCGCGTCAACGGACTCGGCCTCACGGGCGGATCCGTGGACATCAAGCTCAACGTCTACAACCCGAACAACTTCCGCATCGACGGCACACAGCTCACCTATCGACTGTGGGTGGATACGATTCCGTTCGGCAGCGGCACGACGACCGAGAACTTCGTCGTGAGCTCCAAGGACTCGACGATCGTCACGCTGCCGCTCGACTTCACCTGGCAGGGCGTCGGCACGGTGGGGCGCGCGGTGATGAACACCGGTACCGTGCCGTACCGCGTCGCCGGCGACATGCGGGTCAGCTCGGCGGTGGGATCGATCACGGTGCCGTACGATCGGACGGGACGTTTTTCGCCGCTGAGATAAGGCAGGAGCTAGGAGCTAGGAACTAGGGACTTTCGATTCCCGATTCCCGATTCCCGACTTCCGCCATCCCCGAACCAGGAATCCGCCGATCCCCAGAGACCTCATCTCCCTCGCCCCACCCGCCGAGCGCGCGATTCTCGTCGGCGCGCCGATCAAGGGGCGCATGGCGCGCGACGTCATGACCGAGCACCTCGACGAGCTGGAGCGCCTCGCCGACACGGCGGGGGCGCAGGCCGTCGGACGCCTCACCCAGCAGCTCGTGCGTCCCGACTCGCGGACCTACCTCGGCAGCGGCAAGATCGAGGAGCTGTCGCAACTCATCCAGCAGACCGAGGCGACGCTCGTCATCTTCGACGACGAGCTGTCGCCCGCGCAGGGCCGCAACGTGGAGCAGGCGCTCGGCACGCGCGTCATGGACCGGGCCGAGCTGATCCTGGACATCTTCGCGACCCGCGCGCGCACGAGCGAGGCGCGCATGCAGGTGGAGCTGGCGCAGTTGGAGTACACGCTGCCGCGCCTGACGAGGATGTGGACGCACCTCGAGAAGACCCGCGGCGGCGTGATCGGCATGCGCGGCCCTGGTGAGACGCAACTCGAGACGGACCGGCGGCTCATCAACCACCGGATCAAGCTCCTCCGCCAGAAGCTGGAGGAGGTGGTCCAGGCCCGCGAGGTGCAGCGGCAGTCGCGCCGCGGGGCGTTCACCGCGTCGCTCGTCGGGTACACCAACGCCGGCAAGTCCAGCATCCTGCGCGCGCTGGCCGGCGCGAAGGAGGTATTCGTCGAGGACCGCCTCTTCGCCACGCTCGATCCGCTCACTCGCGAGGTGGACCTCGGCGAGCGCCAGCACGTGCTCGTCACCGACACGGTGGGGTTCATCCGGAAACTGCCGCACGATCTGGTCGCGAGCTTCCGCGCCACCCTTCAGGAGACGAAGGACGCGGATCTCCTCCTGCACGTGATCGACGCGTCGCATCCCGCATGGGAGGAGCATCGCCAGGTGGTGAACGAGGTACTCGCGGAGATCGGCGTGGCCGACCAGCCGGTGCTGCACGTGTTCAACAAGACGGACCGTCTGTCCCAGGAGGATCTGCACGCGCTGCACGAGCGGATCGAGCGGCTCGTGCCGAACGCGGTGTTCGTGTCGGCCACCGAGCCGGAGGGGCTGGAGCCGCTGCGGCGCTCGCTGCTGGCCGAGGCGCGTCGGCAGCGGCCGGTGACGGAGCTGCGCATCCCGATGCGCAATGGCAAGGCGTTGGCGCAGGTCCACCAGATGGGCGAGGTGCTGGAGCAGCGCGCCGACGGCGAGGAGATGGTCGTCCGGGCGCGGCTGGACGAGGCGGCCGTCGGGCGGCTTCGGCAGGCGGGGGTGGCGATAGGGAACGGTCGCGCCGGCTGACCCCGGCGCAGGACCGACGCGAGGCGGCGGTCCGGGCAGGGATCGCCGCTTTTTGTCAGGCTCCTGTATGGACTGTCACCGCTCGCCGGCCCGTGCTGGCGGCAGCTAGGCACCCGTCCTATGATCGGGGCGATCCGGCTGCGACCCGTCCCTCCGTACCTGCGAGGCACCATGCGCTCGACCATCGCCCGCCGCGTGTCGTTCATCCCCGCCGCGGCCCTGCTCGTCGCGTTCGCCAGTCCCCAGCTGGCCGCGCAGCTCCCCGCCGGCGTCCAGAAGGGCGCGACGGTCGAAGGCATAACCGAGTACTCGCTCGACAACGGCCTTCGCGTGCTCCTGTTCCCCGACGCCAGCAAGCCCACCGCGACCATCAACATCACCTATCTGGTCGGCTCTCGGCACGAGAGCTATGGGGAGACCGGCATGGCGCACCTGCTCGAGCACCTGGTGTTCAAGGGGACGCCGAGGCACCCGAACATCCCGCAGGAGCTCACGGAGCACGGCGCGAGACCCAACGGCACGACCTGGTTCGACCGGACGAACTACTTCGAGACCGTCCCGGCCACCGACGAGAACATCGCGTGGGCGCTCGATCTCGAGGCGGACCGGATGGTGAACAGCTTCATCGCGAAGAAGGACCTGGAAAGCGAGTTCTCGGTGGTCCGCAACGAGTTCGAGTCGGGAGAGAATTCGCCCAGCCGGGTGCTCAATCAGCGGGTGATGAGCACGGCGTTTCTCTGGCACAACTACGGAAAGAGCACCATCGGCGCGCGGAGCGACATCGAGAACGTCCCGATCGACCGGCTGCAGGCGTTCTACCGCAAATACTATCAGCCCGACAACGCGATTCTGGTCGTCGCCGGCAAGTTCGACGAGCGGAAGACGCTCGGGATCATCGCCGAGACGTTCGGCGCCATCCCGAAGCCGGAGCGGTCGCTCGAGCGCGGCAACATGCTCTTTCCCACCTACACCGAAGAGCCGGTGCAGGACGGCGAGCGCGAGGTGACGCTGCGGCGCGTCGGCGACGTGCAGATCGCCATGGCTGCCTATCACGTGCCGGCCGTCTCGCATCCGGACTTCCCGGCCGTGACGGTGCTCGCGCACACGCTCGGCACCCAGCCCACGGGGCGGCTCTACAAGGCGCTCATCGAGACGAAGAAGGCGGCCACAGCGGGCGCCTTCGCGGGGCAGTTCCGCGAGCCGGGCGTGCTCATTGGCCAGACGACCTTGCGCAAGGAGCAGTCGCTGGAGGACGCGCGGGCCACGCTCATCCAGACGATCGAGGACGCCGCGAAGACGCCGCCGACCGCCGAGGAGGTGAGCCGCGCGAAGAGCGACCTGCTGCGGAACATCGAGCTGGCCTACACCAACTCGCAGCTGATCGCCCTGCAGATCTCGGAGTGGGCGTCGGCCGGCGACTGGCGGCTCATGTTCATTCATCGCGACCGGCTGGATTCCGTGACGCCGGCGGATGTGCAGCGCGTCGCGCAGGAGTATCTCAAGCCGTCGAACCGCACCGTGGGGGTCTTCATTCCCACCGAGAATCCGGACCGGTCCGTCGTCGCCACCGTGAGCGACTCGGCCGTGGTCGCGATGACGAAGGACTACAAGGGCAACCCGGCGATGACCGTCGGCGAGGTGTTCGACCCGTCGCCGTCGAACATCGAATCGCGCCTGTCACGCACGCGGCTGCCGAACGGGATGAAGGTCGCCCTCCTCCCCAAGGAGAACCGGGGCGATGCCGTGACGGCGAGAGTGACGCTGCGCTTCGGGAGCGAGGCGACGCTGGCCGGCAGCGCGACCACGGCGGCGGAGCTCATCGGCGCCATGCTCGACAAGGGCACGCGGACGAAGAGTCGCCAGGAGATCCGGGACGAGTTCAGCCGGCTCAAGACGCAGGCGTCGTTCGGTGGCAGCGGCAACTCGGTGATCGCGAGCGTCACGACGACGCGCGAGAACCTCATACCCGCGCTGCGGCTAGTGGGCGAGGTGTTGAAGACGCCGGCGTTCGATGCCGGGGAATTCGAGATCCTGCAGCGGTCGCGGCTCGCGGCCCTCGAGCAGCAGCGGTCGGAGCCAACCTTCCAGGGGTTCATCGCCTTCCAGCGCGCGATCTCGCCGTATCCCAAGGGGCATCCGCTGTACGTGCGGACGGTGGATGAGCAGATCGCCGAGCTGCAGGCCGTCACCGTCGAGGATGTGAAGAAGGTCTACGGCGACCTCGTGGGGGCCTCGGACGGCGACATCGCCGTGGCCGGGGACTTCCCGCGGGACTCGGTGCTCGCGGTCGCGCGCGAACTGTTCGGCTCGTGGCGGAGTCCGAGGCCGTTCGCGCGCATGGAGCGCAGGTATCACGACGCGCCTGCGGCGAGCGAGCAGATCGAGACGCCCGACAAGGCGAACGCGGTGTTCGTGGCCGGCATGAACCTGAAGGTGCGCGACGACAGCCGCGACTACGCGGCGCTGACGCTCGGGAACTACATGCTGGGCGGCGGCTTCCTCAACTCGCGTCTCGCGACGCGCATCCGGCAGAAGGATGGCCTGAGCTACGGGGTAGGGTCGGGGATCAGCGCGCAGTCGCTCGACAGCGCGGGCACCTTCACCGCCAACGCGATCTACAACCCGGAGAACGCGGCCCGGCTCGAGGCGGCCTTCCGGGAGGAGATCGACCGCGTGCTGAAGGATGGCTTCACGGCGGAGGAGGTGGAGAAGGCGAAGCAGGGGTGGCTGCAGCAGCAGCTGCAGAGCCGGTCGTCGGACGGGTTCCTGGTGAACCTGTTCTCGGCGCAGGCGCTCACGGGCCGGACGATGAGTTACAACGCGGAGTTCGAGGCGTGGGTGGCGGCGCTGACGCCTGACGCGGTGAACGCGGCGATGCGGAAGTACATCGTGCCGTCGAAGCTGACGACGGTGCGGGCGGGGGATTTCGCGAACAAGCCGCCGAAGGGGCCGACGGTGGTGCCGTAGCTCACCACCTTGCCGCTCGCGCCATCATGCGCGCAGCGACGCACGGTGATCGAGTGCCCTGCGTCAGGCAGTGGCGGTGACCAGCGCACCTCCATCGTCTGGCGTGTCGGGCATCAGGGTTGACCAACGCTCGCTTCCACGTATTGGCAGCGGATCCATCTTTAGTGTCTTATGGGCGAGGATCGCCGTAGTGGCCTGCGCGATCCGGGCACGAAGGACGGTGATGTGCGGATCGAGAGGAGCAGGAGCGGTCGGCCGCGTCAGAAAGCCAAAGCGGGCTGCACGAACCCATCTTTTCGCGGCTCCGGTAGCGTCCCCGGCGGCGTGGCTAAACGCCACCGCGGTTCGATAGGCGAAGACCGACTCTCCGCGCCAGGCGAGCATTGCGCTACGATGCGCGCAATCGTCTGCCAGAGCTGTGATCGCCTGAAACAATGCGGGGCGGGAACTCTTCATCTGCGGTGCCTCGGCGGCGACGACGCGCGTCAGGATCTCCAGCATCGCCCAGCGCTGTCTTACGGTGTCGGGATGGAACCAGCGCTGCCATGCCGATATCGAGTCGCCTCCATTGACGCGGTAGGCGGTAAGTTGGTCCGACATCCACAGCCACTCGAAATGTGGAAGCGCCCTCAAACGGCTCCAGAGATCGTAGTCCTCCAGCGCCCGATAGGCGGGATGTTCGGCGAAGCCGCCAACCTGGTGTAACCGACTGCGCCGAACCATAACGGCAGACGTGCTCGGGTAGGGTCGCCGATGCAGCAGAATGCCCTCCAATGCGATCTGAGCGACTGGTGTCTCGGAGTCGTGGGCATCCCACTCGGAAGGCGACTCTCCGAACATCGCCAATGCAGTTGCCACCGCATCGACATTCGCGGCACTAGACAGCGCAACCTGACGCTCGAGCTTCGCCGGATGCCAGAGGTCGTCATCATCCAGAAATGCCACCCACTCGGCACGCGCCGCGGCGATACCGCGATTTCGTGGGCCCGCGGGGAACCCGAACCGCGATCCGGTAAGGAGCCGGAAGCGGGCGTCGCGCGAAGACAGCTCGCGCGTGTACTCGCGCGAGCCATCCGTGGACCCGTCGTCGCAAACGAGGCACTCCCACTCGGGATGCGTTTGCCGCTCCACCGACTCGAGACACCGGCGGAGCAAGGACAGGCGATTGTAGCTGCTGACGACGACGGTAACGAGCACGACTGCTGCGATAGGAGTTTGATCCGATGCTCAGGCGCGAATGCTCATGCGGGCCCAAACGCAATCGACAGGCCGCTACCGAATCTTCGCGCCAGGCGTGTTGCGGCCCGCCTGGTGTAGTACGAGACGCCCCACAGTGCCGTCGGGATTCGACTCGAACGTCACCCGCGCTTCAACCACACGCAAGAAGAACTCGTTCGGCGCGCTCGGGAACAGCCGGAAGCGCGGCTGGTTCGTCGCCTGCGCGAACAGCCGGTCTCCCTCGCGCGTCACCTCGATGCGGAACGCCGGGCTCAGCTCGTAGACGCCCGTGTAGCGTTCGAGCACGGTCTCCGCGACCTGCACCGGCGCGGCGGAACGCGATGCGACCAGCGGAAGCCCCGGGTCCAGCACGTGCCAGCCAATATCGTCGATGTTCGATGCGCTGTTCGACAGCACCACGACCGCGGTTCGCGTCGCCGGATCGAACGCCGCGAACGAGTGGTAGCCGCCCGTCTGGCCGTTATGCCACACGTAGACGCGGTCCCCCTGCGATCGCAGATGCCAGCCCAGGCCGATGCGCATCCCCGGCCCGGCGTCGCGTCGCGGCTCGCGTGCCATCCGGTAGGCGGCGGCACTCGCTGCTCGTGCATCCATGTTGGCCGCGAGGAAGTCGAGCACGTCCTCGGCGGTCGAGCGCAGCGCGCCCGCGCCCGCCAGCGCTGGCAGGTCCCAGTTGGCGGCCGCCGTGCCCTCGGCATCGTGTCCGACGGCCAGTCGGCGCTGCATCTCCGGCGTCAGCGTGATGCGCGTGTCGTCGAGTCCTGCCGGCGCGAGCACGCGCGTCGCCAGGGCCTCCTCGTAGCTGCCTGCTGCCTTACGTGCGAGCGCGTGCCCGAGGAGGCCCGCGCCGAGGTTGGAGTACTCGTACTGCGTGCCGATGTCGCGGGAGAGCGAGAGCCTCGAGAGAAACCGGTAGA
>DATHUW010000021.1:0-33077 GCA_035461825.1 Gemmatimonadaceae bacterium
GGCCGGTCGATCACGATCTCACGCTGGCGCTGGAGCTCGGCGAGCTGCCCTTTCCCCTCCAGCCGCTGCTCAACTTCGAGTCCGTCTACCGCAATCCGATCGAGTGGAGCGGCACGATGCCGGAGATGGACTGGCTCGCCACGGGGCGCGACGTGCGCTGGATTCTCCGCGACCCCGAAACGGGCCGCGAGAACATGGACGTCGACTGGCGCTTCCGGGTCGGCGACATCGTGAAACTCCGGCTCGTGAACGACCGCGGTGCGCTTCACGCGATGCAGCATCCCATCCACATCCACGGGCAGCGCTTCCTCGTCCTTTCGGTCAACGGCGTGCCGAATCCGCACCTGGTCTGGAAAGACACGGTCCTCTTGCCAGCGGGCTTCTCGGCCGACATTCTGCTCGAGCTGTCCAACCCCGGGCGTTGGATGCTCCACTGCCACATCGCGGAGCACCTCGAGACGGGCATGCACATGGTGTTCGAGGTTCTGAAGTAGTCGACGCACGACCGCACGTTCCCCACGATCGATCATCGAGGCCGACATGATCCGCACACTCGCCCGCGCAGTCGCCATGCTCGCCGTCCCCACGCTCGCCGCCGCGCAGCCGCAGCTCTCGCCGGCGACCCGCGAGTACGTGAGCGTGGATGCGCCGGTGATCGCGCTCCAGAACGTTCGCGTGGTGGACGGCACCGGCGCCGCGCCCGTCGAGAATCAGACCGTCGTCATCGAGCGCGGCCGCATAACGGCGGTGGGACCCGCCGGCCGCGTCCAGGTGCCGGCCGGTGCGCGCGCCGTGGACCTGAGCGGACACACCGTGATCCCCGGCCTGATCGGGCTGCACAATCACACGTTCTACACGACGCGCGGGCGCTCGGTGCAGCTCCAGTTCACGGCACCCAAGCTCTATCTCGGCAGCGGCGTGACGACGATCCGCACCACCGGCGGGACGTCGCCATATCACGAGATCAACATGAAGCGCTCGATCGAGTCGGGGCGGGAGCCGGGGCCGCGGATGCACCTCACCGGCCCGTACGTGACCGGCGTGGGCGGCGCGGCGACGATGGCGCAGGTCGCGACGGCCGAGGATGCCCGGCGGCTCGTGGCCTACTGGGCGGACGAGGGCGTCACGTGGTTCAAGGCGTACACCGCCATCACTCGTGAGGCGCTGGGCGCGGCGATCGAGGAGGCGCACAAACGTGGCCTCAAGTTCACCGGCCACCTGTGCTCGGTGTCGTTCCGCGAGGCCGTCGCGCTCGGGATCGACAATCTCGAGCACGGCCTCTTCACGAACAGCGACTACGCCCTGGACAAGATGCCCGACGAGTGTCCGGGCTCGCTGTCACAGAGCGCGCGAAACGTGAACGTGGACGGGCCCGAGGTGGCGCAGACCATCAAGGAGATGGTCGACAACGATGTCGCCATGACGTCGACGCTCGCGGTCTACGAGCTGACCTATCCGGATCGTCCGCCCCTCGAGGATCGCGTGCTCGCGGCGCTCGCGCCGGAGGCGCGCGAGGAGTACATGGCGGTGCGGCGTCAGGTGAAAGAACGCGCCGACCAGTCCACGGTGCCGCAACTCTTCCATAACGCGCAGAAGTTCGAGCGCGCGTTCGCGAAGGCGGGCGGCCTGCTCGGCGCCGGCGTCGATCCCACGGGAATCGGCGGCGCCCTCCCGGGCTTCGGCGACCAGCGGAACTACGAGCTGCTGATCGAGGCCGGTTTCACGCCCGTGGAGGCCATTCAGATCATGACGCTGAACGGCGCGAAGATCCTCGGCGTGGATGCGGAGCTGGGGTCGGTCGCCGCGGGGAAGATCGCCGACCTCGTGGTGATCCGGGGCAATCCGATCGCCACGCACGGGGAGATCCGCAACGTGGTCACGGTCTTCAAGGACGGCGTGGGCTACGATGCCGGCAAGCTCATCGCCGCGACGAACGGCCTGGTCGGAATCCGCTGAGCGCCGCCTCACGAATCGGGACGCTGGTCATGTGGTCCCCACGATCCGCAGCGACACGGGTGGCGCTCGCAGCGGCTCCGGTCCGTCCGTGAGAAGCGACGCCTCGAGCATGAATTCTCCGGCGCCGGCCGATTGGCCGACGCCCGTCATCTGATCCCAGGTCACGCCGAAGGCCAGGCGCTCGCCCGGCCGCAGCTCGCGCAGCTGAACGATCGCCGGGATGATGGCATGCTCGAGGCGATGCCACACGGGCGCGCCATCGGCCCGTCGCACCGACAGGTCGACCGCCACGGGTCGGCCGCGCAGGTAGAGCGTGAGCGGATCGGCGCCCGCGTTATGCACGACGAGCGTCATCCGGACGCGGTCCCCCACGCGAGCGGCCCGCGGCGCATCGAGCGTCAGACGGAGGGCGGCTGCCGGATCGGTCACTGGACGTCGGTCGGGAACGCCAGGGCCGGAACGCGCGTCGCACGCGCGTTCCGGCCTTCTCGGGCCGGTGGAGGTCCGCTATTGCGTCGCCGTCATGGCGCCGAGCTCATCCTGGATCTGCTTGAGCGGGCTGAACACGAAGCTGTTACCGCTCGAGCTGCCGCCCCACAGGATGCCCACGAGTGTGACGTTGTCGCCGCTCGTGATGCGGAACACCGGAGACCCGCTGTCGCCGCCGCCCACCCTCGCGCTCACGAACGTCTGACAGAGCTGGACGACCTGCGATCCCTGCACGCTCGTGTGCACGCAGCTGTTCGTCACCTGGCCCGACGACCATCCCGTCGTGCGGCCGACCTTGTTGACGACCGTCCCCTTCGGGAAGTTCGTCGTCCCGTTGTCCTGCCCGGTGACCGTGAAGTTGCCCGAGACCGTCAGGCTGCCGTTGTTCGCGCCGGTCGTCTTCGCGATGGCGCCGCGGGTGGACGCGGTGTTGCTGCTGTAGAGCGCCCGCGCCGCATCGCTGTAACGGCACTTCTTGCCCCGCGGACAGATGCCGCCCTTGAAGTACTCCGGGTCGGCGGCCTCCGTCGCGATCACCGTTCCGTCCACGTTGCTCGCCGGCTGATAGTACACCGTACCCTCGGTGCCACCCTGTCGCGCCGTGCAGTGCGAGTTCGTGATGAAGGACCGCCCCGCGGAGTGCGTCACGTTGAACCCGAGCGTGCAGACGTACTGACTGAAGTGGATCTGAATGCCGCCCTGCGTCGGACGGAAGACATCGCGAAGGGTCGCGAGCTGGTAGATCGGCTCGGTGACCTGCACGGCGTACGCCGTCCCGGGAATTCCCAGTCGCGTCATGGACGACTGCACGCCGCGAATCGCCGCGGCATTGGCCACGCCCACGAGCAGCCGGCCGCTGGCCTCGTCATGGTCCACGAACACGGCGCCGGGGAGCGCGAGCACTTCGGGGGTCGCGCGATTGAACCACGCGGCCATCTGCTCCTGCCCGCGGCCGCGGTCGAACGACGCATCGGGCGGTAGCCCCGTCGGAGCATCCTGACACGCGGCGACCAGTACCGTGGCGGCGATGGCCGCGGCTCGTACCGCGGCGGACTGCGGATGACGCATGTGATCCTCACGCTCCTCAGTGAACGAACAGGCCGGCGCGCCGAGGCGGGTGCCTCGTCCGCCGGCCGGGGAACAACGACTCGACCCCTGCCAGGTTCCTCACCGTGCCCTTACGACCTTCGGACGGCTGCCTAGCATTGGACGTCCCGTGTCGGCTGTCAAGACGGGACTTTTCCTGACCCGGCGGACTCGGCTGGCGGAGGGCTCAAATCCGTACGGAAGTGGGTTTGGGCGCGCCTGCGTCAGGCGGACGCCTTGCCCGGCTTCTCGCGCCGGCCGATCCCGAGTCAGGACCGCGGCCCCTCGGCGGCGACGGCTTCTCGCGCCAACTCCAGGAGTGTCCAGTACGGGGGCGGATAGTCGTGCTCACTCTGCCAAGCCGCCGCCCGCGCCGTGACGTCGGCCGCGAGCGCCCGCTGGCGTGCCGAGAACGCCTCGTTACGGAGTGCCGCGGTCGCGGCCATCCCCTCCGGCACCGGCCCCACACTGCCCGCTCGATTGCGCACCCAACTATACGCCTTTGCGAGGCGCGCGGGCGGAAGGCGGTACCAGCGATAGCCGAGCGCGTCGCCGCGCTCCGCTCCCTCGAGCATGGCATCGATCACCGCGTTGTCGATGTGGTCGGCCGCGAGCGTCTCGGCATCGCGCCACTCGGCGACCACCACCAGCTGGGGGTCGTACTCCAGGTCGGACGGCTCCTGGGTCTCGAAGTGCCTGACGCCGAACGACGCCAGCCACCGCCGGAGCCCCGGCGCGGAAATCGTGGACAGGCCCGTCCACAGGGTGATGCCTTCGTCTCGGTAGGCGGCGCTCGCCACCTCGGAGCAGAAGAGCCGGCCCGGATCCTCGTAGTCCATCGTGAAGTCGTAGGGAATGCGCTCGGTTCGGGCGCGCGCGAGCATGCGGGACGCCGCGCGGTGCGGAAGCATGGGATCCGCGGCAAGCGCCGGGAGGTCGGCGCGCGGCCGGAGCACGAGAATCCGTCGCTTCTTGTCCTGGAGGTACTCCGTGGCGGTGGAGATCGCGACCCCGCGTTCGATGTGCGCCTCGATGGTCGACGCCGCGCCTGACGAGTCGACGTGCACGAGCGCCACGTGCGAGAAGTTCCCGGGAAAGTCGCTGCCGCGGGCGATGAGCGCCGAGGTGGGGTAGCCGCCGCGCGACACGAGCATGTCGCCGGAGTGGATGCGAATGCCTTCGACGACTGTCGAGGGCGTGGCCGATGGCTCAGCGGTGCCGGCGAGGAGATCGGCGGCATGATCGGGGTGATGCAGCATTACCTCCTCGAGCGCGGCCCTGCTCCCATAGAGGAGTCGGTAAATACGCGACCGCGCCTGGGTCGTCGTCATGTCCCAGTCGCGCGAGCGGTGCTTTGCCGCCGTCCTGAGGCGGGCCTGCAGCGCTTCGTACCCCTGGACCGTATCCGGGCATGCCGCGACGAAGGAGCCGAGCTCGAAGAACGCGTGCTCGATCGTGTCGAGCACCGGCGCGTCAGGGGGCGTGGTGGCCGTCAGGCTCGCGAGTCCGGCGTCGACCACGCGGCGCAGCCGGTCAATGTCGGGTGCGAGCGAATGGCAACCGCTTCCGGCTCGCTCGACGAAGCGCGACTGCAGCGCGGACCAGTAGGCGTCGCGATCCCAGCGGAAGCTCCCGGCGCCCGCCGGCGCAGCCGCGATCCGACCGGACGGGGTGGGGAGCGCCAGCACGACGGCGGCGACGATGAGGATACCGACCGCGGTCGCGACGCGTCGGCTGCGTGGCGCGAAGATCATGGCGCTGGTTGGAAGTCGGCCCGTGGTGCGTCGATCGTTCTGGCGGGAGGACGACGTGCGATGGTCATTCGTCCCGTGATCCCATCGTTGGCGAGACGAGGCGTCGCTCGAACCACCACTCGCGCTCGCGCCCCGGCCACCGGTCGAAGGGAATGGTCAACGGCGTGGAGCCCTCGACATCGAGCGCGACGGTGTGCGGGTCCAGCCTCCGGGAGCGCACCTGCCGGAAGCCCGCATCGCGATAGAGCTGTGCGAGATCCGCCGTTTCCTTCATGGCGGCCTGGCTCGGCTGCTCCGTGGCCGCGATGCGCACGAGGAGCCGGTCGACGCCTTCGAGCGGCCCGCCCGGCGCGGATTCGTCAGGCGACGTCAGGCGCGCGAGGAAGCGACCGCCGATCCCGATCCCCCAGAGTCCAGGCGGCACGAAGAAGTGCTCCGCGTCCCACACGGCCGCGGTGCCTGCCTGACGCACCATGACCTGCGCCGCCTGGACGCGGTACGCCTGCTGCTCGCCGTACCGCATGGCGAGCGCGAACGAGAGCAGGCGCTCCTGCCGGCCGGCGTCGGGCACGGGCAGGCCGTGCAGCCGCCAGCAGTGCATGGCGAATCCTTCGTGGTCCGGCGTGAGTGCGGCGACCAGATGCTCCGGTCCCGCCGGCGCCTGATCGAGCGCCGCGAGCTGGAAGCGGCGCTCCAGGAACTGCGTGAACTCGTGGGCGTAGAGCGACTTGAGCAGCGGCCACCACATGCGGAACAACGGCGCGTACGCCCAGCGCGCGAAGTAGTTCGTGATGCCGAGGTACAGCGGGTGGGTCGCCCGCCGTTCGAGCTGCTCGGAGAGGTACACCTCCTCCATGAACAGAATCGCGCGGCGGATCGCGTGCAGCGAAGGCGCAAGATCTTCCGGTCGCGGCAGGGAGGGGGACGGTGGCATATCGTTCGCGCTCTCGCCACGTTGCGCTCCATTCGCGCGGCGCCTGGCGAGGCGGTCGAGCTCGTCCACCTCCTTGTAGACCTCGCGCAGAACCGGACCGCATTCGGGCTGTTGCAGCAGCGCATCGAGCTCCACGGCGCGGTCCACGATGTGCGCGAGCCGTGCCTCGAGTCCCGGCGGGATCGGCTGCCACCGCATGCGCGCGGCGGCGAACACGCGCGACGCCCAGCGGCGACGGATGCGCGCGGCCGTGTCCGGCTCCGCCGCCGCCTCCTCGAGCTGGCCGATCGCCGAGATGATCGCCCGGAACGACGTGCGCGCGCAGTGCGCGCCGAGCCGGCGGTACGATTCCCACTGCGCTTCGTCGTAGAACTGGTCGCCGGTGCTCTCATGAGGAAACGCCCCGTTCCTCCGGCGGTACTGGGCGATGTCCGGCGGCTCGTCGCCCGTGAGGGTCGGCTTGACCACGAGCAGCACGCCGGTGTCGCCGTTCGGGTAGCGGATGTCGCCGGCGACCATCGACTGGCGGGCCCACCCCTCCTCGTTCGGACGCAGCGGTCCGAGGTCGATGTCGATCTCCACGCCGAAGTCCTCCCGCACCCGCCTGACGACGTTGCCGAGATCGTCGAACGCCACGTCGGCATCGGCGCCGCAGTCGGACGCGATGATGTACCGGCAGTGGCGCCGCACCAGCTCGTACAGGGCCATGTTCTCGAAGTGCCCGCCGTCCGACAGGTGCACGTAGGCGCCGTTGGCTCGCGACTGCCCGAGCATCTCGCGGTAGAACCAGAGGCCGGGAAAGAGCCGGTAGCGCTTGTGCGCGAACTTCGAGGGATGCGGCAGCCACAACCCGAGTCGCAGGTTGAGTGCGGCCATGAGGAAGGTGACCGCGGGGCCGAACGCCATGGATCGGCCGCCCATGTGCGAATTGAACGCCGCGCCCGACGCCGTCATCGCCGAGGCCAGGGTGGGCACGTGCGAATCGTCAGGCGGCCAGGCCGCCCATTCGCTGGCGACCGAGAATCCAACCGGCGACAGCACCGCGCTCGCTGCGCCGCGATGCAGATTGCCGAGGTGGTCGGCCGAGGCCGACAGATCGTTCGCCGCGCAGCAGATGAGGTGGAGCGGGCGGTGGCGCGACAGGCGGTCCAGACGCAGGTCGTCGTCGCGGTGCTCCTCCGTCTGCCGGCGACCTTCCCGGTTCGACGCGCCGAGATAGGCGCGCGCGAGTCGTGACCGGTAGAAGCCGTGCAGTCCGACTTCATTGGGATCGAAGAAGACGAGCACGAGCAGCATGATCGATCCGGCGGCGGCATACGGCATCGTCGCGCGGTCGATGGACAGGGCCCCGAGCCGAAGCTCGAACGCCCCCTCCGGGAGAATGGGCGTATAGTCGAACCACCGGAGCCCCATCATCACCGTCAGCACGAGCGCAATGAGGGCGCCGTAGGCGATCACCTGCGGCAGCTTCGGCTTGAGGACGGCCGCAATCCGTCCGCCGAACGCGGACGCGCCGGTCCGCGTGAGGAACCGCTGCAGCACACCGAAGGCCGCGCCAAGGAGGGCCGTGAGGCCGGCGACGCCCGTCAGGCGCGCGCCCGACGGATCCAGGTAGTCGACCAGCAGCGCGGCGGCGATCCAGAGCGAGGAGAGGAGCAGCCACACCGCGGCGAGCGCGAGCAGGCGGATGATGACGCGGTCGAGGGACGCGCGCGCTTCGCGAAGCGCCGGCACCCCCGGCCTGGCGATGAACAGCCGAACGACCACGAGCAGCATCGCCGTCGCGATCCATGCGCCCGCCGGCAGCATGAGCAGCAGCGCGTCGTTGCTCGCGGGCTCGATCTCGAGCGACGCGAGCAGGCGGCCGTGCATTTCGAGTCCCGGCACGGCCCAGACGACTCCGAGCAGCACGAGCCCGAGCAGCACCGCGGGCAGATACCACCACGTCGAGCGCTCGCCCCGCCGGTGCCAGATCCACTCCTCGAGCAGGAAGAGGCCCGCCGACACGGCCAGCAGCACGACGACCGACTGCCAACCCCCCGATTGCGACACGGCGGGGAGCCCGAGCAGTCCGTAGACGCCCGAGAGCCAAAGCCCGACCACCAGCACGAGCAGCGAGACCGCTGCCGCGAGTGCGGGGAGCGTCGAGCTGAAGATCGAAGCGACCAGCCGTCCCGTGTCGTAGGTCAGCAGCCCGAGCCGCGGATTCAGAAAGTTGCTGAACTCCCGCAGATGCCTGACGGCATCCGACTCCGCGCGGCCGGCGCGAGGGGGCTCCCCGAACGGATCGCCGGCGGCGGACGCCTCACTCCCCGCCGCCGACGTCGACGCCTGTGTACGACGCGCGCGCCAGCCGGACCAGAATCCGCCGATGTACCCACCGCCCGACACGCTCGACACGTAGTCGAGCGCGTCGATCAACCCCGCTTCGGAAAGGCCCTGTAGGAAGCCGAGGTTGAAGGTCGCGCTCCGGATGCCGCCGCCGGACAGCGCGAGCCCGATGAGGTCCTCGTCAGGGTGCTCGTTCCAGGTAATGGCGGCGCCGTCGGAGCTCGCCCGCTCGATGGAGCCGCTGCGCCGGTGCCGGATCGACGGCTCCGTCAACGGGTCGAGCTCCAGGGCGACGAGCTCGCGGAACGAGGGGGTGCCGTAGGGAGCGCGCGTCATCCGCAACGACGGTGCGCCGGTACGGCCCGACCAGGCAGGCGATCGAGCGACACACCCCCGAGGTGGCTCGTGTCCGGCATCCCGCTCCTTGCTCGGTGAACGAACACCTTCCCACGATCTCGCGCGGCGCACTCCCGCCGACCCGCTACGTTACGGAGCGCCGGACTCGAGCGCAACGTGAACGCCTCCGTCCTTCAATCGTGAGGTTGTCAGCCTGATCGCGCAATGCTGCGTTCGGTCGAACGCCCGGTGACGCCGCGCGCGCTGCGCATTGCCGCGGCATTGCTCGCGACCGCCGTGTTCGCGCTCGCGCTCTGGGTGCTGCAGCGGGAACTTGGGGGCGGCCGCGTGCAGGAGGTGCTGCACCTGGCGGCTGACTTCTCCCCGCGTCGCATCCTCCTCGCGATCGCGTTCACGGCGGTCAGCTTCCTCGTCCTCACCGGGTACGACAACCTCAGCCTTCGCTACATCCGGCGCCCACTTCCGTATCGGCAGACGGCGCTCGCCTCGTTCCTCAACTATGCCTTCAGCCAGGGACTCGGCTTTCCGCTGCTCACGGGAGGCTCGGTCCGGCTGCGCCTCTACTCACGCTGGGGCCTCACGGGCCTGGAGGTCGCGCAGCTCGTGGCGTTCGCGAGCTTCACGTTCTGGTTCGGCGTCGTCGCGCTCACCGGGCTCGTGCTGCTGTGGGCGCCTCCGGGCATTACGCGCATCTTGCCGGTGACGGCGGCGGCAGTCCGTCCGGCAGGCCTGCTGCTGCTCGCGGTAGTCGCCTCGTATTTCTGGTGGACTGCGACCGGGCGCCGCGTGACGCGATTGCTCGGCTGGCGGTTCCGGCGGCCAGCGCCGCGGCTCGCCGCCTTGCAGCTCGGCCTCGCCTGCGTGGACTGGACAGTCGCGGGGCTCGCGTGCTGGGTACTGATGCCGACCGACATCGGCATTGGCTTTCCCTCCTTTATGGCGGTGTTTCTGCTGGCGTTCGTGGCGGGCATCGTGAGCCACGTGCCGGCGGGACTCGGCGTGTTCGAGTCGGCGATCCTGCTCCTGCTGCCAGCCTCCGCCTCGGAAGTCTCGGTGCTCGCCTCGCTGCTGGTCTATCGCGGCGTCTACTATCTGCTGCCCCTCGTCTCGGCCACGCTGCTGCTAGGCGGGCACGAGCTGTGGCACCGGGTGCGCGGAGAGCCGCCCGCGGCGCCGCATGACGACCCCGGCGCCTCCTGAGGGGGGAACCACTTGCGGCGCGACACCGGACGCGGCACTGTGAAGAGCGCCCGTTCCCTAACACCCGCTCCGCCTCGCGAATGCGCATCAACGCCCACGCGCACATCTTCAACCTGCAGACCGTCCTCACCCGAGAGGCGATCGAGATCATCGCTCGCCGCATCCGCGACCGCGGCGTTCCCGAGTTCGTCGTCGGTGCCGTCTCGCGGATCCTCGACCGGCAGCTGGATCGTCCGGAGTATCTCGTTGAGGAGGAGCTGCTCGAGCGGTTCATCGCGGAGATTGCCGCCGATCAGAACTTTCAGGGATTCATCGCGTCGGCCACGTCGCCGCTGCCGGTCGAGATCACGGTGCTCGGCGGTGGCGTGCAAGGCCTCGGCGTGTCGGCGCTGCGCGCCTCGCTGGACAAGCTCTCGACGTACCTCGACGCGCGCGACGGCTCCGGCGGCGGCATCTTCGACGTGTTCGAGACGCTGCGGCTCGCCATGCAGCCGGACATCGTCGGCGTGGCCGACCGGCTGCTCGAGCACCTCCGACCGGACGATGCGCTGGTCGCGTTGATGATGGACATCACGTCGGAGCAGGAGCCCGAGCGCGATCGACGGAACTTCGAGCTGCAGCTGCGCGGTACCATGGAGGCCGCGGTGCAGCGTCCCGGGCGCATCTTCCCGTTCGTCGCGATCAACCCTCGCCGGTCGGCGTACCTCGACATCCTGCGGCGCGCCGTCGAGGAGATGGGATTCTGCGGCGTGAAGCTCTACCCCTCGCTTGGCTACGCGGTCGACACGAGCGCGATGCGGAAGGTCTACGACTACTGCATTCGCGAGGACATCCCGCTGCTGGTTCACTGCACCGATGGCGGTTTCTACCGGGACGCCGGCGCGATCGCGAACAGCGATCCCGACAAGTGGTATCCGGTGCTCGATGACTACCCGGAGCTGCGTCTCTGCTTCGGCCACTGCGGGGGATGGCGCGGGCTCGTGGGCGGCGGCCCGCCGGCGCCGGACAGCTGGGCCGAGGAGGTCGTCGGGTACATCCGCTCGTTCCCGAACGTCTGCGCCGACCTGTCCTACCATGTCGACATGATGGCCGGCGGCGCGCTCGAGACGGACTACTTCGCCACGCTGCACGCGCTGCTCGCCGACCCGACGGTGGCCGGACGGATCCTGTTCGGCACCGATGCCTGGCTGGTGCGGCTCAACATCACCGATGCGCACTACTGGAAGTACTTCGAGCGGCACCTCACCGCGGACGAGTTCCGTCAGATCACCGAGGAGGCGCCGAGGCGCTTTCTCGGGCTTCCCGCGGCAGCCGGGACCGGAGCGCGTCCGAACATCGAGCGCCATCTCGCGTTCCTCGCGAGTCAGTCCGACCGCGTCGGCGCCGAGCCGTCTGCCTGGGTGCGCGCGGCGCTGCCGGGCGTTGCGTTCACGCCCCGGACGCACGATCCCTTCTGGACCCCGAACAATCAGTCGCACTTCTACACCTTCCGCTATCTGCGCGACCTGATGACGCCGAGCCACCAGCAGCTGGGGTTCAGCCGGTGCGGCGCGCTGCGCTTGCGGCAGCTTACCTACTGGCAGAAGGAGCACGAGGCCGCGGTGCTCTTCGCCCAGCGCACCGAGGCCAATGCGCGGCGGCTCGCCGCGTTCTGCAAGGCGAACGGCGCGACCTACGAGGGGAGCTACGACGATGACTCCGCAGTGACCCGCCTGGCGGAGCTGTTCGCCGACGGGGATCGCACGCTGGCGGACATGGCGCAGTCCGTGGACGCCATTTTCCGCTTCCATGCGGAGGTGGTCTAGTGCGGCTGACGACGATTGCGGCATGGCTGCTCATCGCGATAGTGCCGGTGGCTGCGCACGGGCAGGCCGGGGCGCGTCCATCGGGCGTTTCCTTCGCGCCGGCGCTCGTGGCCGCGGAGGGCGACCGGACGGTCGCGGCGCGCGTCGGCCTGCTTGCCGGCTCGCGGCGACACGAGATCGCGCGCGCCTTTCCCTCGACTCGCTACTGGCGCGCGGAGGCGCGGGGCACGCTGGCCGCCGATCCCGATGCGAATCCCGAGCCGGTCGCGCTCCAGGCGGCCGGCGGCATTGCCATCTCGCTCGCCAGGCCGCGCACCGTCGCCTTCGACCCTGACGCCGTGGACGCGCCGGGCCGCGCAATGGCGTTCGACTACGGCGACGTATCGCTCGCCGCGCAGGCACACGTCGAGACCAACCAGCGGCGCACCGAGGCACGCGCGGCCCTCGGCGCGGAGCTCATCTACACGCACGATCGACAGGGGGGTGTGTGGCCCCTCGTCCCCTCGCTGTACGCCTCGGCCGGCATCGCGCGCCCGCTCGCCTCGGAGCTCCGGGACACCCTCGGCCTGCCTGACGATGAATCGTACGTTCGGCTGGTCGCCGGCGGCGCCTGGCACATCTCGGCCGATCGGCGCTGGATGCCCCGACCGTTCCGCCCCGTGTGGCTGCACGCACAGCTCGATCTCTACCGCGAGGCGGACGTGGACGCGGCGCTCGAGCAGAGCCGGCTCGATGACGGCGCGCGAGTGGCGCTCGGCGCGGCGTACCGGCTGTTGAGCGCCGAGCGGCGAATCGTCGACGAGATCTTCATCCGGTGGACCAACGGCGAGACGCCGACGCTCCCCGCGGCGCGCAAGGCGTGGATGCTGGGGATCGTGCTGGCGCCCTAGTCGTGCCGGCGTTCGAGCTCACTGCAACACAGCGCCTGACGCTCATGGCGCTCTGCCGCGCCATCGTGCCGGCGGCCTTCGCCGGCGAGGGACAGGCCGGCGACGGGTCGCTCCCGCAAGCGGTCGAGCGTCGCCTCGGCGCGAGCGATCCAGCCGTGCGGCGTCGCGTCGCGCTGGCGCTCACGATCGTCGGCCATCGCGGCGCCGGCCTCGTGATGACCGGCCGCCCGCGGGCGTTCGCCGCACTGGGCCACGGAGGCTGGGACCTGGTGTTAGGTCGGTATCGGGACAGCGCGATCCCCGCGGCGCGTACGATCTATCAGGGGCTGCGGCGGCTCGTCCTCTCCACCTACTATGGCGAACCAGCAGCGTTGCGCGGGATCGGGTGGCTGGGGCCGCTTCACGAGCGACGACCGGCGCTGGACTGGGAGGGGCCGCTGCTCGGCGCTGAGCGCGAGACCGAGCCCGTGCGCCGCGTGCCTGACGAGAGTCGCCGCATGAGTGCGCTGCCACCCGTCGTCCGCGCGCCGCCGCGCGAGGGGACCGTTCCCGCCGGCGCACTCGCATCCGGGTCGGTCGTTCGGGCGGCCGTGTGCGTCGTCGGGAGCGGGGCCGGGGGCGCCGTGGTCGCGGCGCGGCTCGCGGAACGAGGGTACGACGTCGTCGTAGTCGAGGAGGGGAGTTGGTGGAGTCCGGCCGACTTCACCGAGCGCGAGGCGGAGATGATGCCGGCGCTGTACGCCGGCGGTGGACTTCAGGCGACGGCGGATCTCTCGACGATCGTGTTGCAGGGCCGCGCCGTGGGCGGGAGCGCGCTGGTCAACTGGCTCGTGATGCTGCGCACCCCCGATTGGGTGCTCGACGAGTGGGTTCGCGACCACGGCGCCGAAGGGCTTTCCGCCGCCGAGCTCGCGCCGGTGTTCGACCGCATCGAGGCGGAGACCCGTACGCGCGTCGTGCCTGACGATGCGCACTCGCCGGCGAATCGTGCGCTGCTCGAGGGCGCTCGCGCGCTCGGATGGCGCGCGCGGCCGGCGGCGATCAACGTCGAGGGGTGCGTGCGCGCGGGGACGTGCGGGCTGGGCTGTCGCTACGACGCCAAGCGCGGGCCCGCCACCGTGTACCTGCCGCGCGCGCTGGCGGCCGGCGCACGCGTGATCACCGAATGCCGGGTCGACCGGATCGAGGTCGTGAGCCGGGGCGCCGCGGCGCTCAAGCGCCTGCACTGCTCGACACTCGACAGGACGAGCGGCGACGTGAGCGGGTGCCTGACGATCGAGACGCCGGTGATGGTGCTTGCCGCTGGCGCAGTCGGCACGCCGGCGATTCTCCAGCGCTCCGCGCTCGGCGGAACCGCCGTGGGCCGCTACCTCCGGCTGCATCCCACGACGGCGGTCGTCGGCGCCTACGACCGCGTGATGTATGCCGCCGCCGGCATTCCCATCTCGGCGATATGCGATGAGTTCCATCGTGGGGAGGACGGCTATGGGTTCTGGGTGGAATGTCCGCCGCTCTATCCGGCGTTCGCGGCCGCTGCGCTCCCCGGCTGGGGCGGGGAGCACCGGCTTCGGATGCTCGGATTCGAGCGACTCTCGCCGTTGATCACGTTGGTGCGCGATGGCGCGGAGCGAGTCCGATCGAGCGGCGATGTCCGCCTGGACCGGGGCGGCCGGCCGGTCATTCGCTACGCGCTCGCGGACACGGATCGCCGTGCGCTCGCACGCGGCATGCGGGCGGCCGCGGAGATGCACCTCGCGGCCGGCGCGACCGAGGCGTTCACGCTGCATGAGCGCCCGCACCGAGTGCGCACCACCGCCGAACTCTCGCGCCTCGCCGAGCAGGATCTCCGTCCCAACCGCTTCGCGCTCTACTCGGCGCACGTGATGGGCTCGTGCCGTCTGGGTACGAGTGCCCGCACGAGCGCGTGCACGCCCGACGGCGCGGTGCGCGGCGTCCCCGGCATCTACGTCGCGGATGGCAGCCTGCTGCCCACGGCCCCGGCGGTGAATCCGCAGGAGACGATCATGGCGGTGGCATCGGTCCTGGCTCACCGCATCGCTGACCGCCACGGTGCTGGCTAGCGTCGTCCGTGGTGCCGGTGCCCGCTCCTGAAGCCGGACCGTGACGGCTTGCGCGCGACACCGTCGGCGCGGCGATCCGGCATGCATGGGCTCGCCCGCGCCACGGCGCGAAGATCGCATACCCGGAGCAGTGGATCTGGACACAGGAGCGACCAATGCGTTCGTGGGAGCATCGACAATGATCGAAGGCGAGGCGGTCGGCGCGATCATCCGCGCAGTCTCGAGCGCGTTGGCCGCGTTCGCGATCGTCGCCACCGCGCTGCCACTCCTGTTCCCCCGCGCGAAGAGCTGGCAGATCAGGATCTTCGATTTCCCACGGATGCAGCTCGCGGCAATCGGCGCGGTCGCGGTCGTGCTGGCGATGCTCGTGGAAGGCGGGACACGGTGGCCGTGGATCGTCTTGCCAATCGTCACCCTCACGGCGGTCGCCTATCAACTCGCGCGGATCTGGCGCTACTCGCCGCTCGCGCCGCGCGAGGTGGAGCGCAGCCGGCGCCTCGATGGTCGCACCCGCATCTCGCTGGTGCTCTCGAACGTGCTGCAGGACAACCGCGACCCGTCCCGGCTGGTGCAGGCCGTCCGCGAGGCCGATCCGGCGATCATGGTGTTCGTCGAGACCGATCAGTGGTGGTGCGAGCAGCTCGACGTGTTCGCGCGCACTCATCCGCACACCGTGCGGTGCCCGCTGCCGAACACCTACGGCATGTGCGTGTACTCGCGGCTGCCGCTCGAGGATGCCCGTATCGACTTCCTCGTCGAGGACGACGTGCCCTCGATCCAGGCGGTCGCGCGGCTGGAGTCGGGCGATCGCGTGTGGCTCAACTGCGTGCACCCTGAGCCCCCGGCCCCCGGCGAGAACGACAGCTCGGCGGAACGCGACGCGGAGTTGGTGCTCGTCGCACGGCGCGTCGAGAATGCGGCGCTGCCCGTGATCGTCTGCGGCGACCTGAACGATGTGGCGTGGTCGCGCACGACGCGTCTGTTTCAGAAAATCAGCGGACTCGTCGACCCGCGAAAAGGCCGTGGCTACTTCTCGACCTTCCACGCGAAGTATCCCTTCCTCCGCTATCCCCTGGATCACGTCTTCCATTCGCCGGCCTTCCGCCTGGTCGAGATGCGGCTGCTGCCGTTCGTCGGCTCGGACCACTTCCCCGTCATGGCGGTGTTGAGCCTGGAGCCCGACGCGGCGATCCGGCAGCAGGCGCCCACGGCCGACCGTGAGGACCACGAGGAGGGCGAAGAAACGGTCGAGCTGGCGCGGCGTCGTCAGGCAGGTGGGGCATCGGCCTGACGGCGCGGGTCGACCTTCGGTCAGATTCTGGAGCCCGACAATTCTGCGATCGGACGTCCGTCCACCCCCGGGAGCGGCACGCCCAGCATGGCGGCCGCCGTCGGCGCCACGTCGAGTAGCGAGACCGGGCGCTCGAGGCGCCGATGCGGAATCCCGGGCCCGGCGGCGATCAACCAGCCATTCGGCCGGTGCTCGCCCGTTCGCGCGTAGTCGTTCGTTCCTTCGATCACGCCGATCGCGTCGGACCGCGCGCGCACCCGCCCCGCGCCAGCGGGACCTAACGCACTGCTGCCGAGTGGGTCCGCGTCGTTCCACTCGACGAGCAGGTCGGGGAGGGCGTCGAGGTGCTCGCCCACGTACATCTCGGCCGTGCGCGTCACGCGCGCGACCAGCGGGCGGCCCGTCTCGGCGTTCCCGATCTCGAGCAGCCGCGCCCGGAGCTCCGTGCAGAATGCGTCCGCCTCCGGCCCGGGTTGCAGCACGCCCGAAGGCTCCCGTCCCACCAGGTTCAGTCGAATGCCGCCCACGGCGAGGCCGTTGTTGAGCGGGAAGCAACGGCTGTGGTTCACGTCCACGCGAAGGGAGGGTATCCCCGCTGCGCGAGTGCCTGGGCGCGCCGCGAGGCGGCGGAGAGTCCGCACCGGTTGCTTGAGCCGTTCCGGGAGTCGCGTCCACCCCCCTCGCATGGTGCGGGCGAGGACCCCGCTGCGCGACTCCGCCGGCGCGAACTCCTCCACCGTGACGCCGAGTCGTACGAGAATGTCGCGCAGCAGGAACTGCGCGCCGAACCGGTGCGACATCCCGTGGGCCGCGAACACCACGACGGCTGCATCGCCCGCGTCGTGCACGATCTCGCCGATGGCGGCATCGATCGCCTGGTAGACGCGGCGCACGGGATCGCCGTGCACGCGCGCGAACTCGGCGTCGTGCGCCGGGTGCGCCGCGTCGTGCAGGTGCCAGCACTGATGCCCCGCGCAGTGCGACTCGGTGAAGACCTGCATGAAGAGATCCCAGCCTCCCCGGCCAAGCAGCTCGCGCGTCCACGCCGCCTTGT
Source organism: Gemmatimonadaceae bacterium (assembly GCA_035461825.1). Lineage (GTDB taxonomy): Bacteria > Gemmatimonadota > Gemmatimonadetes > Gemmatimonadales > Gemmatimonadaceae > JALZIF01. The sequence continues at coordinate 17,229 of DATHUW010000021.1, forward strand.
GCCGTACGCCCGCCTCCAGCGTGGCGATGAACTCGGCGAACGCCTCGCGCGTCCGCCCGGTCCGATCGCAGGCGCCGCGGAGGGGATGCGCGCCATGGTGCGAGAGCAGCTCGTCGGCGAGCGCCGCTGGCGCGGTTCGGAAGCCGTAGATGCTGTCGTGACCGCCCCACTCGACGACCTGCATGCCGCGAATCGACGGGTCGAGGCGCGTGAGTGGCACGTCGAGGATCGCCACGCGACGCCCCGCCGCGCCCAATGCCTCCCAGAACGCCGGCTGCCTGACGAACTCGGCCTCCGCCACACGGTGGAGGCGATAGGTGCCGGGTACGAGCTGCAGCAGGTAGTGCACACCGTGCCGCGCCGGGTTGGTGCCGGTGTACATCGACGGCCAGGTGGACCCCACGTAGAACCCTTCGACCCCCAGCAGCTCCGCGGACGTGCCGCGCGCCATCACTGCGGCGAGGTTCGGCAGCGAGCCGTCGGCCATCCATCGGGCGACGAGCGACGGACTCGCCGCATCGATGCCGATCATGACGACGCGTGCCGGCGATGCCGTGCTCATCGACGCCGCCAAAGCGTTGCGGCGATCAGATGCCGCGCGAAGGGCAGGTAGCGCCATCCGCCGGCTTCGCGCAGCGTCGCGACGTGCCAGCGCCAGGCATCGCGCAGGGCACCGGCTCGGAGTGCGAGATTGGCTGATCCGTGGTGGGCCGCGGCCACGCGAGGACGCAGCGCGCGCCGCACGAACGGTGGCAGGTCGAGCGTCAGGATCTGGCGGAGCGCCTCCGCCTGGCCCTCCACATACGCCGCGGTATGGGACTCGGACAGCGGCGTGCCGACGTGATAGATGACCGTCGGTTCGTCCAGGTAGACCAGCCCGAGCATCCCGAACCGCAGGCCGAGATAGGTGCACTCGAGGAAGCGCGGCATCGCGTCGAACAGTCCGCGCGTCTCCGGCGTCGTGCGGCAGAGCCAACTTCCGGGGAGCAGCCAGTTCCGGCGCAGCATGGCGCGGAGCGGATCGGCCCGGACCGCTGCGCCGTCGCGGACGTGAATCGTGTCGGTCCCCTCTTTCCGCAGGATCCCGTTCGTGACGGCCACGAGGCGGTCGGGATGGCGCGCGAGCGCCGAATGCCGCACCTTCATGGCATCCGGAAGCAGCAAATCGTCATCGTCGAGCGTGGCGAAGAAGGCCGTATCGACCGCGCGGACTCCCTCGCGGTAGGCGGCTGGGAGATCGGCGTGGGCCCGCACGATTGCACGGACGCGGCGGTCAGCGCGGAGTTCGGCGACCTCCTCGGGCTCGCGCTCCGCGCCGTTCACGATGATGAGCACGCGCGCCGCAACGTGCCGCTGGCACAGCACGCTCTCGACTGCGCGCCGCAGCGAGGCTCGCCGCTGCGGCGCCGCGCGCGTCGGAACCACCACGGTGATCTCCGGCAACGGCGAGGCGGTCACGGCCTGACGAGTCGTTGCGGGAACGCCGGTTGAACACATCCCACCACGGGCGTCGCATGGGATTCGAGCAATCGCCGGCCGAAGGAGAGACGATCGAGTGCGCCGTCTGCATCATCGGGGCGGGGCCGGCCGGGTTGACCGTCGCGTCGGTGCTGGCCGGCGCCGGCCGCGATGTCATCCTGCTCGAGAGCGGCGGTACGGTGTACGATCCCGTAGCCGATTCGCTGAACGAGGGCCAGGTGTTCGGCGATCCGTATGCCGGCCTGCGCGCGACCCGACGACGGCAGCTCGGCGGAGCCGCCGCAGCCTGGAACACCCGGACGCAGGGCGGAGTCGGGGCGAAGTTCGTGCCGCTCGACCCGGTCGACTTCGAGCCTCGCGAGGCGGTCGCGCTCTCGGGATGGCCGATCAGCTTTGCGGATGTGGCACCGTGGTACGTGAGGGCGCACGCGATCTGTGGGCTGGGTGCCTTCGTATACGATGCGGAACCCTGGAGCGGAACCGGGCGCGAACCGCTCTCCGATCTCGAATCGTCGATCGTTTCGCGGATCTACCGCTTCGGGTCTCGCGAGGCGCTGCTCGAGCCAATGTTACGTGCACTGGAGGACGCCAGCAACGCGCGCGTCATCACCAGGGTCACGGCACTGGCGCTCGAGACCGATGCGGCGGAGCGCCTCGTTTCCCGCGTGCGAGTGGCCGGGCGCGGCGCCACATTCTGGGTAGCGGCGCAGCATTTCGTGCTCTGCGGCGGCGCGGTCGAGAACGCTCGAGTGCTGCTCGCATCCGGACCATCCGGGCCGGGGCTCGGCAACGCTCGCGGCTGGGTGGGCCGGTGCTTCATGGAGCATCCGCGAGACGCGTCGCTCACCATAGCACCCATGTCGCCGACCGCCTTTCGTCGGCTTCGATTCTACGATGCGTTCGAGGCCGACGGGTTCGCGGTCTGCGGCCGTTTCGCCATCCGCGAGGAAGTGGTGCGCCGTGAGGGGCTGCTCAACGCGTCCGCCACGCTGCTGCCGATCGTTCGTTCCGGGGTCCAGCTCGTTCGTCGCGCGTTCGGCCCGGCCGCGTCGCAGCCGTTGGCCGAGCGCCTGTTTCCGCGGGGCGGTCATGGCTGGTCGGCGCATCCCGCGCCCCGCACCGTGCTCGGCGGATTCCGCGTGCTGCTCAACCTCGAGCAGGCCCCGGACCCCGAGAACCGGATCGTGCTGAGCGAACAGTGCGATCCGCATGGCGTGCGCCGCGCGGCGCTGCACTGGCAATGGCGTGAACGGGACGAAGCCTCTCGACACCGCGTGCTTGGCCTCGTCGCATCGACGCTCGAGCGCGCCGGGCTCAATGTCGTCAGGCATACGCCCGGGCCGATCGATCCGAACGCCCATCATCACGCCGGCACCACGCGCATGCACGGCGACCCGCGGCTCGGCGTGGTGGATGCGGACTGCCGGGTGCATGGCACGGAGAACCTGTATGTCGCTGGCGCCTCGGTCTTTCCGACGGCGGGATACGCCAATCCCGTGCTCACGATCGTCGCGCTGTCGCTGCGGCTCGCCGAGCACCTCCGCACCGCGCCGTAGTCAGCGTACGAATCCCATCCGCTTCTCGAGCTCCTCGAACCGCGAGCGACTCACCTTCAACCGCACGCCGCCCTTGAGCTGCACGGCGTAGTCGCCGCCGGCACCCCGGTGCAGCGTCTCGATCAGGTCCAGCCTGACGATGGCCGAGCGATGGATGCGGAGAAAGTGGGCCGGATCGAGCCGATCCTCGAGCGTCTGCATCCGCTCCCGGATGATGTACCGCCGCGGCCCGACGTGCAGTTCGGCGTATGGCCCGCTCGCGGTAATGAAGTCGATCTCGGACACGGGCACGACCTTCAGCTGCCCGCGCATGTCGACGGCAACACGCTCCAGATACGCGACCGCCGGCGAGGCCGGCGCGCGGCGGGCACTTCCTCCCTCCTCGCCGAGAAGCTCACGCAGGCGCACGGAAAGGCGACCGACTTCCTCCAGGTCCACGGCCCGGCGCGCGCGTCGAAAGGCCTGCTCGAACCGCTCATCGTCGAACGGCTTCACCAGGTAGTCCGTCGCGGCGAGCTCGAACGCCGCGACGGCGTGCTGGTCGTAGGCGGTTACGAAGACGGTGGCCGGCATCCGCTCCGCGCCGATCTCGCGGACCACCTCGAGCCCCGTCAGGCCCGGCATCTGCACATCGAGGAATACGAGATCCGGTGCGTGGTCGCGAATGGCCTCGACGGCGGCACGTCCGTTGTCCACGCTGCCGACGAGCTGCACCCGCGGCTCCGCCGCGAGAAGGTCCTCGAGACGCTGCCTGGCGAGCGGTTCGTCATCCGCGATCAGCACGCGAAGCGGCCGGTCGGTGCCGGTCATGGCTCGTCAGGTTGGGTCCGCGCCGCCGCACGGAGGTCGTCGGGCGTGTGGTAGGGCAGGGTCACGGTGACGATCGCGCCGCCATCCGGCGCCGCCGCGAGCGAAAGGTCTTGCGCTTCGCCATAGAGCCGCTCCAGACGAGCGCGGGTGTTGCGGAGGCCTACTCCTTCGGCGGCCGTGTCCGGCTCGCGCTGGGGCCCCGGGCCGTTGTCGCGGATCTCCAGTCGTACGCGATCCCCCTCGCGCTCGGCGGAGATGGCGATGCGCCCCACGCCTTCGACCTTGCTCACTCCGTGCTTCACCGCATTCTCGACCAGCGGCTGCAGCATGAGCGTCGGCACGAGCGCATCGAGGGCCTCCGGCGCGATGCGCATCTCCACCTGCAGCCGTCCCTGAAAGCGGATCTCCATGATCTCGATGTAGCGGCGGAGGAACTCCAGCTCCTGTTCGAGCGTGGTCTCGGGTTCCTGCGCGACAGCCAGCGTGGAGCGCAGCAGTTCGCTCAGCCGCGCGATCATCCGCCTGACGCCGCGAGGGTCCCGCTCCACCAACGACGATACGGCGTGCAGCGTGTTGAACAGGAAGTGTGGATCGAGCTGCGAGCGAAGCGCCGCCAGTTGCGCGCGCGCGAGCTGCGCCTGCAGATCGGCGGCCTGCGCCTCGAGCCGCACGCCTTCCTCCTGTCGGGCACGATAGCGCCAGAAGTAGTCGCGCGCGATGCCGGCCGCCACGATGGCGATGAACACCATCAGGTCGTCCAGCCAGAAGAGCCGCCGCACGCCGAAGAACGGTCCGCCTCCTCGTCCGCCGCGCATCGGACCGAACGGGCCCCGCTGCGGCCGATCGAAGAACAGCTCGAACCGCGACCACGTCAGGAGGGCCTCCATGCCGATCGCGATCGCCGTGCCGAGCACCAGGAAGAGCAGCAGCCGCTTCATGCGGTCCGGGCGCTCGAGCGTGTAGCGGCTCGCCAGCCAGAAGATGAGCGGCGTGAGGAGCGCCCAGAGATAGTACTGGAAGAAGGCGTATCCGACCGACCGCCAGGCGAACGGTGGGTCCACCGCGCGCGGTCGTGGATCGAGCACGGCGTTCGCCGCCGTGAGCAGCGCGAGAAACGTCCAGAACGCGACGATGAGCAGCACCTCGGCTCCGCGCAGCGGAACGTGCGGCCTGATGGCCGGTCGTTGCACCGCTGGTGGAGCAGCGGAACCGCCGATGTCGGAGCGTGCGCTCGAGCGCCCGGGATCCATCGGGGGCGCGGTGTCGGATACTGGCATCTCCGTGAAGCATAGAACGAAGGGGGTCGACGAGGCAGTCGCATCGCCACGAGTGGCACGAGCGCCGAACGAGCTGCACGTCGTCGGCTCCGGTCGTGCGGACCGAACGGCGGTGCCGCGCGACATTGACGAAGTCCCGGAACCGAGTATTCTCGGACCGAGTTTACCCTCCGACATGCCCAATCCCTCGAGCCGCGCCACCGCCCTCAAGCTCTACGTGGTGTTGAGCCGCGCCTACGACGCGGTGACCGCCCACGCCAACGACGACATTGCCAGGCATCGCCTGTCGCCGACCGCGTTCGCTTCGCTGGAGGCGCTGTACCACAAGGGCCCGATGATGGTCGGCGAGCTCCAGCGTCGCATTCTGATCTCCAGCGGCGGCATCACCTACGTGATCGATCAGCTCGCCGCGAAGGGACTGGTCACCCGCCGACCCAGCGATGAAGACCGTCGTGCGATATGGGCCGAGCTGACGCCGGCAGGACGTCGCCTCATGGATCGCATCTTTCCTCCGCACGCCGAGGCGATCGAGCGCGCGATGGACGGCCTGACGCGCCGCGAGCAGGAAGAAACCATTCGGCTGCTGCGAAAGCTGGGTGTGGCCGCGGTAGAGTCACGCGCTTCGCCGGAGTGAGCACGGAACTAGTTGGAACAAATATCTCGAATTCGAGATTATTCCAACCAAGAGCAATGGCGCGCATCGCCATGCCGGACTCAACGGAGGGAGCCATGACCAGCACGCAAACCGAACGGATCGTCACCACCTGGACGATCGATCCCGCGCACTCGGAGGTCGAGTTCGCGGTGAAGCACATGATGATCACGACGGTGAAGGGGTGGTTCGCCGACGTCGAGGGGACCGTCGTCACGGATGAGCGCCATCCGTCGAAGTCCCGCGTGGAGGTCACGATCGATGCGGCGTCGATCAACACGCGCGCGGCGGACCGCGACACGCATCTGCGGTCGGGAGACTTCTTCGACGTCGAGAGATGGCCGCACATCACCTTTCGCAGCACGCGCATCGACGGCGCGACCGATCGCGAGGGCGAATCGTTCCGAATCATCGGTGACCTGACGATTCGCGACGTCACCAGGGAGGTGACGCTGGATGCCACCTTCGAGGGCCGGGGCCAGGCCATGGGCGGCGAGCGCGCGTCGTTCACGGCTACCGGAAAAATCGACCGGCGCGAGTTCGGGCTGAAGTGGAATCAGGCGCTCGAGGCCGGCGGCGTTCTCGTGAGCAACGATGTGAAGATGAACGTCTCGGTGCAGCTCGTTCGCGAGTGATCGCATCTCCGGGCGCTGGTTCGCTCGCATGTCCGGGGAGCGGCCTTCGGGCTGCTCCCCGTTTCTCTTCTTGACGATGTCCGGACGCGGTCGCGCGTAACGCACTAGTCCATGGCGGCTCCCCCGAGCCGAGATCCCATCTCGACTGCGTACCGATGTCCCACTCGATCGCCATGCCGGTGCAGGAGCCGGCGCCCGTTCCCGCGCGCGCGGGTGCCCGCCGGCTGCTCGTGCTGTTCGTTACGGCGTTCGTGGACATGATCGGCGTCGCGATGATCGTTCCGCTGCTCCCGTACTATGCCGAGGCGTACGGCGCGAGCGCGTTGACGGTTGGCCTGGTCATCTCGTCGTTTTCGCTTGCGCAGCTGGCCGTCGCTCCGTTGTGGGGCCGCTGGTCGGATCGGCATGGGCGGCGCCCGGCCATCGTCGCGGGACTCGGCATCACGGCCGCCGGTTACGCACTGTTCGCCGGCGCCGCGAGCATCCCGTTGCTGTTGCTCGCGCGCGTGGTGCAGGGGATCGGCGGCGGGACGATCGGCGTGGTGCAGGCGTACGTGGCGGATTCCACGCCCGCCGACCGCCGTACGCGCAGCCTGGGATGGCTGTCTGCCGTGACGAGCCTCGGCGCCGTGGTGGGTCCGGCGCTCGGTTCGACGCTCGTGGCCGCGGGCGGACGCGCCATGCCTGGCATCACCGCCGCCGTCCTCGCCCTCGGCGTCGCAGCGCTCGGGTGGCGGCACCTCGCAGAGCCGCCGCAGCCGGATCATCGCACGGCCGAGCATGGGGCGGTCGCACGGCCGGCAATCGGCGTCGTCGTCAGGCACTGGCGCGAGCCCGCCGCCCGGCTGATCTGGCTGTACGCGATAGGCATCGGCGCGTTCTACGGTGTCATCCCGCTCGTGCCGCTCGTCCTCCACGACCGCCTCGGAATCACCGCGGAGACGATCGGGCCGTTCTTCATGTATCTTGGAGCCATGGGTGTGCTGATGCGCGCGGTTGCGCTCGGACGACTCGTCGAGCGCTTCGGCGAACCCGTCCTCGTGCGAGGGGGCATGGTGGCCCTCGGCGTCGGCCTGGCCCTCGTCGGGCTCGGCGAGGAGCTGCTGCCGATCGCCGTCGGCTTCACGTTGATGCCGATCGGCACCGCGTGTCTCTTTCCCGCGGTGACGGCATTGCTGTCGGGCGCCGTGAGCCGCGGCGAACGCGGCGTCTACCTCGGCGTGCAGCAGGCCTTTGGCGGCGTGACGCGTGTGGCGTTCCCATTGCTGGCGGGCGCGGCGATGGATGGCATCGGCATCGGAACCCCCCTGGTGGTCGCGGGGGTGCTCGTCGTGGCCGCGCTGCCGCTCACCGCCGGGTTCGCGGCCGCTGGACAGAAGCCCGCGTGAGCGCGGGGCGACCAGCCGGCGGCGGCGCACGAATCTGCCTGACGACGTTCGGCTCGTTCGGCGACCTGCATCCGGTGCTCGGCTTGGCGCGCGAGCTGCGCGCGCGGGGACACGCGCCCATCATCGCCACGGCGCCGATCTACCGGGAGATCGTCGAAGGGGAGGGGATCTCGTTTGCCCCCATGCGGCCGGATCTCGATCCCAACGATCGATCGCTCATTGCCCGGATCATGGACCGCGTGCGCGGCACCGAGCGGCTGATGGAGGAGATCATGCCGCACTTCCGCGACTCCTACCGGGATCTCCTCGCCGCATCCGACGGCGCCGACGTCCTCGTCTCGCATCCGATCACGTTCGCGGGCCCGGTGGTCGCGGAGCAACGGGGCCTTCCCTGGGCCTCGATGGTGCTGTCGCCGATGTCGTTCTTCTCGGCGTACGACTTCCCGGTGCTGCCTCCGGTGCCGAGGGTAGTCGCCCTGACGGAGCGCAGCCCTGCCGTGGCGCGGGCGCTGTATCGCGTGTCGCGCGTGGCGACGAGGCGCTGGACCGCGCCGGTGCACGAGCTCCGAGCGGAGCTCGGGCTGCCGCGAGGCGGGAATCCGATCTTCGAGGGGCAGCATTCGCCGCGGCTGGTGCTCGCGATGTTCTCGCGGGTGCTCGCCGAGCCGCAGCCCGACTGGCCGGAGCGGGTGCACATAACGGGCGGGGTGCGCTACGACGGGGGATCGGGGCACGACATGCCCGAAGCGCTCGAGCGGTTCCTGGACGAGGGTGACCCGCCCATCGTGTTCACCCTCGGCAGCGCTGCCGTCGGAGCCGCCGGTTCGTTCTACGAGGAGAGCGCGAGTGCCGCGATGGCGCTCGGGCGGCGCGCCGTGCTCGTCGCCGGTACGCATGAGGTGAACCGGCCGCGCCGCCCGCTGCCGGAGGACGTGCTGCTCGTGGACTACGCGCCGTACTCGGCCCTGTTCCCTCGTGCGGCCGCGGTGGTGCACCAGGGCGGCATCGGCACCCTGCACCGGGCTCTGGCGGCGGGTCATCCCATGATCGTCGTCCCGTTCGCGCACGACCAGCCGGACAACGCGCACCGCGCGGAGCGGTTGGGGATCTCGCGAACGATCTATCCGTCTGCCTATCGAGCCGAGCGGGTGGCGCGGACGCTCGCATCGCTGCTGGACGATCGTGCGGCGTCCACCCGAGCCCGCGAGATCGGCCGGATCGTGCGCGCGGAGCGCGGCGCGGCGGCCGCGGCGGAGGCGATCGAGGAGCTTGCGGGCGCTGGCACCATCGTGAGGCAGTAACGCGCGAGGTCTCTCCGGCGCGTCGCTCGCACTACTGCTCGCGAGCGGCGGTCGCCATCACGCGATCCCCGGCGCGCAGCTCGAGCGACCAGGCGATGCCCTGCTCCACGCCGAAGACGAGGCGAGCTTCCGCCTCGGCGTCGACCGCGCGGCCATCCTTCGTGAAGGCTGCGCGAAAGGTGCTCGGCTCCGCCGTGCGGTGCAGCATCGCGACGGGATCGTAGTCGGGGAAGGGGTTCGGCGTGAGGCGCAGTCGGAGCACGTCGCCTTCCTCGAAGACGTCGGCGCGGTGGTCGCTCCCCTCCCCGGGTTGACCGGAGACCCGCAGTCGATAGGTGCCCACATACGCGAGCGCGGTGCTGGGTGCTCGGCCGCGCCCCGACGCCTCCACGGTGACATCGAGTGGGATGACGACGCTGCCCCAACGCAGCCGCATGATGGCGCCGTCCGGCCTGACGGCGGGGAAGTCCCACGTCAGGACCTCGATGTGCGGCCCGGAGTCGACCGCCGCCATGAACCGGAGCTGGTCGTCGTCCTCCCCAGGACGCTGCGTGTGAAACCGCTTCGCTTCGGGATCGAGGACGATCGTCCACTCCGTCGCGTGGGGAATCGCCCAGACGGAGTACTTGCCCTTTGGAACGTCGTGACCGTTCACGCGGACATCGGCGGAGGCCTCGAGGGTAGTCGCCCAGTTGGCGCCGGGCGTCCAGATCCGCCCGTAAGGCACCACCCTCCCGAACACGCTGTCACGCCCGCGCGCCTGCGGGCGGGAGTACGTCAGCGTGATGGTCGTCCCGTCGACCGTCTGGGAGATGGTCGCGGCCTCGCTTGGGCGGACCTGCGCGCGACCGGTCGGTGGAAGGACGAGCGCGAGCGCGCCGGCGAAGACGAGGACCGATCCCAGGCGCATGGGCGAGACACGAGAGGCGTGGGGGGGACGAGCCGTGTGAGGTGCGGCCAATCTAGAGGTGGTGTCCGGCGTCAGACAGCGGATTCGCACCCGAAGCGTGCACGGGTGCTGTCAACGTCTGGTAAGCGACGCGGTGCTGCTCTTGACGGTCGAGAGAAACGCGGGCATCGTGTCCTCTCGATCATCGAGAGAGGAGATCGTCCGCCATGTCCAACCCCGACCGCGAGCTGCTGCAGGGCACGCTGGACCTCTTGATCCTCAAAGCGGTGTCGGCCACGCCGATGCATGCGTGGGGGCTGACGCAGCGCATTCGCGAGATGTCGCGCGAGGTGCTGAGCGTGAACCCTGGATCGCTGTACCCGGCGCTCGAGCGGCTGCAGGACCGCGGTTGGATCGAGCCTCGCTGGGGAGTCACGGAGAACAACCGGCGCGCGAAGTTCTACCAGCTCACTGCGTCGGGGCGGAAGCGGCTCGAGGTCGAGACGGAGGCGTGGCGGCGACTGGTGGTCGGGGTGAACGCGGTCCTGCGCACGACCTGAGGAGGCGCACATGGGGTGGCGACACGTGGTCTCCCGCCGGCTGCGCGCGCTGTTTCGACGCGACGCGGTGGAGCGCGAGATGGAGGAGGAGCTCGCTCTGCATTACGAGCTGGCGGTGGAGGAGCGCATCCGCGGCGGTGAGGCGCCGCGCCTTGCGCGAGCCAACGCGCTCCAGGAGTTTCGCGGCGCGGACGGTGCCCGCGAGATGTACCGCGACGCGCGCGGCACCGGGTGGGTGGAGCGGTTGGCGCAGGACGGGCGGTACGCCGTCCGGACGCTCGTGGCCACGCCGGCGTTCACCATCGTCATCATCGCGACACTCGCGCTCGGGATCGGCGCCAACAGCGCGGTGTTCTCGGTCGTGCACGCCGTGCTGCTGCGCGAGCTGCCGTACGAGGCGCCGGACCGGCTCGCGATGGTCTGGGAGACCGACCGCGATTCGGGGACGGAGCGCGAGGGCGCCTCCATTCCGGACTACTTCGACTTCCGCGCGCGCGCGCGCTCCTTCGTCTCGCTCGCCGCCTTCCGCCCGGTGCCGATGAACCGCACCGGCGACGCGGCCCCCGAGCGCGTCTGGTCTGCCCGGGTGACGCGTGAGTTCCTCACGACGTTAGGGGTCACCCCCGTGCTCGGCCGGGACTTCGTCGAAGCGGAAGCGGCACCCGGCGGGCCGCCGGTCGTGCTCGTGAGCACGCGCTACTGGCGGACGAGGCTCGGCGCCGAACCGGCGGTGCTTGGGCGTACGCTTCGGCTCGACGACAGCCTTTTCACGATCGTCGGCGTCCTGCCCGAGCGCTTCCACTTTCCCGATGACGAGGTGGAGCTGTGGGCCATCGACCAGATGACGCCCACGAGCGGCGAGCGCTTCCGGCATCACATCAGCGTCGTCGGGCGCCTGGCGAGCACGGCGAGCGTTCGCAGCGCACAGCAGGAGATGGATGGCGTCGCGCGGGCGCTCGAGGAGGAGTATCCGCAATCCAACACCGCGCGCGGCGTGTACGTCGAGCCGCTCGAGCAGGTGTTGCTCGGAGACGTGCGGCCGGCGCTGCTGCTGCTGCTCGGCGCGGTGGGCGTGGTGCTCCTCATCGCGTGCGTGAACGCGGCGAACCTGCTGCTGGCGCGGCGCGCGGCCCGAGCGCGCGAGATTGCCGTGCGCGCGGCGCTCGGCGCGGGCCGGGGGCGTCTCGTGCAGCAGCTCGTGGTCGAGAGCGGCGTCATCGCCCTGGCCGCAGCCACGGTCGGCCTGTTGCTGGCGCAGCTCGGATTGCGGGCGCTGGTGGCGATCGCGCCGCGCTCGCTCCCGCGCGCGGAGGAGATCGCGGTGGACGGAACGGTCCTCATGGTCACGTTAGGTGTCTCGATGGCGGTGGCGCTGGTGTTCGGGCTGCTTCCAGCCGCGGGCGGGCAGCAGACGACGCCAGCGCAGACGCTCTCGAGCGCGGGCAGCCGCACGGGCACCGGCTCCCGTGAGCACACGCGGCTCAGGAACCTGCTGGTCGTCGCCGAGATCGCGATGGCGGTCCTGCTGGTGGCGGGTGCCGGGCTGCTGCTCCGCAGCTTCTGGACGATCCGCGGCGTGAACCCGGGCTTCGAACCGGAGAACACGCTCGCGGTCCGCTATCAGCTGCCCCCCTCGCGCTATCCGCAGAGTTTCTCGAACTATCCCGCCGGCTGGGAACGCACGTTCGCCTTTCAGCGCGATGTGCTCGAGCGCGTCCGTGCGGTGCCGGGAGTTCGGCGAGCCGCGCTGGCGTTCAACGATCCGCTCACGCCGGGGTTCACGAACAGCTTCCTCATCGAGGGCCGCGAGCCGGAGGCGGCGCAGGGACAGGCGGAGGTGCCGACGCGGCCCGTCAGCGCGGGATACTTCGCCGCCGCGGGCGTTCCGCTGCTGGCGGGACGCGACTTCGCGGAGTCGGACGCCGTTGGGGACCCGCCGGTGCTGATCATCAACCAGGCGATGGCGGATCGGTACTTTGCCGGGACCGATCCGTTAGGTCATCGGATCCGGTTCTGGGGAACGACCCGGGAGATCGTCGGCGTGGTCGGCAACGAGCGCTTCGACGGGCTCGCGGCCGAGGCGCCGCCGGCGATGTATCCGCCGATCGCCCAGGCGCCGGCCACCCTCGGCACGCTGCTCGTGCGCACCGCCGGCGATCCGCACGCGCTCCTGCCCGCCGTTCGTGAGGCGATCTGGAGCGTCGATCGTGACCTGGCGCCGTTCGACGTGCGCACCATGGAGGAGGCCATCGATGCGTCGCTGGCGCAGCAGCGCTTTCTCGCGCTGCTCCTCGCCGCGTTCGGGGGGGTGGCGCTCGTGCTGGCGCTCGTGGGCGTCTACGGCGTGATCGCCTATTCCGTGGCGCAGCGGGGCCGCGAGATCGGCATCCGCCTGGCGCTCGGCGCCACGAGCCGGCGGGTCCGGCGCGCGGTAATCGTGGAGGGCGCCAGGATGGCGGTGGTGGGGGGCGCGATCGGGATCGTACTGGCGTTAGGCGCGGGGCGGCTGGTCCGCTCGCAGCTCTACGGCGTGAGCGCGGCGGATCCCCTCACCCTCGCCGCGGCCGCGGGCCTGCTGATCGCGATCGCGATTCTCGGCAGCGCCATCCCGGCCTGGCGGGCAAGCGCGATGGCCCCGGGGGAGGTGTTGAGAGGCAGCTGATCAGGACGGGAAACGGGAGAACGGAAAACGGGAAACGAACTTCCTGTCGTTTCCCGCTTCCCGCTGCCTTACCGCACCACGAAGGGCACCACCATCTCCATCTCGTCCCACCGCAGCCGGATCGCGCCGCCGTCGCCTCCCGGCGTCACCGCGATGTCGAACACCTCGACCGGATCGCTCAACGGCCCCGGGGTCATTCGGACACGGCCGAGGTCGTGTGCGGGGTTGTGCGCCGTACCGGTGATGCCCGTCTGCCGGTTCACGATCAGCACGCCGCCATCCGCCGCAGGAACCGAGAACAACGTGTACTGGCCCGCCGGCACGCGGAGCGTATCGGTTCCCGTGCCGAGCACCAGGTCGCGGTCCGTCGTGAAGTGGGTGGCCTGGTTCGCGCCGGTGCGCCACACCTCGCCATACGGCACCAGCTTCCCCCAGATCTCCCGCCCGCGCTTGGCCGGCGTCCCGAAGTCGACGAGGATGTTCGCGCCGGCCACCGTGGCCTTCGTTTCACCGCGCCCGGAGAGCGCACCGAGACTCTTGCCTGCTGCGTCGAGCGCCGCCCAGCGCTCGGCGTAACCCTCGATAGGCATCCACGGCTCCCGCGTCACGATCAGCTTGCGTGTCGTCGCGCCTGCGTCGAGGCCAAGCAGGCGTCCGTCCGCATCGACGCGCACGCGCATGGTGCCGCGCGAGGGGTGCGTGATGGTCATCGAGTCCGCGCCGACCCTGCCGAACGCGAAGTTCGACGTGCGGCTCCCGCTCAGCAGCGGCTGCTGCACCACGTCGACCGATGCGGCCCGCGCGCGGATCAACGCGATCTCGTACGGCCAGTGTACCATGTCGATGAACGGCAGGGTGGCCGCCGGCGCGGCGACCGTCTGCTCACGGGTCTCGCCACGCATTGTGGTGCGTATGCGCAGCGAGTCGCCGGTTCGCTCCACGATGCTGCGGCGGACGGGCTCGCTCCCGGCCTGCTTCGGATCAAACGTGTGCGATTCGAGGCGTCGCAGCGTGCCGTCGCTCCCGAGCTCCATCACGTAGGTCGTGCGAGTGGTGGATGGGATGCGAAGGAGCACCTCGGCTTCGACCCGTTCGGGCGTGCGCACGAAGCGCTCGATCGCCAGGGTGTCCGTGCCGAGCCGCGTGATGTAGCCGGCACTGTCGGTTTGCGCGTGGACGCCGACGGGCGCAGCGGCGATGATGCCGAACGCGAGACCTGCGATGACGGCGCCCGTTCGACGGCGCGACGAGTGACCAGCCTGCATTGCCATTCCTCCGGTAAAGTTCACGGAACGCGATAAACAGATATCAGCGCGAATCGTCGCCCTGGGGAGCGAGCACCCGTCCAGTTGCCCGAAACAACCCAGGCTGGACGCAACCTCCCCCAGCAGCGCGCCGCGTTTTGTTCCATCCCGCTCCCCCCGACGCGCCAGAACCCTATTTTTACCCCGAAGGCGCCCTCGGGCTCCTTTCGTGGCCCCATCCGACAGACCAGGACGCCCGGCGCACGGGGCAGGGCGGGGGCGGAAGCGGCCGCTGCAGTCGAGCGCGGTTGGCGGCCGGGACCTTCGATTCCGCGCGCGGCGCCTGCTCCGGCCCGCCGCGCTCGGCTCCGCCAGCCGAACGCCACGCGGCCGCACCGGCCCGCGCCGCATAACGAGACACGTCGGGTGCCGTGCTCGTGCGGTCTCCGCACGGCGGGCGGGTGTGCCACGCGCGGACCTCGCACGCCGCTCCGGCCCCGGATGTGCACCCCGTGTCGCCCCGGTGCAGTTCGTGCCGCCGGACCCAACGAATGCGCCTGAAAAGCGTATCACCTGTAGTGGCGCGCAGGAGGCGCTGGACCCTCAAACATCGCACCTGAATAGATGCGCAAGACCAAGATCGTGATCGCGGCAATCGCCCTCCCGATGATCCTCGCCGGCGCCTGGTACATCGGCCGC
The DNA here is from genome assembly GCA_035461825.1 of Gemmatimonadaceae bacterium. Classification (GTDB taxonomy): domain Bacteria; phylum Gemmatimonadota; class Gemmatimonadetes; order Gemmatimonadales; family Gemmatimonadaceae; genus JALZIF01. The sequence goes on from DATHUW010000021.1 coordinate 32,381, forward strand.
GGCGGGGACCGCTCGGCGTCGGCGTTCCGCTTCGTGCAGATCGAACGCGGCGACATCGAGGCCACCGTGTCCGCGACCGGCTCGCTCAACGCCGTGACGACCGTGCAGGTCGGCACGCAGGTCTCGGGGCAGGTGGCCGAGATCTTCGTCGACTTCAACGATCGGGTTCGCAAGGGCCAGCTCATCGCCCGCATCGACCCGACGCTCGCGCAGCAGACGGTGCGCGATGCCCAAGCCACGGTGGAGCGCAATCGCGCCGAAGCGGAGCGTGCGCAGCGCGATTTCGAGCGCAGCAAGCAGCTGTTCGCGAACGAGGTGCTGTCGGTGAGCGAGTTCGAGACCTCGCAGTATCAGCACGAGGTCTCTCAGGCGAATCTGTCGTCGGCCCGCGTGAGCCTCGAGCGCGCGCGCCAGAATCTTGCCTATACCCAGATCTACGCGCCGATCGACGGCATCGTCGTCGAGCGCAACGTAGATGTGGGCCAGACGGTCGCGGCCAGCCTGTCCGCGCCGCAGCTGTTCCTCATCGCGAACGATCTCTCGCGGATGCAGATCCTCGCGTCGGTGGACGAGAGCGACATTGGGCAGATACGCGAGGGGCAGCCGGTGCGCTTCACGGTGCAGGCGTATCCGACCGAAGCCTTCGAGGGCACCGTACAGCAGGTACGCCTGCAGTCCACCACGCAGGAGAACGTCG
>DATHUW010000022.1:0-62398 GCA_035461825.1 Gemmatimonadaceae bacterium
ACTCATCGGTCGCCATGGTCGGAACCACCCTGATATCCGTGCACTACGGCGCCCCATCGGCAGGCGGACGGCAAGTCTTCGGCGGAGTCGTTCCGTACAACCAGCCGTGGAGCACGGGAGGAGCGGAGGCGACCACGTTCAGAACGCTGCGTCCGCTGCGGGTGGGTGAGACTACCGTGCCGAAGGGCCTTTACACGATGTTCACCGTGCCCGCTCCAGCGGAGCGGGACTGCAATGGGGAGGCGCCGGCGGGGTCCGGAGTGCTCATTCTGAGCCGGCAGACCGGCGGAGCGCTGGATCCCTCGCAGGAGGCCGTTCGCGTGCCGATGCGGGCGTGCAAGCTCGGGTCTCCCGTCGAGCGGTTGTCGATCCGGGTGATCCCGGGTGGTGGCAACACCGGCACGCTACGGATCGAGTGGGAGCGCACGCGGTACGACGTGCCGTTCAGCCTGGCCAGGAACTAGGAGCGAGCCGCCGCGCCAGGGGTGGTGTGCGTCGTTATGAACGAGGCACGCCACCCCTTACTCCATCCCTGATCCGTTCCTCGCTCCTGGTCTCACCGCCTTCCCCGTCCGCCGCGCCGTCTGGTCGCCATCCCGGACCGCGAACGCCCCGTTCACCAGCACGTGCGGAATCCCGATCGGGTATTGGAAGGGATCCGTGAACGTGGCACGATCCGCGACGGTCGCGGGATCGAACACCACCACGTCACCGGCGGCGCCGACCCGGAGGCGTCCTCGGTCGGCCAGCGCGAGTCGTGAGGCGGGGAAGCCGCTCATCTTCCACACCGCCTCCTCGAGGGTGAGCGCGCGCGTCTCCCGCACGAAGTGACCGAGCACCCGCGGGAAGCTGCCCAGACCGCGCGGATGCGGATGGCCGCGGCGCGAGGGTCCCTCGGTGGCGAACGCCCCGCCATCGCTGCACACCATTCCCAGGGGGTGGGCCAGGAAGCGCACGAGGTTCTCCTCGCTCATGGCGAATCCCACCATCCCGACGCTCCCGCCGCTGCGCGTCAGCAGCTGCACGGTGAGCTCGTCAGGCGGCACGCCGACCGACAGGGCGTACGCCCCGAGGCGCTGCCCCTCCGCCGCCTTGTCCTCCTCCGCGCGGACGGAGGTGATCATCACGTGGTCCCAGCCGCCGATGCTCTCGGCCTTGGCCGCCGCCTGTGCGCGCAACGCCGCCCCGGTCGCGGGATCGGCGAGCCGGGCCAGGAACGCGGCGGTACCCCCGTCCCGGCTCGACGCGGGGAACAGATTGCTGAGGCCCGTTTGATAGGCGATGTACGGGTAGCGGTCGAACGCCACGTCCAGACCGCTCGCCTTCACGGCTTCGATGCGCGCCAGCACCGCGTCGATCTTCGGCCAGTTGCGCGGGCCCTGCGTCTTGAGGTGGGAGATCTGGAGGGGGCATCCTGCGCCCGAGGCGACGGCAATGGCCTCGTTCACCGCCTCCATGAGCCGGTCGTCCTCGTTCCGCATGTGCGTGGCGTACGGCAGCCGGCGCTCGGCGAGGGGCCGGCAGAGCGCAATGAGCTCGTCCTGGCTCGCGAAGGCGCCCGGCGTGTACTCGAGCCCGCTCGAGGCCCCGCAGGCGCCGTCAGCGAGCGCCTGCCGGACGATCGCGACCATCCGCGCGAGCTCCTGGGCCGTGGCGGGCCGGTCGTCGTCGCCGACCACGGCGCCACGCACCGTGCCCAGTCCGACCATCGAGGCGACGTTCACCGCCGGCTGCAGCGCGTCGATCGCGGCGAGCGCCTCGGCCATCGTCTGCGGGCCATCGCCGCGCGACGGCGCCCGGGAGCCGCCATCCTGACCCGCGACGATCGTCGTGATGCCCTGCCTGACGACCGATGCCGCCCGCGGGTCGGCGCTCAACGAACCGTCGCCATGCGAATGGATGTCGACGAATCCGGGGGCCACCGCCAGGCCGCGCACGTCGACCTCATCGGCGCCCCGGGTCGCGAGCTGCTGGCCGATCGCGCTGATCCGGCCGCCGGTGATGGCGACGTCGGCCTCGATCGGCGCCGCACCGCCGCCATCGAACACGGTGCCGCCGCGGAGCACGACATCGGCGCGTCCGGGAGTGACGACAGCGGAAACGGGGGTCGGGGCAGGGCGGGCGCAGGCGGCGGCGAGCGCGGCCGCGGTGCCCTGGAGAAAGGTGCGGCGAGTCGTCATGCGGGGAGCTCGATGGCAGGAGGATGCGCGTCGGTGACATCCGGCGCGGGCGCTAGGGCATCGTCTCGATAGGCGAGCCAGCCCGTGGTCTCATCGGCGGCCAGCTCCACCTCGGTGCCCAGCGGGAGCGTGAGATTCGGGGCGTCGTGCCCCGCGGGGAAATCCATCAGGATCGGCACCTCGAGGTCGGACACGAGGTCCAGCAGGAAGTTCTCGAACTCGTCCTCCTCCGACCGGTCCAGCGTGAGCTGGCCGAAGACGATGCCGCGGATCCCGCGCAGCAGGCCCGCGGCGCGCAGGTGCACGAGGCGCTCGTCCACGACCGACATCGGGTCGCGCGTCTCCTCGAGGAACAGGATCGCGTCGGTGGTGTCGATCTCGTACGGCGTGCCGATGGTCTGCTGGACCATGGAGAGGTTTCCGCCCGTCAGGCGCCCGACGGCTCGGCCAGGGCGCACCGCGCGCGCGATGCCGCGGCCGAGCCGCATGCCTGGACGAGTGGAGGTCATGGCGGAAATGAGCGTGGTCGTCGTGAGGTCGCGCGAACCGGGGAGGAGGTCGTCGACTGTCGGGCCGTGGAAGGTCCGAAGGTCCGCCCGCCGCGCCATCCAGAGGTGGAGGACGGTGATGTCCGAGTAGCCCACGAAGATCTTCGGCTGGCGCCGGAACACCTCGGGCTCGAGGTGGGGGAGGATCCGCACCGCGCCGTAGCCGCCGGTACCGGCGACGATCGCGCGGACTTGGGGGTCCAGCCACATCGCCATGAAACTCTCGGCGCGGTGCTCGTCCTCGGAACGCCGGAAGCGCCGTAACTGCTCGATGTCGGGATCGAGCCGCACGCGGAACCCGGCACGTTCCAGCGCCTCCACGCCGCGCGACAGTGGTCCGAGCCGAGGCGCGTAGGATGGCGCGACCACGCCAATGAGATCGCCGCGTTGGAGGGGGGGAGGGCGGAGAAGCAAGCTTGTGTGGGGCCGGGGGTCGCGGGCCGGGTCGGGCGACGGCACTCCGAACCAAGCGAACCGCCTTCAGAAAGGTGGTTGGGCCGGGGTGTCGAGCGCAATCTTGGGCGTGTGCTCATGGGAGGAGGGCCGAATACGACGCCGTCTCCCACCGGCGACCCCCGACCAGCGTCCCCCGACCCCCGACCCCCATTAACTTTCCTCCCATGTCCACCCCCCCCAACACCTATTTCCGCAAGGGCTTCGGCCTCAAGGCCGAGGTGCAGGGCACCCTGACCGCGGACTACTCCGCCCGGCTGGTGGACCTGCTCCGCGAGCGGGACTTCACGTTGGACGTCGAAGGGGTCACGATCCGGCTCGCGCGGGAGTTCGGGTTCTGCTACGGGGTCGAGCGCGCCGTGGATTACGCCTACCAGACGCGGGCGAAGTTCCCCGACCGGCGGATCGTGCTCGTCGGCGAGATCATCCACAACCCGCACGTGAACGACAAGCTGCGCGCGATGGGGGTGGAGATTCTCCTGCCGCGCGAGGGCGGGTTCGACTACTCGGCCGTGACCCCCGAGGACGTGGTGATCCTCCCCGCGTTCGGCGTCACGATCGGCGACTTCGAGACGTTGCGGGGCATCGGATGCGTGATGGTCGACACGACGTGCGGGTCGGTGCTGCACGTCTGGAAGCGGGTGGAGAGCTACGGCCGCGACGGGTTCACCGCGCTCATCCACGGCAAGCATTACCATGAGGAGACGCGGGCTACGGCGTCGCAGATCACGAAGTACCCGGACGGGCAGTACCTCATCGTGCGCGACATGCGCGAGGCCGAATCGGTGATGGAGTACATCGAGGGCGCGCGGACGGCGGAGGCGTTGATGGCGCAGTTCGCGCCGCACGCGTGTTCCACCGGCTTCGATCCCGCGCGCCATCTGCGGCGGATTGGCGTCGCGAACCAGACGACGATGCTCGCGAGCGAGTCGCTGGCGATCGCGGCGGCGGTCGGCGACGCCGTGGAGCGTGCGCACGGCTCCGCCTATCGCGGCGAGCATTTCCGCTCGTTCGACACGATCTGCAGCGCGACGCAGGACCGGCAGGATGCCGTGCTCGCGCTGCTGGAAGAGCCGCTCGACGTCATGGTGGTGATCGGCGGGTACAACTCGAGCAACACGATGTCGTTGGCGGCGATCTGCGCGGAGCGGGTGCCGACCTATCACATCGCCGATGCGACGTCCATCGATCCCGAGCGCAACCTCATCCGCTACAAGGCCATCGGCCAGCCGCCGGAGTCGGAGGCCGCCAGATGGCTGCCGCTCGACCGTCCGGTGCGGGTGGGATTGACCGCGGGAGCGAGCACGCCGAACAACAAGATCGGCGACGCCGTCGCGCGGATCTTCGCCACCCGCGGCATCTCGCCGGACGACGTTCCGGCCTGAGTCCCCGCGGGCGCGCCGGCCCGTCTCCCGTTAGGACATGTCTCTCACGCTGCTGGACACCGAGACCGCCGCCGGCGTGCTGCAGGCGCTGATCACCGCCGGCCTGGCCGCGCTCTGCGCCTACCTGTTCCGGCAGTACCGCAAGCCGTACCTCGCGTGGTGGGCCGTGGCGTGGGCGATCTACGTGCTTCGGGTGGGGGCGATCCTCAGCTTCCTCGCCACCGAGGACTTCGTCTGGCTGTACTGGCACCAGGTCACCACCGGATGGACCGCCATCGTCCTGCTCGGCGCGGCGCTGGAGTTCGGGCGTCCGCTGCGCTGGCGGCGCGGGTTTCTGCCGCTGCTGCTGTTCCCGCCGGTGTGGTCCTACCTCGCGATCTACCGGCTCGACAACTTCTTGCTCGCGGCGGGTCCGGCGGTGCTGTTCCTCAGCATCGCCACCTTCTGGACGGGGATCGTGTTCCTGCGGCACCGGCGGCACACCGCGTCACACGGCGCCGCGCTGCTGGGCTGGGCGTTCGTCGTGTGGGCGATTCATCACCTCGACTATCCCATTCTCCGCGCTCGCGGGGCGTGGAGTCCGTGGGGGTACTACCTCGACATCCTGTTCGCGCTCGCCACCGGCGCGGGGATCCTTCTGGTGGTCACGGAGGATCTGCGACGCGGGCTCGGCGCGCTCGCCGCGTTGTCCGGCGATCTCCAGGGCGGCGACGGCGACGAGGAGGCGCTCGACCAGCTGCTCGCACGACCGCTGGCGCTGCCCGGGGTGCGGGGGAGCGCGATCGTGATGGCCGGATCGTCAGGCGTCGATGCGCCGGTGTTTCTGCGCGGCGCCGGGACCTGCGCGGGCCTCGGAGGACGCGCGCCAGAGGGCGAGCTGCGGACGTTGATCGCCCTCGCGAGCGAAACGCGCCGGCCGCAGCGCGCCGGCGACTGGTCCGCCGGCGTGAATGGCGATCGTGAGGCATTCGCCGCGCCGTACGCGGCCGCCCTGCCGGTCTTTCGCGGCACCGAGCTCGCGGGCGTTCTCGTGATTCTCGGCGAGGCGCGCGATCCGTTCACCGCCCTCGACGACCGCTTCCTCGTCGCGCTCGGTCAGCAGGTCGGCGCGGCGCTGGAGAACGCGGAGCTGTACCGGCGGCTGCGCGCGCGCACGGCGGAGCTCGAGCGTCTGTCGCGGCGGATGGTGCAGCAGCAGGAGGAGCAGCGGCGAATGCTCTCCTACCATCTGCACGACGAGACCGCACAGGTCTTCGCGGCCGTCAAGATGCAGCTGGGGATCGTGCGGGAGACGAGCGACCCGGACGCCGCGGCGCGACTCGACCGCGTGCTGGGCCTCGTCGACACGGGGATCCAGAGCATCCGGAACCTGACGAACGATCTGCGTCCCTCGCTCCTGGACGATCTCGGGCTGCTGCCGGCACTGCGTGCACTGGCCGCGGATGTCGCCGACCAGACGGGGCTCGAGGTCGAGTTCCACGCGCCGGCGGCGCTGCCGCCGCTGCCTGACGACGCGGAGCTGGCGCTGTTCCGCGCGCTCCAGGAGGCGCTGTCGAACGTCGCCCGTCACGCCCAGGCGACGCGCGTGACCGCGCGCCTGGTCGTGGAGGAGGAGCGCCTGGTCCGACTCACGGTCCGCGACGATGGCCGGGCGCGCCCGGCGGCCGGCGCCCTCGCCGGCCACGGACGGATGGGGCTGGCGGGAATGCGCGAGCGGATCACGGCGCTCGGTGGTACGTTAACGGTGCGCGCTACGCCCGAAGGGGGCGTGGCGCTCGTGGCCACGTTCGCCGCTTCGCCCTCGAATCCATGATGGCTCCGCAGATCCGCGTCCTGATCGCCGACGACCATGCGGTCGTGCGGGAGGGCATCCAATCCGTGCTTCACGCGGGCGAGGGCTTCACGGTGGTCGGGGCGGCGTCGAACGGCGACGAGGCGCTGGCGCTGGCGACCGAGCACTCCCCGGACGTCGTGGTGCTCGACATCTCGATGCCAGGCAAGACCGGGCTCGAGGTCGCGGCGGAGATTCGACAGGCGCTGCCCGACACTCGGGTCCTCATGCTCAGCATCCACGACCACGCCGAGTACGTGATGGAGAGCGTGCGGGCGGGTGCGGATGGTTACCTGCGCAAGGACGCGGCGCCCGGAGAGCTGCGCGAGGCGGTGCGCGCGGTCTACCGCGGGGACTCGTTCTTCAGCGCGCCTGTGGCGCGCCAGCTCGGCGAAGGCGTTCGGGCGGTGGCGGAACGAGACGCGCGCCGCGCGCGGCTCGAGTCGCTCTCGACGCGCGAGCGGGAGGTGCTCGAGGGGATCGTGAGCGGCGAGACCAACAAGGAGATCGCCGGCCGCCTCGGCATCAGTCCGCGTACCGTCGAGACGCACCGGGAAAGTGTGATGCGAAAGCTCGAGATCCGGACCGTCGCCGGTCTGACGCGATTCGCGGTCGAGATGGAGCTCGAGCGGGGTTAGGTCTACGGGTCGAACAGGAGACGGGGGGCGATGCGCTGGCATCGCCCCCCGTTCTGCATCCCGGAGTGACGGCGCGCTGACGCTGGATCCCCACACTGCGGCCGCGGCGTCGCGGGATCGAACCGGGCGATCGGATGCGGGGCGCAAGCGTTCGCTTCGGGTGTTCGGTCGTGGAGACCGCATGTTGCGACCGTGCCGGGAAAGCCGGGCGCGGATGGCGTCAGGCGGCAGCCGGCGGGCGATGTGACGGAGGAGGTGACGACATGACGCGATGGCTGGCTGCGGTGAGCCTGCTGGCGTTGACCGCGGGCGTCATGCAGGCGAGAGCGGATGTGCTGCCCACCGAAGGCGACGCTCCCCCGTGCGGTGCGTCCGGCGGGGCGATCTGCGAGGAGCGCACGGTGCAGCGGTGCACGGAATGGCGCGGTGTGGAGTTCCAGCTCCAGGGGAGCGATCGGTCTTTCTCGGTGGGGTACCGGATCGAATGCGCCAAGTGGGAGACCACCACCACCAAGACGTACTACCCTGCCTAGCGAATGCTCGGGACGCCTTGCCGGGCGGCCCGCGCACCATACCCTACAGGAGACGAGTTCATGCGCATCCCACGCCTTACGCTGCTGGCGCTCGCCGGGCTGCTGGTCTCGACGGTGGAGCTGAGCGCACTCGCGCAGGACATGCCGACCGACGCCGGCGACGGCCAGGAGGTCTGCGCGAGCGGCTCCGGACAGGAGTGCAAGGTCCAGGAGATCGAGTCGTGCACCCGATGGACGATCGTGGAGCTCAAGATCGGCACGAGCACCGTGATCAGCCGCGAGTGCGCGGAGAAGACGACGACGAAGAAGTACTACTACTGGACGAAGGTCTGACGTCCCGCTCTCAGGGCAATTCGCCGTGCGTTCGCCCGTGCATTGCTCGCTCCGCCGCGTGACCGCGTCCGCTCCCGTCCTCCTGCTCTGCGCGCTGTGCATCGTGCTCGGTGGCGCGGCGGAGCGGACGATGCAGGGACGGGCGTTGCACTCGCTTCGCGCCGGCGGCACCCGACCACTGGTGGCCTATCTCGTCGTGCGGGCTCGCGACTGCGAGTCCCACCTCGATCTGCTCCGGTACCTGCAGCGGCCGACCATTGCCCGCGCGACGTCCATCGGCGGCGCGCTCGTGATCGGCTCGACCGGCGCCGCCCGCGCATCCATCGAGCTGCTCGCGCGCGAGCTTCCGGGAGTTCGCGCACGGCGTGTCACGTTCCTCGAGCGGAAGCTGCTCGCGCAGCTCGGACATCGCGCGACGCCCGCCCTCCTCGTGCTCGATGCACGGACGGGCGCCGTGCGCTTCGCCGCGCGCGCCCCGGTCACGGTCGAGCAGCGCATTCGATTTCTCGCGGCGCTGTCGGCGGCCGCCGGCGTCTGACCCTCAACGAACGAATCATGCGACGCTCCCTCCGATGGTGGTGCCTTGCGATGACCCTGGCGTGCGGGGATGGCGAGGGTGCGAACGGCCACCGATCGCCTGCGCGCCTGACGGAGCGGTCGTTCTCGCTCACCGTCGACACGCTGTGGAGCGTCGGGTCGGCGGCCGGGGAGTCGACGTTCGTGGAGCCGTGGCACCTGGCGGCCGGAGGTGGCGCGGTCTACGTCGTCGATGCCGGGCGTGGCCTGCTCGCGTTCGGTGCGGACGGAAGGCCGCGCCGCGCGCCGTGGGCCGACCTGACGCAGCCGGCGCTGCTGGGTCCCGTCGCCGTGCTCGGCGATGGCACCATCGTTGTCGTCAGGCGTGACGATGGAACTCTGCTGGCGCTCGATACGTCCGGGCGGCGCATCGAAGCGACGCCGCGCGCCGGAGTCCGGGAAGCGGTGGGTCTGTGCGCGATCGACGCGTCGACGCTGCTCATTTCGGGGGGGCAGGATCGTCTGACGCGCATCGACCGCGCCGGCGGCGCGCCGGTTCCGTTCCCGTTTCCGTGGGCCGCGCTGCGCGACAGCGCGGGCCTTCTGCGACAGACGGTGCTCGCGTCGGAGGCCGGCAGGCCGGGCTGCGTGGTCGCGCTGCTCGTCGGGACCGGTTTCGCGATCCTGCACTCTGCGGATTCGGTCACCTTCCATTCGTACATCGAGGCGATCGACGTGCCGCCGGTCCGGCGGGTGGTCGACACCGCGGGCGACCGCATCACGACCACGACGGCGTTCGAGCGGCGAGTCACCGCCGCCGCGAGCGCGGCGGTTGGCGACTCTTCGATATACGTCGCGTTCGGAGGCGGGACGCCGAGGCGGGTCGGGCTGATCGATGTGTACGATCGTGCCACCGGTGCCTATCGCGGGAGCCTGACGATCGGGGCGCCGATTCGGGCGGTTGCCGCTTCGGCCGGGATCGTCTACGTGCTGTCGCTGAATTCCGGGGTGCCGACGCTGTCCGCGTACCGGCCGCGGCTGCCCTGACCGTCGGCGCGGGGAGATTGCATGCTCGAGGCCATTCACCTCTCGAAGACGTACCGCAACGGCGTGCGCGCGCTCTCCGACCTGTCGCTGCGCGTTCCCGATGGCGAACTGTACTGCCTGCTCGGGGCGAACGGGGCGGGGAAGACGACCACCCTCAGCTGCTTCCTGGACTTTACGGTGCCGACCTCGGGGCAGGCGGTCGTGGACGGCATCGTCGTGGCGGAGCGACCGCTGGAAGCCAAGCGACGCTGCGGCTACGTGGCCGAGCGGGTAGCGGTGTACGAGACGCTCAGTGCCGTGGAGAACCTGCGCTATTTCGCGCGGCTGGGCGGGGTGCGCCTGACGCGGGCGGCGGCCGCTCGCGCGCTCGCCGACGCCGGGCTCGACGAGTTCCAGCAGTCGCGTCCCGTCCGGCAGTACTCGAAGGGGATGCGGCAGAAGCTGGCCATCGCGATCGCGATCAGCCGCGGCGCGGACAACCTCCTGCTCGACGAACCGACCGCAGGGCTTGATCCCACCGCGGCGCGTGAGTTGATGACGCTCCTCGAGCGCGTACGCGCGGACGGATGCGCAATCCTCATGAGCACCCACGATGTCTTCCGTGCCGCTCGGCACGCGGACCGCATCGGCATCATGCGGTCGGGTGCGCTCGTGCGCGAGTTCGCGCCGCGCCACCTCACGCGCCACGAGATCGGGGCCGTGTACGCCGACTGCGGTGGAGCCGCGGTGCCGGCGTGATCTGGCACATTGCGCGGCGCGAGCTGCTCGAGCACGTGCGGAGCGCCCGCTTTCTCACGTTATGCGGGCTGGCGCTGCTGCTGCTGCCGCTGAGCGCCCACGTGAACGTCGCGCATTACAGAGCCCGGCTCGCGCAGACGGCCGAACTCCGAGCCGCGCAGCAGCGCCGGATCGCCGAACCCGTCACGGAGAGCGGCGCGTATGCGTCGCGGTACGGGTGGCGCGACGGTGAGACCATGGCGGACCCTGCCCTGCGCGCGTTGCGCGGTCCCTCCCGATTCGCGGTGCTCGCGATGGGTGCAGATGGCGCGCTGCCGGCGTACTGGCAGTTCGGCACCGAGGGTGTCGAGGCTGGACCGGCGGCATCGGGCGGGAACGCGGCAGAGGCGGGGATGGACGCCGTGTTCATCGTGCAGGTCGTGCTCGGACTGCTCGCGCTGCTCCTCGTCTTCGACGCCATCAGCGGCGAGCGCGAGTCGGGCGTGCTGCGGCTGCTCCTCGCGGCGCCCGTTCCGCGTGGGGACCTGCTGCTCGGCAAGGCGCTCGGCACCGCGATGACGCTTGCGCTCCCGCTCCTCCTCGGCCTTGCTGGCGCGCTGGTCGTGACGGAAGTGCAGGGCGTCTCGCTGCTGCGCGATGGCGGTGCGCCCCGTCTCACGGTGTTCCTCGCCGCCTCCGCGCTCTATCTGCTCCACATGGTGGCGCTTGGACTCGCCGTCAGCTCCGTGACCGCACGACCCAGGAGTTCGTGGGTCGCCGTGCTGTTGCTGTGGATCGGTCTCGTGCTCGTGGCGCCGCGCGCGACTGAGATGGTCGCGGCCACGCTGGAGCCGGTGCCGCCGGCGTTCGAGGCGCGTCAGGCTCGGGCCGCGGCGATCCGGCAGCTGCAGGCGGAGCGTGCGCGCGCGCTTTCCGTGATCTGGGAGCGAGTCGCGGGTGTGGATACGGTGCCGGAGGGGCAGCTTCCGCGGACGGTGCGGGAGTCGTACCGCGACGCGAGCGCGGAACAGGAACGCATCTTCAGCGCGCGCAAGCGCGCCACCATCCGGCAGGTCGACCTGGATCGTGCCCGCCGGGCGGAACGTCACGCCCGGTTGGTCCGGCACGCCGGGCGCTTCTCGCCCGCATCCAGCTACGCCGCGCTCGCCGCCGACCTGGCGGGTACCGGTCGGGAGGCCGGCCGCCGGTGGCTGGACCAGGTGGCGGCGCACCAGGAGCGACTCGAGGGCGCCACGTTCGACCGGCGGTACGGCCTCGAGCTCTTTCCGCGGGAGCTCGGGTTCCTGCGGATCATCTGGTGGCCGGACCTCGCCGACGCGGCCGACCGGCCGCCCGGCTACACGGAGCTGCCGGCGTTCGCCTATCGAGAGCCGTCGCTCGAGGCCGTGCTGGCGGGCGCGGTGCCCGAGCTGGGCGTGTTGACGGCCGGCGCGGTCGCGTGGCTGCTCGTGGCAATGGCCGCCTTTCAGCGCGCGGAGATCCAGTGAGGGGATCCTCCGCGGCGCTCGTACTTCTGGCGACGACGCTCCCGGCGCAGGAGAACCAGGAATCCGATGCGCGGCTGCTCGAGCTCGCGCTGCTGCGCGCACGCACCGAGCTGGAGGCCGCGGATTCGAGCTACGCGCGGACGCGACTGCTATCCGCGTGGCATCTCGTATCGGCTGCCGAGCTCGAGGCGCGTGCGGCAGATCGCGAGCGTGCCGTGCTATCGGTTCTGGAGCGGTGGACGGCGCTGTCGCATCGGGCATCGCGACTTCGGGTGCTCAGCGCTCGTAAAGCACGCAACGGAGAAGGCGAGGCGGTCGTGCGGCTGCGCCTTTCCGTCGCGACCCTCCTGCCGTCCGAGACCGCGATGCTTGCCCTGCCGGAGGACGTCCGTCACCGGATGTGGGCCGCGCACGAGGCGGAGCCACTCGTCAGCATCAAGGACGAACCGGGCGCGTCGGGCACGGCCATCGGCATGCCGTACGAGCAACCCCTGCCGCTCCGCCGCGAGCCCTCGGCGCTCGAGTTCCGGCTGCTGCGCGACGTGGAGGCGATCGTCGTGTCGCTCGAGTCGGGAGGACGACGCGAGGAGCGGAAGATCTGGCTCGAGGTGGATGCGACGGGCACGGTCGCGGTGCGGTCCGTGCCCTTCTCGCAGGAAGCGGACCTCGACGGCGAGGCGGTTTACGATCTGACGCTCGAACGGTTCGGCGCCTCGAATGTGCCGCTCCGCCTCGAGGTTCACGGGTTGCCGCCGGAGATCGCGCACGGATTCACCGACGGGGAGAGCGGCGCACGCATCGGCCAGCTGCGCTTCCAGGCGGGTGAGCATCAGCGCCGGGTGCGCCTGGCGCTGCAGCTGCCGCCGGGAGACGCCGGGGCGATCACGCTCGACAGCGCCTATCGATTCTACGTGGTGGCATCCCCCGCATCGACTGGCGCGCCCAGCGGGAAGCGGAGCGCGCCGCCGAGCGTGCACGCCGGTCCGATGCGCGCCGACGCCTGGCGCCGGGCCGGCGCCGGCATCGCCGAGCTGGAGCTCGTGGCACGCGGAGTGGGACGCGCGGAACTGCGGGCCTTCAATCTCTTCCACGAGCTGGACGAGGGACATCCGCTGGAGATCGAGGTGCCGGTACGCAACGGGGGTTCGCGGGCGCTGGATCGCGCACGAATTCAGGCGGATCTGCCCGCCGGATGGTCGGTGATCGTCGAGCCCGCGGAGCTGCTGGACGTTCCGCCCGGGGGCGAGCAGCCGGCCCGCCTGACGATCACACCGCCCGCGGGCGCGGAGCTGGGCGACTACGAGGTGCGACTCCGCGTGGAGGGCAGCGCGGGCCGCCGCCGGCTCACCAGCGAGCCCACGGTCCTCAGGCTCCGGCTTCGCGCGCGACGCAGTGGCGCCACGGCGGCCCTGCTGCTCGGCGCGTTGCTCGCCGTCGGGACGGCCGCGGTCGTCACGACGAGGCGCATCGCAATGCGTTAGGCATGCGCCGCAACCCTGCGGGTCAGATGTAGCCGAGACCGCGGAGGCGGCGCCGCAGCGCGTCGGCGTCGGGAGAACCGTCCTCGACCGGTGGGATCAGCTGCAGCAGCTCCAGCGTCTTCACCACCTTCCGAGCCGCGGAGGCGGCGCTCTCCTGGTCCGAGCGAATGTGGACTTCGGGGCGAAGCGGCGGTTCGTACGGATCGCTGACGCCGGTGAAGTCCTCGATCACTCCGGCACGAGCGCGAGCGTACAACCCTTCCGTATCGCGCCGCTCCGCCTCCGACAGCGGGCACTCGACGTACACCTCGATGAAGTTCGTGACGTGCGTCCGGATCTCGTCGCGCGTGGCGCGGTACGGCGACACCGCGGCGCAGATCGCAATCACGCCGTTGCGGGACAGGAGCTTGGCGACGTAGCCGATGCGTCGCACGTTCTCCTCGCGGTCTTCGTGGGTGAAGCCGAGCCCTCGCGAGAGGCTCTGCCGCACCTCGGGACCGTCGAGCAGCTCGACGGGGAGGCCCCGTTGGGCGAGCAGATCCCCGGTCTCGCGCGCGATCGTGGACTTGCCGGATGCGGGGATGCCCGTGAACCAGAGTGTGATCCCGGAAGACATGCGCGGAACCTACGCGGGCGGCGTGGCGAAGGCGAGCAGCGCCGTCGGCGGTGCCGCACGGGGTCGATCGATCACGTCCCCAGTTCGCGGTACCACGCGGCGAACGCGCGCTCGAAGAACGTGCGGCCGAACATCGTCCACTCGCCGAGCGAGTCCGGGAGGGCGAAGGCGGCACCGGCGGCGGCGTCGCTGAGGCCCGCGGCGTGCGCCTCGCGCGCGGCATGCTCTACCTCGTCCAGCATCGCCTCGTACCTCGCCAGCGCAGTGGCGTCCGCGACGGCACCGTGTCCAGGCACGTAGGACGTTTCCCGATCGCGGCGTAGCGCCCGCACGGCGTTGGCGAGGCTGGATGGCGAGGCATCCACGAAGTTCGGGAACATGCCGTTCCACACCAGATCGCCACAGAAGACAATGCTCGGCTCTGCGATCTCGATCGTCAGGTCGCTGGCCGTGTGCCCCTCTCGAGGGACCAGGCGAACCGACCGCTCGCCCAGATCGAGCGTCGTCGCGCCGGTCGCGGGGAGGATCACGGCGCCGCGGAGGATGGCGGCGCGGTCCGTGTCGTCCGCCTGGGCGCGCTGCAGCACGTCGTCGCGCGTGCGGGCGGTGGCGCGCACCGCGGGCGCGCTGCGCGTCTCGCGATATCCGGCGAGGCCGTTGACGTGGTCGGCGTGGTAGTGGGTGAGAGCGATGTGCGTGGGCCATCGGCCCGTGAGCTCGCGGGCTCGTAAGGCGAGCCAGCGCGCTCCCGCGGGCTGGAAGAACCCCTCGATCGCCAGGACACCGTGGCGGCCGGCGATGATTCCGCCGTTCGCGAGGGTGGTGCGATCGCCGGTGAGCGGGGTCGAGACGAGCGCCCAGACGCCCTCGGCGATCCGCTCGAGTCGGCCGAAGGGCTCCTGCGCGACGACGGCGCCGAACGGCCGGGCAGCCCAGCGGGTCCGTGCGGCGGCGGGGATGGCGGCGGCGGCGAGCGCGAGATGCGCGGCGCAGGAGGAAGACCGGGCGAGAAAGGCGCGGCGGGACAGGGGGAAGGTCATATGTCGTTATGCAACGGGTGGTCGGGGGCCCCGGGCGGGCGGCCGACCGTCGGAGGGAGTCTGCCAGGACCCCCGGGGCGACGCCACGTGTGGAGCTCCGGTTTGCGCCCGCCCGGCGGCTGCCGCATGTTAGCGCCCGTCCGACCTGGCCGCGGCCCCCGTTTCGGAATTCCCGATTCCCGATTCCCCGATTCCCGATCATGGAACCGTCTCCGCACATTCCGTCCTCGACCAGCCTGCGCGAGATCACGGTCCGCGCGCTAGTGCTGGGCATCGTGCTCGCGGTGGTGCTCGCGGCCGCGAACGCCTATCTCGGCCTGTTCGCCGGCATCACCGTCTCGGCGTCGATTCCGGCGGCGGTGATCTCGATGGCGGTGCTCCGGCTGTTCCGCGACTCGAACATCTTGGAGAACAACATCGTCCAGACGTCGGCGTCGGCCGGAGAGAGTCTCGCGGCCGGGGTGATCTTCACGATTCCCGCGCTGGTGATCCTCGGGACGTGGACGGACTTCGACTACTGGCAGACCACCGTGATCGCCGGACTCGGCGGCGCGTTAGGCGTGCTCTTCACCATTCCGCTGCGCCGTGCGCTGATCGTGGAGAATCCGCTGCGCTTCCCGGAGGGAGTGGCCACGGCCGAAGTTCTGAAAGTCGGAGAGCAGGGCGGAGCGGGTGTGAAGTACCTGGCGTGGGCCGGGTTGATCGGTGCCGCGTTCAAGCTCGGGGACACGGGGCTGCGGCTCTGGGGCGGCGTGCTCGAGACCGCGCGCTACGTGGGCGGCGCGATCGCGTACTTCGGCACCAACCTGTCGCCGGCGCTCGTCGGCGTCGGTTACATCGTCGGGCTGAACATCGCGGTGTTGATCTTTCTGGGCGGGGCGATGAACTGGCTGGTGGCGATCCCGATCGTCGCGGCGACGCAGGGGGTGCCAGACGGAATGGCGGCCGTCGATGCGGCCGGACAGATCTGGAGCCGGCAGACGCGCTATCTGGGCGTGGGCGCGATGGTGGTCGGGGGGCTGTGGGCGCTCATTCGGCTGCGCTCGAGCCTGGTCGGCGGGATCCGGTCGGGCATCGCCGCCTATCGAACGCGGCGCGCGGGCGGCGGGGACGCCCTGGAGCGGACGGAGCGGGACGTCCCAATGCCATGGGTAGGGGCGGCCCTGCTGCTCGCCGCGATCCCGCTCGGCGTGCTGTTCGTCGGCTTCACGGATTCGTTATGGATCGGCCTGTTCATGGCCGCCATCATGCTGGTGGCGGGATTTCTGTTCTCGGCCGTCGCGGGGTACATGGCGGGGCTGGTGGGATCGTCGAACAACCCGATTTCCGGCGTGACGATTGCCACGATCCTGACGGCGGCGCTGCTGCTGCTGGCGTTCATGGGGGCGGGCAACGTGTCGGGACCGGCGGCGGCGGTATTCATCGGTGCGACGGTGGCGTGCGCGGCGGCGATTGCCGGCGACAACATGCAGGACCTGAAGGCCGGCCGGCTCCTTGGCGCGACGCCCTACAAGCAGCAGGTCATGCAGATGGTCGGCGTCGTGTCGTCGGCGTTCGTGATGGCCCCGGTGCTCAAGCTGCTCATGCAGGCGTACGGCATCGGCGCTCCGACGGCGGAGCACGCGCAGCCGCTGGCCGCGCCGCAGGCGACGCTGATGGCGGCGGTAGCCGGGGGTGTATTCCGTGGCGGGCTCCCCTGGCCGATGGTGATCGCCGGCATGGCCGTGGCGGTCCTCATCATCGTGCTCGATCTGTGGCTCGAGCGGCGGAAGAGCGATTTCCGCGCGCCGGTACTGGCCGTCGCCGTGGGCATCTACCTGCCGTTCGAGCTGTCGGTGGCGATCATGTTAGGCGGCGTCGTGGCCTGGTTGGTGGGGCGGCGGCGCTCGCGGATCCAGGCGGCGATGCCGGTCGCGGATCGCGCGGGGTTCGCGGAATGGTCGTCGTTGGGCGACCGGCACGGGCTGCTGTTCGCGGCGGGACTCATCACCGGGGAGGCGCTGGTGGGGATTCTGCTGGCGATTCCGATCGTGGTGACGGGGGATCGCAACGCGCTGGCGTTCTTCGGGGTTCACGGCTGGGTGTGGCCGGGCGTGGTGCTGCTGGTGCTCGTCATGGTCGGGCTGTACCGGGTGGCACTCGGTCGGGAGCCCACGACCGGCGGGCGGTGAGCGGCGTGAGGCGCGGCGCCGGTCGCGGGCGCCGCGAATCCTAACGACCATCTGGGCGGGCGGGGCCGCACGTCCCCCGTCCGCCGCCCAGCCCGGATCAAACGGTCGCGCTGACGACACTTGACAAGGCCTACCGGCCGCCGCTACTGTGCTTCCACAATCGAACGCTCGTGGTGATTTGCCGCCTATTGCAGCCACGTTAAACAAGTGCTAAAAAGCGACGCCCGGCGGCCATCCAACGTCCGGGCTTTCGTGTTTTTGGGACCTCTGTCTTCGGTTGCAGCAGGGCGGCGCACCGCGTTCAAGCGACAGGCTCGTCGTCGGTGAACTCCAACCGGGGTCGGAGGGATCATGCATTCGAATGTGGAGCTGCCTGATGCCCGGCTCGCCGAGCGAGTCGGCGCGCTGCGCGACGAGGGGGCCTTCGAGGTCGCCAGGCGCACGCGGACGCTCTCCGCATCCGGGCGCGACGTGATCTCGCTCGCGATCGGCGAGCCCGATTTCCCAACGCCGGTGGAGATCGTCGAGGCGGCCGTCCGTGCGCTGCGTGATGGCGAGACGCGATATGGGCCGCCGGAGGGACTCGCCGAGCTCCGCGACGCCATCGCGCAGTCGCATGGCGGCGCGAGCCGTTCGGTCCATGCGTCGCAGGTGATCGTGACACCGGGCGCCAAGCCCGCGCTCGCCTACGCGATCCTCTGCCTCGTCGCGCCGGGCGACGAGGTGCTGGTGCCCGACCCCGGCTTCCCGATCTACGGCTCGCTCGTCAGGTTCGCGGGGGGCGTCCCCGTGCCGTACCTGGTGCGCCCACACGGCGATCCGCTGCCGGACGACCTCACGTTCGCCCGGCTCTCGCCGCGCACGCGGGTGGTGATCGTGAACTCGCCGCACAACCCCACCGGCGCCGTCGCCTCCATCACGGGGCTCGCGCGCCTCGCCGCCGCCGTGGAGCGCCACGATCTCACGGTCATCAGCGACGAGGTATACGCCCGCCTCCTGCACGCGCCTGACGATTCCAACGCAGCGGCGCCGCTCCGGGCGCCATCGATCCGTGCGGTTCCCGGACTCGCCTCGCGCACGGTCGTGATCGACGGATTCTCGAAGGCCTTCGCCATGACCGGATGGCGGCTCGGGTACGGCGTGTTTCCGCGTCCGCTCGCGCGCGCGGCCGGGTTGCTCGCGACGAACGTGCACAGCTGTGTCCCGGCATTCGTGCAGCGCGCGGGCCTGGCGGCCCTCGAGTCCGGAGATGCCGCGGTTCGTGCGCATCGGGCGGAGCTGCGTCGCCGTCGCGACGCTGCGCTGCAGGCGCTGTCCGGCATCCCCGGCCTGTCCTGCGCGGAGCCGCTCGGGGCCTTCTACGCCTTTCCCGAGGTCAGGAGCGCCTTGCGCACGACCCAGGAGACGACGGAAGAGCTCTGCGACCGCTTGTTGCGCGACCAGGGCGTCGCGGTGCTCCCCGGTACGGCGTTCGGGGCGAACGGCACCGAGTTCGTGCGGTTGGCGCTGACCGTACCGTCCGTGCGGCTGCTGGAGGCCATCGAGCGGCTGGGAACGGGGCTCGCGCAGGCGCCGCCGACCCCGGTCGCGCGACGCACCGGGCGCGGGCGGAGCGTCTCGTCAGGCGGTGCGGCGTGACGACCCCCGCGTCCCCCTGTGGCGTCCGCGAGGGTCCCCGACAGGTCACGGTGGCCACGCTTCGCGCCCTCCGCTCGCGCGGAGAGAAGGCCGTGTTCCTCACCGCCTACGACTACCCCACTGCGGTGTTCGCCGATCGCGCCGGCGTCGACATGCTGCTCGTCGGCGATTCGGCCGCTATGACGATGCTCGGTCATCCGGGCACCTGCGCGATCACCATGGACGAGATGCTCGTCTTCGCGAGGGCCGTGTGCCGGGGCGCGAAGCGCGCCTTCGTGGTCGGCGATCTGCCGTTTCTTTCGTATCAGGTCTCCGACGCGGACGCGATCCGCAACGCCGGGGCGTTCATCGCGGCGGGGTGCGACGCGGTGAAGTGCGAGGGCGGTGCGCGGGTCGCCGGACGGGTCCGCGCGATGTCCGACGCGGGTATCGCCGTGATGGGCCATCTCGGGCTCACCCCGCAATCGCTGGGGCAGCTCGGCGGCTATCGGGTGCAGGGGCGGTCGCTCGACGCCGTGGAGCGGCTCGCGGACGACGCGCGAACACTGCAGGAGGCCGGTGCGTTCGCCATTTTGCTGGAGGCGCTGCCGGCGGAGGCCACTGCCTTCGTACGGGAGCGGGTGGAGATTCCCGTCTACGGCATCGGCGCGGGGCCGGAGGCGGACGGGCAGCTCGTGATCGTGCACGACCTGCTCGGCGGGTTCGTCGGCGACATCACCCCGCGGTTCGCGAGGCGTTATGCGGAGCTGGACGTGCTGATCCCGGCGGCGATCGCGGCGTACGCGAGCGACGTGCGATCGGGCCGCTTCCCGGGTCCCGAGCACTGCTATCCGATCGACGAGGCGGAGGCGGTGGCGATACGCGCACGGCGTCAGGCTGCCGCGCCGGAGCGCGTGCGGCACACGGAAGCGCTGGAGGGGGTACGATGAGCGCGGGCGCCGAGGTGCGCGTCCCGGGTTCGACGTCGAATCTGGGCGCGGGGTTCGACTGCGTCGGCGTCGCGGTCGACCGGTGGCTCACCCTCACCGCGACCATCGACCCCGATGGCGGGGAACCGGTGCGGTTGCGGCGCGCCGGCACGCTGGCCGGACTCACCGTCGCCGCGGAGCACGATCGCATCGTGGCAGCGTTCCGGGCCGCGTGCCGCGAGGCGGGCCGTGCATTTCCCGATGGTCTGTCGATTCGCGCGACCTCGGACATTCCCGTGGCGCGTGGACTCGGTTCGTCGGCAGCGGCGACGGTGGCCGGCGCCGCGGCCGCGAACGCGCTGTTGCGGCTCGGATTCGACGACCAGGCATTGATCGAGCTCTGTGCCGCGCTCGAGGGACACCCCGACAACGTGGTGCCCGCGGTGCACGGCGGCGCTACGCTGGCCGTGAGTGGAGAGCCCCGCCGCGGAACCGACACGGGCGGACGGGTGCTCGTGACGGCGCCTATCGAGCTGCACGACGATCTCGCGCTCGCCCTCGCCGTGCCGGACTTCGAGGTGGAGACGTCGTACATGCGGGCGGTGCTCCCCGCTTCGGTTCCGCACGCCGTCGCGGCGCGCGCGGCCGCGCTCGCCGCCGCACTAGTCGCGGGCCTGACGAGCGGCCATCCCGGGTTGCTCGAGCATGCGCTCGAGGACGTGCTGCACGTGCCCTTTCGGCGCGAGCTGGTGCCGGGCTACGATGCGGTCGTTGCCGCGGCGCGGGAGGCCGGCGCGTTCGGCGCGACGCTGAGCGGCTCCGGCTCCTCGCTGTGCGCCGTGACCCCACGGGATTCGGTGCACGAAGTGGCGGCCGCGATGTGCGCGGCGTGGACCGCCATCGGCATCCGGGCCGACGCCATCGCCTGTGACGCTCCGGCGGCCGGATACAGCGTGGCGGCACATCGAGAATCCGAACTTTCGGCACCCGGCGCGATTCGGTACACGCCGGACTCGACGACTACGAGACGAGGTTGACCATGGCGGTGACATTGCATCTCCCGGCGGTGCTCGCGAAGCTGGCCGAAGGATCCCCCGTGCAGGCGGTGGGCGCCACGGTGGGCGACGTCGTGGGGGACGTCGCGGCGCGGTATCCATCCCTGGCGCCGCGCCTGCGCGACGCCAGCGGCGCGCCGTATGCCTTCGTGACGTTCTACCTGAACGACGAGGACATCAGGTTCCGCGGAGGATTCGCGGCGCCCGTTCGCGACGGGGACGAGCTCACCGTCGTGCCCGCGATCGCGGGGGGCTGACATGGGAGCTCACACCCTGCTGGATGCGCACGTGACCGAACCGGACGACGACCCTCGCCGGGACGCGCTGCCGGAGCTCTCGCCTGACGAGATCCTCCGGTACAGCCGGCATCTGATCATCCCCGACGTGGCGCTCGGCGGGCAGCGCACGCTGAAGGGCTCGCGGGTCCTGCTCGTGGGGGCCGGCGGTCTCGGGTCGCCGCTCGCGCTCTATCTCGCCGCGGCCGGCGTCGGCACCCTCGGCCTCGTGGACTTCGACGTGGTGGACCTGACGAACCTGCAGCGCCAGGTGCTGCACGGCACCAAGGACGTCGGGCGTCCGAAGCTCGACTCGGCGCGCGAGCGCGTGGCCGATGTGAATCCGCACGTGCACGTCGAGACGTACGAGACGCAGCTCACCTCGGCCAATGCGCTGGAGATCCTGCGCGACTACGACGTCGTGGTCGATGGGACGGACAACTTCCCGACGCGGTACCTGACGAACGACGCGTGCGTGCTCCTCGGCAAGCCGAACGTGTACGGCAGCATCTTCCGGTTCGAGGGCCAGGCGTCGGTCTTCGCGACCGCGGAGGGGCCGTGCTATCGCTGCCTCTTCCGCGAGCCGCCGCCCCCCGGGCTGGTGCCGAGCTGTGCCGAGGGCGGCGTGCTCGGCGTGCTGCCGGGGATCATCGGGACCATCCAGGCGACCGAGACGATCAAGCTGCTGCTTGGCATCGGGGAGCCGCTGATCGGGCGCCTCATGCTGTTCGACGCGCTGCGCATGAAGGTGCGCACTATGCAGCTGCGCAAAGACCCAACGTGCCCGGCCTGCGGCACCCGGGAGATCAAGGAACTCATCGATTACGAGGAGTTCTGCGGCATTCGTGCAGCGGCGCGCGCGGAGGCAGGCAACGCGGTGCCGGAGATCGCGCCGCGTGAGCTGGCCGAGCGGCTGCGCGCGGGCGACCTCATGACGCTTCTCGATGTGCGCGAGCCCCACGAATGGGAGATCGCGCGCATCGAGGGTGCGCGCCTCGTTCCACTCGGCGGTCTCGCCGAGGCGCTGCCGACGCTGGAGAGCACCGGGGACATCGTGGTGCACTGCAAGACGGGTGTGCGCAGCGCGCGCGCGGTACGTCAGCTCCAGGCCGCGGGATTCACACGGGTGTGGAACCTCGCCGGCGGCATTCAGCGCTGGAGCGAGGACGTTGATCCGACGGTACCGAAATACTAGGGCTGCGTTCGGGAGCCTGGCGTGCGGCGAGCGTCAGTCCACGCCCGGATCCCGCTTCTCTCACGACTGAACCGACATCCGTGTCACTCTCTCCCAAGCCTCTCCATCTCCGCTGTCGCATCTGTGCCGCGGAACAGGCCGCGGCCCCCGTCGCGATCTGCGAACAGTGCCTCGGACCGCTCGAGCCGCTGTACCCCGAGCGTCCGCTGCCTGACGCCGCCACGATCGCCGGAAGGGCGCCGACGCTGTGGCGGTACCGGGAATGGCTGCCGTTCACCGGCGAGCCCGCGCTCGCGCTGGAGACGGGCTTCACGCCACTCGTCGAGGTGCCGTCGCTCGCGCGGCGGCTCGGCGTGGCGCGCGCGTGGGTGAAGAACGACGCGGTGTCACATCCCTCCCTGTCGTTCAAGGACCGCGTCGTCGCGTCCGCGATCAACGCGGCCCATGGATTCGGCCTGACGACGATCGGCTGCGCCTCCACTGGCAATCTGGCGAATGCCGTCGCGGCACAGGCGGCGCGCGCGGGACTGCCGGCATACGTCTTCATTCCCGAGGATCTCGAGCCGCAGAAGATCCTCGCCACCGTCATCTATGGCGCGAGGGTGGTGCGTGTCCGCGGCCACTACGACGACGTCAATCGTCTGTGCGCGCAGCTCGCGGACCGCTTCGGATGGGGAATCGTGAACGTCAACTTGCGCGGCTACTACGGCGAAGGGTCCAAGACGATGGCGTTCGAGATCGCGGAGCAGCTCGGGTGGCGACTCCCGACCGCGGTCGTCGCGCCGATGGCGGGCGGGTCGCTGCTGACCAAGCTGCGGAAGGGCTTCGGGGAGTTTCGCGATGCCGGCCTCGTCGCCGGCAACTCGCCGCGGCTCTACGGAGCCCAGGCGTCCGGCTGCGCTCCCATCGTCAGGCTGCTCGAGTCCGGCGGTGAGTCGCTCGTCCCGGAGGTGCCGCGCACCATCGCGCGGTCCATCGCGATCGGCACTCCGGCGGACGGGGTGTTCGCGGCCCGAGCGATGCGCGAGAGCGGCGGATGGGGCGCTGCGGTGAGCGACGAGGCCCTGGCCGAAGGGATTCGCTCGCTGGCGGAATCGGCCGGGATCTTCGCGGAGACTGCCGGCGGCGTGACGACGGCGGCCGCCTTCGCCCTGGCACGAGCGGGACGGCTGAAGCCTGACGACGAAGTCGTGCTGTGCATTACGGGGAATGGCCTCAAGACCCCGGACGCGGTGGACGTGTCTGCCGCGCGACTCCCGCTCGTCGCCGCGCGGGTGCGGGAGGTCGAGGCGCTCGTTCGTGACCACGCCGCCTAGCATACGGGCGGCGCGGTGGGGACTGCGCCCATGACGGGTCGCTACGAATTGCGGTTTCCGATTCCCGATTCGCCGACCGCCTGCACGACCAGGAACGATGTGCGGTTGTCCGCACGGTCCTGCACGCCGCACGAGAGTACGGCAAGCCGATAGCGTGCGGCCGCACCGACGGGCGCGAGCGTTGCCGTCCTGAGCGGGTCGACGACCGCATCGCTGCCGGGAACCCGCAGCGGTACGCCCGTTGCCGCGGCACCGAGCGCACGCGCGGCGCTCGCGGAATCGTCGGCCCGGATGGCGCGTACGCCGCGAGCGGCGAGCGTGTTCGCGCACTGTGCGAGCGCCGCGGGATGCCCCAATACCGCCGTGATCGCATCGACGCAGACGCCGGGGCGGCAGAGCAACGCGTGCCGAACCGGGATCGTGATCTCACCCACCGCGCTCACCACGACCGCCGCGCCGCGATCCGCGGCGATGGCGTCCCACGCCTCGGCAATGCGGCCGATGGTGGAGTTCCACACGGGGAGCACCGCGTATCGTGCGGATCCCGCGCGCACGGCGTCCACGGCCGCGGCAAAGGTCGGCGCCGCCACCGGTTCGGCCCGTCCTCCCCAGTAGCGGACGATGGCATCCTCTCCGAACGCGCCAGGCGCGCCTTGATAGGCGACCCGCGGTCGCTCGTCCGTCGGCCTCACGCCGATTCGAGGGCGAGCCACGGTGCCGCGGTCGCCATGGGGCGTCCGATGGCCGCCGCGACCGCGCGAATCCGTGCCGCTAGGACGGAGAACTCGTCAGGCGTCAGCGATTGCTCCCCGTCGGAGAGCGCGGTCGCGGGCGACGGGTGGACCTCGATGAGCAGGCCGTCCGCGCCAGCCGCGATCGCTGCGGCGGCGAGCGCGGGGACGAGTGCGGCGCGACCCGCGGCGTGGCTCGGGTCGACGATCACCGGCAGATGCGTCTCGCGCTTCAGCACGGGGATCGCGCCTACATCCAGTGTATTCCGCGTCGCGGTCTCGAACGTGCGAATGCCGCGCTCGCAGAGCACCACGTTGGCGTTGCCGTTGGCCACGACATACTCCGCCGCCATCAGCAGCTCCGCCACCGTTGCCGAGAGGCCGCGCTTGAGCAGCACCGGCTTGCCGCTGTGCCCGAGCTCGGCGAGCAGCGCATAGTTCTGCATGTTGCGCGCGCCCACCTGCAACAGATCCGCATGCCGTTCGACGAGCGCCAGGCTCCGGACGTCGAGCACCTCGGTAACGACCGGGAGTCCCGTGAGCTCGCGCGCCTCGGCGAGGAGCTCGAGGCCCGCCTCGCCGAGTCCCTGGAACGCGTAAGGGGAGGTGCGCGGCTTGTAGGCACCGCCGCGAAGCATCATCGCGCCGGCGGCACGCACGGCGCGGGCGGTCTCGAACAGCATCGCGCGTCCTTCCACGGAGCAGGGTCCGCCGATGAGGACCACGGCATCGCCGCCGACGGCGACGCGATCGGCGACACTCACGATCGTGTCGGTCTGGTGCGACGCGGACTCGCGCGCCACGAGCATGGGTGCGGACATTCGGAGAACCTCGAGGCAGGGCCGGTGACGAGCACAAAAAAGCTCCCGGAGCAGTTCCGAGAGCCGTTCGCGTTCGTCGCTGGTGCTGAGTTCGACTACTCAGGCATGGACGTGCACGCGCCGCGGCTCCCGGTGGTAAACCAGTAGCCGAAGAAGGAATACGCGAAGGCGGCGGTGCGAGGCATGGGGCGAGTATAGGGAGGGAGCGCGAACGGCGCAAGAGTGCGGTCTGGGGTCCGGGGTGTGGGGTCGGCGGATGCGAGGTCGGCGGATGCGAGGTCGGCTGCCAGTGTAGTCAGGCAACTCGTCGTCGGCGCCGGCGCGTGCGCTACGTCTCAGCCCCAACTCCGAACCTCAGCCCCAGCCACTCACCGTTCCACGGCCGCCACCACCACCGCGATCTCCACGTCATCGCCAAGCATCACGCCCCCACCCTCGGCCACACGGTTCCAGGTGAGGCCCCAGTCCAGCCGGTTGAT
Organism: Gemmatimonadaceae bacterium; assembly: GCA_035461825.1. Taxonomy (GTDB): domain Bacteria; phylum Gemmatimonadota; class Gemmatimonadetes; order Gemmatimonadales; family Gemmatimonadaceae; genus JALZIF01. The sequence goes on from DATHUW010000022.1 coordinate 25,416, forward strand.
CACGGTGCTGGCCTCGAAACCGATGCGGCGCCGCCCGCGGTTGTCCTGCGTCGCGCCGAGGTACTCGCCGGTCAGCGTCACCGGCTTGGTGATGCCCCGCATCGTCAGGTCACCCTCGATCGTGATCGCATTGTCCTTCACCTGCACGCTGCGGCTCTTGAACGTGATCTCCGGATGCGTCTCCACATCGAAGAAGTTGTCCGAGCGCAGGTCGGCGTCCCGTCGCTCGTGATTGGTGTCGATCGTCCGCGCGTCGATCGTGATCGCGACGGATCCGTCGGCGAGCTGCTGCGGATCCGCGACGATCGTCCCACGCCACGTTCCGAACGTCCCGCGCACCTTGCTGACGAAATGTCGGATCCGGAACGACAGCTCGGAGTGCGAGGCGTCGATCTGCCAGGTATTCGACGGAGCGGCGTCGGCTGTCGGGCTCGCGTCCTGCGCGCGCACCGGTGTGGCTAGGATCAGCGCGGCGAGCGCGGCAATGACCATTGGTCGAGGCGAATGCATGACGACGATGAGGATCGGGTTCCGGAGTACGGCTCTCCATGGTTTACGAACGGAGAGCCGCCAGCGCTGTCGATCTTCGGACTACGCCCGGATCTGTAGGGAGTTCCGTCGCAGTACCAGCGCCTTACCCGCCTCTTACAGAACGCCGAGGAGCGGCCACCAGAAGCGCGCGACCAGCAGCAGAATGAGGATCGAGAGCAGGGTCATGACCGTGCCGACCCGCACGAAGTCGGTCATGCGGAGAAACCCGCTCGCGAACGCGATCGTGTTCGGCGCCGAGCTGATAGGCAGCGTAAAGGCGGCCCCGCCGCCGAGCGACGCGGCGTACACGAGGGCAATGGGCGAAACGCCGAACTGCGGCGCGAGACTGAACCCGATCGGGAGCATGACCGCGACCGCCGCGGCGTTGCTCATGAACTCCGAGAGGATGAGCGTCGCGACGGCCATGCCCACGATCGCGACGTACGGAGGTATCTCGAGGTGGCCGATGGCGCTCTCCGCGAGCCACCCCGCGGCACTCGAGCGATCGATCGCCACTCCCAGTGCGATGGCGCCTCCGTACATCAGGATCACATTCCAGTGGATGTAGCCCTCCAAATCCTCCCATTTCAGCACCCCGACGACGAACATTGTCGCGGCGGCGAGCAGGGCGATCACGCCGAAGTCGAGCGCGCGCCCGCCAAGGAAGACCCAGGCGGCGACAGTGACCAGCATGATCAGCGCGACCTTGGCCTGGGGAAGACCGATCGGTCCCAGCGCGCGGACGGCATCGTGCAGTGCGGTCCTGGCGTCGGCGGCGTCTACTCGCTCGCGAGGAAAGGAGAGGCGCAGCAAGAACGGCACGACGAGCACCCCGAGCGCCACCACCGGCGCGGCGGCGAGCAGCCATTCGTCGAACGTAATCGTCAGGTCGTGGGTGTTACTCAGCATACCGAGCGCCAGCGGAGCGCGTGTGCTCCCGAGGAAGCTGGCGTTGGAGCCGACCATGGCTCCCCACGCCAGCGAGAGGAACAGGACCTTGCCGTAGGCGCTTTCCCCGGGTCGTAGGCGCATCGCGCGGGCGAGTTCGAACGCGATCGGAAACAGCATCGCGACGGTGGCCTGCGCCGGCATGAAGACCGTGAGGACCGCAGAGGTGAGCATCATGCCCGTCGCCAGGCGGTATGGCGAGCGGCCGAAGCGCGACAGGAACGCGAGGGCGATGCGCTTGCTGAGTCCCGAGCGAATGAGCGCCGCGGCGAGGATGAACACCCCGAGGATGAAGAACACCGCCGAGCTGCCGAACGCCGCGAACGCATCGGCCGAGGACATCGCGCCCGTTAGGCCGAGCAGGGCGAGCGCGAGCAGCCCGGTGATGCCGACGGGGAGCGCGTTGCTCACCCACAGGGTCGTGCAGAGCACGAAGACCGAGAACGCGCTCTTCCCCCCGGGGGACAGCCCGGCCGGCGCAGGGGCGAGATAGATGCCGACCGCGCCGATCACCCCGCCGGCCACCATCGCGATGCGGACCCAGTCCTTCCAGTCGCGCCGCTGCGGCGCCGGCGCCGGCGGGCCGCTCGGCGCCTGCCGCTCGGCCGGCCAGCGGAAGCCCGAGGCTACGCCCGGGGCCCCGGGCGTAGCGACGCTGACGCCCTCCGGCTCAGGCGGGCGTGGGGACACCGATTGCCCTCCGCCGCCGCGACGCCTCGATCGCCGCGATCAGCCGGCCGACGTACTCGTCAGGCAGCCGGATCGTGCCGAGCAGCGGCTCGGCGTTGGTGCCGTGGTCATCCGAGCCGCCGGTCATCACGAGGTCGTGCCGCTCGGCGATGGCGCGGTAGTGCTCCTCCATCGCGGGCGTATGGCGGGAATAGAACACCTCGATCCCCTCGAGGCCCGCCGCGATGTACCGCACGATCACGTCGTCGTCGATCGTGTCATCGTCCGAGCGGAAGCGGCCGGGGTGGGCGAGCACGGCCACGCCGCCGGCGGCGCGGATCTGTGCGATCGTTTCTTCGGGGCTGATCTTCACCCGCTCGACGTACGCCCGTCCCCCGTTGGCGATCCACTCCTCGGTGAACGCGTCCTTGATCTCGCGGATGTATCCGGCCTCCTGCATCGCCTTCGCGACGTGTGGGCGTCCCACGTTCTCATCGCCGGCGATCTCCTGCACGCGCTCCCACGCGACGGCGACGCCGAGCTCGTTGAGCCGCTCGACCATGAGCATCGCGCGATTGAACCGGCCGGCGCGGAGTCTCCGCAGCTCCTTCCGCAGTGCCGGATCGTCGGGATCGAGACCGTAGCCGAGCATGTGGATCTCGCGCTCGTCGTCGAGTGTGGAGTACTCGACGGCGGGGATGCATCGAATCCCGATGCGCGCGGCCTCCTCCACGGCCTCGGCGACGCCGTCCATGGTGTCGTGGTCGGCGAGCGCCATGGCCGAGAACCCGGCGGCCGCGACTCGCCTGACGACGACCGCCGGCGCATCGGAGCCATCGGAGGCGGTGGAGTGAAGATGGAGGTCGGCGGGCATGGGGGGGGATAGGGGGTAGGGATTAGGGGATAGGTCTAGGGGCTAGGGGCTAGGGGCGTGGGGCTTGGGGCTAGGGCTGGGAAAAGCGAAAGAAACCTGGGTCTGCGCGCATGGAGAACCTCGCTCTTGCCTATCCCTCCCCGATTCCCGATCCCCGATCCCCGAATCCCGAATCCCGAATCCCGAATCCCGAATCCCGAATCCCGATTCCCGATTCCCGAATCCCGAATCCCGAATCCCGATTCCCGATTCCCGATTCCCGATTCCCGATTCCCGATTCCCGATTCCCGATTCCCGATTCCCTAACCTCGTACCCCCAACTCCTCTCCGCGATAGGCCTCCATCAAGATCTTCGCGACTTCCGGCCGCGTGAACTCCGGCGGCGGCAGCTCGCCGTTCGTCAGCATGTCGCGCACCTTCGTGCCGCTGAGGTGCACGTGGTGGGACTTGTCGTGCGGGCACGTCTTGGCCGACGCCATGTTCCCACAGGTCCGGCAGAAGAACGAATGCTCGAACTTGAGGGGTGTGATGCCGAGCTCGTCGAACGAGAACCGGTCGATCATGTTCTGCGCGTCGTACGTGCCGTAATAGGTGCCGACGCCGGCGTGATCGCGTCCGACGATGAAGTGCGTACACCCGTAGTTCTTGCGACAGATTGCGTGCCACACCGCCTCCCGCGGTCCCGCATAACGCATTGCGGCCGGGAAGACGCTCAGCATCGCGCGGTTCTTCGGATAGTACTTGTCGAGGATCTCCTCGTACGTGCGCATCCGGACATCCGCCGGTACGTCGTCGCTCTTGGTGGCGCCCACCAGTGGGTGGAGCAGCAGTCCATCCACGCCCTCCATCGCGACCTTCTGGAGATACTCGTGCGCGCGGTGCACCGGGTTCCGCGTCTGGAACGCCACCACCGACTTCCAGCCCAGCTCGTCGAAACGGGTCCGCGTTTCCAGCGGCGTCAGGCGGTACTCCGTGAAGTCGTCCTGGCTCGGCCGGTCGAGCACCCAGACCGGGCCGCCGAAGTAGACGTCGCCCTGCTCGTAGATGCGGGCGACGCCAGGATGGGCACGGTCCGTGGTGCCGAAGCAGTGCTCCGCCTCGCGATCCTTGTCGTAGCCGAACTTCTCGGTTACCTGCATGAGTCCGACGATCCGACCGTCGGAGGCCGTCAACGCGATCTCGCTTCCCTCGGCGATGCGGTCCGCCTGCTCGGGGGTCACGGCCAGCGTCACCGGCAGCGCCCAGACCAACCCGTCGGACAGGCGCATGCGGTCGACCACGCAGTCGTAGTCGAGCTTCCGCATGAAGCCGGTGAGCGGGCTGAGCGCGCCAACGCCGATCATCTCCAGATCGCTCGACTCGCGCTCGTCGAGTTCCACCGCGGGCAGCGTCGCCGCGCGGGCGAGCGCTTCGTCGCGGGCGGCGCCGCGCAGCTCGCGGTCGACGAGCACGCCGCCGTGCGGCGCGCTCGGCCCGGGCACTGCCTTACGAGTACCGCGGCGGGCGCCGGCGGTCGTTCCCGCCGCGGGGACGTAGCCGCGCTCCTCGAGGAGCGACATCACCTTCGCCACGCTCTCCTCGACGGTCTCCGCATCGGTGTCGCAGATCAGATCCGGGTTCTCGGGCGCCTCGTACGGATCGTTCACTCCGGTAAAGCCCTGGAGCTCGCCGGCGAGCGCCTTCTTGTAGAGGCCCTTGAGATCGCGCGCGATGAGCGTGTCGAGCGTCGCGTTCACGAAGACCTCGAGAAACTCCCCGATGTCGCGGCGGCTCGCCTCGCGCTGCGCCCGGTAGGGGGAGATGAAGGAGGACAGCACCACCACCTCGTTCCGCGTCAGCAGCTTTGCCACGAACGTGACGCGCTCGATGTTCTTGTCGCGGTCCTCCTTCGAGAAGCCGAGGTCGCGGGTGAGACTCTGCCGGACGACATCGCCGTCGAGGCGCTCAGTGTGAACGCCGCGTTCGTGGAGGAGTTCCGCGACCCGCATGGCAATCGTGGTCTTCCCCGAGCCGGAGAGGCCCGTGAACCAAACCGTCACACCCTTGGACATGGATTCGAAAGGCTGAATAGAAGAAAGGCCGTCGCGCTGGGGCGGGCGGCTCGTCGGCAGGGGCGGGGGCAAGATCCACGCCCCATACCAGTGGCGTACAGTATGGGCGGTAACACACAATGGGGCAATGGCTTACGGCATTTTCAGGCAGCCGGCCGGCCGCGCCCGAGTCACGCCGCGTTCCGGTCGTGTGGGGGGGGCGCGACACGCCCACGCATCGCTTTTCGTCACACGCGCCCGGGGCGAGGCCGAGGGACCGTTGAGGGCGGGCGAGTGCGGACGCGGCCGAACCGTCTCCTTTGTCGCGACACCGCAACACGAACTCGCCACAACGGGCTTCCCGAGATGAGCCGAGGGCGCCCCGCCGGATCCGCTTAAGTGCAATCCGTACTGGCACTTAATTGGCAGGGTGGCGAATGGCCTCACACGGCCCCAATGTTGACCTGGCAGTGTCGGCCATCGTTGGTCGACCGCGCCCTACCGTGCGGGGCTGCATCATCTCAGGGAGAGCACTACATGTATATCGGACCGGACACCCTGATGCCCGTCGCGTCCGCGCTCGCCGCGATCGCGGGGGTCATCCTCATGTTCTGGCGTCGCACCGTCGGCATCGTGCGCTTGGGCGCGCAGGCCGTGGGGCGCAGCATGTCGAAGCTGGTCGGCAAGCGCTAGGTTGCACGCGCGCCGCCCACCGCGGCTCTTCCATTCACGTCCTCCCGGGTGCCGCCGCCGCTGTGCCGGCGGCCCGCAGCCCGCGGACCCCCGGCTGGGGCGCCACCGGAATCGCCACCCTGCGCGGGCTCACGGTTCGCAGGCGCTCGCGGACTGCACCCGCTCCGGCCGCCCGCTACGTTCTCGCCTGACGACGACTCATCGGTGACACACGCGACGAAGGTGCTCGTGATCGGCCTGGATGGCATGGAGCCGTCCATCGTCGAACCGATGCTCGACGGGGGCGAGCTCCCGAATCTCGCGCGCCTGCGCGCGACCGGCGGCTACTCGCGCTGCCGCACCACTTTCCCCGCCCAGACGCCCGTCGCCTGGTCGACCTTCGCGACCGGCGTGAATCCCGGTGGGCACGGGATCTTCGACTTCATCCGCCGCGATCCCGCCACCTATCTGCCCGATCTGGCGCTCAACCGATACGAGCAGAAGAGTGCGTTCCTTCCGCCGAAGGCGGTAAACCTTCGACGTGGGACGCCGATATGGTCGCTGCTGTCGGACGCCGGCATCCCCTCGGTGGTTCTGCGCTGTCCGTGCACCTACCCGCCTGACGACTTCAAGGGCCGCATGCTCTCGGGCATGGGGGTGCCCGACCTGCGCGGCGGCCTGGGCACCGCGACCTTCTACAGCTCGCGGGATGGCGTAGCGCCGGGCGAGAGCGAGCACGTCGTGCGCATAACGCCAAGCGGCGGAACCGCGAAGACGACGCTCGTCGGGCCCCGGAACCCGAAGACGCGCGGCGATACCACTGTCGACCTCACGCTCGACATCGATGGCCCCGCGAGGACGGTCACGGTGCGCTCGGACGGGCAGCCGAAGGCGCTCGTGGTTCGCGAGGGACAGTGGAGCGAGTGGCTCCACGTCAAATTCAAGTTTGGGATGCTGCAGTCGGTCACCGGGATGGTCCGATTCCATCTCGTCAGACTCGAGCCGCACGTGGAGCTCTACGCCTCGCCGGTGAACTTCGAGCCCGAGACGCCAATGTTCCCGATCAGCCACCCGTGGGCGTATGCGAACGAGCTCGAGCGGGCGGTCGGAACGTTCTATACGACAGGGATGGTGGAAGACCACACGGGGCTGAGCAACGAGCGGTTCTCCGAGGGCGCGTACCTCGACCAATGCACGCAGGTGCTCCGCGAGCGCGAGCGCATGCTGATGCACGAGCTCGACCGCGTGAACGAGGGCCTCCTCTTCTGTCTCTTCGACACGCCGGACCGGCTCGCGCACATGTTCTGGCGATTCCGCGAGCCGAACCACCCGGCGAATCGCGGCAAGGCCGTCGAGGAATGGGCGCACGCGATCGAGGAGCATTATCGCGAGTGCGACGCCATCGTCGGGCGCGTCCTCGAGCACGCGGATGAGCACACGCTGGTGATCGTGCTGAGCGATCACGGCTTCAGCTCCTTTCAGCGTGGCGTGCACATCAACAGCTGGCTGCACGACAACGGCTTCCTTGCGCTGCAGTCCGGCGTCGAGGCAGGCGAGGAGGCCGGCGATTTCTTCAAGCACGTGGACTGGAGCCGCACCAAGGCGTACGCCCTTGGCCTCGGCAGCATCTACCTCAACCTGCATGGGCGCGAGGCGCAGGGGATCGTGCCGGGGGGCGAGGCGCCCGCGGTGGCCCGAGCGATCGCCGCGGGGCTGACTGGTCTGCGCGACGCGGAGCGCGGGTGCCACGCCGTGCGCGCCGTGGTGACGCGCGAGGAGGTGTACTCCGGCGCTTACGCGGCCGAATCGCCGGATCTGATCGCATGCTTTTCGGCGGGCTACCGGGTGAGCTGGGCGACCGCGTTAGGTGGCGTGCCGCGCGGGTACCTCGAGGACAACGTCAAACGCTGGGGCGGGGATCACATCATCGATCCGGCGCTCGTGCCGGGCGTGCTGTTCATGAACCGCCCGTTCGACGGTGGCCGCGCGAGCCTGCTGGATCTGGCGCCCACAATCCTCGGCGCCCTCGGTGCGCCCACGGGGAGCGCCTTGGAAGGCGCGTCGCTGCTGCCGTGAACGCCGCCGTCGCCGCATACTTGCCGTATCGCCCAGGAGCCCCGACGCCATGAAACTGCTCGTGATCGGTCTGGACTGCGCGGCGCCCGCCCTGCTGTTCGGCGACGAGCGCCTGACGAACATCCGCCGCCTCATGGAGGGCGGCTGCTACGGACGGCTGGAGAGCGTCATTCCGCCGATCACCATCCCGGCCTGGCAGTGCATGGTGACCTCCCAGGATCCCGGCTCGCTCGGCGTGTACGGATTCCGGAACCGGGCGGACCGCACCTACGCGAACCTCGACATCGTCACCGCCCGATCGTTCAAGGCGCCGACGATCTGGGACTACCTCGCGATGGAAGGCAAACGGTCGGTCGTCATCGGCGTCCCGCCGTCGTTCCCACCGAAACGGATCAACGGGATCGCGGTCGGCTGTTTCATGACGCCGTCCGTCGAGGATGACTACACGTTCCCGACGCACATCAAGGACGAGATCCGCGGGTTGGTCGGCGAGTATCTGGTCGACGTGAAGGGGTTCCGCACCGACGACAAGGCGTGGCTGCGCGACCAGATCTTCGAGATGAGCCGCAAGCAGTTCACCGTCGTGCGCCACTATCTCCAGAACGCGGAGTGGGACTACTTCCACTTCGTGAACATCGCGCTCGACCGCGTACACCATGGCTTCTGGAAGTACATCGACCCCACGCACCCCGATCACGAACCGGATTCCGAGTTTGCCTCGGTGATCCCGGACTTCTACGCGCATCTCGACGAGGAAATCGGACGGGTGCTCGAGATCCTGGACGGCGACACCGCGGTGCTCGTCGTCTCCGATCACGGCGCCCAGGCGTTGCACGGGGGGTTCTGCGTGAACGAGTGGCTCGTCCAGGAGGGGCTGCTGGTGCTCGACGAGTATCCGACCTCGGTGACGCCGTTCGGGCAGCTGAACGTCGACTGGACGAAGACACGGGTGTGGAGCGAGGGTGGCTACTACGCGCGGGTGTTCTTCAATGTGAAGGGGCGCGAGCCCACCGGCGTGATCGAGCCGGCCGAGTATGATGCGTTCCGGAAGGACGTGACCGCACGACTCCGCGCGCTTCCCACGCCGGACGGATCGCCGATGAACTCCCTCGTGTTCGAGCCCGACACGATCTATCAGGCGACCCGGAACGTGCCTCCCGATCTCATCGTGCACTTCGGGGGCCTCGACTGGCGGTCGATCGGCGGGGTGGGGTACGGCGGACAGCTCTACGTCCGGGAGAACGACACCGGGCCTGACGACTGTAACCACGCGCAATTCGGCGCGTTCGTTCTCGCCGCGCCCAACGTGCCGGCCATCGGCGAGCTCCAGGGCGCCCGTCTGCTCGACATCGCTCCGACGCTCATGGAGGTCGGCGGCTACGAGATCCCCGATACCTTCCAGGGACGGTCGCTCTTCGGCGGCTCGCTGGCCGAGAGCCAGCAGAGCGGCGCGCTGTCGAGCGAGGGCGAGGAGATCATCCGGCAGCGCCTGAGCGGGCTCGGCTACATCTCGTGAGTGCGTCCGAGGCCGCCCCCGTGACGGACGGGGCGTCCGACGACCCGGGGCTCATCTCCGTCGTCGTCGTACCGTACGCGGGGATCGATGCAATGCGCCGGTGCCTCGACGCCCTGGCATTGCAGCGGGAATCCGGCCCGGTCGAGATCGTGCTTCCGGTGGATGACGAGACCACCGCGTGGCAGGCCCTGGCCTCGCATGCGGCTCGGCCGCGTTTCGTACGCGCCCCCGGCCGGTCGGGCCCCGCGGCGCGGCGGGCGCACGGCGTGCGGGAATCGCGGGGCACGATCGTCGCCCTGACGGAGGATCACTGCATCCCCGACCCGGAATGGTGTGCGGCGATTCGTCAGGCACACACCGCGCCGCATGCGGCGATCGGCGGTCCCGTGGACAAGGAAGAGCCCGACGACGTGCTCGGATGGGCGCTCTACTTCGCCGACTACGGGCGCTATATGAGCCCGCTCCCCGAGGGGCGTGCCGCCTCGCTCACCGACTGTAACGTCTCCTACAAGCGGTCGGCACTCGACGCGATCGCCGACGTGTGGCAGTCGGAGTTTCACGAAACGAGCGTGCACTGGGCACTGGCCGGACGCGGCGAGACGTTGTGGCTTGCGCCGGCGATGCGCGTCTGCGAGCGCCGGTCGCGCCCGATGTCCGAAGCCTTGCGCGAGCGCTACATCCACGGCCGGATCTTCGCCGGGACCCGCGTGCACGAGGTACCGCTCGCGCGGCGCGCTGCGCTTGCCGCCATGGCACCGGCCCTCCCCGCCGTGATCGCGCAGCGAGCCGTGCGGCATGCCGCGCGCGGAGGTCATGCGCTGCGCGCCGCGCTGGCGCTCCCCGCGATCGTCGCCACCGGGATCGCCTGGTCGCTAGGCGAGCTGGTCGGCTATGTCACGGGACGCGGGCCGGCGCAGGCCCGATGAACTGGCGCGGCGTGGAGCTGTGCTGCCCCGGGTGTCGCGGCGATCTCACGGAGGGCGGCGACGTCGAGCCCGAGCTCCGCTGCGCGTCGTGCGACGCCCGGTATCCTGTGATCCTGGGCATCCCGGACCTGCGCGTCTTCGACGATCCGTACATTGGTCGCGAGGCGGACCGCGCGAAGGGCCGCGCGCTCGCCAAGCGGTTCGGCGATCTCGACTTCGCGGGTCTGGTCGAGCACTATTACGCCGCGACCCCCGTTGTGACTCCCGCACAGGCCAGGGCGTTCAGCGCAGGGCTCCTCGCGGCGGAGCCGCGCGCCCGTGCCACGCTCGAAGGCTGGGAAGGGCCGCCGCCCGCCGAGCCGCGCGCGGGCACCCTGCTCGAGATCGGGTGCGGCACGGCGCCGATGCTGCTCGCCGCGCGCACTCGCTACGCGACCGTGGTCGGCGTGGACATCGCCTTTCGCTGGCTCGTGGTCGCTCGCAAGCGACTGGAGGAGGCAGGGGTCGATTTGCCGACGATCTGCGCGTGCGCGGAAGCCTTGCCGTTCCCCGACGCGCGGGCCGACGTCATGGTCGGCGACGCCGTGATCGAGAATGTACAGGACCAGCGCCGTACGCTCGCCGAGTGTCACCGCGTGCTCCGGCCGGGGGGCGCGCTGCACCTGACGACGTCCAACCGGCTGAGCGTCGGGCCCGACCCGCAGACGGGCATTTGGGCCGTCGGTTGGCGGTCGGCGAGCTCGGTCGACGCGCGCGTGAAGCGCGGCGGCGGAGTCCCGCCCAAGCGCACCCTCCTCTCTGCGCGTGCGTTGCGGCAGTTGCTGCACGAGTCGGGCTTCACCGGCGTGCAACTGGGGCTGCCGCGATTTCCTGCGGCGCAGCGCGCGCAGTTCCCGCCGCCGCTGCGCATCATTGCCGCGGCGTACGGCGTGGCGACAACGCTCCCGGTGATTCGTCAGGCGCTGTTCGCCATCGGGCCCAAGGTCACGGCGACCGCGCGCCGGCCGACAGCGCCGAGCTGAGCCGCGACTCCAGCGGGGCGCGGCGCCAGAGAAGCCAGAGCACCGCGCCCGTCAACACGAACAGCGGGATGGCAGAAGACCCCTGCGCGAGAAACGGCGCGTAGGTCCCGGCGGTCTTCTCGAGGACCTCCAGCCACGGAAGCTCGAATCCGCCGGTGAAGATGCGCGCCAGCGAGAGCGGGATGCTTTCCCGCGCCATGGCCGTGCTCCACGAGATCACCACCGAGCCGACGATGAAGGCGGCTGACAGCGCGCGCGGGAGGCGCCGCAGGACGGGAATCGCCGCAAAGAACAGAAGCGCCCCCGCCGGGACCATGTACCGCACGCCGGTATTCCACTGCAGATTGGCGAATTGATTGGCGCTGTTGAACAGCCACAGCGCGGCCGCGGCGCCGAAAATCAGCCCGAGCGCTCCCCGCGGGGGCGAGGTGTGGTCCCGCCTGACGAACGGCGCCGCCAGCCCGAGCAGGAGGAGCGGGCACCACGCGAACAGTCCGAAGCGGGGATCGAACAGGTTCCGCCACAGCAGGTCCGCCGTCGGCAGCGTCATGCCATTCCAGCCGGCCACGCTGTACCGTGTGGCCGGCATGTAGCGCTGCGCCGGGAACAACGGATTGCCGAACGCCGCCCATTGATAGGCGAGCAGCAGGGCGAGCGGGCCGAGCCCGCCGGCGGAGAACACGAGTCCCGCGCGCACCGCGCCGGCGGCTCCAGAGGCGCGCCACCCGCGCACGAGGATCCACACGCCGAACGCCAGGACCAGCGGCACGCCGCTGTAGTCGCTGAGCACCCCGATGCCCAGCAGCGCTCCGGCGGCGAAGAGGCCACGATCGGTCGGCAGGGCATCCTGGTCGTCCGACGCGATCCCTCGCGGCCGGCCGCCGACCAGCGCCAGATAGGCGAAGAGCGCGCAGTGCGCGAGGATCGCATTCTGGTTGAGGAACGCCGAGCGGAAAAAGATCGGCGTGGCGAACGCGTACAGCAATGCGATGCCGAGCGCGAGACGGTCGTCGCGCAGTCGCGCTCCGAAATAGGAGAACACGAAGACGGCCGCCAGGGCGCCGAGCGGCACCATGAGACCGGCGTGCATTACCGCGGCGGCGAGGGCCAGTTTGACATCCAGCCCGCGCGCGCGCGCCTCGTTCATGAAGCGCGTGCGGTTGGGCCGTGGATCGTCGTACTCGCCAGGCGGCTTGGGACGCGAAAGCTCGGGATTGGCGCGCAGCACGGCCGAGATGAACGGGCTCGCGACGGCGTACGGGATCGCGCCCAGCATCGACGCGCCCGGATTGCTGTTGATGTAGCTCCCGCGGCCTTCGATCTCGAACAGGTCCGGGTGCAGGCCGAGGTACTCGTCCACGCGGACCGAGAACCGCTCCCCGAGCGAGATCGCCAGGTACGTCTCCCGCACCACGTTGGTGGCGAAGTGCAGCAGATAGACGATGTAGACGGTGACGAAGAGCCGCGCGCCGATCCCCGACCACCAGCGCGTGCCTGACGAGGGCTGTGGCGCGGCGGCCGGTGGGGCGTACGCCCCGCTCACCGTCGGCGCCTGGACGTCAGTCTTCCACGACATGCGACTCGAACACCTTTCGGTGGCGTGCCCACGCCGCCGCGTCGAACTCGCCGTCGTTCAAACACTCGACGGCCGCGTACGCCATCGCGAGCGCGTGGTGCGTATTGTCGTGCGCGAAGAGCCCCTGGCGCCCGTAGCTCAGGAATCTCGGCAGCGATTCGACCCAGTCGTCCAGGATGCCGTACGGCACCTCGTAGCCCTTCTGGTAGATCGGGTACGCTTGGCGCAGGCGTCGCGTGAAGACGTTCACCGGCGGTCGCGGAAGGGCCAGTCCCGCGACCGCGAGGTCGCGCGCCACTCGCTCGCCGAGCTCCGCATCCCCCATGGTCCACCACGGATCGTCGGTGGAACAGGGGAGCTCCGCGCAGAGGACCGTCCGGCCGCGTGGCTCGCCGCGCGCCGAGTAGTTCTTGGTCTCGGACAGCCGCGTGAAGCAGATGCGCTCGTCCGGCACGTAGTGGGCGTCGTACTCCGTGAACCGGTCCACGTCGAGCTCGAGGTAGACCAGAATCATCGCGCGATAGTCGATCGCCGTGGTCGCCCGCACGACATCGTCAGGCGGAAGGGGCGTGACCATCCGGGCGAGCAGCGTCACGGGGATCGTCGACCACACGTAGTCCGCGCGGATCGTGCGCTGCTCGCCGTTCTGCTGCATGGTGACGCACCAGCCCGCCTCGTTGCCGCTCAGCGGCGACAGGCCGGTGACCGCGGCCTGCAAGGCGATCTCGGCACCGGCGTCTCGCGCGGCCGCGGCGTACGCCTCGCTGATCTGCCCGAAGCCACGGACCGGATAGAAGAAGCGCCCGGCGCCCGGCGGCTTGAGGCCGGGCACGGAGGACAGCACCTTGCGCAGCAGCTTGCCGAAGGATCCCGCGGACACGCGCTTGCGCGCCTGGATCGCGCTCAACTCCTCCGGTTCCCGTCCCCACATCTTCCGCGCGAACGGAAAGTAGAAATCGCGGCAGATCGTCGGACCGAGGTTGGCCCAGAGCACCGAGGCGAACGTGTCGCCCTCGTCAGGCTTGGCCAGGGCCTTGCGCGCCATGTCCCGCAGCGTGCTGAGCGCGAATCGCTTGTCGAGGCGCAGCAGCAGATCGACCGGCTTGAGCGGGAAGTGGATCAGCTTGTCGCGCAGCAGGATACGCCCGTGGCGCGGCCGGTCGCGCAGGTCGTCGCCGAGCAGCCGCTTGATGTCCGCGAGGATGGCCGGATCGGTCGCCGGGTGCAGCCGGTGCGAGCCGAAGTCGAGCCAGATGCCGTTGGACTCGAAGCTGCTCGCGTTGCCCCCGACAAAGCCGTTGCGCTCGAGGACGGTGACGCGCGCCTTGCCGGCGCGGCGCAGCTGCCAGGCGGCCCCGAGCCCGGCGGGCCCGGCGCCGAGAATCACGACGTGGGGTTCAGGCATACCCGTTCTGTCGGGCCGCCACGGATCCGACGGCGGTGGAGGGGTCCGCGGCATCACGCGGCCTGACGCCGAGCGCCCACCAGATCGCGCCGCCGAGTAGACCGCCCGAGAAGTTCACGGTCTGCCAGAGCAGTCCGGCTACTGTTCCCAGCGCGACCGGCACGCCGAACTGGGTGAGCACACCCGCCAGGGCTGCCTCGCGCACCACCAGTCCGCCGATGCTCACGGGCAGCAGGGCCGCGAGCTTCGCGAGCGGCCAGGCGATGAACCACACGCCGAGCGACACGTCGATGCCGATGGCGCGTCCGATCCAGGCGTTGAGCAGTACGAACAACGCCTGAATGAGGAGCGAGAGCACGAGGGCGAGAACGGCGCTGCGGGGGCTGCGCGCCAGGCGTCGCAAGGCGACGAGGATGCGGCCGATCGGCCGGCGCAGCCGCTTTGGCCACGAACGAATGGGACGCCGCACGGCGAGCGGGAGAAACAATGCAGCGGCGCCGATGGCCACCAGTACCATGGCGGTGGCCGCCTCGCCGCCGGCGCCCGGAATGGCTTCGCGCGCGACGAGAATGCCGAACGCGATCAGCAGGCCCATCGTCGCGATGTCGAGCAGTCGATCGGCGATCCCGCCGAGCACGGCGGCCTCTGGGCGTCCCGACCCCCGCCCGATCAGCGCGCCGCGCAGCACGTCGCCGCCGACGATCGACGGCAGGTACAGGTTCGCGAACAGCCCCGCGAAGTAGGCGCGCGTCGCATCGCGCATGGCCACGCGCGCGCGGCACGCATTCACGAGAGCGCGCCACTTCACCACGCCGAGCTGGTGGCCGGCGAGGAACAGCGCGAGGATCGTGAGCCAGACGCCGAAGGGGAGTCGGGACGCGTGCGTCCGGACCTCCGACCAGGGAACGATCTGGAACAGGACCGCGAGCAGCACCGCGCTCGCGACCAGCCGCACGATCCACTGCAGCCGAGGGCTCACGCGTCCTCGGAACGGCCGGCGGTGTCGCGGCTCAGGTGGCGGAGGTTGTTCGCCACCCGCGCATTCTGATCCGCCAGCAGCCCCACCGCCCAGACGACCAACGCGCCGAGCACGCCGAGCACCGCCGTCTCCGAGACGTTGTCTTCTGTGAGGTCGTACAGAAACTTGCCGAGGCCGATCACGAAGAGCGAGGCGCCTAGCGGGATGAAGACCTTGAGCGGATTGAAGAAGACGATGACGCGCAGGATGAGCAGCAGGAAGTCGTACGCGTTCCGCGGGCGGATCTTCGATTCGCCGAGCCGCGCCCGGTAGTCGATCGGGATGTACTCCACCGCGTAGTCGTTCGTCGTCGCGGCCAGCGTGATCGTCGTCGTGAACGAGAATCCCGAGGGGAGCAGGTGCACGAACCGCTCGACGAGGTCGCGCCGCATGAGTCGGAGCCCGGAATTGATGTCCGGCAGCTCCTGGCCCGCAAGGAAGCTCGCGAGCCAGCGCAGAAACGCCTTGGCCGGTCGCCTGGCGAGCGGGATCTTCACGGTGCGTCCGATGCGGGCGCCGACGACCATCGCGTTGCCGTCCGCCGCGGCCAGAAGCGTGTGGATCGATTCCACCGGATAGGTTCCGTCCGCATCGGTGATGAGGATCCAGTCGAACCGTGCATGCTGGATCCCCTGCTTGAGCGTGGCGCCGTAGCCGCGGTTGCGCCGGCGGCGCAGGACGCGCGCGCCGCATTCCTCCGCCGCCACCGTGGCCTGCTCCGCCGTGCCGTCGGTCGAGCCGTCGTCGACGACGAGGATCTCGTACCGCCATCCGGAGCGCTCCATCTCCCGGTGCACGTCGCGGATCTGTTGCGCCACGTGCGCCGCCTCGTTGTACGCCGGGATCACCACCGACACGGCGTGCTCGATGACCCGGTCGTTGACGTCGGGCAGTTCCTCGACGGCGCCGGCGCGGGCAGCCACGGCGCCTGGGCGCAGGACCTCGAGATCGTTCATTCGCGGACCATGACGATGACCGCGCCGCCGCCGACGGTGCCGGTGAATCGCGCGGCGCGTGAGTAGTTGTTCCGAACGTAGTGCAGGAGCGCCGGCTGCGTGGCCTCGAGGCGCGCCGGAAACGTATAGACGACCCAGGTCCGGGGGTGTTGCGCCTCGATCGCTGCCAGCGAGGCGACCGTCTCCGCGGCCGGCCAGTCGCGACCGAGATAACGGCGGAAGGTGAATCGCGCCATGTCGAGCGCCACGACGGCATCTCCGGGAGCCCGGCGGGATTCGACGTACGCCAGCGCGCCCTCGAAGTCCTGCTTGGGCCCCCACGCCCTCGGCACCGTCGTCAGGCTCGCGGCCGCCCCGAGCACCAGGAGCGCCGCAGCCCACGCCGGTCCGCGCGATCCAACGGCGACCGTGGCCAGCGCCATCACGCCGCGGACGGCGAGCAGAGCCGCGAAGCCTGCACAGAAGAAGAACAGCCGGGGCCAGAGGTTGTGATCGGTCGCGATCATGGCTGCCGCCGTGAGCAGCGCGGGGAGCAGCATCAGTGCGAGTACCGCCGGCGCGCGACGCACGTAGCTCACCACGCCCGCGGCGCCGATCGCCAGCGCGGCACCGACGGTGACGAATCCACCGGGGATGCCGCGCGCCATGCCGCCGAACATCTCCCGGAGGAACCAGAGCGGATGCTTCCAGTCCACCGCGACTCCGCCCAGGGTTGGCGACAACGATGTCTGCAGCAGTTGGGGCAGCACCGGGGCGTACAGCTGAATCGTCAGGGTCGTGGCCAGCGCGAAGCCGAAGATCGGGAGCCACCCCGGCCAGCCGAGGCGGCGCCCTTGCAGGCGCGCGCGAATCGCGAGCACGCCCCACACGATGAAATGGCCCGCCGTGACGAACACGGCGCCCGTGTGCGTGTACACCCCGAACGCGGACACGACCGCGTACAGCACCACGAGTCCCCATCCCTCCGCCCGGTCGCTCCGCATCAGCCTGACGAGCAGCGCCGTCGAAAGGAGCGCGAAGAACAGGAGCCCGGTGTATCCGCGCGCGTTCTGCGAGAACCACACGTGGTGGTACGACGCCGCGAGGAGCGCGGCCGCCAGCAGTCCCTCCCGCCGGGAGGCGACGATCGAGCCAAGCCAGTACGTCGCCCACAGGCTTGCCAGGCCGAAGAGTGCCGCCGGAAGCCGAAGCGCCACCACCTCGTCGCCCACGACGCTCAGGGCTCCGTGCGCGAGGAGCGAATACAGCAGATGCTGATTCTGGCTGTCGAAGGTCGTGAGGATTTCGGCGAACGGCGCGCGCGCATAGATGACCAGCGCGCGCACTTCGTCGTGCCACAGCCCGTCGCCCAACGCATAGAACCGCAGCGCCGCGCCGACCGCGAGGATGGCGAGCAGCAGCCACGCGACCGTCGGCGCGCCGGCCGATGTCGCGGGTGCGGCTGCCAGGAGCCGAGCGCCGCTGCCCGTCGGGGGGACGAGAGTCGCGGCGAGAACGGCGGCGGCGTGGACGATCAACCAGACCTTGAAGATCCACATCCCCGCCCCGACCGAGCTCGTCAGCCCCGAGCCGGACCCGGTGAGCGCCTCGGCGCTGCCCTGGGCGTCGAGCAGCACCGCCACGGCTGCCAGCACGACGGCGGCGAGCACGCCGACGATCGGGCGCGCGCGGCCAGGGTGGGCGACGACGTTGGGGGCAGGGACGGAAGTGGACATGAGCGCGCGCGTGGTTGGGCAAGGCGGGTGCCTCGCGCCGGGTCCGGCTGGAGTGCGTGCAAGTGCGCTACACAATTACGGTTACGACGTCGACCCACGCAACCGTCGCGCGATGGGCAGCGTTCCTGAGGTGCCCTCGTGTGGTGCAGGGGCAACAGGTGTCCCGACCGCGCGATACTCCGCCGCGGTCAGACCGACAGCGCCGGAAGCTCGCCGCGGCGTAACCTGATGCCACCGAGGAGGAGGAGGGTGAGCGCATAGATCGCGGCCGCCGACGCCGCGGCGACCAGGAAATGCGCCACACCGTTCAGCGCGAGCAGCACTCCTCCCATGACGGCCGTCGCGACGAGCACGCGCCAGAACCGGTCGGCGCGGGCGAACGAGAACCCGGCCGCCCGCGAGTACCAGAGGAGCATCGCCAGGCGCACGCCTTCCGTGGAGACGGTGGCGATCGCCGCGCCGAGCATCCCGTAAGGCGGGATGAGGAGCACGTTCAGGGCGAGGTTGAGCGCCGTGCTGATCGCCGTCGCGGGTAGGAGCCGGTCCTCGCGCCGCGCGGAGACGAGTGCGGCGATTGCCGGCTCGCGGAGCTGTGCAAGGGGAATGGCCCAGATCAGAAGCTGGAGGACGGGCCCCGCCGGCGCGTACTCGCCGCCGAAGAGAAACGCAATTGCGAGCGGCGCCAGGAGCATGCCCGCGAGCGCCGTGGGCATGACGATGGCAAACACCTGCGCGATCGCCGTGTGGTACAGGCCGCGCTGCCGCTCGGGCGTTGGCGCGAGCCGCGACAGCGCCGGGAGCAGGCTCAGTCGATAGGCGATGCCGAGGTTGATCGCGAGGCTGATCGGCATGTACGCCGCGGCGTACCAGCCCGCGGTCTGCGCGCCATGCAGAATCCGCAGGAAGATGAGGTCCGCGTTGAAGGCGATCAGCCCGAGCATCGCCGAGCCCACCACGTGCATCGAGCGGCGGAGGATCGGCCGCAGGAGCGCCCAGTCGATGCGCGCGCGGAACGGAATGCCGTACGTGCGCATCCACCACGCGAGCAGGGCCGCCGTGGTGCCGAGGCCCAGCACGTGGGCGAAGGGCACGCGAAGGGCGTCGTCAGGCGAGCGGACGAGCAGCACGACGAGCAGGAGGATGACCGCCTCGCCCGCGACGCGCGCGGCGGCGGCGTAGCCGCCGCGCTCGAAGCCGAGGTGCACGAACCGCGTGCTGGCGCCGACCGGAAGCAGGGTCAGCGCGAAGACGGCGAGCACCAGACCGTCGGGGCGGGGCAGCCACATCGCGGCGATGGACGCCAGCAGTCCCGTCAGACCTAACGACAGGAGGATGCGGAAGCCGAGCACCGAGCGGACGATCGCCGGCGCGGCATCCCGGTCTCCCGCGATCTCCCGCATGCCGACGAGGTCCAGTCCGGCATCGGTGAGGCGGTTGAAGTACAGCAGGATCGCCATCGCGACGCCGACCACGCCGTACATCTCGGCGCCGAGCGCGCGGGCGAGGTACAGGCTCCCCCCGAACGCCAGGACGCGGGCGATGACCTCGCCCGCGCCCAGCTTCAGGAAGTTGCGTCCGACGAGTCGATCAGACGGTGCGATGATAGATCACCCAGCCGCAGTACGCGACCCAGAGGACGACCGTCACCATCAACGAGCGATCGGTCAGCAGCGTCTTCGTGGGACTCCCGCCGTTTCGCTGGTGCACCAGATACAGGTACCGGAACACCCCGTACAACACGAAGATCGTGCTGTAGCTCAACGCATCGTCGCCGACCTGGCGCGCCGTCTCCGACGTGAGCGTGTACATGATGTAGGAGACCACGGTCACCGCCAGCAGCACCGACGACATCTGGTCGAGGAACCCCGTGCTGTAATGGGACAAGACGCTGCGATGATCGGCGGAGCTGGCGCCGAGCAGCGTGAGCTCGTGACGGCGCTTGGTGAAGCCCAGATACAGCGCCAGCAGCCCGCCGCACAGGAGGAGCCAGACCGAGGCGCGCACCTCGATCGCCGCGGAGCCGGCGAGCAGGCGGAGCAGGAAGAACGACGCGACGGCGAAGACGTCGAGCAGGACCATCTCCTTGAGCCGCATCGTGTACAGCAGGTTCAGGCCCACGTACGTGCCGGCGATCGCGAGCACCACGGGCCCCAGTTGCCAGGCGAGGAGCATCGCGATGGCGAAGAGCACGACCCCCACGCCGATCGCCTGACGCTTGCCGATGCGGCCGGCGGCGATCGGCCGCTGGCGCTTGGTCGGATGCGCCCGGTCCTTCTCCGCATCGGCGGCATCGTTCCAGAGGTAGATTGTGCTCGCCAGCAGGCAGAACATCACGAAGGCGAGGGCCGAGCGAAGGGCCCATTCGGGCTCCAGTGCGCGGCCGGAGAACAGCAGGGGCGCCACGACGAAGAAGTTCTTCACCCACTGCGGCGGCCGCGCGAGCTGGATCCAGTCGCGCAGGGTCGCGGCACGTCGCACCGGCTCGGCGGCGTGGGCGGCGGGCGGCTCGAGGGTTCGCGAGTCTGCGGGCGTGATCGGCGTGGTTTGCATGAATCCGTGTGGCATCATCCGCGGCGCCGACACTCGGCACCGCGGTGGCGCTCGCACCCGGGCAATCGGTGTGCCCCGCTCGAGTCGTCTATTTGTACCGCAATGCAGCCGTTTCGCCAGCGTCCGTCGTTGCGGGCGTGCAACGCGACGTGTGGCCAGGGGGCGACGTGCGTGGTCCACGGGAGGGCGCAAGGCCCGCCCCCGCGTACCCTCGGCGCCGGGGCTGCAGTGATCTCGAACCGCCTTCTGGTTGTCACGCCGACGGTTACAATGCGTCACTGGTCCGACGGGCGGTGCGTCGCGGTTTCGGGCGCGTCGTTTGCCACAGCCCGCAGGGTCGTCGACGGCTCACCGGTTTCCCCAGCCCCCGCCCATGGCTCCCGACAAGGTGAAGGTCCTGTACATTGCCGGCAACGGCCGCTCCGGAAGCACCCTCCTAGGGGTGCTCCTCGGGCAGGTACCAGGCTACTTCAACGTGGGCGAGGTCCGCCGGGTCTTCGACACCTACCTCAGCGACCGCGATGCGGCGCTCGGCAGCGAGCCCGTCTGCAGCTGCGATGCGCCGTTCCGCAAGTGTCCGGCGTGGACGAGCATCTTCCGCGAAGCATTCGGCGGACTGGATGCCGTAGACCGGACCGCGCTGTCGGCATCGAGCTGGAAGTTCTCGATGCACAAGCGCCTGTTCGCGCCCACGATGCGCGAGGTCGCCTTCCCGTGGGAGCGCGACGAGCTGGATGCGTTGCTCGGCGCGCTCGACAGGCTGTACCGGGCGATCCCCCGGGCGACCGACTCGCGCGTGGTGGTGGACGCGTCGAAGTGGCCGATGTACGGCGCGATGGTGTCCATGCTTCCGTCAGTCGAGATGTACGTGCTGCATCTCGTGCGCGACCCGCGCGCCGTCGTGCACTCGTTCACGCGCACGAAGATTCGTCCCGGCGAGATGCACATCCCGCCGCAGGGTGCGCTCCTGACGACGGGCTACTGGGTCGCGGTGAACCCGGCCGTCGAGCGGTTCTGGCGGGCCGGCACCAACCCGCGGTACATGCGGATGACGTATGAGTCGTTCGTGCGCGAGCCGCGCGCATCGCTCGAGCGCATTCTCGAGTTCGTGGGGGCACCGGGTGTACTGCCGATGCGCGGCGACCGCACGGTCATGGTCGATGCCACGCACTCCGTGGCGGGGAACGAAAGTCGGGCGGCGCGCGGCGAGGTGACCCTGCGCCTGGATGACGAGTGGCGGCGGAAGCTGCCGATGCATCGTCGCCGGATGGTCGAGATGTTGACGTGGCCGATGCTGGTGAAGTACGGGTACGAGGGGCGGGCGGCGCGGCGGCAGGGCGAAACCACCGAGCTGGCGTCGACGTAGGGACACCACGCCGCGCCCGCGGCGGTTCCTTTCGTCCCGTGCCGGAGGTGCCGCGCGTGCCGATCGAGGGCTACGTACTCCTGAAGATCGCCCAGACCATCGTCTTCGGGCTGATCGCGATCGTCATCGGCGGGCCGTTCGCGCGAATGCTCGCCCACCGGCTGGACCGCCGGGACGTGCAGCCGAAGGAGTTGCAGGAGATGGGGGATCGCCTGACGAGGATCGAGCAGGCGGTCAACGCGCTCTCCAACGATGTGATGCGGCTGACGGAAGTGCAGCGGATCACGTCGCGGTTGCTGGCGGCCGACCCACTCCCGCGATCCGATCGCTCATCCCTTTCAGTAAGTACCAGACGGTGAGCGCGGCGATGGCCGCGGTCTGTCCGTCCCGGTCCACCGACGGATTGAGCTCGACGATGTCGGCGCTGCGAACGTGCGGCGCGGCGCCGGCGCGATAGGCTGCCTCGAGCCAGACGTCCACCGGGAGTCCGGACGCGTTGGGAGCGCTCACCCCCGGAGCGTGCGCGCGATCGATGGCGTCGAGGTCGAAGCTTGCCATGACCGCCATGTCCTCGGCTGCGTACAGGTTGACGATCGTCGCGCGGGTGACATCGCGCCGCCAGACCACGGCGCCGCGGCTCGCGGCGAACGCGACGTGCGCCGCGGCCGCGCTGTGCGGCTGCACGCCGGCCACGCAGTACTCCCTGGCGAGCCCGGACGGATGCTCGAGCGCCTGACGAAACGGCGTTCCAGAGGTGCCGCGCCCGTCGACGGGCTCGCGAACGTCGCAGTGCGCGTCCCAGTTCACGATGCGCACGGGGGTGTGAGCCGCCGCGTACCCGAGAAAGTGGCCGTACGCCGTCTCGTGGCCGCCGCCGAGGACGATCACCATCCGGTCCCGCGCCAGCAGCGGGGCGAGGCGATCGCCGAGCCGCACCTGATCGCGCTCGAGGTCCCCCGACACCTCGACATCGCCGAGGTCTGCCGTGCGCTCGGCCACGTACAGGAACGCCGCCGTCCCCTCCGCGTCCGGCGTCAGGCGGCCGAGTGCCTGACGAATGGCGGCGGGGCCGGCCGCGGCGCCTGGGCGGCCGTGGTTGCGCCGCACGCCCTCGTCACTCGGGAATCCGATCAGCGAGACGAGCGCCGGCGCGCCGGGCGCCAGCGCCCGGCCGAGCACGTCGCGCAGTCTCGGATCGCCCGCCGGAACCGGCATTCAGCGCAGGACGTCCTCGAGCGCCGTCGCGGCCTCGGTACCCGCGTCGCGGTACTTGACGATGAGCGGGGTCTGGGCCGCCAGGCCGTGCTCGCGGGCCCAGGGGCTCGTCAGGCTGCGCGCGCCGGGAACGACCACCGCGCCGGCCGGGATCTCGAGCGGCGATCGGTCGTCGGCCCGGAGAATCGTCTCGCGCACCAGATCGTATACGGGAACGCCGCGCGTGAGAATCACACCGGACGCGAGCACGGCGCGTTCGCGCACGACCGTGCCCTCGTACACGCCGCAGTTTCCGCCGACGAATACATCGTCCTCGACGACCACCGGCGCGGCGTTCACGGGCTCCAGCACGCCGCCGATCTGTGCGGCCGCGCTCACGTGCACCCGCGCGCCGACCTGCGCGCACGAGCCCACCAGCGCGTGCGAGTCCACCATCGTTCCGGGTCCCACCCATGCGCCGACGTTGATGTACATCGGCGGCATGCACACCACCCCCGGTGCCACGTACGCGCCGCGGCGAATCGTGGATCCGCCCGGGACGATCCGCACCCCGCTCGCGTTCGTGAGCGACTGCGTCGGATAGGTGTGCTTGTCGAAGAACCGGAAGGGCGACGCGCCGGCGGGGGACATGTCGATCACGCTGCCGAAACGGAAGCCGAGGAGGATGCCGCGCTTCACCCACGGCACCGCGTGCCAGGTGCCGTCGTCGGCCCGCCGCGCCGCGCGGACCTCGCCGCGCTCGAGCGCGGTGAGCAGCGTCAGGATCAACGACTCGGTATCCGCCGGCAACGACTCGCCGGACGGCGTCGTCGCATGCGATTCGATCGCGCTCTGGAGCGCGTCCAGGTCGGTGACGCTCATCGTCAGGCTGGGGCGGGTGTCACAGGGCGCCGCACGTCCAAAGCGCCTCGCGCAACGCACCTTCGTGCCGCGCATCGAGCGGGACGAGCGGCAGGCGGAGCACGTTCTCGATCCGGCCCATCAGCGCCAGCGCCGCCTTGACGGGGATGGGATTGGACTCCACGAACGCCGCCCCCATCCACGGCAGCAGCCGCTCGTGCAGCGTCCGGGCCTCGTCGAATCTGGCGGCGCGACACAGCTCCACCAGACGCGACATCAACGCCGGCACTGCGTTCGAGACGACCGAGATCACGCCATCCCCTCCCGCGGCCATGACGCCGAGCGTGAGCGCATCGTCGCCGGAGAGCACGCTGAAGTGCGGCGGACGCTCGCGCAGAATCTCCTGGATCTGCGTGAGGCTCCCCGACGCCTCCTTGATGCCGGCGATGTGCGGGACCTCGGCCAGCGCGAGTGTCGTGCGCGGCTCGATGTTGCTGGCCGTGCGGCCGGGGACGTTGTAGACGACCACCGGCAGCTCCGTGGCGTCGGCGACTGCGCGGAAATGCTCGACGATGCCGCGCTGGGGCGGCTTGTTGTACATCGGCGAGACGTGCAGCAGCGCGGTCGCGCCGGCGTCGCGCATGGCGCGCGAGGTCGCCACGGCGCGCCGGGTGTCGTTCGACCCGGCGCCCGCCATCACGACCACACGGCCCGCAGCCTGCTCCGCCACGACGGACACCACGCGCGCCTGCTCGTCAGGCGACATGGTGGCCGCTTCGCCGGTGGAGCCGCACGGCACCAGGAAGTGAATCCCCTGCGCGATCTGCCAGTCGACGAGGCTCGCGAGCGCGCGCTCATCGACGTCGCCGTCGCGCGTGAAGGGCGTCACGAGCGCCGTTCCGCATCCCCACAGACGATCGCTCATTGGCTGCTCATCGGGTGCCTGGCGACGAGCGCGCGAGCGCGTCGTCGAGCAGGTCGTCCATCGCGAATACGCCGCGCGCGCCGGCGCGCCAGCGCTCGGCGAGCCAGGCCGCGGCGGTGAGGGCGCCCTCGGCGAACACCAGCCGGTCGCGCGCCTCATGCGTGAAGCGCAGCTGCTCGAACGTACCGTCGGCCAGAACGGTATGCGTGCCGGGAACGTGTCCCATCCGTACGCTCGTCACGGGTACGGCGGTGCCGGTCGCCTCCTGTACGCGGCGCTGCAGCTCGATCGCCGTCCCGGACGGCGCATCCCGCTTCGCGGCGTGGTGAGTCTCGACGATATGGGTGCCGAACCCCGGGAGGCCCGCGAGCATGCGGCCGGCGTAGGCCGCGGTCCGCCAGAGCACGTGGACCCCTAACGCGAAGTTCGGCGCCCACAGCAGGGCGCCATCGCGCTCGCGTACGGCGCGCTCGACCCGCGGCTGGTGCTCCAACCACCCCGTCGTCCCGCTCACGATGGGGCAGCCGGCGCCGGAAAGCCGCTCGAGCAGGGAGGGCGCTTCGGCCGCCGTCGTGAACTCGACTGCGACGTCGGCGCCGCGGACGGCGGACAGCAGCATCTCATCGCTCGCGGTCTCCGCCCGCCGCAGCTGCGCGACCACGGTCCACCGCTGCGCCTCGGCCAGTGCCCGCACGGCGCTGCCCATGCGCCCCATGCCGACGATCGCGACGCGCGGCGTCACGAGGAGCGCTCCAGACGGGCGTCCATGCCGGCGCCGAAGAACGCCCCGTGGAGCGCACGCATCGCGGCCGGCAGCAGCTCGTCGTCCACGAGAATCGTCAGGTTGATCTCCGTCGCGCTGAGTGAGAGCATGTGCACGCGAATGTCGCCGAGCGCCTCCAGCGCGCGCGCCATGGTCCGGCTGCCGCCGCCGAGTCCCGAGCCCACGAGCGCCACGATCGCGCGCCGCCGCTCGATCGCCACGTCGCCGAACGGCGCCAGATCGATCAGCAGCGGCTCCAGCCGCGTCGGGTCGTCGACGGTCACCGAGACCGAGACCTCCGAGGTGGCGACCACGTCGATCGAGACGCGATGCCGCTCGAAGACCTCGAAGATGCGTCGCAGCACGCCGTGCGCCAGGAGCATCCGCGCGGACCGAACGCGGACGACCGTGACATCCCGTTTGCCGGCGATCGCCGTCACTTCGCGGATCGGCGCCCCGGACGTGATGCGCGTGCCGCGACCGTCCGGGTTCCGGGAGTTGAAGATGTAGACCGGGATCCCTCGCTGCACCGCGGGCGCGATGGTGCTCGGGTGGAGGACCTTCGCCCCGAACGTCGCGAGCTCCGACGCCTCCTCGAACCGGATCTCCTCGATCAGCCGGGCGTCGGCCACGATGCGCGGATCGGCGGTGAGCATTCCGTCCACATCGGTCCAGATCTCGATCGCCTCCGCGTCCAGGGCGGCGCCGAGTAGGGCCGCGGTGAAGTCGGAGCCGCCGCGACCCAGCGTCGTCCCCACGCCCTGGGCCGTCGCGCCGATGAAGCCGCCGAGCACCGGGATCGCGCCTTCGTTCACGCGCGGCAGGACGTGCTCGCGCGCGGTACGAGCGATTGCCTCGAACCGCGGCGAGGCGCGACCGTAGCCGTCGTCGGTGATGATGATCGTGCGCGCGTCGAGCTCCACGGCGGGGAGACCGCTCCGCCGGAACGCCGCGGCCACCAGCGGCGCCGAGCAGAGCTCGCCGAACGCCGTGATGGCGTCCTGGCTTCGCGGCGTCAGGTGGCCCAGCACCGACAGCGCCGCCGCGAGGTTGGCCACCTCATCGAAGAGCGCGCTGAGGTCGCCACAGAGATCATTCGCCGCCTCCCCGTCGCCGAGCAGCTCGTTCGCCGCGCGGAGGTGACGCGTGCGCAGTCCCTCCACCAGTTGGAGCGCGACGATGAGCTGACCGCACGCGGCCTGCTCGGCGATCTCGAACAGCGTGTTGGTCACGCCGGCCATGGCGGAGACGACGACCGCGGCGCCGCGCGCCTGACGAGTGCGCACGATGTCCGTCGCGCGCTCGATCGCCGCCGCGTCGGCCACCGATGTCCCGCCGAACTTGAGGATGATCACCTCAGCCGCCGTCAGGCAGCCAGCCGTCGGCCACGAGCAGTTCCGCGTTCAGGATCGATGCTCCGGCGGCGCCGCGCACGGTGTTGTGCCCGCACGCCACGAGGCGGACGTCCCCGATCGGGTCGGCGCGGACGCGGCCGATGCTCACCGTCATGCCCCCGCCGCGATCGGCGTCCCGACGCGGCTGCGGGCGGTCGGGCTCGTCCAGGATCGCCAGCGGGCAGACGGGCGCGCTGGGCAGGTCGCGGCCGGCGATGGCGGAGCGCCAGTCGCGGAGCGCCGCGAGCGCATCGTCAGGCGACACCCGGCGCGCGAACGACACCGCGAGCGCGGCCGTGTGACCGTGCTCGACTGCGACGCGATGTACCTGGGCGCTCACGCGCATCCGGGCTGCACGGATCGCTCCATCGTGCAGGTCGCCCAGCATCTTCGGCGTTTCGGTCTCGATCTTCTCCTCCTCTCCGCCGCCGATGTGCGGAATCACGTTGCCGAGAATGTCGAGCGATGGCACGCCGGGATAGCCGGCGCCGGACACCGCCTGCAGCGTGGCCACGAACACCCGCTCGACGCCGAACGCCCGATGTAGCGGTGCGAGCGCCATCGTGATTACGATCGCCGCGCAGTTGCCGTTCGCGACGATGCCGCCGGCCCAGCCGCGGCCCGCCCGCTGCGTTTCCAGCAAGCCGAGATGGTCGGCGTTGACCTCTGGGATGACCAGCGGCACGTCCGCATCCATGCGGTGGTTGCGGGCGTTGGTCAGCACCAGGCGGCCGGCGCGCGCGAACGCCTGCTCGATCCCGCCGGCGACCGATGCATCGAGGGCGGAGAAGACCAGCGGTGCACGCACGGCCGCGGGGTCGCAGGTCTGCACGACGAGCCCGGCGCTGTCGTCAGGCAGGTCGCCGGCGATCCAGCGCGCGGCCTCCGCGTAGGTGCGCCCCGCCGAGCGGTCCGAGGCCGCGACCTCGGCGAGGGCGAACCACGGGTGGGTCGCGAGCAGGCGGACGAACGTCTGTCCCACCGCGCCGGTCGCGCCGAGCACCGCGACGGGAATGCGGGATCGCGCGGCGGCGATCATGCGGTCTCCGCGAGAAGCGCGCGCACCAACCGCCCATAGGCGTCCACGGCGGCCGTCAGCTCGTCGACGGCGATGTACTCGTCAGGCGTGTGCGCGACGTGAATCGACCCCGGCCCGAACAGCAGCGGCGTGCCCCACCGGTCGAGCAGCGGGATGTCGCTGGTGTACGCGACCGGCGCCGTGTCGAATCCCGGAATCACGTGGAAGCGCTGCGCGGGAATGGTGGAGCCGTACTCCAGCTCGGCGCGTCCGGCCGCCCACGGCGCGAGTCTCGCCTTCACATCCTCCACGTCGCCCACGAGGCGAAACATCAGCTCGGCCTCGGCCATCTCGGGGACGATGTTCGCCTCCGTGCCGCCGTGAATGGTGCCGATGTTCACCGAGGTCTCGCCCAGGACCGGGTCGCGCGGCAGGTCGAGGTCGTGAATGGTGGGCAGGAGGGCGAGCAGCGGCTCGATGGCGGAGGTGCCGAGGTGCGGATAGGCGGAATGCGCGGCGCGCCCTCGCGTGCGCACCGTGACGCGCAGCGAGCCCTTCGCGCCCGTAGCGAGCTTGCTCCCGGTCGGCTCACCGTTGATGAGCCAGCGGCTGGTGGCGCGCAGCCCGTTCGCGGCGCGGGCGCCGTCCGAGCCCTTCTCTTCGCCGACGACGAACAGCAGGTCGACCCGTTCCTCGCCCTCGCGGGCGAGCCGGTCCGCGGCGGCGAGCATGGCCGCGGCGATCCCCTTCGCATCCGCGGCACCGCGGCCGTACAACCGCCCGTCTCGTAAGGCGGGCGGAAAGAACGGCGGCACCGTATCGAGGTGCGTCGACATCGTCACGACGCCCCCGCGGCGCGACGCCCACACGTTCGCCCGACCGGGCGTGACCTCCTGGACGCGCACGCTCCAGTCGCGCGATACGAGCCACCGCGCGACGAACTCGACCGCGCCGCCCTCGTTGAAGGTCGGCGACTCGATCGCCAACAGCTCCGCGGCGAGCGCGACGACGTCGGTCATGCGCGCAAAGTAGCGCGGCCCTCACGCTGCGCAACGGCGTGCGCGCGCGGTCGGCCGGCGGCGCACGAGCGCCAGCGTGTCGCCAGCCTGCACCAGCGCCTATCTTGACGGTGCGGGCGCTGCACGCCGCGCTGGTTCCCCGACCTCATCCTCGTACCGCTCGTGTCTCGTCGCTCGCTCTCGCTCGTTGTGTCGCTCGTGATGCTCGCCGTCGCCTCGCCGGCGCCGGCGCAGGACGCCTACGACGTCGCCGCCCCACCTCCGCCGGGGTTCGACCGCGCCGCGGCCCAGCGCGACACGCGTCGTCATCTCGACGCGCTGATCGCGCTCGATACGCAGAACCCGCCCGGCAACGAACGTCGTGCCGCGGCGTACTTCGACTCCGTCCTGCGCGGGGTGCCGGGCGTAGAGACGCGGATCCTGGATGTCGGCGCCGGCCGCGCGAACTTCGTGGCGCGGCTCAGGGCCGCGCGCCCAACGAAGCGTCCCGTGCTCGTCATGGGCCACATGGACGTGGTTGGCGCGGACACGGCGAAGTGGGACACGCCGCCGTTCAGCCCCACGGAGCGGGACGGCTACCTCTATGGGCGCGGTGCGATCGATGACAAAGGGCCGCTGGCCGCGACCGTCGCCGCGCTCGTACAGCTCGCGCGCCAGCGCGACGGACTCACGCGAGACATCATCCTGCTCGGCACCGCGGCGGAGGAGGGCGGCGACGTCGGCATCGAGTGGGTCGCGAACAGCGCCTTCGAGCTGATCGATGCGGAGTTCGCGCTCAACGAGGGGGGGCGCGTGCGCGTGGTCGGCGGCCGGGTCGCGACGATCAACGTGCAGACGACCGAGAAGGTGTATTACGAGATCGTTGCGCGGGCGACCGGCCCGAGCGGCCACGGGTCGGTGCCGCTGCCGGACAATGCGCTCGCCGCACTCGCGCGGGCCGTGTCGCGCGTGCATGCCTGGCGAGCGCCCGTGCGACTCAACGAGACGACGCGCCTGTACTTCGCGCGGCTGGCGCAGGTGGAATCCGACACGACGATGCGATCGGCGATGCGCCGGTTGTCGGCGCCGGGCGCGGACAGCGCCACCATTGCGGCGGCCGCCGACGTGCTGTCGCGCGCGCCCCTGCATAACGCCGTGTTGCGTACCGCCGCGTCGCTCACCCTGCTGAACGGCGGCATCCGGTCGAACGTCATTCCATCGGAGGGGAGCGCCACGTTCAACGTGCGGGCGCTCCCGGGCGAGGACATCCGCGCCTTCGTGCGCCGGATGCAAGAGGTGGGCGGCGAGGAACGCGTGACGTTCACGATGACCGGCGAACCCGGCGCGGATCCTCCACCTTCGCCGGTCACGACCGACCTGTTTGCCTCGATGGAGCGCGCGGCACGAGCGATGGTGCCATCGGCCGTCGTGATCCCGTTCATGTCCACCGGCGCGACGGACGGCGCGGTGCTGCGCGCGCGCGGCATTCCAACGTACGGAATCCTGCCCTTTCCGCTCGTGATGGAGGACGAGCTGCGAATGCACGGCGACAACGAACGCGTGCCGGTGCGCGCCCTCGGCTGGGGTGCCGAGTACATCTACCGAGTGCTGCAGGGAGTCGCGCGATAGCGCGACGCCTGCGCTCACCGCACCGGGTCTGCGGTTCGCCCGATGCGGACGGTCGTTCGCCACCGGAGCGTGGGCAGGCGTGGCGCCGTGGACTACCCTGGCGTGAGGCGTCCCCCTGAGGGGACGCCTCTTCTCGTTTGGACCTTCACCATTGCCGGAGGAAGGCATGCGGCTCCTTGTCATCGGCCTCGCGCTCGCGGTGGTCACCGGTTGCGGAGGCAGCAACGGCGGCCCGGGCCCCGCGCCGACGCCAGCATCGATCGCCCTCAACGCATCGTCCAGCGGTACCATCAACGCGCTGACCACGACGCGCACGCTCACGGCCACGGTGCGCGATGCCAACCAGGACGTCATCAACAACGCCAGCGTGAATTGGACCGCGTCGCCGGGCGGCGTGGTGTCGCTGAGCAGCTCCACCGGCCTCACGACCACGCTCACGGCGATCGGCAACGGCGCTACCACCGTCACCGCGACCGCGGGAACGGTGAACGCGACCCACAATGTGACCGTGGCGCAGGACTTCGCCTCGCTCAACCTCTCGCCGAACCCCGGGACGGTGAACGTGGGCGGCACGCTTCAGCTCGTCGCCACGGGACGTGACCCGCTGGGCAGCGCGCTCGCCTCGGTGGGTACCGTGAACTACGCCTCGAACGATGACACCAAGGCCACGGTGAACGGCAGCGGACTCGTCTCCGGTCACGCCGCCGGGACCGTTCAGATCTCCGGGTCCGCTACGGTGGGCGGCGTGACGCGCAACGCCACGACCAACGTCACCGTCGGGACGCAGATGTTCCCGTCGACCGCGCAGGTGACCGCGGGCAACACCACGAACACCTTCACGCCGCAGACGGTCGACATCGCCACAGGCGGAACCGTGACGTGGGTATTCGGGCAGCTGACACATAACGTCACGTTCGGGGCGCAGACCGGTGCGCCGCAGAGCATCGCGACGACGGTCAACGCGCAGGTGCCGCGCACGTTCAACACGGCGGGGACCTTCGATTACAACTGCACGGTGCACCCCGGCATGTCCGGCACGGTCGTCGTCCACTGAGGACCCGTGACGACGTCGTCGAGTGCGCTGTCCGCCTCAGGGACGACGTGGGCGGGTCCGCCGAGGGTCGGGCCGCTCCGGCTGACCGCCGTCAACGCCAGCGTCCGGTTCGTCGCGCGTTTCCTTCGTGCAATGCGCATTCGCGGCTCGTTCGAGCGGCTCGAGGGCGAGCTGGTGTACGAGGAGCGGCAGCCATCGGCCGGGTCGCTGGTCGCGCGCGTCGACGTCGCGTCCATCCGGACGGGCAACCGGCTGCGCGACGCACACCTCCGAAGTGCGGCGTGGTTCGACGCGCGCCGCCATCCGCACATCGGCTTGCGCTCGACGGGGTTCGAGCATTCGGATGGCGGTCTGCGGATCCGCGCCGTGGTAACCGTCCGTGGGCGCGAGGCGCCGGTGGACGTCGAGTGCTCTGCGCCCCCGCAGGGCGCCGCGGCGACCGAACTGATGGGACGCCTCACCCTGCTGCGCTCCCCGTACGGCGTCGGCCCCCCGCCGCACGGGGTAGCGCGCTGGGACCCCCGCGCGTATCTCGTGGATGATGCGGTCTCCGTGGAACTGCGGCTCCGGCTCGATCCGTGAGTGCCGAGCATGACCATGCGCGAGGAGGAGGGGCGCTCGGAGGTTCCCGTCCAGCTGCTTCTGGCGGAACAGCGCGCCGGCGCGGAGCAGCGCCTCAACCAGCTTCGCGCGGTCGTTCTCGGCGTGCTCGCCATCGCTGCCCTGGTCTACAGGCCGAGCCTGACGAGCGCGCTCAACCTCGCCAACGTGATCGTGCTGGTGCCGGCGCTCGTGTGGACCGGCGCCCAATGGCTGCTGTTCCATCGTCGGGGCCGGCACCCCGAGTGGCTCACGATCGCCAACCCCGTCGTCGACATTACGGCGGTGACGGCCATCATCGGCGGGTACGGACTGGCGCAGTCCCCGGCGCTCGCGCTCAAGACCCCGATCTTCCTGCTCTACTTCGTCATCCTCGCGGCGCGGCCGATCACGTCATCGGCGCGCAAGGCGGCGTGGGTCGCCGCGCTCGCGGTCGGTCAGTATGGGGGACTCGTCGCCATGTTTGCCGCCACGGGGCGCCTCCCGCTGGTGGAGAATCCGCTCATCGCAAGCGCGACCGCCGGCATCGCGCTGCTCGATGAAGGCGCCAAGCTGCTGCTGCTCGCGGTGGCTGGCGCGGTGTCGACGTACGCGACCCAGTGGCACGAGCGCCTCGTCCTGCATCATCACCGTACTGCGGTCGACCGGCGCGAGCTCGAGGTCCGGCTCGCGCAGGCACAGCTGCAGACGCTCAAGCTGCAGCTGCACCCGCACTTCCTCTTCAACGCCCTGAACACCGTGACGGCGCTGCTGCACACCGATCCCGATGCGGCCGAACGCATCCTCTCCGGCCTGAGCGAGACGCTGCGGTTCTCGCTGCGGCATGCCGGCTCGCACGAGGTCGCGCTGGCCCGCGAGCTCGAGTTCCTCCACCACTACGTGCAGATCCAGCAGATCCGCTTCCAGCACCGGCTCACGGTCGATTTTCGCATCGCGCCAGACACTCGTCAGGCGCTCGTCCCGAGCCTCATCCTGCAGCCGCTCGTGGAGAACGCGATTCGCCACGGGATCGAGCCGCGGGCGTGCGGTGGGCGAGTGGAGATCTGCGCCGAGCGGGAGAACGGCTTGCTGCGCCTCACTGTGCGCGATGACGGCGTGGGCCTGCGGGCCGCGAACGCACGGGCCGGCCATGGGATCGGCCTCTCCAACACGCAGGAGCGCCTCGCCCGGATGTACGGCGAGTCGCACCGGTTCGAGCTGCGCGACGGCGACGAAGGCGGTACCAGCGTGTCGATCGAGATCCCCTGGCGGCAGGACCGTCCGGACGGAGGGGCGCGATGACGACGGCGATCCGGACGCTCATCGTCGACGACGAACCGCTCGCGCGCACGCACCTGCGATCGCTGCTCGAACCTGACGAGGAGATCGAGGTCGTCGGCGAGTGCGGGAGCGGAGCGGAGGCCGTCGAAGCGATCCGGCGGGAGGATCCCGATCTCGTGCTGCTCGACATCCAGATTCCCGAGCTCGACGGCTTCGAGGTGATCCGCGAGATCGGACCGGACGCGATGCCCTTCGTCCTGTTCGTGACCGCGTACGACGAGCACGCGCTTCGGGCGTTCGAGGCGCAGGCTCTCGACTACCTCATGAAGCCGGTGAACCGCGAGCGCTTCCGCGGCGCGGTGGGGCGGGCAAAGGAGCTCATTCGCGGAATGCGTGGCGGCGGAATGCGCGAGCCCCTCGCGCAGCTGCTCGAATCCCTGCAGCCGCGCTCGGCGCCGCTCGACCGGCTGGCGCTGCGACTGGATGGCCGCATTCTCTTCCTACGCATCGAGCAGATCGACTGGATCGAGGCCGCGGATGACTACGTCCGGCTGCACGTCGGCAAGCAGACGCTGGAGCATCGTGACACCCTCACGCGTCTGGAGCAGCGGCTGCCGGCGGACCGGTTCCTCCGCATCCACCGCTCGACGATCGTGAACGTCGACCGGATCCGCGAGATGCAGCCGTGGTTCCAGGGCGACTACGTGCTGATCATGCACGACGGGACGCGCCTGACGACCGGCCGCAGTTACCGGGAACGGCTGAAGGCGCTCCTCGAGCGCTGGAAGTGAAGCGGCGCC
The DNA here is from genome assembly GCA_035461825.1 of Gemmatimonadaceae bacterium. Taxonomy (GTDB): domain Bacteria; phylum Gemmatimonadota; class Gemmatimonadetes; order Gemmatimonadales; family Gemmatimonadaceae; genus JALZIF01. The sequence continues at coordinate 59,762 of DATHUW010000022.1, forward strand.
GGATCGGCGCCGGTTGACCGTCACCCCTCCAGCGCACAGGTTCGGGAGACCTCCACCGAACCGGTCATGCGTACACCGTCAGTCGTCTGCGCCGTTGCGCTCGCGCTCGCCGCTCCGCTCGCTGGTCAGGAAGCGGATCTGATCATCACGAACGCCACGATCTGGACGGGCGATTCGCTCCGGCCGGCGGCGCAGGCCCTCGCGATCCGCGGCGACCGGATCCTCGTGGTCGGTTCCGCGGCCGACGTCGCGGCGCACCGGGCCCGGTTCACGCGCGTGCTCGATGCGGGCGGTCGGTTCATGAGCCCCGGCTTCATCGACAACCACACGCACTTCGGGCAGGCGGGGGCGCTGCTCCTCGGCGTGAATCTTCTCGACGTGGCCGACGAGCCGACGCTCGTGAGGCGCGTGCGCGAGGCACGGGACCGCCTCCCTGGCGGGGCGTGGATGACCGGCGGCGACTGGGGCGCGTACGAGGCGTGGGCGCGGAACTCCACCGGGGGCCGCGCCGCCGACTCGTCCGTATTCCGCCCGCACCGCGCGATGATCGACTCCGTCACGCCGGAGACGCCGGCGCTGCTCAGCAAGTGGGACCGGTCGCAGCACCTTGCGAACGGGGCCGCTCTGCGGGCGGCGGGCGCGATGTGCTCGTGGGAGGGCGTCGAGTGCGACGGCGGCACGCCGACCGGCCGCCTGACGAGCGCCGCGGCGGCGCGGGTGCGGCGCGCCATGCCGGCGCGGACGATGGAGCAGCGCCTCGCCGAGGCGCGAGTGGCGCTCGCGCAGCTGCGCTCGCTCGGGGTGACGACCATCCACGACATCACGCCGGCGGAGCAGCTCGCGGTCTACCAGGAGCTGCTCGCTGGCGGCGAGCTCACCACCCGGGTCTACGCCCGCCCCACGCTCGACAAATGGGATGAGCTGCGCGCGCTCGGCATCCGGCACGGCTTCGGGCACCCGATGCTCAAGATCGGCGGACTGAAGGGCTTCGTCGACGGGATCATGGGGAACTCGAGCGCGCGGTTCTACGAGCCGTACATGACGAGCGGTGTGCGCGGCAGCTGGCGCGACTCGACGAATACCGGCGCGACGAGCGGACCCGGGTCCGGTATGGAGCCTGCCGGCAACATGCTCCGCAACCTGCTCGGCGCGGACAGCGCCGGGATGTGGGTGCAGGTGCACGCCATCGGCGACGAGGCCATCGACACGCTGCTCACGATGTACGAGCACGTGATGCGGACGAACCCGCCGCGAGACCGGCGCTATCGCGTCATCCATACGCAGGTGATCCGCAGCGCGGAGGTCGCCGACCGCATGGCGCGCCTCGGCATCGCGGCGGAGGTACAGCCCTATCACGCCATCGACGACATGCGATGGATGGAGGAACGCATCGGCAAGCGCGCGCGATGGGCCTACGCGTTCCGCACGCTGCAGGAGGCCGGCGTGCGCCTCAGCTTCGGCAGCGACTGGCCAGGCACGAACGCGTCGTGGTACACCGCGAACCCGCTGCACGGGATGTATGCGGCCGTGACGCGGCAGACCATCGAGGGGGATCCGCCGGGCGGCTGGTATCCCGAGGAGCGGATCGATGTCGAGACGGCGCTGCGCGCGTACACGGTGAACAACGCGTGGGTGGCGGGCGAGGAGGAGGAGAAGGGACGGCTCGCCCCCGGACTGCTCGCCGACCTCGTGGTGCTCGACGCGGACCCGCGGCAGGTTGCGCCGGAGCGGCTGAAGGACGTGACGGTGGTCATGACGATCGTCGGCGGGCGGATCGTGCACGGCGAGGGAGCGCTTCGTTGAGTCGCTCGGCGCGCGCTCAGTGAAAGTCGCGGCTGCGCGTGCCCTCCTGGCCGGCGTCCACCTGCAGCTCGCGGAACTGCTCCCCCTTCAGATTCACCACCGTCTGTTCCACCTGCAGCGTCCCGCGCACGAGCATCAGGCGCGCGGTGGAGATCATGAGCGCCTGACGTTCGAACCGTTTCGGCGTGACGACGACGTTGACCAGCCCGGTTTCGTCCTCGAGGGTGAGAAAGACGAAGCCTTTCGCGGTGCCGGGCCGCTGCCGGCAGATGACGAGGCCGGCGACGGCGACGTTGCGGGTGCCGTCGGGGAGGGCCTGTACCTCGCGCGCGGTGCGGATCCCGTTCGGGGCGAGCGTGTCGCGAAGGTGCGACATCGGATGGCCGCCGAGGGAAACGCCCGTCAGGCGGTAGTCGGCGGCGGTGAGTTCGATCGGCCGCATCGCCGGCAGATGGGGCGGCACGGTGAGATCCGTCCGCGCGGGCGCGAGCGGCCCGGCATCGCCGCGCGTGGCCTCGAGCATCCGCCAGAGCGCGGTGCGCCGCCGCCGCGGCTCCGGCTCGTCAGGCACGAACGCATCCAGCGCCCCCGCCTCGGCGAGGGCATGGAGCGAGCGCTGGTCGAGTCCCGCGCGGGCGACGAGGTCGGGGATGGAGCGAAACGGGCCGCCGCGCTCGAGCGCCTGCTGGAGGATCTCGCGCGCGGCGGGGCCGAGGCCGCGGATGAGGCGGAGTCCGAGGCGGAGGGCGGGGGCGGGTCGGGAATCGGGAATCGGGAATCGGGAATAGGCTGCGCGGGACGCGGGACGCGGGACGCGGGACGCGGGGCTGCGGT
>DATHUW010000023.1:0-1905 GCA_035461825.1 Gemmatimonadaceae bacterium
ATGCCTGTCTGAACGAGGACGACGTGCAGCGCCTCGCGGATTGCATTCGCCTCGATCGCGACTGCGCCGACGCGTGCGCAGCGGCTGCGCGGATGATGGCGCGCGGCGGGCCGCTCGCGCGCGAGATCTGCGACATGTGCGCCGAGGCGTGCGATCGATGCGCCGCGGAATGCGAGCGCCATGCCGAGCATCACGATCACTGCCGGCTGTGCGCGGAAGCCTGCCGGAAGTGCGCCGAGGAGTGTCGGCGGATGGCGAAGGTCGCCGCGTAAGGCATGGCAATTCGGTGGCGCTGCGCGCGGCCCCGTCGTCGTTCGACCCCCGTGCCGCGCCACCGGCTCCACTACCTCCGCTCCGGGCGATGCGCCAGTGACCGGATCGCAGCGATTCCGCGGCCTGCTGACGTGGCAGCGCGAGGACTGCTGGCGCTGGCGCGGCACGTCGCCGGCGGGCAGGTCTTGGCGTTGACATGGGAGCGCCACCCACAAACCGTATGGGATTCCCGTATGGCCGCCGCGGCCCTCGCGCCGCATGATGGGCGTTGATCGAACACGTGTCGATCGTTCCGCCATCGAGGAGTGCACCATGAAAGGGTACATCGACGACATCGAAGACCGCACCGAGGAGAATGACGACTTTCGGCGCGTGCTGTACACCGGCCACAACATGCAGCTCGTATTGATGAGCATCGAGCCGGGCGATGACATCGGCGAGGAGACGCACGACGATCGCGATCAGTTCTTCCGGATCGAGGAGGGGAAGGGCGAAGTGTGGATCGACGGCCGCGTGACGAAGATCGAGAGCGACATGGCGATCATCGTTCCCGCGGGCGCCCGGCACAACATCAAGAACACCGAGCACAAGGCGCTCAAGCTCTATACCTTGTACGCGCCGCCGGAGCACGCGGACGGCACGGTACATCGGACGAAGATGGTGGCCGAGGCGTCGCTGGAGCACTTCGAGGGCGTCACGACGGAGTGAGGGTCGAAGCGGGGGGCCGAGCCGTCGCTCGGTCCTCTCGGTTCCACATCCTCCCCACGCCGCCGAGGCGTAGAAGTGCGAGCGGGACCCTGCCGGCGCGTACTCTGAAACGTGCCCGGATCGCCTTGCGTACGGACTCGCGGAACTTCAACGAGCCGCGAAGGCTCTGCACGCATAGATCCGTCATCAGACATGTCATTCTCACGCCTGCGCCGGCTGCTGCCGGCGCTCGTCGTCGTCGTCGCCGTGCCAGGGCTGCCGTCGCAGGAGGTGCCTGCCGGCCGTAGGGAGGGGCTTCCCGCGTTCGTTCAGCGTACGCTCGACGAGTTCGCGAGCGCCGCACCCGAGCGGTTCGACAGCCTCTATCCCTTTCCCGACGGGCGGCAACTCGTCCGGTGGGCGGCCGAGGTGCACTGGCCGCGCGTCGCCGCAGGTGGCGGCGTCGTCAGCACCGACGGTGATCGTGCCGTGCTCTACCTCAGCGGACACCCCGTCACCGGAAGTTCGGGCTACGAGACGTCGCTCGGCCGGATGTTCACCGGACTCTACGAAGCGGAGCGCGACTCCAGCGGTTGGCGCCTGACGCGGCGGCTGCCGGCGGCGATGGGGAATCGGATCCGCGCGCACGCCGCCGGCGTGATCTTGCAGCCGGGGGAGCGGCTCGAGGTCAGCGACACGATGGCCGTCGTCATAGGCGAGGGTGGCGCGCTGTGGCTGTCGCTCAATCGCTCGGCCGAGCTGCGCGTGGTCGAGGTGAATGGACGGCCGGCGCGGTACAGGCTGATAGGTGGACTCCTCTGGATCGAGGCGGACGCCGGCCAAGCCCGCGTGCACCTGGGGTACACGCTCGACTCGACGCGTGACACGGCACCTAACGCCAATTTCGGCCGGCTCGAGCCGGACTTCGGTCACGTGCGGGACCAG
>DATHUW010000024.1:0-15976 GCA_035461825.1 Gemmatimonadaceae bacterium
CGTCCACCTGGCGCTGGATGGAGATGATCGTCAGGCGCGCGCCGGGGGTCACGCACGCGGCGGCCGAGGCCGACCTGACGCGAGCGTTCCAGCAGAGCTGGCGGCAGATGTACGCCGAGGAGCCCGCGTGGGGGTCTGTCGAGGACGTGCGGCCGCATGCCTCCCTGGGGCCGGTCCAGCTCGAGCGCGGCCCGCAGGCCGGCCGCGATTCGCGCGTGGCGACCTGGGTAAGTGGCGTCGCGCTCATCGTGCTGCTCGTCGCCTGCGCCAACGTCGCCAATCTGCTGCTCTCGCGTGCGGTCAGCCGCCGACGGGAGATCGCCATGCGGCTGGCGCTCGGCGTCAGCCGCGGGAGGCTCCTGCGGCAGCTGCTCGTCGAAAGCCTGGTTCTCGCCGTGCTCGGCGGCGCGGCGGGGTTGCTCATCGCCAACTGGGGAGGGGCGGCGCTGCGCGCGCTTTTCCTGCCCAGCGATTTCCCCGCTGACGTGATGACCGACGGCCGCACGCTGCTGTTCCTGGGTGCGGCGACGCTCTTCGCCGCGCTGCTCACCGGACTCGTGCCGGCGCTCCACGCGCAGCGCACCAACCTCGCGGGTTCGATCCGGTCCGGGGCGCGCGACGAAACCTATCGACGCTCAAGGACTGGCACCGCACTGCTGGTCTTCCAGTCCGCGCTCTCGGTGCTGCTTCTCGTGGGGGCCGGGCTGTTCGTCCGGAGCCTGCGGAACGTCGAGCAGTACCGGCTCGGCTACGACGTGGAGAACGTCGTGTTCGTGTCCGCCAACCCGCGCGGCGTCCAGCTCGACGACGCGCAGCGGAGCGTGCTGGTGACGACGATGCTCGAGACGGTGCAGCGGATGCCGGGCGTGACCAGCGCCGCCCTGGCCGCCTCGGTGCCGTTCTGGAGCAACGAGGGGCGCGGGCTGTGGGTCGAGGGGATCGACACCGTGCGGAATCTCGGCAACTTCGTCATGCAGGCCGCGACTCCCGACTACTTCCGCACGATGGGGACGCGGATCCTCCGCGGCCGACCGTTCGACCAGACCGACGGCGAGACCGGCCCCCGCGTCGTCGTGGTGAGCGAGCGCATGGCCGAGGTTCTCTGGCCCGGTCGCGAAGCGATCGGGCAGTGCATCCGCATCAGCGAGCGCGACGCGCCGTGCACGACCGTGATCGGCATCGCCGAGGAGGCCCGCATCCGCACGCTGCTCGAGGAGCGCGAGTACTCCTATTACATCCCGGCCGCCCAGTACGGCGAAGCGATGTATCCGCAGGTGTTCGCGCGAGTGGCCGGGGATCCGGAGACGTTCGTCGAGCCGCTGCGGCGCGCCCTGCAGGCGGAGATGCCCGGCGCGGCCTACGTGTCGGCGCGGCCGCTGCGCGAGTTCGTCGACCCGAACCTGCGCGCCTGGCGATTCGGGGCGACGATGTTCGTGGTCTTCGGGGCACTGGCACTGGTCCTGGCGGCGATCGGTCTCTACAGCATGATCGCCTACGGCGTCGCCCAGAGGACGCGCGAGTTCGGCGTCAGGCTGGCGCTGGGCGCGTCGGCCGGGCAGGTCGTGCGCATGATCGTCGGGAATGGCGTCCGGCTCGTCGTGGCCGGCGTCGTGATCGGAGGCGCGATCGCCATCTGGGCCGCGCCGCGGCTGGAGTCGCTCATGTTCCGCGCCTCGACCCGCGATCCGGTGGTGTATGGTGGCGTGATCGCGGTGCTGCTCTCCGTGGCGGTGCTGGCGAGCCTGGCGCCGGCCTGGCGCGCCATGCGGCTCGATCCTAACGTCGCGCTGCGGGCCGACTAGCGCCCACGGCCGCCGCGTGCCGCCCGGCCCCGGGCCCCGAGGGACCGGCGCCGAGGCGCTTCGGCGCGCCCCGGTGCGGACCTGTATCGACGGGCCGGGATGAACGGTGTCCGATTTCCCCTCGCAGGGTAGGGTAAAGGCGGACGCCTGGACCTCGGCCCACGGTTATATTCCGCCTCGAGCTCGCCGCACTTCGACGGCAGACGCGATCACGTTCGAATCGCGGCCCCCGCTCCTCGTCCCGATGACGCCCTCACCCAGCCATGCCGCGGATGCTCGACGGCCCCACTAGCGCGATCGCCGCGAAGGGGCTCGGAAAGCGCTTCGGCGCTCGGTGGGTGCTGCGCGGCGTGACGCTCGACGTACGGGGCGGAGAGGCCGTTGGCCTTCTGGGACCGAACGGCAGCGGCAAGAGCACTGTGCTCAGGGTCCTCGCCACCCTTCTCGGCCCGAGCGCCGGCGGTGCAGCCGTAAACGGACTCGATGTCGTTCGGCAGGCCGGCGAGGTGCGCAGGCAGGTCGGCTACCTCGCGCACGCGGCCGGGCTGTACGACGACCTCACGGCGCGCGAGAACCTCGCGTTCGCGGCCGACATGCTCGGCGTGCCGAGGTCGGCGGCCGACGAGGCGCTCGAGCGCGCCGGGCTCACGCGTGTGGCGAACGATCGGGTGCGCGGCTTCTCGGCCGGCATGCAGCGCCGGCTCGGGCTCGCGCGGCTCGTCATGCGCCGGCCGACGGTGCTGCTCCTCGACGAGCCATACGCCAATCTCGATGCGGATGGTATCTCCATCATGAACGACGTACTCGGGGAGATCGTCAGGGATGGCGGCGCGGCGCTCCTCGCGCTCCACGAGCTCGCGCCGGCCGCCGGGATGCTCGATCGCACGGTGACGTTGGTGGACGGCCGCATCGCCGAACCGTCCGGCGAGCGCCACGACGCGTCTTCACTCTCCATCCCGGCCGTGCGCTGATGGCGTGGCGCGACGACTGGCGGCGCGTACGCGCGATCGCGCGGAAGGACCTCGCGACGGAGCTCCGCGCGAAGGCCGGCTTCAACAGCGTCGCATCGTTGGGCGTGACGATGCTGGTCCTCCTGGGTCTCGCGCTCGGGCCCGACACGCAGGCGCTGCGCAACGCGGCGGTCGGCGCGGTGTGGCTCGCGGCGCTGTTCTCCGGCGTGCTTGCGTTCAACCGGTCGTTCCAGGTGGAGCTCGACGGCGGCGCGCTGGAGGCGCTGCTCCTCTATCCCGGTCCGCGGTGGACGATCTTCGCCGGCAAGCTGCTGGCGAACCTCCTGTTCGTCTCGGCGATGGTCGTGATCCTCGTGGCGGTAGGGATCGTGCTCTTCGGCGTCTCGATCCCCGCGGAGTGGTTGTCGCTGGCCGGCGTGGTGATGCTGGGCGTCGTCGGCGTGGTGGTCATGGGGACCTTCTACGCGTCCATGGCGAGCCGCAGCCGAGCGCGCGAGGTCTTGCTTCCGCTGTTGCTGTTTCCGATGCTGGTGCCGGTGTTGCTCGCGGCCATCGCCGCCTCCCAGGCGCTTCTGGGCGGTGACCTCATGCGCGAGGCCGGCGCGTGGACCCGGCTGCTCATTGCGTACGACCTCATCTTCCTCGTGGCCACCTTCATTGCCTTTGAACACGTCATCGAAGCCTGAGTCCTATCCGGCGCCAGTCCTGGATAGCGCGAGCGACCGCGAATCGGCCGTCGGCCTGGGCGGGAGCCTCTGGCTGCTGGTCGCGCTCGCGGTGCTGGCGGGGGTGCAGGCGTATACGATCCTCGCGTCGCCGGCCGAGCGGGACATGGGCCACCTGCAGAAGATCATGTACGTCCACGTGCCGGCGGCGTGGATGACGTTCCTCGCGTTCTTCGTCGTGCTCGTATTCAGCGTGCTCTACCTGTTCCGGCGGCGCGAGTCCGACGACCTGATCGCGGCCTCGGCGGCCGAGGTGGGCGCGGTGTTCAACGGTTTGACATTGTTGCTGGGGATGATCTGGGGGCGGCCGGCCTGGGGGGTCTGGTGGGTGTGGGACGCGCGGCTCACCTCGACGCTCGTGCTCTTTCTCATATTTGTGGGGTATCTGGCGCTGCGGGCGTTCGTGGAGGATCACGGGCAGCGGGCGCGGTGGAGCGCCGCAGTGGGCATGATCGGCGCGATCAACGTGCCGATCGTGTACATGTCGGTCACGTGGTGGCGCACGCTGCACCAGCCGCCGTCCAGCCCCGCCACGCTCGATCCGGCGTACACGATGGGGCTGCGGCTGAACGCCATCGCGTTCCTGTTCGTTATGGTATGGTTGATCCACCGGCGGTACCGGATCTCGAGTCTCGAGCGTCGCGCGGAGCGGTTGGCCGAGGCGGCGGCAATGGGAGGGCGCGCGTGATCGAGTCCAATCAGACGTTCATCGTGGCGGCGTTCGCCGTCACGTGGGTTGCCCTGCTCGGATATGTGCTGCACCTCGCGCGGCGTGGTGCGCGGGCCGTGGCCGAGCACGAGCGCATGCTTCACGAGTCTACCGGGGAGCGGTAATGCGAAGGAACTGGATCATCGGCGGAGCGGTCGTCATCGTCGGCGTATTCGCCTGGCTGCTGTTCGGCGGACTGGAGAAGAACATCGTCTTCTTCCTCACGCCGGAGGAGCTGCTGGCGAAGGGCAATGAGGGCGTTGGCGTGCCCGTGCGGCTCGGCGGGCAGGTGAAGCCCGGCTCGGTGCAGTGGGATGCGAATACGCTGGACCTGCGGTTCACGGTCACCGATGGCGCGGGCGAGGTGAACGTCCGCTCGACCGGCGCGCCGCCGCAGATGTTCCGCGACGGCATGGGGGTCATCGTCGAAGGTCGCTACGGTAACGGCGGCATGTTCGAGGCGACGAATCTGATGGTGAAGCACTCCAACGAGTACCGTGCGCCGGCCCCGGGCGAGGAAGCGCACGAGAAGTACAAGACGCTCATCGAGCAGTCGGCCAAGTGATCGGTCCCATCGCGCACAACGCGCTGCTCGTCTCGGTCATCGTCGTCTCGTTCGGCGCGATCCTGACGCCGATCGCGATTCGGACCGGCCGGCGCGACTGGCTGCAGCTGGTCTACGGCGCGGTCTACGGCAACTTCCTGCTCGTGAGCCTCGCCACGGCGCTGATGATCGTCGCGCTCGTGACGCACGACTTTTCGGTGTCGTACGTCGCGGCGGTCGGGAGCCGATCGACGCCGCTGCTGTTCACGGTGATCTCGCTGTGGGGCGCGCTCGAGGGGTCGATCCTGTTCTGGGCGTGGGTGCTGGCGCTCTACGCAGCGGCGGTGGTGTGGTGGCACCGCGACCGGCCGGGGAATCTGGTGCCGTACGCGGCGATGACGATGCTTGCGGTCGCCGCGTTCTTCGCGATCCTGCTCGCGGGCCCCGCCAACCCGTTCGTGCCGGTGTTCCCCGTGCCGCTGGACGGGCCAGGGCCGAACACGCTGCTGCAGAACCACATCCTGATGGCGGTGCACCCGCCGCTGCTGTATCTCGGCTACGTGGGTATGACGGTGCCGTTCGCGTTCGCGATCGGCGCGATCCTGTCGAACGAGGCGGCCTCGAACGACTGGGCGATCCTGTCGCGACGCTGGATGCTGTCGTCGTGGGCGTTTCTTTCGGCGGCGATCATCGCCGGCATGTGGTGGTCCTACGAGGTGCTGGGCTGGGGGGGCTACTGGGCGTGGGACCCGGTGGAGAACGCGTCGTTCCTGCCGTGGCTCACCGCGACCGCCTATCTGCACTCGGTGATGGTGCAGGAGCGTCGGAACATGCTCCGGCTGTGGACGCTCAACCTGTGCGTCGCGACGTTCGTCCTGACGATTCTCGGGACGTTCCTCACGCGGTCGGGCATCCTGTCCTCGGTGCACGCCTTCACGACCGGCACGATCGGCTACTACTTCCTGGCCTTCATCGCCGTGGTGCTGGTGGTCGCGCTGGTGCTGGTCGCCGGGAACTCGGAGCGCATTCGCACGGACGGAACGCTCGGCGGCGCCGCGTCGCGTGAAACGGTGTTCCTGCTCAACAACATGTTCCTGACGGCGGTGATGCTGACCGTGCTGGTCGGGACGCTCTATCCGCTGGTGGCGGAGGCGATTCGTGGGGTCAAGGTCAGCGTGGGCGAGCCGTTCTTCAACCGCATGGCGGTGCCGGCGATGGTCGCGCTGATCTTCCTGATGGGCGTGGGTCCGTCACTGCCGTGGGGGAGCACCACGTGGCTGGAGGCGAGGCGCCGCCTGGTGCCGCCAGCCGTCGGCGCGGTGCTGCTGGGGGCGATCGGGTTCCTGGCCGGCGCGCGCGGCGTGTATGCGCTGCTCGCGTTTGCGTTCGTGGGCTACGCGGCCGTCGGCAACCTGCGGGAGTACTGGATCGGGATGCGGGCCCGTCGCAAGGCGCACGGGGAGAGCTGGCCCACGTCGCTGGTCAGGCTGACCCGGGCGAACCGGCGCCGCTATGGCGGGTATGTGGCGCACATCGGCATCCTCTTCGTGGCGCTCGGCATTACGGCGTCGTCGGAGTTCCGCTCGGAGCGCGAGGCGACGCTGCTTCCCGGTGAGACCCTGACTGTGGCCGGCCACACGGTGCGCCTGACGAACGTGTGGGGCCGGGAGGAGCCGCAGCGGTCGGTGATCGGCGCGACGCTGGACGTGCTCGACGAGAAAGGCGCGGTGATCGGCGACATCCAGCCACGGATGAACTTCTATCACGTGTCGGACGAGCCGGTGCCGACGCCCGACGTGCGCAGCAGCATCAAGGGCGACCTGTACGTGAACCTGATGGCCTTCGAGCGGTCGGGCGCGAACGCGACCGTGAAGGTGATCGTCGAGCCGCTGGTGCCATGGATCTGGTTCGGCGGGCTCGTCATGGTCATCGGCGCGGTGATCGGCATGTTCCACCCCGGGCGCCGGACCCCGAAGCCGCCGGCACCGGCGGTTCGCGCGCCTGACGAGGAACCGGCCGTCGCCGGGGTGGCGCCGTGAACTGGCGCCGTGCGCTCATCGCGGTGGCCTTCGCGGTGCCGCTGATCGCGCTGTTCGCGTTCGGCTTCACGCGCGATCCCGGCGAGATCCCATCGCCGCTCCCGGGTCGTGCGGCGCCGGGCTTCGCGCTGCCGGTGTTCGCGCCGGGGGAGGCGCCGCTCGCCCGCGAGATCGGCGACACGATCCGGCTCGCGGACCTCGCCGGGAAGGTGACGGTCGTGAACTTCTGGGCCTCGTGGTGCCTCGCGTGTCGGGATGAGCATACGGCGCTCAGTGTGACGGCGCGGCGGTATGCGGACGCGCCCACGCAGTTCATCGGCGTGCTGTACAACGACCGTCCCGCCTTGGGCGCCCGCTGGATCGCGCAGATGGGCGGGCAGAGCTATCCGTCGGTGACGGACGACGGATCGAGGACGGCGATCGACTTCGGGCTCTACGGCGTGCCGGAGACGTTCATCATCGATCCCGAGGGCCGCATCGCGTACAAGCACATCGGGCCGATCACCGAGGCCGTGCTGCGGGCCAAGATCGATTCGCTGCTCCCGGCCGCCGCGGTGGACAGCGCGGGGTCCGACGAGGCACCGGCGTACCGGGTGGAAGGGGCGCCGGCGCCGTGATGCTCGTCCGCCTGACGACGATTCTGGCGCTGCTCGCGGGCCTGGCCGCGCCGGCGGGTGCCCAGGGCGGGGAGTCGACCACCCGGCGCGAGGTCGCCGCCGAGGATTCCGCGCTCGAGGCACGCACGAGCGCGCTCGCCTCCCGACTGCGCTGCCCGGTGTGCCAGGGAGAGTCGATCCAGGACTCGCCCTCCGAGCTCGCGCAGAACATGCGCGCGGTCGTCCGCGAGCAGCTGCGCGCGGGCAAGTCGCCGCAGGAGATCGAGGCGTATTTCGTCTCCAAGTATGGCGAATGGATCCTGCTCGAGCCGTCGATGACCGGACTCAACGTGCTGCTGTACGTGTTCCCGGTCCTGCTCGTCGTCGGAGGGCTCGCGCTGGTCGTCGTGCTCGTCAGGCGATGGACCGCCCCCCCTGAGGCGAACCAGGGCTGACCTCGCCGGGCGCTCGCTCGGCCGCAACTCCTCGGAGCACCCCCACGTCATGAAACCCACATCTCCGGCGGCTGCGCCCCGGTTCTGCAGCGATTGCGGCTCGAAGCTCAACGAGGGCGCGCGCTTCTGCCACATCTGCGGCGCGTCGCTCTACGGGCGCTCGGCCGCGGGACCGGCCGCACGCGCGGCCGCGGCCGCGCCGGCTGCCGCCTCACCCGCCAAGCGATGGCTCGTACCGCTGCTCGCGCTCGCGGGGGTCGTGGTGCTCTCCGTGGTGCAGCTCTCGCGCGACGCGCAGCCGGCGGATGTCGCCGGGACGCCCCTCGGCGGGGGCATGGGGCGTGCGCCGGACATTACCTCGATGTCTCCCGAGGAGCGGGCCGACCGGCTGTTCAATCGGGTGATGCTGGCGTCGGTCGAAGGGAAGGCCGACAGCGTGGCGTTCTTCGCGCCGATGGCGATCGGAGCGATCGAGGCGCTGGCGCCGCTGGATGCGCACCGTCGTTATGACCTCGGGCTCATCGCCCTGGCGACGGGCGACGCCACGAGGGCGGCGGCTCAGGCCGATACGATGCTCGCGGCGCAGTCGACGCACCTGCTGGGCCTCGTGCTGGCGGCTCGCGCTGCCGATGCGCGGGGCGATGGGTCGGCGGCGGCGGCCTTTCGCCGGCGACTCCTCGCCGCGGAGCCGGCCGAGCGTGCCAGGGCGCTTCCGGAGTACACCGACCACGACGCCGATCTGCGCGAAGGCCTCGCCGCGGCCCGCGCGCCGTGACCGCGACATCGTTGCCTGCGCTCGACCCTGACGCCTATCGCGCCGGCGTGGGCAGCTGCGTCCACTTGCCCTCGGCCTGAGGCCCCGCCTCGCCGGCGGCTGAATCCGGCACGAGTCCCCGCCCGCCCGCCACTCCCATCAGCGCCGGCACGTTGAGCGAATCGGCCAGCCCCGACGGCACCACCATGAGGGAGCCGCGCTTCACGATGCTCTCGTACAGCATGTTCATCGCGCGCAGATTCATGGCTGCCGGGTAGTCGTGATAGGCGGCGGCGGCCTCCACGAACTTGTGCGCGATCTCCGTCTCCGCGGTCCCCAGAATGATTCGGGCCTGCCGCTCCCGCTCCGCCTGCGCCTGGCGAGACATCGCATCCTCGAGCGCGGCCGGAATGATGACGTCGCGGATCTCCACCGACTGCACCTGGATGCCCCAGTTCTGCATCTTGGTCTCGAGCGCGACCTTCAGGCCGTGTCCGAGCTCCACGCGCGACTGGATCAGCTCCGCCAGATCGTGCTTTCCAATCGCGTCGCGCAGTGCGGTCTGCGCAGACAGAATGACCGCCTCGTCGTAATCCTGCACCTCCAGCGCGGCGCGTTCGGCGTCGCGCACGACCCAGAAGGCAATCGCGTCGACGTTCACCGGCACCGTGTCGCGCGTCAGGCACGACTCGGCGCCGAACGCCGTCGTGCGGATGCGCTGATCGATGACGTACGCAATGCGATCGAGGATCGGCACGATGGCGAAGTAGCCCGGCCCCCGAAGCCCGCGGTAGCGGCCGAGCCGCATCACGACCGCGCGTTCCCACTGGTCGGAGTACTTGATGGCGGAGGCGAGGAAGACCCAGAGCGCCAGCCCCGCGGCGGCTGCCAGCGCGGGCGGCGCCCCCGCCAGGAAGAGCGCCCCGGCGAGCCCCGCCCCGCCCACGAGCCCCGCGGCGATCGCGGCCATCGAGTATCGGGTGTCGTTCGGAGAGTGTCGGGTCATCGTCATTTCCTCGCGAAAGAAAGTGCAACGTGTAGCAGGGTTCGACGCTAGCGGATGCGGACGGGACGCGCCGGCTCGGTACGCCGGACCGTGCTGCGCGGCCGCACTACCCGGGACACGGGCTGGTCGCCGAGGTAGGGACTGCGCACCTCACCGAGCTCGATAGGCAGCGCAACGCGCACGAGGACGGTCAGCACGAAGAGGCCAAGCGCCCAGATGCCCGCAGTGACGCCGAGCTCCACGGCGCTCGGCGTGTACTCCACGATCTCGCCGAGCGGCGAGGGCACGAAGCCGGGGACGACCAGCCCGATCCCCTTCTCGATCCAGATCCCGATGAACAGCACCGCGCACGCGGTGATCAGCCAGCGCGGATTGCGGCGCAACGGATGGATCATCAGGGTCACCGTCGCTACGACGTTCAGCGCGATCGCCGTCCAGATCCACGGCACGAGCGCGCGATGGTCCCCGAGCCCGAGAAAGAGGTACCGCGCATTGATCCCGTGATGCGTGGGCGAGTAGAACTTGTAGAACAATTCGGAGCCGAGCATGACGAGGTTGATCTGCGCCGCCACGGTCGTGACGAGCGCGAGCTTCGTGAACGCGCCATCGGCGATCTGGTACTTCGTCTCCCGGCGGATGAACCAGAGCAGTACAATCACAAACGCCGGCCCGGCCGTGAACGCCGATGCCAGGAACCGCGGACCGAGCAGTGCCGTGTTCCAGAAGGGGCGGGCCGGCAGCCCGGCGAGCAGAAATGCGGTCACCAGATGGATGCTCACCGCCCACATCACGGCGATGTACATCCACGGGAGGTACCGCTTCTTGAGCGGCGTACGACCCGTGTACCGACTGTACAGGATGTAGAACGGAATCGCGAGGTTCAGCGCCAGGTATCCGTTCAACACCACCACGTCCCAGGCCAGCAGCGACCGCGGCCAGTTCAGGAATCCGACGAACGGGATGAGGTGCCAGCTGGCGAGTGGGTTCCCGATGTCCACGACGACGAAGGACAGGCACATCACCAACGCGGCGACCGCCACCGCTTCGGCCATGAGGACCGCGCGGCCAAAATCGACGTCGTCCAGGATGTACGCCGGCAGCACCAGCATCATGGCGGCCGCCGCCAGCCCCACCAGAAACGTGAAGTTCGAGATGTAGAGACCCCAGCTCACGTGATCGTTCATGCCGGTGACGCCGAGGCCCTCCCGAAGCTGGACGGAATACGCGTACGCACCGACGAGCATGATGATCGTCAGGCTTCCCATCCACAGATGGTAACGCCGTCCGCCGGTCGTCGCCGAGTGCAGCGCGCTCATCACGAAGGGCCTGAGATGCACGGTCGCCTCAGTCGGTGAAGTACCAGAAGCGCGGCTCGGTCTTGAGCTCCTCCTTCAACCGGAACACGCGCTTGTTGGCGAGGACCCAGCGGATCTCCGAATCGGGGTCGAGCAGATTCCCGAACACCCGCGCCCCGGTGGGGCACGCCTCCACGCACGCCGGGAGGCGGCCCTGTCGCGTCCGGTGGATGCAGAACGTGCACTTCTCCACCACGCCGGCCTTGCGCGCGCGATTGCCGAGGTAGTGCTGGTTAGGGTTCACCTCGGCCGCCGGGACGTCGGGCTCGCTCCAGTTGAACCGGCGCGCCCAGTAGGGGCAGGCGGCCATGCAATAGCGACATCCGATGCACCAGTCGTAGTCGACCACGGTGATGCCGTCGGGCTCCTGCCATGTGGCGCCGACGGGGCAGACCTTCACGCACGGAGGGTCCGCGCACTGGAAGCACTGCGTGCCGAGATAGAAATGGCCCTCCGCGGGCACCTCGTGCTGGAACGTAGCGTCGGCGTGATCGAGATCGATCTCGCCGTCCTCCAGCTCGAAGATCCGGATGTACTGCGTTTCCGCGCGGCGATCGAGGTTGTTCTCGTTGATGCAGGCCTCCACGCAGCTGCGAAATCCCTTGCACTTCGAGATGTTGAACGCGTAGCCGTAGACGACCCCGGGCAGCGCGGCGCTCGATCGGATCCGCACGTCCGTGCCGCGCTTCACCTTGGCTAGGCGCTCGAGTCGCGCGATCGTGTCAGCCCGTTCGTCTTCCGTCATGAAGCGATAGTTGCCCTTGATGTACTCCTGCCAGGCGAGCAGCCGCACCTCGCGCTCCTCGTCGGAGTACCCGCTGAGCGGAGCGCAGGCGCTCACCGCCTGGGTGCCGGCGGCCACGCCTCCCATCAGGATCGTCAGGGCGCGGCGCCTGTCAACGCGCTTCTCCATCAGCGTGCGATCGTCCCCGTTCTCCCGGGACGGTGCGCCGTACTCGTCAGTCATCGGTCGGGCCCTCTGGTGCGCTGCAGTCGTGGAGCGCGGAAGGGGATGCGGGCCTCGAGGGTCGGAGCATGCGGATCGTGACAGTCGGCGCAGCCCATGACGACGCGCCGGCCCTGCCAGCCGTCGAGACGCTTGCCGTGCGCGCCCCCCGCCCACGCTTCGACCTGTCCGACGTGGCACTGCGCGCACAGGCGGTAGGCGTGGTCGAGCGTCGTGCGCTCGCCGAGCTTGAGCGTCAGGAGCTCGACGTTGTCAGGCGCGTGGCACGTCGAGCAGACGCCTCCGGTCTGAGCGGGGTGCACCGGCGTGATGTTCGCGTGCGCGTCGGGCACGCGGTCGTCCGTCATTCTCGTCAGGCGACCGAGGTGACAGGACGTACACGGATACTGTCCGACCGAGCTCGCCTGGGTGCGCAGGGCGATCTGCATGGTGCGGGCGCCGAATCGCCGCGCGTGGACCGACGCGGGATCGGCGGTCCGGCGGGCGATCTCGAACGGAGTTCCGCCGGGGCCGAACCAATCGGCCACCGCCTCGGTGGGCACCGTCGTCAGGGCTCCCGGCTCGGGTGAGGGACGATGCATCGTGTCTGGTGCGTCGCCAGCAATCTGCGCGTCCGGCGCGGCATCCTCCGGAGCGCTCTGCGACGCCTCGATCGCCGGCACTTCGCGTTCCGTCGGATCGTCCGCGATCGTGCGATCATCCCGCGAACACCCGCCCGCGAGGGAGGCGAGGACGATTCCGGCGAGCATGGCGCACATCCGTCGCGACCTCATGGCGTGCCTACCGCGTCGGCGCGATTCGCTTCCCCGCGCCTCCATGTGCCAGCGTCGGCGTCGGCCTGCAGGTGGCACTGCCGACAATTGGACCGCTCGGGATGGCGTGTCCGGATCTCCTCGACGCCCGCTGGGGCCGCGTGGCAGGCCACGCAGTTGCCCCGATCCTGGAGGGTGTGCGGAATCGCGGGTGGCGGCGCACCAGGCGTCGCTCGCGCGGTGGACGGCCAAGCCATTGGCTGCCAGTCCACGGTCGCCTCGAACCGGCGCTCTTGTCCCGGCGTGTGGCACTGACGGCATCGCGCGCTCGGGTCCGTGGAAGGGAGCGGGATCGCCATGAGCATCGCGTCGCCGACGTGGCACTGCAGGCACGCACCCATGTCGGCGTGCGGCGTGATCGGCACGTAGGCCCCAAAGCGCTGCGAGTACCCGCCGCGCGCGTGGCACGCGTTGCAGTCGCCCGTCTGGAATTCCTTCGGCGTGAGCCCGTGGGGAATGCGGGGCGGCGCCCCTGGATAGGCGCGCAGGGCGCGGAATGTCGCCAGCGTCCGCGGGTGTGCGGAGCGCCGGGCGTCCGTCGATGGAGAGATCGCCAGGACGCTCGCCGTCGTGCGGAAGACGTCGGCCTCCGCGGCGATAGGCGTCTCGGCGGGTACGGGGACCGCGGAGATTACGGCCGGCGCGGCGGCCACCGCGTTCGGCGCGCCGCGGCGCGCGGCGACGACCACGGCACTCACGGCGGTCCCCGCGGCCACGAGCAGGAAGATCCCCATCGCCCAGCCACCGCGGCGACGCCGGGTCACGTCCGCTCCCCGCCCGTCAGGCGCTCGATCCGCACCGCGCACCCGACCGTGTCGGGCTGCCCGGAGACGGGACAGGACGCGTCGAGCAGAAGCGCTCTGACGGGCAGCGTCTCATCGAACCAGGGGACGAACAGCTGACCGCGCGGAGGCTGGGAGCGGTAGTCGACACGCACCTCGATGTCGAGGGTGCCGCGTCGGCTCGCCACCCGCACGGTGTCGCCGGAACGCACGCCCAGGCGCTTCGCATCCTCCGCGTGCATCTCCAGGAACGCGCGCGGAACGGCGCGATGCAGCGTGGGGATGCGCTGGGTCATCGAACCCGTGCCCCAATGCTCGAGCACGTCGCCGATCCGCAGCCAGAACGGGTACGCGTCGCTAGGCGTTTCGGCGGGTGGCTGATCCGGTCGAAGCCATATCCAGGCGCGATGGTCCGGGTGGCCGTAGAAATCCACGGTGCCGCGGGCTCGGTCCGCTGCGGGATCATGCTCGGTGCTGAACCGCCACCGCGTCTCGCGTCCGTTCACGAAGGGCCACACGACGCCGGGTCGAGCACGGAGGGTCGCCATGGGAGGAAGCGCGCTCGCGGGATCATCATGGAAGCGCCGGTACTCCTCCCAGATCGCCTCGACGTGATCGTCGCGCTCCCACGGGAAGAGCTCGGTGAAGCCGAGCCGCCGTGCCACCTCGACCATCTGCCAGGAGTCGCTCATGGCTTCGCCAGGCGGCGGCACCAGTTGCGCGAAGTGCTGGAGCCGGCGCTCGGCGCTCCCGAAGATGCCCTCGCGCTCGAACCAGAGCGCGGCGGGCAGCAGGATGTCCGCCGCATCGGTCGTCGCCGTCGGGTACGACTCGGAGACGATCAGCGTGCGGTCGTCTCGCCGAGCCGCCTCACGATAGCGCCGGAGGTTCGGGAGGCTGACCAGCGGGTTGGTGGACATGATCCACAGGAGCCGGATGTCCCCGCGCTCGAGCGCGCGAAACATCGACAGCGCGGTGTGGGTCGGCTGCGCATCGAGTGGACGCTCCCCCCAGATCGCTGCCGCACGACGACGGTCCGCCTCGCTTGCGACCGTGCCGCGGGGCAGTGCGTCCGTCCGCGCGCCGGCGGCGTGAACGACGCTGCCGCCGCTGGGCTGCCCCGTCAGGCAGAGCGCCCCGTTTCCCGGCGACGCGATCTTGCCGACCAGCAAGTGGATGTTGTAGAGGGCATTGTTCATCCACGTGCCGCGGGTGTGCTGGCTGGCGTTGGCGCCCCACAGCGACATCACGCGGCGCGACCGGTCGCCGTACAGCGAGGCGAGCCACCGGATCCGTTCTGCAGGAACCCCGGAGCGCTCCTCCACGCGCTCGGGAGTGTACGCGGTGAGGAACTCGACGTACTCGTCCCACGAGGCGGACTCCGGCACGTCCGGACTCAACGCCGCGTCATCGCCGAGGCCATATCCAACGTCGGTTGGACCGCGCTTGAACGCGACGTGCCGATCGATGAACCGGCGGTCTGCCCATTCCCGCCTGACGAGCTCGTGACAAACCGCGTTGGCCACCCCGAGCGTCGCGTGCGGCGCGAACAGCACCGATCGATCCGCGGCGTAGCTCGTGCGCGTCGTCCGCGTCGCAAGGTCGATGATCCGTACCGCCGGATCCCGGCGACGCCGGTCCAGCATGCGCGAGAACAGCACCGGCTCGGTCTCGGCCAGGTTGATGTCCCAAAGCACGAACACGTCGGCGTGGTCCACGTCCTCGGCGCAGCCCGCCGCGCCGTCCAGTCCGAACGTGCTCGCCGATCCCGCCATCGCGGCGGCGGAGAAGAGGCGGTCGCTCGTCTCGACGTTGTTGGTGCCGAGCGCCCCGTTGAAGAGCTTCGAGGCGACGTACGCGTCGGTCACGCTCCACCGCGCGGACCCGAACAGCGCAACGCTGTCCTTGCCATACTGGCGGATGGTGTCGCGAATGCGTTGCGCAGTGGCGTCGAGCGCCTCGCGCATCGGCACCGCGGTGCGGCGGCCGTTTCGTCGGAGCTCGGCGCGCGTGATGCGGTCGCGACCGTACAGGGCTTGGGCCGAGAAGTAGCCCTTGGCGCAGGCGAGGCCCCTGCCCATGGGCGACTCGGGGTCGCCGCGCACCGCCACTGCGCGCCCGCGGTCGACGGCGACCAGGAGCCCGCATCCGAGGTCGCACAGCGGGCAGGGGGCCTTGCGCCATTCCGGCTCGGCCAGTCCCTGATCCCGTTGCGGGGGGGTGGCGGCTAGTGGATCGCGGGATGCAAGCGCAGAGCTCGCTGCGGCCGTCGAAATCGCGGCGATTCCCTTCAGGAGGGTCCTTCGATCGACTGGCGTCATCGCGGTGCGGGCCGAGTACGGGACAACGGCGGCGCCATTCAACCTCTACGGAGCACCGTCATCTCGACGGTAGGTGTCCCCTTACCGGAAGTCAGTCCAGCAATGTCGGACGCGGACCGCCAATTCTCCTGACACCAA
>DATHUW010000025.1:0-25268 GCA_035461825.1 Gemmatimonadaceae bacterium
CTGCTTCCGGTTCCGACCGGCCGAGTTAGCCTCGCGCGCGCGAGTCCGGTAGACCGGACGCGCGGGCACGAGGCCGGCCGACGCCTCCTCGTGCACTCACTCCCGCGCGTCCCGTATGTCAACGACATCCATCGCAGAACATCCCGCGGCGGCGCCTGATGCGCCGTCGCTCCGCGCCGACCTCGTCGGCGCCATTCGCGGCACCCACCGCGTCGATTACACGGCGGGCCCGATCGGCCGCGCCATCATGCTGCTCGCCG
Source organism: Gemmatimonadaceae bacterium (assembly GCA_035461825.1). GTDB lineage: Bacteria > Gemmatimonadota > Gemmatimonadetes > Gemmatimonadales > Gemmatimonadaceae > JALZIF01. The sequence goes on from DATHUW010000025.1 coordinate 261, forward strand.
TGCCCATGGTGCTGGAGATGGCCATGGAGAGCGTCTTCGCCGTCGTCGACGTGTTCTTCGTCGGGCGCCTCGGCCCCAGCGCCGTGGCCACCGTGGGGCTCACGGAGTCGCTGCTCACGATCCTCTACGCACTCGCCATGGGCCTCGGCATCGGCGCCACGGCAATGGTCGCGCGGCGCATCGGGGAGCGCGATCCCGACGGCGCGGCGCGTGCCGCGGTCCAGGCGCTGTCGCTCGGCGTGGCGATCGCCATGACGATCGGCATCGCCGGCGCGATCTACGCGCCGCGGCTCCTGGCGCTCATGGGCGCGTCACCGGAGGTGATCGCCACCGGCACCGGGTACGCTCGCGTGATGATCGGCGGCAATGCCACCATCCTGCTGCTCTTCCTCGGCAACGCGATATTCCGCGGCGCCGGCGACGCGCACGTCGCCATGCGGGTGCTATGGATCGCGAACGGTATCAACATCGTGCTCGACCCGCTGCTGATCTTCGGGGTCGGACCCTTCCCCGCGCTGGGCGTCACCGGTGCCGCGGTGGCGACGACCCTTGGACGCGGGACCGGCGTGGTGATCGCGCTGACCTGGCTGGCGCGACCGCACGGCCGAATCGCCATTGGCCGGCGGCATCTGCGCATCGAACCCGCGATCATGGCACGCATCACCCGGCTCTCGCTTTCCGGTACGCTGCAGGTCTTCATCGGAATGGCGAGCTGGATCGCGCTCGTCCGCGTGATCGCCTCGTTCGGCAGCGAGGCAGTGGCCGGATACACGATCGCCATGCGGGTGGTCCTGTTCGCGCTCCTGCCCTCGTGGGGCATGAGCAATGCCGCCGCAACCATGGTCGGCCAGTCGCTCGGGGCGCGAAAGCCCGATCGCGCGGAGCGCGCCGTCTGGCGGGCGGCGCTCTACAACGTGTGCTTTCTCGGCCTCGTGGGGATAGTGTTCGTGGTGGCCGCGGGTCCGATCGTCGGGCTCTTCACCGCCGATTCGCTGGTGCTCGCGCACGGAATCACCGGGCTCCGAACCATGGCGTACGGATTCCTGTTCTATGCCTACGGCATGGTGCTCACGCAGTCGTTCAACGGCGCCGGCGACACGTGGACGCCGACGCTCATCAACTTCTTCGTCTTCTGGCTGTGGGAGATTCCGCTCGCCATCCTGCTCGCCCTGGTGTTCGACCTCGGACCGCTGGGCGTGTTCATCGCGATGACGGTCGCGTTCAGCACGCTGGCAGTGGTGAGCGCGGCGCTGTTCCGCCGCGGCCGATGGAAGCTGCGGGTCGTCTGAGGTCCATGGCCGCGCGTCGTCGCAGCCCGTGAGGGAAGTCGGAGTGAATCAGGCGGACTCGCTACGCGCGCTCGCGCAGTCCTATCTCGCCGCACCATTCGGCGGCGAGCTGCTGCGCGAGAAGCTCGAGGCGGCGCTCGCCGGCGACGAGTCGCTGCAGCTCACCGTGCACTCGCACGACGGCAAGCCGGCGGCGTTCGTGATGGTCGAGCACGTGGCGGGCGGTCACGGCACGTGGCGGCTGCACGTGGTGTGCGGGTCCGAGAACCTGTGCGCGGAAGCGATCGAGCAGGCGTTGGCGGACACCTGGGCCCACGGCGGCCGCCTCGCCGTTGCCGAGCTGCCTGACGACGAGGCATTCGCACCGCTCGCGCGTCAGCTGCGCGCGGCCGGCTTTCGCGACGCGGGACGCGTCCACGACTTCTTCGCGGACGGCGTCGCCCTCCTCATCCTGACGCGCGACATCATGCCGTGACCGGTCGCGGTCGTCAGGCTGCGGGGACGGCGGTGCGGCGCGCGTAGACCATGCCCGTCGCGCCCTCCCGCACCACGTCCTCGATCGCGAAGCCGGCCCCGCGCAGCCGCTGCAGCACGCCCTCATGCTGCTCGGGTCCGTGCGTCTCGACGGCGACGCGACGCGTCCGCCGCAGCGTCTCCAACGCGCCGTCCAGCACGTCCGTCTCCATCCCCTCCACATCCATCTTCAGCATTGCGACCTCGGTGATGCCCTGCCCGCGAACGTACTCGTCCAGCGGAATTACATCGAACTCGAAGTCGCGGGTGTCCCACCGCGTATCGGCGCGGCTCGCAATGCTGCCGTGGAGGTCCACGTGCATCCGCACGCGTTGCGGAGCGCGCCCAAGCCCCGCCGCGCAGATGCGCGCCTCCGGGCAGTTGCGCTCGATCACCGGAATGTTGGAGGGAAGCGGCTCGAAGCAGTGGATCGTCGTCCCCGGCAGGTGCTTCGCCGCCCAGGCGGCGAAGAGTCCGATGTTGGCGCCCACATCGAGCACGGCGCCGCGGCGGTCCTCCGGATCCCGCATCTCGCGCACCCGGTACACATCGTTGACCCAGAGGCCCCACAGGTTCGTGATGTCGCCCACGTTGTCGCGCAGGTACGCCCGCCCGAGCGCCGTGTCGATCGCGTAGATCTGCTCCGGATGGTGCGTCGCCAGGCGGAGACGCGCGCGCAGGTTCTTCGTCAGGCGCCAGAAGATGGCGACGCGCTCGGTGGGTGTGCGCCCCAGCGCCGCGGCGCACCGGGCGAACGTCGTGAGCTTTCCTAGACCGCGCATGTCGCTCCCGAAGGGATTCGAGGCCCCGGCGACCGGGGCGAAAGGTACCGCAAAAGCGAACGGCCGATCCTCTGAGGAACCGGCCGTTCGCACCCAGTTCTTCGCGCACACGGCGCGCACGTTACCGAAACAGCGCGGCTACCGCGAGTCCCAGCGCAAACATTCCCGCGCCGATCACCACGATCATCGTCGGCGACGGCTTGCGCCACCCCGGCGTCGCCGCGCTCGGCGAAGCCTCGGGCAGCGATTCCATGATCCGGTCGTAGACGTACGCGGGCGTCGTCATCTGGCGTCGCACGTTGATGTCGCGATTCAGCCGGTTCCAGAACTCGACGTCGCGCGCGGTGTCGCCGTGGCGCACCGCCGCTTCCGGCAGGTCCCCATCGAGCCACGCGTGCACCGACGCTGGCGTGGTGCGGCGCGCGATCGGCAGCTCGACCTCGCGATCGGCACTGGGCTTGGAGGCACGCTCGCGCTGTGGCGCGGGGCCGGTCGCCTCCGGGCGCTCGTTCATATCGTCATACAGCATCAGGCGTATTTCTCCTCGAGCAGGCTCTGGAGCGCTTCGCGCGCTCTGTGCACGCGCATCTTCAGCGCTCCCACTGTGGTTCCCAACAGATCCGCCATCTCCTCGTAGGAGCGCCCTTCGACGTGCTTCATGACGAAGGCCTCGCGCAGTGAGGCGGGCAGCGCGGACAGTGCGCCGTCGAGATCGGACCGCAGCTCGGTCCGATCCAGATCCTCATCCGGCGTCGCGAACGACGAGGGCTGGTCATCCTCCTCGTAGCTCAGATGCGTCCGCCGGATGTTCTTCAGCCAGTCCTTGCACCCGTTTGCGACGATGCGGAAGACCCAGGCGTCGAACCGCCCGTGGACCTCCCCCAGGTGCTGGTAGGCCTTGATGAACGACGCCTGAAGAATGTCTTCGGCGACGTCCGGGCTCCCCGTCATGCCGAGGGCATGTCGATACAGCGGATCGCTGTAGCGCTTGACCAGGGTCCCGAAGGCGTTCCGATCGCCCCGAAGCACCTGGGCGATCAGTTCCTGATCCATCTGCAGCGGGTCGACCGGGCTGGCGACTTCGCGGGCCGTCGAGGTCTTCACGCCGCTAGGATAACTTCTCTTCCGCTTGGTGGACAGCCCCGCAGGGGCCGCGAGCGGTTGGACGAGGGTAGCCATACGTGCCCAAGACGACTCATCCTCGCGCGCGTAACAGACGTAGTCCGGCTCACCGCTCGATATGGTACAGCAGCTCGGTCACCCGGTCTCCGCTGTACCTGCGCCCCTCTCTGTCCCGATCCGCGCGATAACGCTTGTAGGCGCGGCGGAACTCGCGCACCCCTCCCGCGGCCGAATGGTCGCGCAGGATCTCGCGCAGCACCGGCGCCGGGAGCAGGCCCTCGGTGTTGTAGCTCACCAACACGTGCCGCGCGTCGCTCGCCGAGAGCAGTTCCCGCAGGGCCGGTCCCACGTTGCGAGGGGAGCACCAGGCGCTTCGCTGGGCATGATCGCGCAGGAGGCCCGTCTTGCCGTGCAGCGCCGGCGTGGCCCCGTTGAACCACCCTCGAGCGATGACCTCCGGCACGTGATAGTAGCCCGAGTACTGCCGGGCGTTGTAGGGCGGGTCGAGGTACAGCAGATCGACCCGTCCGAGCCGAGTGGCCACGGCGGCGGCATCGCCGAGATGCGCGGTGGAGCCGGCCCTTCCCCGGATCGGCATCACCGGACTCAGCTCCAGCGCGCGGAGGGCGTTTGGCTGCCACCCTTTCATGAAGGCGGCGTACACTCCGGCGGTGTTCGCCACCCGGTCGGCCCCTTCGATGAGCGCCGCGAGCAGCAACGCATGGGCATCGTCGTCGAGCAGCTCGCGCTCGCGCCACTCGTGGAGCAGCCGCCGCACCACGTCGATCCGGCGCGCATTCTCGTCGGTGAAGAACATGCGTCCGCCGGCCGGCGCGAAATGCGCGGTGACGAACCCCGGCTCGCCCTCGACCCACCCCGTCAGGTACTCGGCCACCGCGTGCATCACGGTGCCACCGCGCTGCGCGGCGTGCCCTCGAAGCGCACGCGACCGCAGCGCCCGGCGCACATCCGCGTCGCCCGCTCGCAAGGCGGCGAAGGAGGGGACGCGCTGCGCGACGACATACGCCTGCTGCAGCACGGCCGAATAGGTCATGAGATCGCTCGAGGCGACGACCCAGCCATCACCCTTGAGCGCGCGGCCGACCGAGGCGGTCCCCGCGAAGGCATCGTGCGCCATGCCGGGCACGATCCCGAGCCGGCGCACCGCCTGACGAAGGAACGGGAGGAGCCGCGTCTTGTTGCCGATGTAGCGCATTCGTCAGGCGAACGCCATCCAGCCGTGGGCGCGTACGGCATCGCCGTGCTCGTCGAGCCTGGGCGGCGGCATCCGGATGGCCCCGGGCACCGCCGGCGGGACCCCCGTGACCGCAGATCCGCCGCCCACCGCGGCGAGCGCCTCGCGCACCGAGCACACGAGGCCACTAGGCACGCCCTCGTTCTCCAGCCGCTCGCGCCACTCGTCCGCCGGCCGCGTCTCGAGGCGTGCCGCCAGCGCTCGCACCACCTCGTCGCGGTGTTCGATGCGGCCGGCGTTCGTCGCCAGGTGACTCACCTCGCCCAGCTCGTCGAGCCCGAGGGCTCGCGTGCAGGCGCGCCACTGCGCATCGCTGCCCACCGCGACGATCATCGGACGGTCGGCCGCTTCGAAGAGCTGGTAGGGAACGAGGTTCGGATGCGCGTTCCCCCACCGGCGCGCCTCGGCGCCGGTGACCAGCACGTTCTGGGCGACGTTCACCAGCGACGCGACCGCACTGTGCGCGAGCGAGATCACGATGCGGCGCCCGCGCCCGGTGCGGCCCCGGGATACGAGGGCCGCCAGTATCGCGATGGTCGCGTCCTTCCCGGCGATGACATCGGCGAGCGCGACCCCCACCTTCATGGGCGAGCGATCCGGCTCCCCCGTGATCGACATCCAGCCCGACTCGGCCTGCGCGATCACGTCGTAGCCGGCCCGGTCGCTCTCGATCCCGAATCCGGTGATGGTGCACCAGATCAGATGCGGGTGGCGCTGGAGGAGCTCCCCCGGCGAGAGGCCGCGCCGCGCGAGCGCACCCGCGCGAAAGTTCTCGACGACGATGTCCGCCTCTCCGGCGAGGCGACGCACCATCAGCGCCGCGTCGGGGTCGGACAGATCGGCCGCGACGCTCTTCTTGTTCCGGTTGATCGACCGAAAGTATGCGCTCGCGCCATCGTCGGCGAACGGGGGTCCCCAGCCGCGCGTTTCGTCTCCCGTTCCGGGGCGCTCGACCTTGAGGACATCGGCGCCCAGATCGCCCAGCGTCATCGTGCAGAGCGGCCCGGCGAGCACCCGACTGAGGTCGAGGACGCGAATCCCGGTTAACATGGCGTCATGGTGGCCGCTTTGTGCCGCGTAAGTGGAGAGCGCTGACCGCTCCGAGGACCGGCACTCTCGAGCGATCCGGGCACGTTTCGCGTAGCCTCCGGCTTGCGTAACCTCCCGAAAAATTCGATACTTACGACGCAACCGGGGTGTCGCGCCGCGAAGGTAGCGTGGCGGCCGGCGTCGTTCAATGGTAGGGCTCGGTTCCGATCCGTGTCACGAGGAGCATTCTCGCCCATGGTTGAGAAGAATCAGGGTGCCGCCGAAGCCGAACACGCCGCCCCGACCGCGAGTCCGGCTCCCGCCGCCACCCCTCGCAGGCCGGGCCACCGCGGAATGGACCCGCGGGAAACCGTCGCCGAGCTCACCGCTCGTGCGCACGAGATCAGCCAGCAGGCTGGCAGCAAGGTCGCGGCGGCGATGAAGAACGTGATCGGCGCGGCCGCCGGCCTCACGGGGTTCGCCGTGGAGAGCGCTCGCGACCTCATCCAGTACATGGTGCGGCGCGGCCAGATGACCCAAATGGAGGGCGACAAGCTCCTCCGCGAAGTCGAGGCGGCGCACGGCACACGCTCGGGGCCACCGAAAGTCGACGCAAGCCCCCGTACGGCACCGAAGGCGGTCGAGGCGCCGGTGACGAGGCCCGCGGAAAAGGCGCCGCCCGCGAAGAAGGCCGCCGCCGAGGCGACCGCGCGTCCATCCAAGAAAACCGCGCCGGACAAGCCCGCTGCGGCGAAGGCGGAAAAGCCAGCCGCCAAGGGGGCGAAAGCCGCGAAGTCCCCCGATAAGGTGCCAGCTCCCAAACCGGCGGCAAAGAAATCGTCGTCCAAGGGGGCTGCGAAGAAAGCCGCGGCGAAGGGCTCGGCGTCGCGCACGTCCGGTCCGGAGCGGCCGAAGGCCGCCGCCAAGTCCGCGGCGGTCAAAAAGAAACGTTAGTGGCGCGCGGCCCCGCCGCGCTCACTCTCCCCCCGCGACCCGCCGCCGCGGCGCACCCCGCTCGGCGCGGAGCCATTCCAGGAAGTCGAGCACGTCGCGGGTGCCACCGACGCCGAACTCCGCGGCGGTGCCGGTGGTCTCGTCAGGCGCCACGCGCACCGTGACCGCGCGCTGATTCCGGAGCCGCAGCGCGCGGAACGCATCCTCATCGGTCCGGTCGTCGCCGATGAACACCAGCGAGGCGCCGTCGGAGAGGGCGTGCAGCCGCTTCGCGAGCACCAGAACGGCCGTGCCCTTGTTGATCCTCGCGGGGGGCCGCACTTCCAGCACCATCTTCCCTTCGGTGACGCGCAGTCCGAGGCTGTCGGCGGTCTCTTCGACCAGCGAGCGGACGCGCGGAACGACCGCCGGATTGGCGAGCCGATAGTGAATGGACAGCGTCCAGCGCTTGTCTTCGAGGATGACCCCCGGCACTTGCACCAGCTTGGGCGCGAGCCGGCGTTCGGCCTGCGCCACGACGGAGCGGTACGGCTCCACCTGCTGATCCACGAGCGACTCGCCGTCCGGACTCACGATCTCGTAGCCGTGGTTGCCGACGACCCATGTGTTCGCGACCCGAACCATGCGCCTGGCGTCGGCGGCGGCGCGTCCGGAAACGAGGGCGACGATCACGTCGTTCCCGGCGGCCAGGGCCGCGATGCATTCGCTGGTCTCGGCGGGGACCTCCGCGAGCTCGGGCCGCGGCGCGATCGGCGCGAGCGTGCCATCCACGTCGAGCAGCAGCAGGAGCGGAACGCCGCCGAGCCGTTGCCGGAGCTCGGCGTCGACCGGGAGCAGCGCGGCGGTCACGACGCCGCGCGCGCCTCGCGCCGCGCTTCGGCGATGTCGCGCGTGCGGGAGAGCAGCGCCTCCAGCCAGTGGAAGATCGTTCTCGTGCGCAGTTGCGATCGCATACGGTGCATCCGGACCCGTCGCTCGGCCTCGCTCATCTCGACCGCGCGCCGGATCCCCTCCACGAAGCCATCGATGTTGAACGGATTGATGAGAATGGCGCCATCGATCTCCTCGGCGGCGCCGGCGAATCGGCTCAGCACCAGCACGCCCCGTTCCTCCACCTGGCAGGCGATGAACTCCTTCGCGACCAGGTTCATGCCATCCTGCAGCGAGCTCACGAGACAGAGATCCGCGGCTCGATAGGCGCCGGCGAGCACCTCGGCGCTGACGTTCTCGTGCACCAACACGATCGGCGTCCAGTTCTCCGTGCCGTAGCGTGCGTTGATCATCTCCACCGCCTCGAGCATGTCCTCCTCGAGCTGCTTGTACGCGTGGATGTCGGTGCGCGATGGCGTGGCGACGAGGAGGAAGGTGAAGCGCTCCCGCATCGCGGGATGCCGCTTCCACAGGCGGTCGAGCGCTCGTAGCCGCTCCGGAATGCCCTTGGTGTAGTCGACGCGGTCGACGCCGAGCCCCAGCTGGCAGCCGCCCACGGCGTGGCGCCCGCGCAGCCGCTCCACCCGCGCCACGCTCTCCGGCGACTGCGCCATGCGCTCGAACTTCTCGACGTCGATGCTGATGGGAAAGATGCCGACCTCGATCTGCCGTCCCTCGTAATGCACCACGAGGTCATCGGCGTTGATCTCCGCCTCGGGCACGAACTCCGCCACGCACCCGACGAAATTCAGCGCGGAGCGCTCCGTCTGGAACGCGATCAGATCGTTGCCTAACATTCCGCGGAGGAGCGCCTCATCCACGCCCACCGGTAGCAGGCGGAGGATGTCGGACGGCGGAAACGGGATGTGCCAGAACTGGTGGATGAGGAGCGGGGCGCTTACAGCGCGGATCATCTCGGCCGCGAGTCCGAAGTGGTAGTCCTGGATCCACACGATCGCGGGCTGTTCGGCGCGCTGCACCTCGGCCGAGACCGCGGCGGCGAACTTCTCGTTCACTGCTCGATAGGTGTCCCACTGCTCGTCGCGGAACTCGAAGTGCTGCACGAGCATGTGGCAGAGCGGCCAGAGCGCCCCGTTGGCGAAGCCGAGGTAGTAGCCCTCGACGTCGGACTCCTCGAGGAAGACGCGGTGCAGCGCGTACATCGGCCCATCGGGCGGGACCATCAACCGCCCTTCCTCGTCGGCGGTCTCGCGATCCGCTGAACCCGAGCCCCAGGCCACCCAGATGCCGTGCGTGGCGCGCATGGTCGGGTCGAGCGCGGAGACGAGCCCGCCGGGCGGCTGGCGGACTTCGACACCGCCCGCGGTGCGACGGTGCTCGTACGGCTCGCGATTCGAAAGCAGAATGAGAGTTCGGCCGCGCAGGTACTCCGCGAAATCGGTCATGATCCTCTCGGTGTCTCGATGAGCGACGTCTCCGGCCGCTCAGCGTACTGGCGAGCCTCGGCTCGCGCGATAGCTTTCGTCCGCTCTCGCACAGGATCGCGCATGCTCCTCCACAATATGCACCGGGTGACAACCCCCGTGCTCTGCCTGGCGCTACTCGCATGCCAGGTGCAGCGCACGGCGCAGGACGATTCGGCCGCGGGTTCGGCCGTGGGCTACCGCGAGGCGCTGGAGGGGATGCTCGCCGGGGGGGCGGCCGCATGGAACCGCGGCGACCTGGACGCATTCATGAGCGACTACCATCCCGACTCGGCCCGGACGACGTTCGTGGGCAGCCGCGGGCTGCTGCACGGACCCTCGGCGATTCGTGAGGCGTACGCGCCGCGGTTCGCCGAGGGAGCGCAGCGGGATTCGCTCTCGTTCGAGGGCATCGCGGTAGACTCGCTGGCGCCGGGAGTGGCGCATCTCTTCGCGTATTACGTGCTCTCGCGCGGCGACTCGGTCGTGGCCCGTGGGCCGACATCGCTCGTGGTGCTGCGCGATGACGCAGGCGCGTGGAAGATCGTGCACGACCATTCCAGCTGACGTCGTGCGGGAGGTGAGCGCTCGGGCCCCCGCGCGGATCGACTTCGGGGGCGGGTGGACGGATGTGCCGCCATACGACGTGGAGCAGGGCGGCTGCGTGTGCAACCTGGCGATCTCGCGACACGCGACGGTGCGGATCGCCTCCTGTCCGGGCGAAGTGCGGGTCGAGGACGACGGCGGTTCGGCGTGGGCGGACACGGCGGATGACCTGCCGCGCGAGGGCGTGACGGCGCTCGCGGCGGCGGCGCTGCGACGGGCGCGGGTCGGCGACGTCCGCGTGACGACGCGCAGCCACTTCCCATCGGGCGCCGGTCTGGGTGGATCGTCCGCCGCCGGCGTCGCGATGGCCGGGGCGCTGGCCGCGTGGCGCGGCGAACACCCCGACCGGGCGGAGTTGGCCGAACTGAGCCGTGCGGTCGAGGTGGAGGAGCTCGGGGTCGCGGGCGGGCGGCAGGATCACTATGCCGCGGCGTTCGGCGGCGCGCTGGGGTTGCGATTCGAGGACCGCGTGCACGTGCGGCGGATCCCGGTGTCGGACGAGCTGATCGCGGCACTCGAGCGCCAGTGCATCGTGGGCTACACGGGTCGCACGCGCATCTCCGGGGAGACGATCACGGCGGTGCTCGATGCCTACGCCGCGCGAGATGCCGGCGTGGTGGCGGCGCTGCGACGGATGCGCGAGCTGGCGGAGCAGATGATCGACGCGCTGGACGCGGAATCGCTCGACACGCTGGGCGCGCTGGTGGCGGAGCACTGGGCGCACCAGCGACGACTGCACCCGCGCATAACGACTCCGGAGATCGACGCGCTGCTGGATGCCGCGCTGGCCGCGGGCGCGCTCGGGGGCAAGGCCCTGGGCGCCTCGGGGGGCGGCTGCGTCGTGGTGATCGCGCCTGACGACGGGGTCGTTCCCGTGCGCGCCACGGTGGCGCGGCATGCGGCGTTGGTGCCGTTCATGGTGGACCGCGCCGGACTCACGACTTCCCTGCACGAGGACGCATGACGACGATCGCCTTGGGGGACGCGGTCGGGCTGACGCGGCTGCTCGTCCGTCACGACTCGCGGAATCCGGCGCTCGTGTCCGGCGCGCCCGGCGAAGGTGCGGTGGCGAGCGCGCTCGCCGGCACGCTGCGCGAGTGGGGATTCGCGGTCGACCTGGTCGAGAGCTCGCCGGGGAGGCCGAACGTGATCGCCCGCATCGGACCGTCCGCCGGCGCGACGCTGATGCTCAATGGCCATCTCGACACCGTGGGCGTCGAGGCGATGACGCACGCGCCTTTCGATGCCGACGAGCGCGAGGGGCGCCTGTACGGACGCGGTTCCGCCGACATGAAGGGCGGCGTCGCGGCAATGTGCGCCGCGGCCGCGCGGGCCGCCGCGGCGGGAGCGCTGCGCTGCGCGGCGATCGTCACGGCGGTGACCGATGAGGAATTCGAGAGCGAGGGCACGCGCGCCATCGTGGCGAGCGGACTCCGCGCCGATGCCGCGATCGTGACCGAGCCCACGCGCCTGGCAATCGCACCCGCGCACCGCGGCTTTGCCTGGCTCGAGCTGACGGTGCACGGCCGCGCGGCGCACGGATCTCGTTATGACATCGGCGTCGACGCCATCCGGCACGCCGCGCTCGTACTCGCGGAGCTGGACCGGTTCGAGCGCGACACGCTCGCATCCCGCACCCACCGGCTCCTCGGCCACGCGTCGCTGCACGCCTCCACGATCGAGGGCGGCGTGGGATGGTCGACCTATCCCGACCGATGCGTCGTGCGCATCGAGCGGCGCACGCTTCCGGGCGAGTCGGCCGACGACGCGCTCGCGGAAGTACGCGATGCCTGCGACCGCGTGCGCGCCGGCGGCACCGAACTGCACGCCGATGTGGCGCTGCAGTTCTCGCAGGGACCCAGCGATGTGGCGGAGGACGCGCCGGTGGTGCGCGCGCTCGCGGCGGCGATGGAAGGCGCCGGCGAAACCGTGCGCCTGGAGGGACTCAGCGCGTGGACGGATGCCGCGCTTCTGAACGACGCAGGCATTCCCGCCATCTGTTATGGCCCCGGAGACATCTCGCTCGCGCATTCGGCGACCGAATGGGTTCCGGTCGCAGAGATCGAGCGCGCGACGGCGGTGCTGGACCGCCTGTTGCGCGCGTGGACCGGCGGGAGGTAACCGAAATGGCACAGTTCACCCATGAGCAATACGATGCGCTGGAGCGCGCGGTGGCCGACGGGCGGCGCGTGGCGATCTTCCGTCGCGGCACGGAGTACGTGGTGATCCCGCATCGCCTGACGCAACGCGGCGGGCGCGAGATCATCGAGACCCGCAACCCGACGACCGGCGACCGGCAGCTGTTCTTTCTGGACGAGGTGGATGGGTTCGATGTGGTGTAGGAGCGGGACGAGGGACGCGGGACGAGGGACGCAGGATCGGAGTCATCGCTTCGTGCGCCGACCCCTGTTGTCTGCGGCTCGGAAAGCGTGGTGAACACCGCCTCCCGCGTCGCGCGTCCCGCGCCCCGCCTCGTCGCCGTCTACGCCGACGAGTCCTGCCTCGGCAACGGCCGCGAGGGCGACAATCCCGGCGGCGCCGGCGGCCTGATCGAGATCCTGCACCGCCGCGAGCTCGTCAGGCACGACTACTGGCTGTCGGAGCCCGCCACTACGAATAACCGGATGGCGCTCCGCTCCGCGATCGAGGCGCTGCGCCTCCTCTCCACCAAGGGCCGATCCTGCCGCGTCGTCTTCGTGAGCGACTCGCAGTACCTGGTGAAGGGGAACACCGACTGGATCTACGGCTGGGTCCGGCGAGGCTGGCGCCGCTCCGGTGGGGCGCTCGGGAACGAGGCCCTGTGGCGGGAGCTCGCCGAGGCCCGGCGGCCGCACGAGGTGGACTGGCGATGGGTCCGCGGGCACGTGGGACACCCCCAGAACGAGTATGCCAACCACCTCGCGACCCGCGCGGCCGCCGAGCAGACGCAGTCGCGAGGCGCGGTGCCGAGCGCATTCGACGCGTGGCTCGCGACCGAGCGGGAGGCCGGGCGGATGGCGGTCGCGCCGGATCCCTTCCCCGAGCCCTCGACCTTTCGGCCGGCGCCGCCGTTACCCTGAGGCATCCCGGGCGTCCCTGTCCAGGCGGAACGCGCGCGCAGCGCGGCCCGTCGGTCTCGCCCCCCGCACCGCGCCCCGAGGCGCCAAACGGCCATGAAGAACGTCTTGCTCCTCCTTGCCGGCCTCGCCATCGGCTACTTCGTCGGATTCAAGGATGCCCGCACCCACGATGAGACGATCGTGGCGCGCGTGGTCGCGCGCGTCGGCGGCGATCACCGCGCGAACGTCATCACGGACGTCGACAAGCAGATGAGCGAAGCCGAGCGCTGAGCGTCGGCTCGCTCGAATCGACCTTTTGCGACGGGCCGGCTCTGCCGGCCCGTCCGCGTTTTCGGGGAGGTCGAGGGCGAGTGTGAACTGGATCACCGTCTCCGCGTAATGCGAACGCCGCCACCGTTCACCCGCGACGGTTCGCGCCGACCGCGGCGCGCCGCTGGATGCTCCCGCGCGTCGTTCTTGCATCGCGCCTGTGCGCGCGTCAGCTTCCGCACGGCGCGCACGGGCGCGCCCGGACTTCACCAGCGAGACCATGGACGACCTCGACCGCCTGTACCTGCTCCTCGTGCACCGCATCGGCGAGCAGTATCCCGACCACCTGCATACCCCCTTCGAGGTGGCGGAGCTGTACCAGAGCCTGATCCCGTACCGGCACTTCCGCCGCGAGCTCGGCATCGAGACGAACGGGGACTACGAGCTGGCACTCGTCAGGCTTCTGTCCGGCGAGCGTGGCTATCTGCAGGGGCAGTCGGACATGCAGGAGGTGATGAAGAAGGAGCTGGCGGGCAACAACCCCAACACGTCGATCTTCCGCGAGTACGCCGCATCGCGAGTGGCCCTCCCGAGCGACGCGGTGCGGCGCGCCGAGCACGTGATCGCCCGGAGCGGCGGTGCGGCGGGCGCGGCGCCGCGCGCGGCGCCCGAGGCACGCCAATCCGCCATCCCCGTCGGGCATAACGAGCCTGCCACACCGCCCCTGGCCGCGGCCGCGGTCCCGGCGGCCTCCGCGCCGGCCGCCGCGTCAGCCGCGGCCCCGAGCCGCGCGCCGGCGGAGCCGCGAGGAACGGCCGGCGCCTCCAGCAATCGGTGCGGATACTGCAGCGGGAGCCTGCCGTCCGATCGGTCGGTGACCTACTGCCCACACTGCGGGCAGAACCTGACGATCCGACGCTGCCCCGCCTGCAGCACCGAGCTCGACCTGTCCTGGAAGTTCTGCATCACGTGCGGTCGCGGGATTTGACGCGGTAGCGCACCGCCCGGCTGCGCCACGCGGAGCTACGGCTGCCTTCCGGCCGGTCCAGGTCGCTCCAGACTCGGTGGCGAACCCCGTCGACCCGGGAAGCGTATAGCTTTGAGGGGACGGTGCCAGCGGCGCCGACTGCCGTATCACCGCAACCCAGGGCTCTGATGTGAGCACGCACAACGGTTCGCACGACATCGTCTTCCTGTCGGGAGTCCGCACGCCGTTCGGCACGTTTGGCGGCGCGTTCCGCGACGTCTCGGCCGTCGATCTCACCGTCGTCGCCGCCAAGGCCGCGCTCGAGCGGGCCAGCGTCCCGGCGGACGCCGTGCAGCACGCCATCTTCGGCAACGTCATCCAGAGCACGTCCGACACCGTGTATTTCGCGCGCCACGTCGCGCTCAAGAGCGGGTGTCGCCTCGAGACGCCGGCGCTCACCGTCAACCGACTCTGCGGCTCCGGATTCCAGGCCGTGGTGAACGGCGCCCAGGAGATCCTGCTGGGCGATGCGGAGGTGTGCCTCGTGGGCGGCGGCGAGAGCATGTCGACGACGCCCCACGTGGTCCGCGGGGCGCGCTGGGGACTCGCGTTGGGCAAGAGCCCCGCGCTCGAGGACAGTCTGTGGGAAGGTCTCACCGATTCGTACGTCGGGATGCCCATGGGCCAGACCGCCGAGAAGCTCGGCGAGCAGTTCGGGCTCGACCGCTGCGCGGTGGATGAGTTGGCGCTGCGCTCGCAGCGACTCGCCAAGGAGGCCTGGGACTCTGGCGTCTACGACGCCGAGGTGGTTCCGGTGCCGGTGAAGAACGCGAAGACGCGGCAGATGGACGAGGTGCGCAGAGACGAGCACATGCGCCCCGAGTCCACGGCGGAGGGTCTGGCGAAGCTCCGCCCGGTGTTCAGAGAGAATGGTCTCGTCACGGCGGGCAACGCGTCAGGCATCGGCGACGGCGCGGCCGCGCTGGTCATTTCGAGCGGAGCGTGGGCAGCCGAGCGGGGACTGAAGCCGCTGGGCCGCCTCGTCTCGTGGGGCGTCGCCGGAGTGGATCCGACGATCATGGGGATCGGGCCGGTGCCGGCGGCACGCATCGCGCTCTCGAAGGCCGGCCTGACGCTGGAGGACATGGAGCTGATCGAGGTGAACGAAGCGTTCGCGGCGCAGACTTGCGCGGTCGAGAAGGCGCTGGAGATCCCGCGCGACAAGCTCAACGTACACGGGGGGGCGATCGCGCTCAGCCATCCACTCGGCGCCTCCGGCGCGCGGATCACGGCGCACCTCCTGCACGCGCTGCGCGATTCGGGCAAGCGCTACGGGCTCGGGTCCGCGTGCATCGGGGGCGGACAGGGGATCGCCGTCGTGCTGGAGTCCCTCGCATGAGCCGGCCCGTAATCACCGGCGAGACCAGGCGGCCGCGCCTCCGCGCGTGCCTGACGATGATGCATCGCGGGTGGCCGGCGCTCGCGTTCGTCGCCGCCGCGGCATGCTCGTCCGCGCCTGCCGCCTCCGGTACGAATCCGGCGCGGGATGCCGGCAACATCGAGCGGGTCAACTCGCAGTGGCCGGTCGCCACCCGGATGCACGTGGACCTCTGGCTGCATGCGTTCGCCATGCTCCAGGCCGACACGACGCTGATTCCGTACTTCGAGCGCGGCTACGCGCAGCGGATGGAGGCGCTCAAGCGCCGCGCGAACGTCGAGACGCAGCTCGACCTGAACGCGCAGCAGCTCCGACAGCGGATGGCCGTGAACGAGGCGATCATCAGCGCGCAGTTCCTGGCGCTGCAGGCGAGCTCGTACGACAACCTCATGGGCGCGGCCGAACTGTTCCTGCGCGCGGAGGGCGATCCATCGCGCGCCGGGGACCGCGGAACGCAGTTCGCCATCGCGACGTTCGCCCAGTACTTCCCGACGGCGGCCGACCGGGAGTGGCTGCGGCAGTTCCTCATCGCGGTGCGGGACGAGCACGACCGCTTCTACCGGAACTACTGGCTGGCACGCCAGCGCGACCTCGAGCCCGTGCTGTTGCGGGTGGACTCGTTATGGGAGCGCCGGGTCCGCCCGAAGCTGCAGGGCTACCTCAACAACACCCGGGGCGCCGCCGGCACGTTCCTGCTGTCGCTGCCGCTGAACGGCGAGGGGCGGACGCTCACGGGCAGCACGCGCGCCGACAACATCATCGCGGGCAGATTCCCGGATTCGCTGTCGCAGGTCGACCAGGCGTTCTACGTGTTCGCGCACGAGGCGATCCTGCGGATCGCGCAGACGGCCGTGGACGATCACACCACGCCGGCCGAGAAGCGCCAGGGATTGAGCGACCGGTACCTGAGCATGTCCGCCGTTCGAGGCGGCCTGCTGCTCATCGAGCGGACGCTCCCGGAGATGGCTGACGGGTATGTGCGCTACTATCTCGCGTCCGCGGGCCGACAAGTGCCGGCGGGGGATGCGCGCCCGGCTTTCGAGCAGACGTTCCCGCTCCCAGGACCAATCATGGACGCGCTCTCGGCGCAGCTCGACGTGGTGCTCGGCGGCATATGAGCGCGGACCGCCCCGACCTGCCCGTGCCCGATACGCGGCCGGCTCCTCCCGTGGTGCAGGAGCCGATGCTCGACCGCGTGGCGCTCGAGCGCGTACTGGCGCGCGCGGCCGAGCTGCAGGCGCACCAGGCGGACGTCGGCGACGGGTTGACGGAGGCGCAGCTGATCGAGATCGGGCGCGAGGTCGGCATCTCGACTCAGAACCTTCGTCAGGCACTGGCGGAGGAGCGGGGGCGGCTGACGCTCCCACGCGACGAGGGGTTCGAGGGGCGCGTGGCAGGCCCCGCCGTGGCCATCGCGTCGCGGACGGTAAAGGGTACCCCCGAGCGCGTGATGGCGGACCTGCTGCTCTGGATGGAGCGCGAGGAGTGCCTGCAGGTGAAGCGGCGCTTTGCCGACCGCAGCACCTGGGAGGCCCGGCGGGATTTCGTGAGCAGCGTGCGGCGCAGCTTCAACGTCGGGGGCCGCGGGTACGCACTCGCGCGCGCGACCGAGGTGGGCGCGACGGTGGTGCCGGTGGACGATCAGCGCGTGCTCGTGCGGCTCGACGCCGACTTCCGCCCCGCCCGGCGCGCGCGGGTGCTCGGGGGCGGCGCGGCGGCGCTCGGCGGGACACTGGCAGGCGCGACGCCGTTCGTCCTCGGCGCCGCGGTGATCCCCGACCCGTCGATGGCCTTCTTTCTCGTATCCGGCGCCATCGCCGCCGCCGGAACGTTAGGCGGCGTCCTCGGCGGACTCGGGATCGCGCGAACGCACCGCTCGGTGGTCGAGCGTGGCCAGCTCGCACTGGAGCAGATCCTCGACCGGTTCGAGCGCGAGGAGGATGCCGCGGCCCGGCTCCGCCTTCCGGGCGTGCTCGACGCCGCCGAACGGCTGCTCCGCGAGAAGGTCAGCGAACTTCACACGAAATCCACATGGCCGAGATCCAAACCGTAGGGGTGCTGGGCGGTGGATTGATGGGAAGCGGCATCGCGCAGGTCGCGGCCCAGGCAGGGTTCGACACCCGCGTGCGGGAGATCAGCGACGCGCTCTGCGAGCGCGCGCGCCTCGGCATCGAGAAGCAGCTGGGCCGGGCCGTGGAGAAGGGCAAGCTGGGCCAGGCCGACCGGGACGCCGCGATGCGGCAGCTGCAGTTCACCACCGAAATGGAAGCCCTGGGCGACTGCGACATCGTCATCGAGGCGGTGACGGAGGACCTCGAGGTGAAGAACGCGCTCTGGCGTCAGCTCGATGCGCTCTGCCCTCCCGGGACGATCTTCGCATCGAACACCTCGAGCCTGACGATCGCCGCCATGGCCGCGGCGACGTCGCGCCCCGACCGGATGGTCGGCCTCCATTTCTTCAATCCCGTGCCGGTGATGAAGCTGGTCGAGGTGGTGCGTACGGTCACCACGAGCGATGGCGTGTTCGACGCGGCATTCGAGTTCGCGCGCCGGCTCGGGAAGGAGCCCATCGCGGCGAAGGACAGCTCGGGGTTCGTCGTGAACCTGCTGCTCGTTCCCTACATGCTCGACGCGATCACGGCGCTCGAGCGCGGCGTCGGTTCCGTCGAGGACATCGACAAGGGGATGCAGCTCGGCACAGGCCACCCGATGGGGCCGTTCGCGCTGCTCGACTTCGTCGGCCTCGACACGACGTACAAGATCGCGGAGATCATGTTCGACGAGTACCGCGAGAAGCGCTACGCGCCGCCGCCGCTGCTCCGCCGGATGGTGCTGGCGGGGATGTACGGCCGGAAGTCGGGCAAGGGGTTCTACGACTATTCGGTGGATCCGCCGAGGGTGAGCGCGTTGGGGATCTAGAAAGAGGGGATTTGGGGATTGGGGATTGGGGATTGGGGTCTGCGGACTGGGGTTTGGGACCAGGGGGCAACATGAGGCACGCATTCGTAGTTCCGGCATCGCGGCTGGCCCTCCTCGCATCGGTCGTCGCGCTCGTGGGTGCCGGATGCGTCAGGCAGCGCGACATCTTCGCGCCCGTGCCGGGGGCGCTGCAGCGCACCGTTCCCGACACCTCGATCGCGACCGTCCTCGATGCGGCGGCGCTGGCGATCACGGACCGGGGGATCACCGTCTCGCAGATCGATCGCGAACACGGGATGGTCGAGTCGGACTTCGTGGACATCGCGGCGGTGCGGAGTGACATCGACGCGGGGACGGCGATCGGGATCGAACGCAGCGTCCGGTTCCGGTTCCGCGCCATTCCGAGCTTCGGCGCCATCTCGCTCTACGGCGAAGCCGTCTATCAGCTCGGCGACTTCGGCGGACGCGCATCGGAGCGGATGGTGCCGGAGCAGCATCCAGCGATTCCGGTGCTCGCCGAGATGCTGACCTCGGTGGAGGACCGCGTCGCCCAGGTGAAGGCGGAACGCAACCCGCCGCCTCCCGCTCGTTAGTGTCGCGCGCGGCCGGCGGCTTCGAGGCGCCGGGCGCGACCGGCCGGCCGAGCGCGCTGCGCGGGATCTACCGGGACGACCTGGCGGCGCGCGCCGTCTACGCGGAGGGCGCTGGCATCGGGCGCCGGCTGCCTGACGCGGTCGCCGTCCCGGCCGATGCCGAGGACCTCGCGGCGCTCGTCGCCTGGGCGGCCGCCGAGGCTGTGCCGATCGTGCCGCGCGGTTCCGGCAGCGGCATGGCCGCCGCGGCGACCGGTCCTGGCGTCGTCGTCGACTGCTCGCGGCTCGACCACGTTGGCGCGGTCGACGTCGAACGGCGCACGGTGCGCTGCGGCCCGGGGGCGGTCCGCGCCGCGGTGGATGCGGCGGCACGCATGCACGGTTTGCGCTTCCCCGTCGATCCCTCGAGCGGCGCGTTCTGTACCGTGGCGGGAATGGTCGCGGCGAACGCCGCCGGCGCGCGCTCGCTGCGCTTCGGACCGACGCGCGCGTGGGTGGAGGCTCTGGGATGCGTGTTCGCCGACGGGTCGGCCATCCAGCTGCGGCGCGGGACGCCGCCGCCGGCCGGATCGGCACTCGCTCGCCTAACGCGCGACCTCCTCCCCCGCTGGCGCGGCCACGCCGCACTCTGGCACGCGGTGCGCAAGGAGAGCTCGGGCTACGCCGTCGCGGCCGCGGCGGAGTCCGGCGAGGCGGTCGATCTCATGGCGGGGAGCGAGGGCACGCTCGCCCTTTTCACTGACCTCGAGCTGCGACTGACGCCGGTGGCCGGCGCCACGGCGAGCGCATTCGCCCGCTTCGGTTCGCTGGAAGACGCCACCGCCGCCGCGTCCGAGGCGCGGGCGCTAGGCGCGGCGGCGTGCGAGCTGCTCGACCGCACGTTTCTCGACATCGTTTCGGGCGCGTCGCCCCTGGCGATCGATGCCTCGAGCGAAGCGGCGCTACTCATCGAGGCCGAAGCCGACACGGCACCGGAAGCGGCCGCGATCATTCGCCTGATCGCGGACGCCTGCCGACGATCCGGTGCCACGTACCTGGACCTCGCGCTGTCGCCGGAAGCGGAGCACGCGTTGTGGTCGATCCGCCATGCCGCCAGCCCTACGCTCGCCCGGATCGATCCCGCCCTCGAGTCAATGCAGTTCATCGAGGACGCCTGCGTGCCCACGGAGTCGCTTCCCGCGTACGTGCGCGGCGTGCGCGCCGCGCTTGCGCGCCGGAGCATTCGCGGCGTGATATTCGGGCACGCGGGCGATGCCAACGTTCACGTCAATCCGTTGATCGACGTTCGCCGCCGCGGGTGGCGCGCCGACGTCGCGAGCGTGCTCGATGAAGTCACGGCCCTCGTGGCGTCCCTGGGCGGAACGCTTACCGGCGAACACGGCGACGGCAGGCTCCGCACGCCGCTCATGCCGCGCGTGTGGAGCTCCGAAGCACTCGAGTGCTTCGCAGAGGTCAAGCAGATGCTCGATCCGCACGGCATCCTGAATCCGGGCGTCAAGGTCGCGAGCGGCGAATCGACGACCGAGAATGCGCTCGGCGCGATCAAGTACGATCCCGATCTCCCTGCCCTGCCGCCCGCCGCACGTGCCGCGCTCGACTACGTGGAACGCGAGCGCGCCTATGCGTCCTTCCGTCTCGCGTTGTTGGACGACGGCGGTTAGCGACCCGCTGCATTTCCGGTCGGCCCGCGATACCTTCCGCGCGAGCCCCGCATCCCGCGTCCCGCATTCCGCATCCCGCGATGTACATCACCGAGCCGACTCTCACCGTCCTCTCGCGCCCGCACTTCACGGAGCCCGCCCATCTGCCGGTCGAATGGATGGGCGAGAGCAGCGACGGCGAGCGACTCGCCGAGTTCGCCGGACGGCTGTGCTACATGAGCCAGCGCAATCCAGCCAAGCGCGAGACGCGCGAGTACCTCGAGAACATCAAGCGGCAGGGACACGGCAGCGTTCTCGAGCACGCGAACTACTCCGTGCTGATCGAGGGCGTGAGCCGGAGCCTCACGCACGAGCTCATCCGCCATCGTGCCGGCTGGGCCTACTCGCAACTGAGCCAGCGCTACGTCGACGAGTCGAAAGCGAACTACGTCGTGCCGCCGGCGGTGATCGGCGAGCCGGCGCTCGAGAGCGCGTGGCGCGCTCAGATCGACGAGGCGCAGCGCGCGTACGTCGCGATGGTCGAGAAGCTCATGGAGCGCTACGCGTGGGTGCCGGACAAGGTGCATCGCCGGAAGATGGCGCGGGAAGCCGCGCGCTCCGTGCTGCCGAACGCGACCGAGACGAAGATTGTGGCGACGGGCAATGCGCGCGCATGGAGGACGATGCTGGAGCTTCGAGCGAGCGAGTCGGCGGAGCTGGAGATCCGGCGCTTCGCGGTTGCCGCGATCCGGCTGATGCAGCGCGAGGCGCCGGCGTTCTTCTCCGACTTCGAGATCTTCGAGGCGGAGGATCGGCGAGAAGCCGGACGGGTGGGCTACCACAAGGTGTAGCACGACCGCGCCGGTCGACCACGCGTCAACGCCGTGGGTCGCCGGTCTTCGCGCTCGTCGATCTGCTCGCCCGGATCATTGCGCGCCTGACGGCTCGATTTTATCTTGCGCGCCAATCGTGCCGGACCGGCGTTTCACTCCCGCACCCGCGGGCTCGCCTGGCGACGCGACCGGCTCCTCCGGGAGTCGCCCCCAACGGAGTGCGCTTCGCACTCGGCGGGAGTAGATGGCGAGAATCGGCTTCGCGTTCAACCTGAAGCCTGACGCTGACGATGCCGCCGTCTTCCAGGACGAGAGCGGCGTCGCCGACGAAGAGCCTCCCGCTTCCCCGTCCCAGGACCGATCCACCGCCGTCGCGGTGCGGCCGACTCGCTCGGCATTACTCGCGCAGAGCGACGAATTCGCCGAGTGGGACAGCGAGGAGACGATCGCCGCCGTGGAGCACGCGCTGCGGGGGCTTGGCGACGTCGTCCGGCTGGAAGCGAACGCCGACTTCCCGGAGCGCCTGCGGCGGACCGCGCCCGACATCGTCTTCAACATGGCCGAAGGCCTGCGCGGACGGAATCGGGAGGCCCACGTGCCGGCCATCTGCGAGTTCCTCGGCGTTCCGTACTCCGGCAGTGATCCGTTCACGCTCTCGCTCTGTCTCGACAAGCGGCGGACCAAGGAGACGCTCGCCTATCACGAGATCCCGACGGCTGCGTTCGCCGTGGTGGAGTGCGCGGCGGAGTTGGAGCGGCTCGTGGAGACGGTGCGCCACGGCCGGCGGCACAGACGCGCGTTGCTCCGCCTGCCGCTGTTCGTCAAGCCGGTGCACGAGGGATCGTCCAAGGGGATCACCGAGCGCAACCTGTGCGAGACGCTCGACACGCTGGAGACGCGCGTGCTCGAGCTGCTGGAGCAATACGCTCAGCCGGTCCTCGTCGAGACGTACCTGCCGGGCAGGGAATTCACCTGCGCCGTGCTCGGGAACGGGCCGAGCGCGCGCGTGCTGCCGCTGATCGCGCTGCGATTCGACGCGCTGCCCCGCGGTGCGCGTCCCATTTACGGTTTCGAGGCGAAGTGGCTCTGGGACGGGCCGGAGCATCAGCTCGAGCTCTACGATTGTCCCGCACGGACGGACGCGGCGCTGGAGCGCCGCATCGTGCGGGTGACGCTGGATGCCTATCGCGCGCTGGGGTGCCGCGACTGGGCGCGGATCGACGTGCGGCTGGATGCGGATGGGATGCCGAACGTAGTGGAGGCGAACCCGCTCCCCGGCGTGCTGCCGGATCCGCGGGACAATTCGTGCATGCCGAAGGCGGCGCGCGCCGCGGGCATGAGCTATGACGAACTGATTCAGGCGTGTCTGTCGGCGGCGGCGAAAAGATGGGGTGTCGAGGGGCTAGGGGCTAGGAACTAGGGGAGGGTGCGAGGGGCCAGGGGCAAGGGACAAGGGCGTTCAGGTTGCATAACGGCGACCGGATCCCGATCTCCCGAAGGATGCTTCGGACTTCCGGCCCCTGACACCCGGCCCCTGACACCTTGCCCCCTCCCCTCGCTCCTCGCTCCTAGTTCCTGTTCCTCGTTCCCGGGATCCCATGAAGATCGCCCTCCTCTTCGACGGAGCATCCGCGCTCGGCGCGCGGCCGGATCTGCTGATCCTCGACACGGTCGAGGCGATCGAGCGCGCGCTGGCGGCGGATGGGCATGCGGTATCCCGCGTCCCGGTGCACGAGGATGCGCGGTGGGTGGAGCGCGTGCGGCGCGGCAAGTTCGATCTCGCCTTCAACATGTGCGAGGGCATCGACGGCATCGCGGCGATGGAGTCGCCGGTCATCGCCGTCCTCGAGCTGCTCGACCTTCCCTACACCGGGGCCTCGAGTTGGACCACGGCGCTGTGTCTGCGCAAGCACCTCACGAACACCGTGCTCGATCGGGCCGGGCTCCCGGTGCCGATGTATGGCGTCGCGCGCCGCGGCGGCGCGATTCCTGCCATCGAGTTCCCCGCCATCTGCAAGCCGGCGGCGGAGGACGCGTCGCTAGGCGTGGAGCAGAGCTCGGTCGTGCGGAGCGGGCGCGCGCTGCGCCGCCGGCTGGCCGAGATGCACGAGCGCTGGGACGAGGTGATGGTCCAGCGGTTCATCGACGGGCGCGAGGTGAACGTGGGGATCGTCGCGGGTGACGTGCTCCCGATCGCCGAGATTCGCTTCGACGACATGCCGCGCGGCAAGTGGCACATCGTCTCGTACCGCTCCAAGTGGGATACCGGCTCGGACGAAGACCGCGGGACCACGCCGCACTGCCCCGCCGATCTCGACGGTCCGCTCGCGAAGGCCATTCGGCGGGTCGCGGCGGATGCGTGGCGCGCGGTCGGCGGCACGGGATACGGCCGCGTGGATCTGCGCATCGATGCCGGGGGACAGCCGTGGATCCTCGAGGTCAACGCGAACCCCGACATCGCGCCCGACGCGGGACTGGCGCGCATGGCGCGGGTGGCGGGGATGGATTACGCGACGCTCATCCGGCGCGTGTGCGATGAGGCGCTTGCGCGGGAGCGCCCACTGCCGAGCGCCGTGCGGTGGGCGATGAGCGAACGCTTGTCCGGCATGGCGGCGCCCGACGCCGCACTCGATGCCTTTGCTTGACGCCCGCTCGGCCTCCGCGGCCGAGAGCGACATCGCCCCGTTCGGCGCCGAGCGCGCCGGACGGCTGGAGGCGATTCTGCACGCGACGGGGGTCTTCTCGCCTGACGAGATCCGCGTCGCACGAGAGTTGCTCGAGGACGCGGCCGCGCACGACGGCGGCCGTGGGTCCGCGTCGCACCAGAGCTCCCCCCCACCCTACTCCTTCCTAGGCTCCTTCACCCCGGATGGAGAGCTGGTGGGATTCGCCTGCTACGGTCCGACACCGGGCACCGACCGCACCTACGATCTCTACTGGATCGCGGTCGACCCGGCGCGCGGCCGAGCGGGATTCGCTTCGTTGCTCATCGAAGAGGTTGAACGAAGGCTCCAAGGACAGACGGCCCGGCTGCTGGTGGTCGAAACGTCCTCCCGATCCGACTACCTGCCGGCGCGGCGGTTCTACGCCCGCCGGGGGTACGCCGAGGCGGCGCGCGTCGCGGGGTTCTACGCCCCGGACGATGACCGGATCATCCTAACGAAACGAATCCACTCGCCCGAGGGGCGGGGAGCGCGCTCACCATGAGCGATTGGCAGAAGATCCTCCGCGACGGCAGCATCGCGTCGCTCGAGCAGTTGGCCGACAAGTTCGGCCGGGACGTGATCGACGTCGAGGCACTGGCGCCGGCCTTCGAGAACTTCCAGATGCGGATCACCCCCGCGGCACTGGAACAGATCAAGGAGGTCGGCGACCCCATGTGGCGGCAGTACGTCCCGACGGTGGA
>DATHUW010000026.1:0-4168 GCA_035461825.1 Gemmatimonadaceae bacterium
GTCGGTGGGGAGCGGCGTGCGTGGGGACATGACGCCATGATAGTACGATGACTTTCGTAGTTCAACCGCCATTCGCCCCAAGCCCAGCGTGAGTGCCGAGGCCGCTCTCCCCGTGTGCACGGTCGGCGATCCGAACAGCCCGATCCTGCCGGTGGACCCCCGTCGGGTGCATCGCACGCACCGGCGGCGTAGGTTGTCGCATGCCGCGCGTCAGCGCCGGACTCCTGCCCTATCGCAGCCGCGACGGCCGCCTCGAGGTGCTACTCGTGCATCCCGGCGGGCCGTTCTGGGCGCGCAAGGACGCCGGCGCCTGGTCGATCGCCAAGGGCGAGATCGATCCCGATGAGGATCCGCTCGCGGCGGCCGTTCGCGAATTCGCCGAGGAGACCGGTCACCACCCCGCAGGCGAGTTCATCCGCCTGACGAGTCTCAAGCAGCCCGGCGGCAAGGTGGTGCACGCGTGGGCGGTGGCGATGGACTGGGATCCAGCCGGGCTCGCGAGCAACGAGTTCGAGATGGAGTGGCCGCGCGGCAGCGGCCGCATGCGGCGGTTCGCGGAGGTGGATCGCGCGGAGTGGTTCGAGCGATCGGAGGCGCTGCGGCGCATCCTGGCCGGTCAGCGCGGGTTCATCGAGGAGCTGAGCGCGATGCGGCCGAGCGGATGACCGTTGATAGAGCCCCGCCAGTACACCCAGCGATCCAAGGTGCCGGTTGAACCTGGCTGATCCACGACCGTGCTCCGTGTCGGCGCTCGCCAACCGTGGAGCGGCTTACGCCGACCGCAGGGTGACCGTCGGATCGACTCGCGAGGCACGCCGCGCCGGTCCGAGCGTCGCGACCACGGCAACCACCAACACGATCACCGCTGCTGCCGCGAACGTGAGCGTGTCGGTGGCGCTCACGTCGAAGAGCAACGCGTCGAGCACGCGCGTGAGCGCGAAGGCGCCGATCACCCCCACCAGGACCCCCGCGATCCCGAGGCGAGAGCCTTCGAGCACGACCATGCGAACTACGTCGATGGGTCGAGCGCCGAGCGCCAGCCGTACCCCGATCTCGCGGCTCCGCTGCCCGACGATGAGCACGATCACGCCGTAGAGCCCGACGACTGCCAGCAGCAGCGCCGACACGGCGAAGACGGCGATGAGGGTCAGGCTGAATCGTTGGCGCGACAGGGAGTCGTCCACCACGTCCTGCATCGTCCGCACGCCGCTCACCGTGATCCTGGGATCCACGGCGCGCAGCTCTCGCTTCACCGCCGGGAGGGCGCCGAGCGGGTCGCCCTCGGTGCGGACGACGAAGGTGAGCCCCGGGTACGGCATCTGCGACTGCGGCACGTAGACCTGCGTGGCGGGCTCCCCCTCGAGCGACTCCTGCTTCACGTCGTCCACGATGCCGACGATCGTGTGGAGCTTGTCGCGCGTGAAGGTGAAGGTCGGCGTCACCGTGTGACCCACCGGCTCCGGGACGTTCGCGAGATACTTCCGGACGAACTCCCGGTTCACGATGATCGAGCCGGCGCCGCTGACGTCGTCACGCGAGTCGAACGCCCGACCCGCCACCACCGTGATGCCGGCCGCCCTGAAGTAGTCGCCGCTGACGACGTTGTACTGCGCGCGAGGGCCTTGGCCTGGCGGATCCGGTTCGCGCCCGGTGATGCGCAGCCCGCCGCCTTCCCACGCGCCGCCTAACGGCAGCGAGCTCACGGCTCCTGAGGCAACCACGCCGGGAATCGAATTCAGTGTGGCCGCGGCCTGGTTGAGCGTCGTCGCCCACCCGGGGCCGTCGCGGGCGGGATTGAACTGGCCCGGGATCGGGAGCCCCGCCTCCACGGTCAGCACGTTGGAAGGATCGAACCCGGGTTGCACCTGTTGGAGGCGCACGAAGCTGCGCGCGAGCAGGGATGCGCCGATGAGGAGCATCAGGGAGAGCGCGACCTCCGCCGTGACGAGCA
This sequence comes from Gemmatimonadaceae bacterium, assembly GCA_035461825.1. Lineage (GTDB taxonomy): Bacteria > Gemmatimonadota > Gemmatimonadetes > Gemmatimonadales > Gemmatimonadaceae > JALZIF01. The sequence goes on from DATHUW010000026.1 coordinate 1,952, forward strand.
GCTGCCGTCCGAAGCGCCGGCGTCGGTCGCCCGTGGAGCGCGCCCCGCCACTGTGCAGCTCGGCCGAGAGCCGCGTCCATCGCACCGAATACGCGGTCGCGATGCCGAACACCGCGCCCGCGGCGAGCGCCACCAGCGCCGCGACGGCGAGCACGCGCCCGTCGATGCCGACATCGTCGGCGCGCGGCAGCGAACCGGGCACGAGCGCCAGCATCACCTTCGCGCCCCAGTAGGAGAGCGCAATCCCCAGCGCGCCTCCGCAGACGGCGAGCACCACGTTCTCCGTGACGAGCTGGCGTGCAATGCGGGGCCGGCCGGCGCCGAGCGCCGCGCGGACGGCCAGCTCCCGCCTGCGGTTCGTGGTGCGCGCGACCAGGAGGCTCGTGACGTTCGCGCAGGCGATGACGAGCAGGAACAGCACGGAGCCCATGAGAATCAGCAGGCCTCGCCTGACGGTTCGTCCTGCCTGTTCCGTGAGAGGAACGAGGCGGTACGTCCACTCGAGGTTCGGCGCGTTCTCCGCGAGGAAGTCGCTCATGACACGGCTCATGACCCGCTCCGCGTCCTCCGGGCTCACCCCCTGCCGGCGCCGGTGCACGGCCGAGAGGTTCATCGTGCCGTAGTCCACGATGGCCGTCGAGTCGAACACGAGCGGCGTCCACACGTCGGTGCGGAGCGCGAATCGAAACGGCGCGGGCAGTTCGGCGCCACGCGGGAACGAGAACCCGGGAGGCATCACGCCCACCACCGTGAACGGCTCGCCGCTCAGCGTCACGCGCCGGCCGACGATGGAACGGTCGGCACCGAACCGGCGCTGCCACAGTGCATGACTGATCACCGCGACGCGAGGACCGCCGGGTACGGCGGCACTCTCGTCGAACCCCTGCCCGATGAACGGACGCACGCCCAGCACGTCGAAGAGCGCGGGGGAGACGCGCGCCCCTTCCACCGGCTCCGGCTCGGTGCTGCCGGCCTCGGACAGCGAGTAGGACCAGCCGCGGAACGCCGCCATCTGGCCGGTGCGCCCGGTGGAGCGCGCGAGATCGCTGTAGAACCCGCTGGTGAGCGGCAGCTCGCTCGTCCCGCCGTCCTCGCTAGGCGCGGCGATCCAGACCATCGCGAGGTGCGACGGATCGTGGTAGGGGAGGGGACGGACGAGCACGCCGTTGACGACGGTGAACACCGCGAGGGTCGCGCCGATGCCGAGCGCGAGGGTGGCGATGGCGGTGGCCGCGAACGCCGGATTGGCGCGCAGGGAGCGCAGCGCGTACTTCACGTCCATTCGAACGTCGTGCCACCAGTCGCGCCGCGCGCGCTCCTCGTTCCGCGACGCGCGCTGCCGCGTCAGGTCCGACCGGATCGCCTGCACGTCACCGAAGGTGGCGGCGGCCGCGCGTCGGGCCTCGTCGGGGGTCATTCCCTGCGCGATGAGCTCGCGCGTGCGCATCTCGAGATGGAACGCGACCTCGTCGTCGACGTCGCGCTGCGCGTCCGGCTTGCTGTCGGACAGGCGGAAGGACCGCTTCGTCATGCGACCTCCTCAGGCCGAGGCGAGCGCCCGGGCGACGGCGCGGGAGTGCTCCTCCCAGCGCTTGCGCTCGACGCGCAGCTGCGTGCGCCCCCGTGGTGTCAGCGTGTAGTACTTCGCCTGGCGTCCGGTCTCGGACTCCCGCCACTCCTCGCTGAGCAGGCCTTTGCGCTCGAGGCGGTGCAGCGCGGGATAGAGGGCGCCCTCCTGCACGACGAGGACGTCGGAGGTCGTCTCGCGGATCCAGCGGGCGATGGCGTACCCGTGCGACGGTCCCCAGGAGACGGCCTTGAGGATGAGCAGGTCGAGGGTGCCGGTGTAGAGGTCGGAGCCAGGCATAAGTGACAAAGGTATGGCCGGTCATGCCTATGTCAACGAGGGGTGTGGCGGACCCAGCGGTCCGTTTTTGCGCGTTTGCCGGCCGACTGGGCGATCGCGACGCGCCCGAGCGACCCGTCGGGGCGGCCCCGCTTCCCGGTGCCCTTGACGCCCGAGCCATAGGACACCAATATGTGGCATCGCCACATATGGGGGTTCGGCGGATGCAGCGGGAGATGAAGAAGGGCAGCGCCGAGCTGTTGATCCTGGCGCTTCTCGAACACCAGCCGACCCACGGCTACGAGCTCTCCAAGCTCATCGCGTCGCGGTCGCGCGGCGTCCTCAGCTTTCACGTCGCGTCCCTGTATCCG